>CANRZB010000005.1 GCA_947644195.1 uncultured Clostridium sp.
TTAAGGCAGCGGCAAAGGGTGCTAAAGTAGTGAAAGGTAAGGATTTGACAGATTCATCTGCTAAAAGTATGCAGAAATGGGCGAAGAAAAAGATGAGTCTAAATTAACACTTCCCGGCCTTGAAATCCGCTTGGAACGCAGAAAGATTTATAATCATTCTGATGAAACTCGCCTGACTACAAAAGAGTTTGATATTCTTTGTATGGTTGTAGCCAATAAAGGAAGGGTTGTCACATATGAACAGATTTATCAGAATGTGTGGAATGAGTTTCCGACTGGCAGGGAAAATGGTACAGTTGGATTTCACGTCAGGGTTCTATGGAATCCAAAAGAAAGAAATTGACTGATATGTTAATAGATGATAAAATTATAAAAGAAGCATACGATGCGCAGTATAATGAACTGACACGAAATTAACCAGGCAAAGTGGGAACGTGCTCTGTAATCTGCAAATATGTGGGAATAAACAACGGGAAAAGGCATTGCAAATTATGGAAAATACAAGCTCAATAATGGGCATAATGGGGGATTGCATGAAAAAGTATTGTTATGCAGATGTATTATCAAATTTTATGAGAATAGATTTTGAATCATGGATGCGTCAGATGAGAGATGGAATTAATGAAATATGTAACGAAGAAGCCGGAGAATCTCAAAATGCTTCTTGGGTTGATTGCTTTGAGGTGTTGAGAGAAGAGTTGGCTACATTTGCTATTGAGAATCCCGACGTACATATTATATTTGAATATGTGCTTAGATATACTTCTCATAAGCGACCTGATGTTTTAATTGTATCTGATGATAAGATTGCAATTCTGGAATTCAAACGAAAAGATAGTCCACTTTTAGATGATAGAGTACAAACGGAGGAATATGCTCGTAACTTGTATTTGTATCATAGTGAATCCCAAAATATGAAAGTAATTACACCCATGTTAGTGCTTACCTATACGAGTGATATTGAAACACACAAGGAGGGGATTACCACTGTTGTTTCAAAAGGCCATATAGCAGAAGCGATTGCAAGTGTGATGACGGATTTAAAGCCATTGCCAGATAAAGATAAGTGGATCAATGCAACATAATAAACATTACCAACTATAATGGAAGCTGCTAAGGCAAAGAAAGATAAAATCGAACTTCCTGTATATGAGAAAGTTCGTAAGGCAGGAATATATGATGCTGAAAGGTGCTTAGAAAATCAGGTGAGAATAGCACAAAAGGAAAAGAAACATGTTCTTGCATTAGTTAATGGTGTTCCAGGCGCTGGAAAGACTTTGTTAGGAATTGATCTTGCATATGGTGCATATAATGCTGAGCTTAACACGAAGTCTGCATATATGTCTGGTAATGGGCCTTTGGTTGCAGTGCTTCAGGATGCGTTGGATTCAGATACTTTTGTTAAGAATATTCATGTTTATTTAGATCAGTATACTGATGATGGAGCAAAGGATTTTGATTTCAATGTTTGTATCTTTGACGAAGGTCAAAGAACATGGACTGCAGCTCAACGTGAAAAGAAAAAGAAAAAAAGGCCTGAAATGTCAGAGGCAGCCCTTATGATAGAACTTATTGATAATAGAGTTGATTGGTGTTTCTTGTTGGTGCTTGTAGGGGATGGTCAGGAGATTAATGCAGGAGAGGAAAATGGGCTTGAACTCTGGAAGAAGGCTATAAAAAAATCAAAATGGGAATGGGAAGTTTTATGTCCACCGAATATGGATGAGTATTATTCCGAGTGTAAGATAATAAGTGATCCATTAAGAGGCAAATTGACGCTTGGTAGTTCGTTAAGATCAAACTGTGCGTCTAATTTAAGCAATTCAATCAATGCATTGATTTCTGGTGATATATCAACAGCGAAATTGTTATATGATAAATGCAAGGCACTGTATCCGATATATATTACAAAAGAACTGGATAAAGCAAAGGATTTTTGCAGGAATCATTATAAGAAAGATGATGATAAAAAGTATGGTTTGCTGGCATCCTCTCAGTCATTTGTGCTTCCGAATTATGGGGTAAATAACACATATTCCAATACGGTACAAACAAGAACTTATCCGGCTAAATGGTTTAATTCGCCTAAAAATGATCCGCATCATTTATCCTGTTGCTGGCTGGAAAAGCCTGTCACTGAGTTTGGATGTCAGGGGCTAGAAATAGATATACCAATAGTATGCTGGGATCGAGATTTTCTTTGGGATGGCAATTCATGGCAATTGAAGGCGCAGTTTAATGGTAGAGAATATATCCCTCGTAATGCTGCAAGAAATTATAGAATAAATACATATAGAGTTCTTCTAACAAGAGGTCGAGATGGAATGATTATTTTTGTACCGTCTCTTACAGAATTTCAAAAAACTTATGATTTATTAAAAGCAGTAGGTTATGAAGAATTATAAATACGGGAAAAATTAAAAAGAAGATGTACAATGACGGAAGCAGAAGTTATTATTAGATTGGCAGTGTATTTTATAACGAATGGCCTGACGAAAGAAAATGTTAAGGTTTCAATAGATGGAGCGCATGTAAAGACTGGAAATACAGTTCACTGTGATATTTTTAGATTACTAAATGATGTCGGTTTAGTAATAAATAATAGAGAATTTAAAAGGTGGCAGGGAGAATACTCGCTAGTGGGATACGATAGTAATATTATTATTTCAAGTACACCAGGAATTGGGGATGTAAATATTAAGTGTTTAGATGGCAGTATTATTCTTGCTGAATGTAAGAAAGGGAAAAATAATAAGCGTGGCCAGGAATATCCGCTTATGAGAGAAGCGATAGGTCAGTTAATGACAGGGTGCAACTTGGACGATGGAGTTATTCCTATGGTTGCGGTTCCATATACTGATAAATCAAAAGAACTCGCTGAAAGATGGTCGGAACTTATGCAGATAAAGAACTTAGGAATAAAGTTTGCATTGATACAGGATAATGGTGAAGTTGAAATTATTTAATAATAATTGCGAAACTCGCTAAGCTCGTTCGAAATCTTGAACTCAAACAAGGAAGAATTTTTGTTCTGTTTGTTTGATGGACGTTTGTAAGAGAAATCTTAGAGTGTTGGAATCATTATTACATTAGAATAATTACTTTTAATGTTTGGATATTAAATACAGAAAGAAGAAAATATATGAAAACAATTAGAGTAGTGGCGGCAGTGATTTGTGATTCTATCAATGAAAAGAAACAGATATTTGCTACTGCAAGAGGATATGGTGAGTTCAAAGGCCAGTGGGAGTTCCCAGGCGGAAAGATAGAAGAAGGTGAAACACCACAGCAGGCGCTTATAAGGGAAATAAAAGAAGAATTGGATGTCGATATTGCGGTTGGAGAGTTAATTGATACTATTGAGTATGACTATCCGAACTTTCATTTATCGATGGATTGCTTCTGGTGTGAAGTGGTTTCAGGAGAACTTGTACTGAAAGAGGCTGAAGCAGCTAAATGGTTAACTAAGGATACGCTTGATATAGTACAGTGGTTGCCTGCCGATATTACATTGATTGGTGAAATAAAAAGAAAGTTGAGTGAGGATATTCACAGGGAGTAGCCTCTTCCTTTTCCCTTATGGAAAGAAGCGTATGAGGTTCTGGTAAGGGAGGTAAAACAGTTCCCACTGTTAAGGTAAAAATATGTTGACACATAAGGGATTTTTTGATAATATAAAGAAAATTTTAACGCGCTAAATTTTATAAAAATTTAATAAAATTAATTTTTCTAAAATATTCTATGAGAGATGTTTTATGAATATTTTAGAAAGAAGATAAAATGAGGAAGGAGAATACAAAAAATGGATAACTATACAAATGAAGTAGATAATGGTGGCTTTTTATGGGGGTTACTTGGATGTTGTATCCCGATCGTAGGTCTAGTTCTATTCCTTGTATGGAAGGATTCAAAGCCGAGGACTGCTAAGGCTGCTGGAATCGGTGCACTTGTATCTGTTATTTTAGGTGTTTTATATTACATTATAATGGTTGTCATCATTGGAGCAGGAGCGATAGCGCTTGGCTAAGCAGATTGGTAGATTTTTGCAAATTCTTTTTGGATGCCATGCAAGACCGGACCGTTCTTTCTATTTTCGCGGCAAGCAGTTTCCAATTTGTGCACGCTGTACCGGAGAGTTGATTGGCATGTTGATTGGGATTATTATTGCGATCTGTTATGGCTGTCTTGATTTTTGGGTTGTGTTTGTTATGATGCTTCCATTAATCGTGGATGGATTTACACAAAGGCTGACGAAATATGAAAGCAATAATTTGCGAAGATTATGGACCGGGATACTATTTGGAGTAGCTTTCATATTTATGTTTATTTATTTTCATCGCATCTGTGTTCATATTGCTGGTTGGATATTAAAATTTTTTAATGACCCGCAGGAAGTGGATAGAGTGATGAAACGTTTTATGTAAGCGAGAATGAAATCGGGTTAAACATGTGTAAGCAGTTTAACCCGATTTTTTATGCATAAAGATATCCGAATGAAATATAATTTCAAGTAGGGTTAGCGTGCAATGCATTTATATAAAATCAAAAATGACATCAGTAAACTTCATTGCTTCTTCTATTCTTGGAAAATGTCCGCTATTTTCAAAAACTACCTGTGTCACATTTGGCGTATTGTCTATCATGTACTTCGTTTGATACATGGTGCAAACAGGATCATATTTCCCGTTGATCAGTAGGATAGGAAGGGGTATTTTTGAGATTATAGGCAAAAAATTATCTAACATGGTTATTCTTTCTGTGAGAGAATTATTTTGTGTTGGTTGTATTTCCAAGAGTTTCGTCAAATGCCCATTTGCTTTCGCCCACATTTCTTCCGTGATTCCATTGGTGTCCATGTTTTTCTGGTATTCCTGAAAAGAAATGCCATGCAGATAATTTCGCAGTTTTGGATCAGTGACATAGTTGAGCAGGGTTAAGATATCGTATACGGATTCCTGTCCAAACTCATCATTTGTGGTTTTGATCTTATCATAAAGTTCGCTTGCTGCCTGATTATTAAGGCTTTTGATATGCTCACTTAAGTATTCTGCTATTGATTTACACGAATCTTCAAACAATAAAGAAGGACATTCCAAAATTACCTTACAGATGGAATTAGGATAACGATTTGCATACAAAACTGCAAGCATACCACCATAGGAATGTCCAAGGATACTCCATTTTTTAATATCAAAAATTTTTCGCATTTCTTCAAGCATTTCGACTTGATATTCCATACTGTAATCTTCATCTTCGGCAATGGCATCAGAACGGAGAACACCTAATTGATCAAAAATAATAATCCTCATTTTGCTACTTAGGGCTTTTGCTTGGTTTACAAAATCAAGGCAGCTTGCTCCTGGTCCTCCATGAAGATAAAGTAGAGTATCGCTGTGTTCAGCCCCATACATTTCATAATAAATTTTTTTTCCAAAAACAGAAATAAACATTTGGGTTTCCCTCCTAATCAAATTTTTATTTATATTTTTTTCATATTATGGTTTAGTAATTGTTATAAAGAAGAATCCTTTTCCAAATAAACCCAATGATCAAATCCGCAGTTTTTTGCCGACTGATACACAGGTTGGAGGATTTCCTCCAAACCATTTGAAAACTCTGTAAACGATAGACCTTGTCGATAAATTCGTCTTTGAATTTCACGATTATTTAAATGATCTATGGCGCATTTTTCAAAAGCAGCTTTTAACACTTCATGCGTATTCATCATCTGATAAGAGAGATATTCGAGATGGCATAGTTTTGAAAAATATAAATCCCAGTCTGGTAAATGATTGCTTTTACTACTGTTTATTTCCCGTATGGTGGGATGGAGATTCCAGAATTCATCATGTGCCACATAAGACCAGGGAACAAAATGATCAATGGACATATTATGCTCGGTTATCCTTTCATTTCCATAGATTTCTCGCACTGCCGTCATTTGTATTAGAAGTTTCCAATATTTTTGAACTTTATCCAATTTGCGTTCGGTAGGAGGCTGTAGTTTATCCGCAATTCCAGGTACACTGGGATTGCGCCTTTGCAGATAAATAATCATATTATATTGTAGCCATCCTTTTATGATTTCTTGGTTTTTTAGAATATAAGCACTCCATTCTGGTTGGATACAGATTGCCGTATTCATTCCATGGAAAGCAGTAAAATAATACATGAGCCGTTTCTCTTGATTAATTTTGGCTATCAAACTTCGCTCTGATCCATTCCATGCTTTTCCTTTCATAGATTCCATAAAGGGTGCCTGTAAACGATAGGGAACGTGATATGTCAGGACTCGTTTTTTTTGCGTCACGATAGGATCATTGCAGTGTTTCAAATATTCAAGCACTACCGTTTTCTTTTCTGAGGGTTTTATCTTACTCATCTTGCTTATGTATTCAATCAAGTGTTCCAAAGTATCTTTCGGCCCTAAATTCAAATGATATTCTGTTACCATATACCAGGCATCTGCGATCATTTCATTAATCAGTTCCTCGTATGTTACAATGTCTTTGCCTTCCAGGATTTTGGTAACGATTGCTTGAAACCAAAAGAACTTGTAACATTCACTGGTCTTATCAAATAAACGGCTGAGAGATTGAATTGCCAATTCATCAGAATGGGGTAATTGCATAAAACCACCTCGTTATGTCTCGCTGTACTAGACATGTTCTATTTTAATCATATATTACTTAAGTTTGTAATGTTCTATAAAGTATGTGTTTCTTGTCTGATTATATCATTTGAGGATAGCGGAAACAAGGAGAACAATAAGAAATAAGCAAAGACAAGAAAAATCTTGCAAAGGTTTCCTTTCTTATGTTATAATACCATTTGGTGTGGTATCTCAAAAATACCAATACCCCAAAGTTTTATATAAAGGAGAAAACAAAGATGATGAACAAGAAAAAAGGGATATTGCATCTGTTTGTGATTTTTGCAATTATCGCTCTCTGTGCTTATACGACATTGGTAGGTTTTACCAAGGCACACAGAGGTAGTGCAAGAAATATCAAACTAGGTTTGGATCTGGCGGGCGGTGTCAGTATTACCTACGATGTGGTAGGGGACAAGCCAACGAGTGAGGAACTGGCAGATACCGTTACCATGATGCAGAAACGTGCAGAAGTACACAGTACGGATTCTTCTGTAGTCACAGATGAAAAGGGAAGGATCGAGATAGATATTCCTGGTGTATCTGATGCAGAGGAAGTTTTGGCTGATTTAGGAAAAGAGGGTTCCCTGGATTTTGTGGCTCAGGATGATCTGACGTATGATGATGACGGGAAACCGGTTTACTCTAAGGTGATTCTGACCGGAAAGGATATCAAGGATGCCGAAGCCGGACAGACACAGGATGAGAACACGAAAAATAAAGAGTATGTGGTTTCTTTGAAATTAAAGTCCAAAGGAACCAAAAAATTTGCCAAAGCGACTGCAGATGCAGCTCCTTCCAAAAAGGCAATCCATATTATCTATGATGGTAAAGTGATTTCCAGTCCGAGGGTTCAAAGTGAGATTACTAATGGAGAGGCACAGATTTCCGGTGGATTTGAGACCTATGATGAGGCAACAGAGCTGGCTTCCTATATCCGTATTGGAGCACTGCCAGTAGAGTTGAAGGCAGTGCAGTCTCAGGTAGTGGGCGCACAGTTAGGTCAGGATGCTATTCGTACCAGTTTGATTGCGGGTGCTATTGGTTTTGCGCTGGTTATCCTGTTCATGATTATATTTTATCGTCTGCCTGGTGTAGCGGCATCCCTGGCGCTGGTATTTTATCTGGTTGTCATGTTAGTGGCGCTCAATGGCTTGGATATTACGCTGACCTTGCCTGGTGTGGCTGGTATCATATTGAATATCGGCATGGCGGTGGATGCGAATGTTATTATCTTTACACGTATTAAAGAGGAACTTGCTACAGGGAAATCTGTAAAGCAGAGCATCAAATTAGGTTTTGATAAAGCATTGTCTGCGATCGTGGATGGTAATGTGACTACTTTGATTGCCGCAGCTGTCCTGTACGCGAAAGGATCCGGTACGGTTAAGGGTTTTGCGACCACTTTGGCAATCGGTATTATTTTATCCATGTTTACCGCTCTGTTTATTACTAAAGTCATCCTCAACGCCATGTATGTTCTGGGTGTAGACGATGTGAAATACTTTGGTGTAGAGCGGAAGCGGAAGCAGATTCCATTTGTACAGAACCGTGTGAAATTCTTTGTGATTTCCGGTGTTCTGATGATTGCGTGCGTAGCAACGTTGCTTGTGAATAAAACGACCCGTTTGCAGGGAAATATTTTGAACTATGGTCTGGATTTCCTGGGTGGTACAACCTATGATGTAACCTTTGACCAGGACGTTAAGATTGACATGGATATGAAGAAAGACATTGAAAAGATGTTTGGTGGTGTCAGTGGATCCAATGACGTGGTAATTTCAGAGGTGGCAGGAGAACATGCCTTGACGATTAAGACAGTCGAGTTATCTGAGGAACAGCGTAACGAACTGAATAAGCAGTTGGCCGATAAGTATGGTGTGGAGGAAAAGAACATTGAGAATAATAACATCAGTGCCTCTGTATCCGATGAAATGAAGTCCGATGCTATTGTGGCAGTGGTTATCGCAGCCATCTGTATGCTGCTGTATATCTGGTTCCGGTTTAAGGATATCGTATTTGCCGGCAGTGCCGTACTGGCTCTGTTGCATGATGTCGTCGTCGTTTTATTAGTCTATGCCTTGACCAAGATTTCCGTTGGTAATACCTTCATCGCCTGTATGTTGACGATTGTCGGATATTCTATCAATGCAACGATCGTAATCTTTGACCGTATCCGTGAGAATCTTGGTAACAAGAAATCAGCAGAGTCTATTGCAAATGTGGTAAATGACAGTGTTACCCAGACCCTGACCAGAAGTATCAATACTTCGATTACTACAGCGATCATGGTTATCATGTTAGCGATTCTGGGTGTGGAGTCCGTCCGTGATTTTGCTATCCCGTTGTTAGCAGGTATCGTCTGCGGTGCGTATTCTTCCATCTGTATCACAGGAACCTTGTGGTATAGTATCAAGAGAATAGGGATGAAAAAAGCGGCGAAATAAGATATAAATTTTGGCATGGAGAAAAGGCTGTCGCATCGTAAGGTGCGGCAGCCTTGTTATGGTGGATGATGTATGATAGCCGGTACCGATTCCTTCGTTTCCTGTAGGTCAGGATTTTCTGGCAACGAAGGAAACCCATTCGCCCATGGTATTTTGTTCCAGGATTTCAAAAGAATTCCGTTCAATGGCGTCTTGTACGGCCTTTGCTTTTTCCACCAGAATACCGGACGAGATAAATAATCCGCCTGGTTTCATAAATTCTCCGATATGGTCGGCCAGGGGAATGATGACGTCGGCCAGGATATTTGCTACGGCAATATCAAATGTGTTTCCGGCTTGTGTCAGGATCTGTTCGCCATCCTCTAATATATTGGCATGAACTGCTGTGATCCGTGTTGGATCAATCTGATTCAGCGCTGCATTTTCTGTTGTGGCGGTAACGGCGGCTGGATCAATGTCCAAACAAAAGGCAGAGGCAGCTCCACATAACAGGGCGGAAATTGCCAGAATTCCACTGCCACAGCCAGCATCCAGCAAAGTGGTATCCGGCGTGAGATAGTTCCGCAGAGAAGACAGGCATAGCCGGGTAGTCTCATGGATCCCAGTACCAAAGGAGGAACCTGGATCAATCTGTACAATAATATCCTTTTCGGAGCAGTCCTCCGGTATCGGTTCCCAGGAAGGCTTGATGAGAATATCGTCTGCAACCCAGAATGGTTTAAAGTGTTCTTTCCATTTATCTTTCCAATCTGTGTCATCTACCACCGAATAGGTTATTGAGGATACTTCTACCGGGAAATATCTGCGCTGTTCTTCTATGCGGTGGGACAGGGCAGCGACGAGTTGTTCCGGTGGCAGCAGTTTCTGGTTTGTCTGTTCTGCCTGGAGTTTGGCATCTCGTAGGGACGAACCTGTGCTATAAAAGGTTCGGTTCTGGTTGTCTGGAACTTCCGTGTAAAACGTAATGGTTGCGGTGCCGTCATCCGGTGGCAATTCCGCCGGAATATCGGTATACATGCGTGCTTCTTCTTCCGCTGTTGGCAAAACGTGATCTGATATTTCGTATCCATTAATATCAAATTCCAGTAAAAGTTCTCCAAGGAGTTCTGTGCTGTCTGTTGTTGTTTGTATGTTGTATTGTATCCATTTCATGATTTCGTTTCCATCTTCCTTTCCTTTTATGATATACTCACAATATCAGTATAACAGTGCAGTTCTGCGGGGGCAATAGCAGATAGAGAGATAGGTTACTTCGTAGACAAATTTACTGGTGTGGGAAGAAGAGATACACAAGAAATAACATGCAAAAAACGGATGTAGAAATGAGGAAAACATGAAACAGTGGGTTACAAAAGCCTGTCATGCAGATTTACATAAAATTGCAGAGCGGTATCAGGTATCGGAAGTGTTTGCAGAAATTTTAGTGAAGCGGGGGTTGTACTGCTGGCAGGATATGGATGGTTATTTATTTGACGATATGGGACAGGAGAGAGAAGCCGATACAATGTGGGGCTTGAAAGACGCAGTT
Organism: uncultured Clostridium sp.; assembly: GCA_947644195.1. Taxonomy (GTDB): domain Bacteria; phylum Bacillota; class Clostridia; order Lachnospirales; family Lachnospiraceae; genus Butyribacter. Next base: position 10,628 of record CANRZB010000005.1, read on the forward strand.
TCTCTTTTGTCAGATAAAATCCAACAGAAACGGCGGATTCGGATTATTGGTGATTATGATGTGGATGGTGTTATGTCTACCTTTATTCTCTACCATGGGCTAAAACTGCTTGGCGGTGAACTTTCCTATCAGATTCCGCATCGGGAGAAGGATGGCTATGGAATACGGAGTTATATGGCGGAACAGGCGGCGGCAGATGGGGTAGATACCATTGTGACCTGTGACAACGGTATCTCGGCAATGGAGGCGGTAAGCCATGCCAAAGAACTGGGGATGACAGTGATCATCACGGATCATCATGAAGTTCCGGTTATAGATGGGGCAGAACAGATTCCACCGGCAGATGTGGTTATTGATCCCAAGCAGGGACGGTGTGGTTATGGTTACCGAGATCTCTGTGGGGCGGGGATTGCTTATAAGCTGATTCGTTCTATGTTGTGCAGCCGGGGAATGGACCAGAAGGCAGATGAATTATTGCCGTTTGCTGCAATTGCAACCGTCTGCGATGTCGTTCCCTTGCAAGGGGAAAACCGTCTGCTGGTTAAACAGGGATTACGGCAGATTCAGACTGTTCCCAATCCGGGATTGCAGGCATTGATCCGGAAAATGGAGTTTTCCCGGGAAATCCGGGCGATGGATTTTGGATTTCGCCTGGGGCCTTGTATCAATGCGGCGGGAAGATTAGAAGATGCAGCCAAGGGGTTGGAGCTTTTTCTGGAATCGGATCCCGGAGCGGCGTTTGAGAAAGCAGAATATCTCTATCATTTAAATGAAACCCGCAAAGATATGACGTTCCGGGAAACAGCAGCGGCAGTCAGGCAGATTGAAGCGGCAGAGCTGCCACAGGTGTTGGTGGTGTATCTGCCGGAATGTCATGAGAGTGTAGCCGGTATCGTGGCGGGAAGGCTGCGGGAAAAATATTACCGCCCAGTTTATATGATTACGGATTCCGGCGATCATTTAAAAGGTTCTGGCAGATCCATTCCCGGATATCATATGCAGCAAGCGTTATTGGCATGCAGAGAACATCTGATGGAGTTTGGCGGTCATGCCATGGCTGCCGGTTTTTCGCTGAAAAAGACGGAACTTGCTGCTCTGCGGCAGGCGTTGTTGCGTCAATGTACCTTGACAGAGGCAGATATGGTGGAGAAAGTATATTTTGATAAAGAGGTAAACTTGTCGGAGATAGACCAGTCGCTGGTTACGCAGCTTGCATGGCTAGAACCCCTGGGGGAAGGAAATCCGGGTGCGGTTTTTGCCAAGCGGGATGCGGTAGTTCACTCGGTACGCATGTGTGGGAAAGAGAACCAGGTTGCACAGATTCAGATTGTGGAAGATGGGAATATATACCGGGCGGTGGATTTCCATGCGGAAGATTGCCTGGGAGCGGCAGTTTGTGCCAGATATGGAACCGAAGAATGGGAGAGGATGAAAACCGGTGCAGAGGGAGACTGGAAACTGAATATCCTGTTTACCGCAGAGCTGGATCGTCAATATGGTTCGTTGCAATTGCAGTTGTCGGACTGCCAGTAGAGAGGCTGAAGGTTTTGATGGGAGGGCAACAAGTAGATGCGCCCCTTTACAAATGAGGTGAATTAGAGTATACTTATTCTTATCTATGTAGTGAATTTGAGTCCATGCCACAGACAGAGACTGACAGAGTCTTTCGTTTTTCATCAGGAGTAGTGACTGGGGCAGAAAAGAGGATGATTATGGCAAATAACGTATCGTTAGATGAAACTTTGTTTTATCAATACATGATTAATAATAATTCTACCAGTACGATGCTGAATGCAATTTCCGGGAATCAAACGGATAATAGTACGAATTCGTTGCTGTCGGCGCTCGGTGGATTACAGGGAATCAATGGTTTTGGGACGGGCAGTATTTCAGATGTGGCTACCCTCTTAGGTCTGGGCGGCGGAGCCTATGGCGGCATTGGTTCTGTCAACAGCTTTTCCAGCGTGTTGCAGACATATCTGACTGCAGAGCGGAAAGATGCAGCGGAGATGGCGGAGAAGATTGAAGATGTCATGGAAGAGGTGACGGATGCTTCTGAGAAAGAGTCTCGTTCTTACCAAACGTTAGAGGAGATCTATGAATATTTTCAGGATCGCTCCTCGGATCGTGCTTACTCTTTGTTATCAGGTCTGACTGGTACTGCGGAAAAAACATCTACCGATCGTAGTTCGTCAAATGCAGCGGCGGGAGCTGTGGAAACGGCAGATTTTGATTTTGATGGATTTGAGGCAGAGACCGATGAAATGATTGATTCCATGATGAGTGAAACGGAAATGATATAAGAAAATAAGAAAGTTTACGAGGGACACTTCGTGTAAGGAGGTGTCCCTCGTAGTATTTTTTAGAATATGGAATAACTGCTCCTGTTATTTTTACCCTTCCTCCAGCATCGGAGTGGCCGGTTCTTCTTCCTGTTCCTCGGATTCTTTCTCCGTCCGGTCCATTTGTGACCGATACTCTCGGAGCCATTCCAATAATTCCTGCCATTCTTTTCTGGTCAGTGCAAAGTTTCCAATACTGTACTTTTGCTTGAGTTGTTCCATCACGGCAGATTCCAGTAATGTCTCAATTTCTTTGATTTTGTCGTCAAATGCCTGGATCCAGTCACGCTTGACTTTTGCGAAATCTTCGCCCGAAGTTTCCGGAAATAGTCCAAGATCTCTGCCGAACTGGTAGCTGCTGCCGTCGTAACGGTATTGTGGATGGCCGATCCCCTGTTTGTCCCGGTGTGCGCACAGGGCGAATATTTCTAACTGGGTTGCATTGCGGGGATCTACCTGGGACAGTACAATCCGGTACACTTCCTGGATCATTCCGTCTTCGTTACAGACATTGACCCGGATAATTGGATTTTCCGCAGTAGAATCATCCGCATAGCTGGCGTCAAATGTCAGGAGACCACCTACATTACTGGTGGCAAAAGTAGAGCCCAGAATCGGGGAAGTCAGAAAGGTGTTATCAATGGAATTCCATACTTTTACCTCTTTTCCCTCGTATTCTATGTATTGTGTTTTTCCCTGAATATCCAGAGAATAATTGTAGATGGCATCGTATAATCGGCATCCCATATGGTAGCCAACCATATTGCCACGGCTTGCCTCCTGTTCGCTCCACTTGCTTAGAAGTTGTAGGCAATTCCTTTCTTCCGTTTCATCCGTAACAGAAATTGTCAGATCTTCTAGTGCACAGGCACTATATTCTGTCCGTTCCAAAACCTGGCTGCATAGTTCTCGAAATTCCAACCAGGTACATTGGTTGGGATCAATGTAATGTAACCCCAGTTCCTGCAGTATTTGTTCTCGGTTCCCCGAAAGCTCCTGGTATTTTTCGACAGGAGAGACAGAACTGTCTGACGGGTTTTGTCTCATTTCTTCAGGGGCAGGGCTGGATAGCCTATCAAAATTTGACGGTTTCGTTTTATCCTGGGGAACATAATAATTTTGCTCCGGGATAGAAAGATGTGTAATATTCATTTATCCTCTTTTCTACACTGCTATTGCTGTTGCCAAGCGGAATCAGCATGCATATTGTCGGACAATGTTTGTGACAAGCAGTGCGCAGACACAAACTTGTCAGTAATACTTTTTCCACTTAAAAGAGTCATTTTAAGAATGATCTGATGTTCCGGGATCTAATTTACTTTGGCTTTTCTATCGGTCAAAGCCATACTCGCTCTCCTGATTAGGTCCAAACGATTTGTCAGAAAATCTTTCAGATCTGTTCTGACGTATTTTGTTTCCGGGTTCGGGTGCTCCTCCTTTCCTAGCGATGATTTACAAAGGGAACCAAGTTCCTTCTGTCGCTATTTCAGACATTCTTATGATATATCGGAGTTTTTGGTGAAGATAGAAACCCTGTTTAAATATCATCCAAGGTATGTAACTGGGTAAACTGATAGTGCAGATAGAAACGAAAGACCAGTGTTCCCCCCAAGCGAGTGATAATATTGGCGATCATTAAAAAGCCGGGATAAATTCGTAAAATAGGGGATAGGTCAGTCGGCATGATTCGGACCTGCCAGATGCATAAAAAGAGCAAAAGCAGAGGAGTAGAGTTTTTCTCGGCTCGGTATTTGGCATCCGAATAATGATATTTTTGCCGGATCAAGGGAAGGACAGGTTCCTGGTCTATGTTAGTACTGGACTTTTGAAAGACTGCCCGTAGCAACAGTGGCAGCAGTATCGTGACCAGCATAATATATTGGGAGGAAGGGTACAAAGGAAAGAAGACTGGGATCAGCAATGCAAAAGTAATCCATCTTGCATAACGGGTTCCAATAAAGCGGGAAAGAGTTCGAATTTCCTGTTTCGTTTTCTGGGTTAAGTGATCCATCGTATTGCCTCCTCTTGGTCGATAGCATTATTATAGTGGAAAACTTCCTGTTTGGTCAAATACGACTATGTGTAACGGTTGCCCAGAGAAAGATTAGCAACGTAGATAAATTTCAGCAGTAAAAAGTCCAGATAAAAATGTAATTTTCTTCTTGTCTGTAGACGATAATTATACTATAATACGTGAAACAACGATGGAGTTGCCGATGACAGGATTTTTAAGCAGTTGAGTGGAGAACAGATCACCGTTTGAGGAATATATGAAAACGCAGGGCAGGATGAAAGGAGGCAGCTATGAAAAAAATCTGGATCAAAGGACTGGCAGTGGTATTATGCGCAAACCTTTTCGTTGCGCCAATTTCCTATTTAGATTGGACGGAATCGGTATGTCAGGTACAGGCAGCCAGTAGTTTTGGCAGATTGGAAAGGAGTGTGCCATCCTATTCTAATCAATTGGTAACAGGTAGTGTCCGTGTGCCGGACCCGGTGCATCAGATTGCAAAGACAGATACAGAAGGAAATTTTCTGCAGTTCCAATATTTGGATGATGCAGGAAATCCTGTGGATATGGAATCTTCCGGCCAGATTTCTGACAAAGAAGCCTGGAAAAAGTGGACCCGCAAGAAAGCGGCAGTGACAACGCAGGCAAGCTATACCAGCCCCTATGCAGTGACTCCCGTGAAGAATCAAGGAATATGGAATACTTGTTGGGCGTTTGCGGCTACTGCGGCAATGGAGGCAAATATCATTAAAAATAAGGCGGGGATATCCACGGTAAAAGCAGATGCATCCCTGGATCTCTCTGAGAGCCATCTGGCGTGGTTTGCACACAATACCTATTCCACGAATTCCTCAGATATCTCTTATGGGGATGGTTTGAAAAAAACAGATTCCATGAAAGTATATGGCGGCAACGGTGGACAGGATTATAAGACTGCTTACTATCTTGCAAGGGGATCAGGAATGAATCTGGAACAGGATACCCCTTATCATGCTTACGATATCATGGATCCTTTATTGGAGAACACTCGTTATTCGTCTGTTGTACAGATCCATGATTTTTGCCGTACAGGATACAAGGCAGATTCTGTCAGTATTGCCAGGGTAAAGGAATTGGTTAGTACTTATGGGGCTGCTACGGCAGGATATTATTCCGCCGAGAGTGGATACCGGACTGGTTCGGATGGGCGCTTATCTTATTGCTCCCTGGGATATCAGAATTCCGGGATCGGGGTGGCTCATGAGACCTGTATCGTGGGCTGGAACGATGATTATGCCGTTTCCAATTTTGTCAATACACCGAAAGCCAAAGGTGCGTGGCTGGTAAAAAATAGTTGGGGGACAGATTGGAGCAAGGACGGTTATTTCTGGATGTCTTACTATGAACCGACACTGAATTCTGCCGGGGCGTTTTCCATGATGGATGGCAATACCTATAGCCAGGTATATCAGTATTCGGCAGACGACAGTAATGATTATTATGAAACGGGAAAAGAAACGACAGCAGCCAATATCTATCGTGCAAAACAAAATGAAGTATTGAAACATGTGGGGATTGAAACGGAAAGCAGAAATATGAAAGCATCTGTTTCCGTATATGTCAGTGCAAAAAAGCCGACGACGCCGGTCTCTGGCGAGCTGGCAGCTACGGTTACGGTTTCTGACCTGGGTTGGCAGGGATTCCATTTGATTGATTTGCCAAATGAATTGCCGTTAACGAAAGGGCAGTATTTTAGTGTGATCTTGACCTTACAGGCAACGGAAAAGTCCACGGCATTTTTTCCAACAGAACAAAATGGAAGAAAAAAAGCCGGCCAGACATATTATTATACCAGTGATGGCAGATGGGTGGATGCGACAAATCGGAGCATGTCAAAATATAAGAATGCGAAGATTTATGCGTATACCTCTGACAAGAATCCAGACAGAGCTTTGTTAGATCAGTATATTGCAGAAGCAAAGGCATTAAACAGAACCGATGTACTCTATTATGCAGGACAGGATCGCTGGAATCAAATTCAGGCGGAACTGGAATATGCAAAAACAGTGGAAGAACGCCAGGCAGTGGACCGCGCTGTGCGTGCATTGGGTAATGCGATCAGCCATGCCAGTTCGAAGAACATGTACCGAAGTCTGAAAACAGGATACGGGCCGGGAAGCCAGGGAGTCCAGCTCTATAAAAACGGAGGAACGGTCAAGCGGTTTGGAGTGAGCAATCAGTATAAATCCTGTTCCCTATATCCAGATTTTTACCGGGCCCGTTCCTGGGTATGGAAAGATAAAAAGAAAACAGATGTCAAGGCGGTGCTTCGCGGCAAATATGTTGCCGCTGTGACGAAACATTTCCGCGTTCCGACTTTGGGACTGGATGGAACGGTGCAGGGAGGTGTGGATGAAGAAGCAGCCCAGATTGTCAAAGCCAAGGTTTCTGGCAGCAAGGTAGTGATCACACCGTTGCAGGAAGGGGAGGTTTATGTCTGGATGCTCTGGTATCCAAAATCTGATGCCTATCAGTCTGATGCACTCTCTAAACAGGCTGCGCATTATGCCGTCGCCAAAGTAAAAGTTGGAACAGCGCCAACAAATCTTCGTCTCTATCTTGATGACAGTATAGATCCGGTGTCCGGCGATACAGGCAGTACAGGAATGACGCTTCCGGCGGGAGAGTCCACAGACTTGTATGTCAAGGGGACAACAGGAGGCATTAAGAAAACGGTCAACACGATTCAGGAAATCGTAGACCCAGACGTGGACTATTATTATACGGTTTCCGCAAAATATGCACCTTATGTCCAGGTTAGCCAGGATAGCAGACAGCACAAGCATTTTCGGGTTACTGTGGCTAAGGAAATTTTGGAACTGGCGAAACCCGGAAAAACCCTATCGGTCCCAGTAACATTCTGCTGTGACAGGAACAGTAAGAAAAAGAAATTTACATTTAAAATAGGAAATCCAGTGCAAAGGATACAAATATCGGCGACGGAGGGAAAGGGGACTGCAGTGTCCCAGGAGGCTGGAAGCATTGCTGTGGTTGCCTTGGATTCAGCGCAATCTGCCTCACAGACGGGTTACATTACAGAGGAAAAGACATTGTATCATTCCGATCTGTTGGGAACGGATTCCGTTAGCATCATTCGAATACCATCCCCGGACGGATTTACGTTCACGGCTACTGGCGGTATTAGATCGAAGGGAGTAGTATCGGCACAGCAGAAAAAAGTGTCATTTTCTGCTGTGATAGGACAGCCCGGCAACTACAAGGTGACAGCGTCAAAAGGGACGCAGCCTGGCACCGAAGCTTATTTTATTCTTTTCCACAATGCATACCGCAGAAGCAGTGGAACCGGATATCAGATCATAAAGGTGGTTGCTGGGGCAGCGGAGTTAAGAAGCTGCCGAGAGAACAGCCTGCCAGGTCAGGGGAAGTTGCTTTTGGCAGATCATAATATCCAAGACCTGTAAACTCATAGTCAGGGAGTCTGAGATTCCCTGACTATGAGTTTTCTATTTTTATGATTTAGATCAGACGGAGGGGAAGCGGATTCTGTCGAATTGCCGAAAAAAGGGACTTCCATAATTTGGGAAATTGGTATATAATAAATTGGTATATGTTTGTTTAATTGTTGGAACAATGGAAAAAATATAATAAAATAACAGAAGTGAAAGGAGAACGGCGAGATGGTTGGAAGCGATATTGGAATCGATCTGGGTACGGCAAATGTGCTTGTTTATATAAAGGGGAAGGGTGTTGTGTTGCGAGAGCCATCTGTGGTGGCGTTTGACCGTGATACCAATAAAATTAAGGCGATCGGAGAGGACGCCCGTCTGATGTTAGGGCGTACTCCGGGAAATATTGTTGCAGTACGTCCTCTTCGCCAGGGCGTAATTTCTGATTATACGGTAACAGAGAAGATGTTACGGTATTTCATTCAAAAGTCCTGTGGAAAATCCCGTTTTCGGAAACCACGTATCAGCGTGTGTGTACCAAGCGGGGTCACAGAAGTAGAAAAGAGAGCCGTTGAGGATGCCACTCTGGAGGCAGGCGCCCGTGAGGTTGTCATTATTGAGGAACCGATTGCTGCTGCCATTGGTGCGGGAATTGATATCTCTCGCCCTTGTGGTAACATGATTGTGGATATCGGTGGAGGTACTTCGGATATTGCTGTGATCTCTTTGGGTGGTACGGTTGTCAGTACATCTATTAAAGTGGCTGGAGATGACTTTGACGATGCGATTGTACGTTACATGCGTAAAACCCATAATTTGCTGATCGGGGAACGTACTGCCGAGGAAATAAAAGTGAAAATTGGTTCTGCATACCAGAGACCGGAATTGGTTGCAATGGATGTCCGTGGCCGAAACCTGGTTACTGGCTTGCCAAAAACGATCACGGTTTCCTCCGATGAAACGTTAGAGGCGCTGCGGGAGATTACGTCCCAAATTGTGGAGGCAGTGCATACGGTATTAGAGAAAACTCCACCTGAGTTGGCTGCTGATGTGGCAGACCGTGGTATTGTATTGACCGGCGGGGGAAGTCTGCTCTATGGACTGGAAGAATTAATTGAGGAAAAAACTGGCATTAATACTATGACTGCCGAGGATCCAATGACCGCCGTAGCTGTGGGAACTGGTAAGTTTGTGGAATTTCTGGCTGGCAAACGGGACGACGATTAAGTTTTTTGCTGCAACAGCCGATATAACCATTGGACTAGTAGAAAACTATTCTGACAGGAGGTAGAAACCATGGTCAGAGGACTATACACAGCATATACGGGTATGCGCAATGAGCAGCGCCGCCTGGATATTATATCAAATAACCTAGCGAATTCCGCAACGATTGGTTACAAGGAAGAAAATGTCACAAACCAGGCGTTTAAGGATATGCTTGCCACCAAAATTCGTGATGGCTCCAATGCCTATGTGGATGAACCGATCGGCACTATGAATTTAGGGGTGAAGATTGGTGAGACCTACATGGATTGGGGGCAGGGCTCCCTTCGGGAAACGGGCAATCCTTATGATATCGCTATTGAGGGGGACGGTTTCTTTAAGATCCGTGTGACAGACCGAAATGGAGATAGCTCCATTATGTACACCCGTTGCGGTACTTTTAAGCGTACCAAAGATGGATATATTGTAGATGCGGATGGCAACCACTTGCAGGGTTCCGGCGGGGATATCCAGATTCCACCAGATGCGACAGAAGTTGCAATCAAACAGGACGGCACTATCTTTGCAGACGGAGAAATTGTGGATACACTTACTCTGACAGATTTTGAAGATTACAATTATTTGGAATTATATGGAGAAAACATGTTCCGCACTGTGGATGGCGCAGTGGAAAAAGATGCCAACGCACAGTTGGAACAAGGGTATACAGAGCAGTCCAATGTCAATGTAGTATCTGAGATGGTTTCTATGATTACAATTACCCGTGCTTATGAGGCCGGGCAGAAGGTCATCCAGACAGAGGATTCCCTGTTGAGCCGTGCTGTGAATGAAGTCGGCAAGATTTAATAGTACATAGCAGTAGATTCTGGTTCACGAAAAACAAACGGGAATCTAAAAATACTTAAGCATTGGATACCTAATTTCCCATCGGCATGCCTGTGGGAGTGTTGAGCGTAGCTGTCCAATACGGACAGCGGATAGGAGTAGTCATTATGATGAGATCATTATGGACCGCTGCCTCCGGTATGAAAGCGCAGCAGACCAGTATGGATAATCTGTCTAACAACCTGGCAAATGTCAATACCACTGGTTACAAGAAAAACCGTCTGGAATTTCAGTCTCTCCTGTACCAGACCATTCAGCAGAGAACAACAGATTATGAGGGGAATCCGAAACCGATTAGCGCCCAGGTGGGATTGGGTGTAAAAGTGGCAGCGATTACCACAGAATTTGAGCAGGGAGAACTCAAGGCCAGCGATGGAAATTTTGACTTTGGTATCCAGGGCGATGGACTTTTCATGATTCAGATGCCGAATGGCAACCAGGCATATACCCGGAATGGACATTTTATTATGTCAATGTTAGACAATGGCAATTATCAGCTCTCTACCGTGGAGGGATATGCCGTGTTAGACCGAAATGGACAGCCGATTACCTTTGGTGCAGATACAGATGTCCAGAAATTATCCTTTGATAATTATGGCCGGATTATGTATCGTGGAAACGATGGAAACGGATATTATACCGGAGTCCAAATTGGAGCCGCCCAGTTCAACAATCCGGCAGGTTTGAATAAAATTGGAGATAGTTACTTTGAGGAAACAGCGGCATCCGGTGCACCTCGTTTGGAGGGGCAGGATGATGCATTGACGATCAGTGTCATCAAAAATAAATACTTGGAGGCTTCGAGTGTGCAGGCCGTGGATGAAATGGTGGATATGATTGTAACGCAGCGTGCCTATGAGATGAACTCCAAAGCAATTATTGCTTCCGATGAAATGTTACAGCAGGCAAATAATCTGAGATCATAAAGAGGATTACAGCAGAACGCAATATGAATGAGGATTTTGCAGTAAAAATTCTTTTTCTGCAGATCCATGAGAGATAGGGGGATTATAATGAGCACTTCCATTTATGACGTTTCTTCCATCTATGACAGCTATACCAGAAACCAGCAGAACGCTGCTGCTACTCAGATCAATAGTAAACTTGGCGCAGTAGGGGCAGAATCGACAGACGAAGAACTGTTGGGAGCTTGCAAAGAATTCGAAGAATACTTTGTGCAGAAAATTATTGAACAGGCGAGAAAGTCTGTTGCCAGTGAGGAAGAGGATGGCGAATACATGAAGTATTTTGGTGATACCCTGAACCAATCCTATGCAGAGGCTATTGTAGAAAGTGGCGGAGTAGGTCTGGCACAGCAGTTGTATGAATCCATCAAAGGGAATAGCAGCCATAGTTTATAGCATACATAGAGAGAAATCGGGGCCACTGTAGATTACAGTGGCTTTTCGTCTGTAACCGGTTTGGCGCAGCAGGGGAAATTAAACGGAGATACAGGTCCGGAGGAAACCCGACAGAGATGTGGGGCAAATGTGCGGAAAGTGAGGCAGAAGTGAGTGAGATTGTGGAATGGGAAGGGTATGTAGAGCGCATTACTTTCCGAAATGAGGAAAATGGTTATACAGTAATGTTTCTGGCAGATTCAGAGAATGGTGATGAGGTATGCTGTGTCGGCAGTTTTTCCTATCTATCGGAGGGAAGTTATTTGCATATCACTGGGAGGGAAGTCATTCATCCAAATTATGGTGCGCAGATCCAAGTGGATCATTATGAGGAAAAGCAGCCTACCGATCGAATTGCGATTGAGCGATATCTGGGCTCTGGAGCGATCAAAGGGGTGGGACCGGCACTGGCGGCAAGAATTGTAAAACGATTTGGAGAAGACAGTTTCGAACTCATTGAACGGGAACCGGAGCGTCTGGCGGAAGTCAAGGGAATCAGTATGAAAATGGCGGTAAAAATTGCCGAGCAGTTTCAGGAAAAGAGACAGATGCGTCAGGCAATGCTGTTTTTGCAAGATTACGGAATCAGTATGAACATGGCCGTGAAAATATACAAAGTATATGGCGATGATATGTATGAGGTGTTACAGAAGAATCCTTACAAATTGGCAGATGATATCCAGGGGATCGGTTTTAAAATTGCCGACAGTATTGCAAGGAAAGCTGGATTTGAGCGGGATTCAGAATACCGGATCCAGGCAGGCGTGCTGTATTGTCTGCAGCAGTCGGGAACACAGGGACACTGTTATTTGCCGGAGAGAGAACTGGTGCAGGCCGCTTCCGAATTATTGCTGGTTGATGCAGAACGGATTTTGGAACAGTTGGAACATATGACATTAAATAAGGAAGTTATGATTCAGGAATCGGAAGGGGAACGGCATATGTACAGCAGTACGCTGTATTATATGGAGCTAAACTGTGCCCGGATGTTGCTGGATCTCAATCTGTCCTATGAGTTGGATGAGACGGCGCTGGAGCGTAGGATCCGTCAGATAGAGCAGCAGGAGCAGATGGAACTGGATGAACTGCAGCGCATGGCTGTGTTTCAGGCAGTCCAGAATGGAGTGACGATTATCACAGGTGGTCCGGGTACCGGAAAGACCACCACCATTAATACGATACTACAGGTTTTGGATCTGGAAGGGTTGGATATTTTGTTGGCAGCGCCCACCGGGAGGGCTGCGAAACGTATGTCGGAGACATCCAACTGGGAGGCGCAGACCATCCACCGTCTTCTGGAATTAAACGGAGGCGTTGCTATGGAGGGGCAGGATAAACTGTCCATGCATTTTGAACGAAATGAAAAGCAGCCCCTGGAGGCAGATGTGGTTATTGTGGATGAGTTTTCTATGGTGGATATTTATCTGATGAATGCATTGCTGCGGGCGATCGTGCCGGGAACCCGTCTGATCATGGTGGGGGATGTCAATCAGCTTCCGTCAGTGGGCCCGGGCAATGTGTTAAAGGATATGATACGTTCCGAGTTCTGTCCGGTGGTACGCCTGAACCGGATATTTCGCCAGGCGGCGGAGAGCCAGATTATCATTAACGCCCATAAAATCAATGCGGGCGAGGAGATATCGTTGCAAAGCCAATCTCCGGATTTTCTGCATCTGGAACGGCAGGACAGTGCTTCCGTGATTAATGTGGTGATACAGTTGATTATGCAGAAGCTCCCGCCTCATGTAGATGCATCCGTGTATGATATCCAGGTATTGACTCCGATGCGGAAGGGAGAGCTGGGAGTGGAACATTTGAATTTGGTCTTGCAGCAATACATGAATCCACCGGAACCTGGAAAGGAGGAGCGGGAATTTCATGGGGTTCTGTTCCGGGAGCAGGATAAGGTCATGCAGATCCGCAATGACTATCAGATCCAATGGAAGAAGAAGACCCGGTTTGGAGATGTCTTTGAGGAAGGAACCGGTGTGTTTAATGGAGATACCGGCGTTATCCGGGAAATTCATTCCGTGGAAGAAACTGTGGTGGTGGAATTTGACGAGGGAAAATTGGTGGAGTATGATTTCAGCCAGATGGATGAAATGGAACTGGCCTATGCCATTACGATCCATAAATCTCAGGGAAGTGAATATCCTGCCGTTATTTTGCCACTGTTAGGTGGGCCAAGGATGTTGATGAATCGGAATTTGTTATATACTGCGGTAACCAGGGCCAAGAAGTGTGTTGTGACGGTTGGGGATGCCCAGACCATCCAGCGGATGATCCACAATGTGAATGAGCAGAAACGGTATTCCAGTCTGTGCAAACGAATCAAAGAAATGGAGGAAGAAGATTCTGAATACTATCATTAATGCCCTGCTACATTTTAACTATCCGCTCCGGTGTCCGGTCTGTGATCAGGTGTTGCCGATGGGGAAAGAGGGTGTTTGTCCCGGTTGTTTGAAAAAGCTGCGTTTCCCGTCGGGAACTCTTTGCAGTCAATGCGGAAAGCCAATTGCAGAAACAGAAACGTTTTGTGGAAATTGCAGAGATAAGGCATATACATATCTTAACGGGAGAGCGGCGCTTCTATATAATGGAGTGATGCAGGAATCCATAGCGAGGTTTAAATATGGGGGAAGGCGGGAGTACGGTGTCTTTTTTGGGAAATTACTCTGGGAACGGCAGGAGGAATGGATCCGGCGCATTGCGCCAGATGTATTGGTGCCGGTTCCGTTGCACCGAAGCCGTTTCCGAAAAAGAGGATATAATCAGGCGCAGGTATTGGCAAAGGAGTTGGCACGGCATGCCGGTGTTCCGGTGGCTGATGATTTATTAGTCAGGGTGCAGAATACTCTGCCGCAAAAGGAATTGACTGGGAGAGAGAGGGAGATAAATCTGCAACATGCTTTTGCGATGAATATCCGCATCAGAAGGTTGTATGAAAATATAAAATGTGTTATACTCATAGATGATATTTACACAACAGGAAGCACTGCAGAGATGTGTTCCCGTATTTTACAGGAAGCGGGAATTGATCAGATTTATGTTCTCTGCTTGTGCATTGGTCAGGTTGACTGACCGTTTCCACACAACATACCAGTGTTTGCTTTAGTACAAAGGATACATAGCTTGTTTTGTGGAACATCGGAATATTCGCTATACACTAGCGCAGTATAATCATTATAAGGGGGAGAAAGACAATGGACGTGAGAAATTGTAAGCTTTGTTCCAAATTATTTAACTACAATGGTTCTTCAATTTGCCCTTCATGTAACAAGAAAATGGAGGAAAAGTTTAATGATGTCAAACAGTATATCCGGGAGAATCCTCATGTATCTATTTCCCAGGTTTCTGAGGAAACCGAGGTGCCGATGCAGCAATTGAAAAAATGGGTGAGAGAGGAACGTCTGACCTTTGAGAAGAATTCTGGCATTAAGCTGGATTGCGAATCGTGTGGCAGACCGATTCTGACCGGAAGATACTGTAAAGAATGTAAATCAAAAATGGCAAATTCATTTAGTGGTTTATACGCAGAACCGGCGGCAGAAAAGGCTAAGCGCAAAGATGCATCTGCAAAGATGAGATTTTTGGAATAGAAAAGACATCCAAGGAAGGGGGGTGGCTTTTTGGATCAGGAAATGATGGTAGATGTATTTCAGGGTGTTTTTACTGAGATCACACAACAGCTAACAAAAATTCCATTAAGGGAAAGTGATAGTATTACAGATATGAAATTGGAAGAACAGGTTATTCTGTTTATTCATGGTTTCATTGAAGCAGAGATTGTATGTTTCTTTGCTAAAGAGTTATATCAGGCGATCGTGAAAGCGATGTATGGTGGAACATTGCCAGCAGAACAGGAATGTATACTGTATCTCAAGGAATATATGAATATTATATGTGGGAGAGCGGTATCGGCTTTGAATAATGCAATAGGAGAGCCATCACGGTTGTCCGTTCCATATTATCAGGAAGAAGCGCCGGAAGATCACAAAAAACGGCAGCATACCATCCGGTTATGTTATGATACAGATTATGGAGCGATGCAGGTAAGGATTGCGTTTTCAGCGGGACAAATAAAGGAGGGTTTATTGCATGAGTAAAATTAAATTATTGGTGGTAGATGATTCCCCATTTGCTTCTAAACAGATTCAGGATACGGTTGAGGGAAATGAATATGAGGTTGCAGGCTATGCCAGAAATGGTGAGGAAGGGATTAAGTTATATGAGGAGATCAAGCCGGACATAGTGATTTTGGACATTATCATGCCGGGAATAGATGGAATTGAAACCGCGCAGATTCTATTAAAGAAGGATCCTTCTGCAAAGATTATTATGCTCAGTTCCCTTTGTGATTCCGGGACTTTAGATGAGATTCACAAGCTTGGTTTAAAATATCTGATTCCGAAACCATGGGAGGATGAAGTGTTGCTTGCCACATTAGAATTGATACAAAAATAAAGATACAGGGGCTTGTCGGTGGATGATAATCCATGACACAGCCCTTTTTCTATATCATCGAGTAAAGGATAGATACAGAAATTTATCCTTGTGCCAATAACGGAAAATGGCAGCTAGGAAATACGGTTGCCTTGGAATCGAGATAAAATTGCTTTGGAATCGAGATAAAATGTAGTTGACGAATGACATGTTTTTATCATATACTGTTTTTGGTTTTAATTTAATTTGATATTCAAAGTAAGTGAAGGGGAGTTGGATGTCTACTGTAAAATATGCCATTGGTCAGAAACTGGTGGAGGCTTTTGAAGGAATATTAAAGACAGAAAATATATTTATTGTGGAACGGCTGGACTATGATTTGTCCATGACAGAGATCCACACGATAGCGGCCATCGGAAAAAATCATCTATGGATGATGAGTAAGCTGGCAGGACAGCTTCATGTCACGATGGGAACCTTGACAGTGATGGTAAATAATCTGGTCAAAAAAGGGTTTGTGGAACGATATAAAAGCGAAAAGGACCGTAGAATTGTAGAAGTAGGATTGACGGAGAGCGGCAGACAGGTATATGATATGCATGAATTTTTTCATGAAAATCTTGTGGATGCACTAATCGGTGATTTTGATGAGGGTGAGCAGGCGGTAGTCTCCCAGGCGCTCAAGAATTTACAGGATTTCATTGTGAAAGATCATGAGTGATACAGACCGGGGAAACGGTATGGAGGACAGCATGAAAAAAACGAAGATTGTCTCGACAGGAGCATGTGTTCCTGAGCAGATCATAACGAATCATGATTTGGCAAAAATCGTAGATACCAGCGATGAGTGGATTGTCCAGAGGACAGGGATCCGGGAGCGAAGGATTTCCGGTGGTGAAAATACATCGTCGCTTGCCACTGGTACAGCGCGCATGGTATTAGAACGGGCCAATGTGGATCCGAAAGAGGTTGATTTAATTATTGTGGCGTCGGTGACGCCGGATTATGGAACGCCATCTCTGGCCTGTATGGTGCAGAAGGAATTGGGAGCTGTCAATGCCGTTGCCTTCGATGTCGTGGCGGCATGCAGCGGATTTATGTTTGGCTTGAGTGTTGCAGATAAATATATTCGTGCGGGCTTGTACCGCAATGCGATTGTGATTGGTGCAGAGACTTTGTCCAAAATTATCAATTGGGAGGACCGGACTACCTGTGTATTATTTGGTGACGGTTCGGGTGGAGCCTATGTGGAGGTCTCCGAGGAGGAAGGAGGCATCCAGCAGGAGGAATTAGGCAGCAGGGGAGATCTGTGGGATATCCTGACGGAGGGTTTTACCGCTCCGGCAAATGCGTTCAATCAAGTTTCCAAAGAAAACGCAGAGGATTATTTTGTACACATGGATGGACGTGCTGTCTTTAAGTTTGCCACGAAAATGGTGGTACAGAGTGTAGAGAATGTCTTGCAGAAAGAGGGATTGACACCAGATGATATTGCGTTTGTCGTACCACATCAGGCGAATTCGCGGATTATTGACGTGGTAGCGCACAAATCCGGCATCCCGAGAGAGAAGTTCTATATGAATATGGACCGATATGGAAATACCTCATCTGCCAGTGTACCGCTGGCGCTCCATGAATTAGATGCAAAAGGATTGATTCATCGTGGGGATCGGATTATTCTGACCGGCTTTGGTGGTGGGATGACGTGGGGAACGATGTTAATTACCTGGTAGGGCAGTTTGTATTCCCAGAATATCCGTTTTTAGATATATTACCGCTCTGCGGTTTTATATAGATACATTTTATTTATTTTATTAGGAGGACAAAACTATGGTATTTGAAAAAATCAGAGACATTATTGCAGAACAGACAGGTAAGGATCCGGAAGAAATCACATTAGAGACAAGTGTGAAAGACGATCTGGATGCAGATTCTTTAGATTTATTCCAAATCATTAATGATATTGAGGATGAATTCGATGTTTCTATTGAAGATCCAGAAGCAATTGTGACAGTAAAGGATGCAGTTGACTTTGTAGAGAGTCATCAGTAATCTGAAACGGTTTGCCGGACCGGAAGCGTGCTTCCGGAATCCGCTGCCGTAGTTTTTTCGTGGGAGATCAGTCCGTTCTGTATTTTGTAAGGCAGGAGCGTTTGCGGAGACAGGGCGGCTCATAGGTTACATACCCTGCCTGTTTACGGCAGGGATATGGATTTCCGTGGATGCACCAGGATTGGATGGAGGATGCAGATGAAAACAGTATTTATGTTTAGCGGCCAGGGTGCGCAGTATGCTGGTATGGGGAAAGACTTATACGACCACTATCCGGTGGCAAAAGAGATCTTTGACCGGGCGGATGCCGTATTAGGGTATTCGATCAAGGAGATATGTTTCCAGGAGGAAGCAAAATTAGGAGAGACAGAATTTGCACAACCTGCAATTTTGACCATGAGTATTGCAGCAATGAAAGTATTAGAGGAACAGGGTGTGCGTGCAGATATGACAGCGGGTTTGAGCCTGGGGGAATATTCTGCGTATGTAGCGAGCGGTGCGATGGATTTTGAAGAGGCGGTCGCTTTGGTACAAAAAAGAGGAAAATTCATGGCAGAGGCCGTACCAACAGGAGAGGGTGCGATGTATGCCGTTATAGGATTAGATACAGCTTTGGTGGAGGAGGCGTGTTCCGAGGCCGCCGCAGAAACAGGGGAGCTGGTGGTTCCAGCCAATTATAATGCGCCGGGACAGGTGGTAATTGCAGGAAAGGCAGCCGCCGCTGCCAGGGCAGCAGAATTGGCCAAGGAAAAAGGCGCAAAGATGGCAGTCCGGTTGAAAGTGAGCGGTCCATTCCATACGGAATTGTTACAGCCGGCAGCTGATAAATTAGGGCCAGAACTACAGAAAATGCATATTTCACCGATGAAGATACCGGTTTACACCAATGTCAATGCTCAGATTGTTTCTTCAGAAACGGAGATTATCCCGATTTTGACCAGACAGATCTGCTGTCCGGTTCGTTGGGAGACCATTGTCCGTAATATGGCAGATGCCGGGGCGGATACATTTATTGAACTTGGGCCGGGGAAAACCCTGAATGGTTTTGTCAAGAGGACCATCAAGGGAGTAACCAATGTCAATGTGGAAGACAGATCTTCCCTGCAAAAGACTATGGAAAAATTAAATAGTATTTAGTGTGAGCCGATAGAGAGGAGCAGGTTATGTTAAAGGATAAAACAGTAATTGTGACTGGTGGTGCCAAGGGGATTGGTAAGGCAGTTGCTTTGGCGTTCGCCAGGGAAGGCTGCCATATCGTGTTGAATTATCACAGCAATGTCTCCGATGAAATGATTCAGGAAATTGAGGCTTGTGGAGTGAAATGCCTGCCCGTACAGGGAGATGTCAGTGACTTCGAATTTGCTGCTTCGCTGGCGAAACAGGTCAAGAAAGAGTTTGGTTCCATTGATGTCCTAGTCAACAATGCCGGGATTACCAGGGATATGCTCTTGATGCGTATGTCGGAGGAACAGTTTGACACCGTAATCAATACTAATTTGAAAGGCAGCTTTAACATGATCCGCCATGTCAGCAATATTATGTTAAAGCAGCGCAGCGGTTCCATTATTAATATGTCTTCTGTGGTAGGGGTAACCGGAAATGTCGGGCAGGCGAATTATGCCGCTTCTAAGGCAGGGATCATTGGCCTGACCAAGTCTACGGCAAAGGAACTGGCGGCCAGGGGGGTTACCTGTAATGCGATAGCACCCGGATTTGTAGAAACTGATATGACGGCTGTATTGTCGGAGGAACTGCAGGAGAAAATGAAAGAAGTCATTCCTCTGAAACGTGCAGCAAAGCCGGAAGAAATTGCCAGTGCAGCGGTATTTCTGGCAGATCACACGTATATTACCGGCCAGGTACTGCATGTGGATGGCGGTATGGTAATGTAATGCGTTATGGCTTTGGTTTGAATAGCATGTGGTATCAGTGTAACGGTGCCAACGGATAGAAATGAGGTTAAGAGATGGAGAAAAGAGTAGTAGTAACGGGAATGGGTGCAATTACACCGCTCGGCAGTACCGTGGAGGATTTCTGGAAAGGAATCAAAGCGGGGGAATGTGGCATTGATTTTATCAAGAAATTTGATACTACAGATTTCAAGGTAAAAATCGGTGCAGAGGTGCAGGGGTTTGACCCGGAATTATACATGACGAAAAAGGATGTCAAGCGGAACGACCTCTTTGCGGTGTATGGAGTGGCGGCGGCTGTTCAGGCGTTTGAGGACAGCGGGATGGATATGGAACAGGAGGATGAAACTCGTGTCGGTGTCATCGTTGGATCCGGGATCGGTGGTTTGATTACGATGCAGGAGCAGGTTATCAAGATGCATGACAGAGGACCCAACCGTGTTTCCCCTCTTTTTATTCCTATGACGATCAGTAATATGGCTGCCGGAAATATTGCCATTCGCTTAGGCGCAAAGGGAATATGTGAAAATATTGTTACGGCCTGTGCATCGGGCACGAATTGTATTGGTGCTGCTTTTCATAACATCAAGCATGGCTATCTGGACGCCTGCATTACCGGTGGAGCTGAGGCATCCATCAGTCAGATTGGTGTCGCTGGATTTACGAATCTGACCGCATTATCAGAAAATGAGAATCCAAAGGAAGCTTGTCGGCCGTTTGACAAACAGCGGGATGGGTTTGTCATGGGAGATGGTGCCGGGATTTTGATTCTGGAGGAATTGGAGCATGCCAGGGCGCGGGGAGCAAAAATATATGGAGAAGTAGTAGGTTATGGTGCAACCGGAGATGCCTATCATATGACAGCGCCAGCGCCGGATGGAAGCGGCGGTGCCAGAGCCATGGAGATTGCTATGCAGGAAGCCGGCATACAACCGGAGCAGGTGTCATATATTAATGCACATGGCACTAGTACACATACCAATGATTCCAGTGAGACACTGGCGATCAAAAAGGCGCTGGGTGATGCGGCAAATACGGTGCCGGTCAGCTCTACCAAGTCCATGACGGGACATCTGCTGGGGGCAGCGGGAGCTGTGGAGGCGATTGTGTGTGTGAAAGCATTAGAGGAAGGATTCCTCCCTCCAACCATTAATTATCACAATCCCGATGAAGAGTGTGATCTTGATTATATTCCAAATACGGGCCGTGAAGCCGCAGAGGCAGAATATGCATTGTCAAATTCCCTGGGATTTGGTGGGCACAATGGTGTACTTTGTTTCAAAAAATGGAGCGAGTAGTGGAGGGAAGTTGTCATAGAAATAAGAGCCAGAGACAGTTCTTTTCTGAGGAAAAGGGTGTCTGACCTGGGAAAGCAATCATTTCGGAAAGGCATGGTAAATCCATATGCAATATGAACAGGTAAAAGAATTAATCGAACTATTTGAAAAAACAGATCTCAATGACATGGAAGTGCGTTTGGGAGATGCCGCGGTCCGTTTAAATCGGGGGCCTGCACAGCCGGCAATGCCGATGGTATATCCGGGAATGATGCCCGTGATGCCACAGAGTACGGTTGCAGAAAATATGGCTGCGGTCACCGCACCAGTAACCGCTTCAGCGGAGCAGGAAACGGAAATGGGTTCCGCAGCAAAGAAAGATCAGAAACCCGAAGAGGGCACGCAGATTGTTACGGCGCCGATTGTCGGTACTTTTTATCAGAGCTCTGCGCCGGATCAACCGCCGTTTGTCAAAGTGGGAGATACCATTGCGGCGGGAGATGTCGTTTGTATTATAGAAGCGATGAAGTTTATGAATGAAGTGACGAGTGAGGTCAGTGGTACGGTAACGGAAGTATTGGTGGAAGATGGGCAGTTTGTGGAATTTGGCCAGGAATTGTTCCGGGTCAGATAGTCCGGATGCAATGATTCGATCCTTTTGCGGGATCGTTCCTCTGTTCGGAAATCCACAGGTATGACTAAGAAAATGAGGTAAAGACTATGAGTGAAGAGAAGAGAAGCATGGATATCAAAGAAATCATGGATACGATACCACATCGTCAGCCGTTTCTGCTGATTGACCGGGTGGAGGAGATTGTCGAAGGGGAATCTGTGACGGCGGTCAAGAATGTGTCGTATAATGAGCCATTTTTTGCTGGACATTTTCCAGGGGAGCCGGTCATGCCTGGCGTCCTGATTGTGGAGGCGATGGCGCAGGCTGGTGCGGTTGCAATCTTGTCCATGGAGGAATTCCGAGGAAAAACGGCCTATTTCGGTGGTATTAAAAATGCAAAGTTTAAGAAAAAAGTGGTTCCGGGGGATGTACTGCGTCTGGAAGTCAAGATAGAAAAATTAAAGAAAAATGCAGGGATCGGAATGGGAACGGCGTGGGTCGGCGATAAGGTTGCGGCGCAGGCGGAGATCATCTTTATGATTGGTTAGGAGGAAGTCGATGTTTGATAAAATATTGATCGCAAACCGTGGTGAAATTGCAGTGCGTATTATCCGTGCCTGCCGGGAAATGGGAATCCGTACGGTGGCTGTTTTTTCCGAACCGGACAGAGAGGCGTTACATACCCAGTTGGCAGACGAGGCGGTGTGTATCGGTTCGGCGAGAGTGGCAGAGAGTTATCTGAATATGACGAATATCATTACGGCAGCTGTGCAGACAAAAGCACAGGCCATTCATCCGGGATTTGGGTTTCTGTCTGAGAACAGTACCTTTGCTGCGATGTGTGAGGAATGTAATATCAAATTTATCGGACCGTCGCCCTCCGTCATTGATGCGTTGGGAAATAAGTCAAACGCCAGGGAAATGATGATTCGTGCTGGTGTGCCTGTGATTCCGGGGAGTGATGGTATTGTAGAAGATCTGGAACAGGCCAGTGACATTGCTGACCGTTTGGGGTATCCGGTGATGGTCAAGGCGTCTGCGGGAGGCGGAGGCAAGGGAATCCGCATCGTGCGGAAGCGGGAAGATCTTGCGCAGGCATTTGATGCGGCGCAGAGTGAGACCAAGGCAGCCTTTGGCGATGACAAGATGTATATGGAAAAGGTGATTGAGCAGGCGCGCCACATTGAAGTACAGGTCTTAGGAGACCGGTATGGCAATGTGATTCATCTTGGAGAGAGAGATTGTTCCTTGCAACGGAAAAACCAGAAAGTATTGGAGGAAGCGCCTTCTCCGGTTTTGTCTGAAGACGTGCGTTCCAAAATGTGTGACTCCGCAGTGCTTGCTGCGAAAGCGGCGGGTTATGAGAGCGCAGGGACGATTGAATTTTTGTATGACAGGCAGGGGAATTATTATTTTATGGAGATGAACACCCGTGTGCAGGTGGAACATCCAATTACCGAGATGATTACTGGAGTAGATATTGTGAAGGAGCAGATTCGAATTGCAGACGGCCAAAAGCTGTCTTATGAACAAAAGGACATTCATCGGAAAGGTCATGCGATTGAATGTCGGATCAATGCGGAGAATCCTGATCGCGGTTTTGCTCCTTGTCCGGGGCTGATTGATTATTTGATGCTGCCGGCAGGGGGGTTGGGTCTCCGGGTAGATACGGCAGTGTATGAGGGGTATGAAATTCCACCGTTTTATGATTCGATGATTGCGAAAGTCATTACCTGTGGGGGCAGTCGGGAGGAAGCGATTGCCAAGATGAATCGTGCCTTGTATGAGTTTATCATTAATGGTGTGGAAACAAATATCGAATTTCAGAGCAGGATATTAAATCATCCAGAGTACCGCCAGGGTGAATTTGATACCACCTTTATAGAACAGAAAATCCTGACATCATAATTTTGTTCGTCTGTCAGTACATGAGGGAAAGGATGGTTTTTGTGAATTTATTTAACAAAAAAAGCTATATCTCACTGGATAAGGTGTCGGAAACGAAACGGACAGACCGTCGCAGGAGGGCAAAAGAACCAGCGATTCCAGACGGAATGTGGATAAAATGTAACACCTGCAAAAACATCATATACAAAAAAGAGGTCACGGAATATAAGCTGTGTCCCAGTTGTGGTGCACATTTCCGTATGAGTACCCGGGAACGGATTGCAATTACTTGCGATGAGGGAAGTTTCAGGGAATTGGATGCGGATATGTCGCCGAAAAATCCGATGGGATATCCGGAATACGACCAGATTATTAAAAAAGCGGAACAAAAGGCAGGTATTCGCGAGGCAGTTGTGACGGGAAGCTGCCGGATCCAGGATCAGGAAGCAGTGATTGCCGTAATGGATAGTCATTTCATGATGGGCAGTATGGGGTCAGTCGTGGGTGAAAAAATAACCAGGGCTGTAGAATATGCAACCGAACACAAACTTCCGATGGTAATCTTTGCCACTTCGGGAGGAGCCCGGATGCAGGAGGGGATTATTTCTCTCATGCAAATGGCAAAGGTATCGGAAGCGCTGGGAAGACACGATGAGGCAGGACTATTGTATGTCACTGTCTTGACGGATCCGACGACGGGAGGTGTAACAGCTAGCTTTGCTATGTTGGGAGACATTATTCTGGCGGAGCCAAAAGCATTGATTGGATTTGCCGGTCAGCGTGTTATTGCGGGTACGATCCATCAAAAATTGCCGGAGGGATTTCAGCGTGCCGAGTTTCAATTAGAGCATGGATTTGTAGACCGCATTGTGCATCGGGAAAAGTTGAAAGACGAATTGGGCAGGATTTTGCAAATGCATCATGTCGGGAAAGGAGCGCGGTAAGATGGGTGATACAATGAAATCTGTGGCGATTGCCAGAAAGATAGAACGTCCGTCCGCCAGGGAGTTTATTGAGAAATTATTCGATAATTTCATGGAGTTTCACGGCGACCGCTACTTTGCAGATGACGGTGCTGTCGTGGGAGGAATTGCTTTGTTTGAAGAAATTCCGGTTACGGTGATCGGCATCCAGAAGGGTCATTCTCTGGATGAAAATGTTGCCTGTAATTTTGGCCAGCCGAATCCGGAGGGCTATCGCAAGGCATTGCGCCTCATGAAGCAGGCGGAGAAATTTCATCGTCCGGTTATTACCTTGATTAATACGGCAGGAGCCTATCCGGGATTGGGAGCAGAGGAACGGGGACAGGGAGAAGCGATTGCACGCAACCTAATGGAAATGTCCCGGTTAAAAACACCAATCGTCAGTATTTTTATTGGGGAAGGCGGTAGCGGTGGAGCTTTAGCCCTGGCAGTGGCAGATCAGGTATGGATGTTAGAGCATGGCATGTATTCGGTATTATCGCCAGAGGGATTTGCCAGTATTTTATGGCGGGATGCCACACGGGTGGAAGAGGCTGCAGATCTTATGAAGATGACAGCGGATCATCTGCTGGCAAATCATGTGATTGACCGAAAATTTACGGAACCTGCGCAGGGATTGGAAAAAGATCCGGAAGAGACCATAGGTCAAATCCGGCAGGCATTGCAGGAGACCTTACCGGAATTGATGCAGACGGAAATTTCAGAATTGTTACAGAAACGGTATGAGCGGTTCCGTCAGTACGGAGAATATAATGAGTAAAAAGAGGTCGGCTGCTGTGTCATATCGGGAGCTATGAAAAACCCCGCAGACAAGTCCAATCAAGTTTGGCTGCTTGTCTGCGGGGTTTTTAGTGCAAGCTTGTCTCATTTCATACGGATTCCATTTTTTTCAATGGAAATTTTACCGGCTTTCATCAGATGGCCAATGGCACGTTTGAAGGCATTTTTGCTCATATGGAATTCTCGTGCGATGACTTCGGGGGCACTCTTATCATGGTAGGGCAGAAAGCCTCCCGCCATTTCCAGGCAGTCGTAGATAACAGCAGCGTCTTCTCCCATCTGTTCCGGGATTTTTTTGCGCACACTAAGGGTCAACCTTCCATCTTCCATTACCTGGGATACTCTGGCATAGACCGGCTGGTTGATGCGGTAGTCTTCAAAGACTTCTTTTTTAGGGAGCAGAGCGGAATATTGATCGTCCACGGCGATGAAGACACCAAAGTTTTCGCTGATTTCATAAACCCGTCCGTATACTTCATCGTCTTTCTGATAGCCGGAATCATTGCGGAGCGCTTCATATACTTTCATGCTGGCACAGAGCCGTTCACTCTTATCGACATACAGGGTGACTAGAACAGCATCGCCGTCTTTGACCGGATAGAGCTGTTCCTTGTAAGGGAGCAGCAAATCTTTGGACAGCCCCCATTCCAAAAAAGCGCCAATGCTGGTCACTTCTTTGACAAATAATCTTGCGACCTGGCCCAGTTCTATTTCTGGTTCTAATGTGGTGGCGATGGGGCGGTCTTCCGAGTCCTTGTATACAAACACGGATATCACATCTTTGAGGCGGGTATCTGGTGGAACCTGTGCTCGTGGCAATAATATTTTTTCCGAATCGTCCCCGGATGGTGTATTTAAAAACACACCAAAATCCGTTTCTTTTACCACAACTAATTCCTGAGTTTTTCCTAGTTCTATGCTTTTTGTCATGCGTTTGGTATCCTTTCCCGTTCATTGATAGTAGTTTATCGGATTTTTCCCGTAATTACAAGTATGGATCGGGATATTGCGGACGAAACAGCAGAAGGGATGGGGTAAATGACGGATAATCCAAAATTATCCTGCTGAAATGTATTACAAATAGCAACAAGTAAATGCTGTTACCCTGCTAGGATAGCGAAAATTGTAGTATTATATTAAGTGTTATGTTATACTGTTCCTGTTATGTAAATGATAAATTTTTTGTTAAAGAGGGAAATAAAATATGGAATTCCTTTGGAACGAATGATACGAGTCTGCAAAGAGGGTGCATAACGAAAGAATAATATTGGATTACATAGAAGCAGGTGGAGTGGAAAATAACAGAATATCAGGCATAGGATTGGACAGGAAGGTGATTACGGTATGAAACGAAATTCTACACCTTTTGATGTAGCAGAGTATGATAGACAGATAAAAAGGACATTGCCATTTTATGAGGAAATGATTCAACAGATTGTCGATATCGTAAGATTATTAGATTTGCAATCAATTCAGTGGTTGGATGTGGGATGCGGAACAGGGAAAATGGCAAGAACGATACTTGGCAATTTTAATCTTGATAAAGCACGTATCGAAAAAATGGTTTGTATTGATGTGGAGAAGGAAATGCTTGATCGGGCGGAAAGTTTTTTTGATGATGAAAAGGTAGAATTTCTGCAATGCGATATTAGAGAATTGCCATATCAGGAGGTTTTTGATATCGTAACGGCAATACAGGTGAATCATTATTTTAAGAAGGATGAGCGTATGCGAGCATTAAAAAAATGTTTTCATGCATTAAAAGGAAATGGGATCTATATTTCCTTTGAAAATTTTGCACCGGACAGTGAGGAAGGTACAAGGTTATATTTAGAACGTTGGAAGCAGTTTCAGATTGCAAATGGGAAAACGGAGAAAGAGGCGGAATTGCATATTAAGCGTTATGGAAAAGAGTATTTTCCTATATCAATTTCAGAATCCATCAGATTTTTGAAGGATTGTGGTTTTCGAGTAGTAGAGATTTTGTGGGTGTCTTATATGCAGGTGGGGATATTGGCAAGGAAATAGAGGGGGAATATATGAATTTGATATATAAAAAAGCAACCGTAGAAGATATTGATTTGTTGACCAAATCCAGAATGGAAGTTCTGAAAGCAGCAAACAAGCTACCAGATGATACAGATATGGCAGAGGTAGAAGCGCAGTCGTATGATTATTATAAGAAAGCAATATCCGATGGAACCCATACCGCATATCTTGTGTTTGACGATGAACGTTTTATTGGGGCAGGTGGAATTAGTTATTATAGGGTGATGCCAACCTATCACAATCCTAGTGGGAATAGGGCATACATTATGAATATGTATACGAATCCTGATTATCGGAGGTCGGGAATTGCCTCAAAAACGTTGGAGCTTTTAGTTGCAGATGCAAAAGAAAAAGGTGTACAGCAAATTTCTCTGGAAGCAACGGATATGGGTAGACCGTTGTATGAAAGGTTTGGATTTGTGAAGCTGAATGATGAAATGGAATTGCCAGAATACACAGGTGTTTAGGGTAGGAGGATGACACTACTCCCTCTCTTACCATCTCCTTGTATAAGAATTTTCGTGGGCAGGGAATCGGCACAGCGTTGATGGAAGAAATATTTGCTTTAATAGATTTGGTTATAGATTGGAGAGAACGTATGATAAAACTTGCACAAATATCAGATTTGGATAGTGTTTTCCAAATTACACATGACACCATATCGGAAGTATACTCCCATTATTATGCAGAGGGTGTGGTTGAATTTTTTTTGGGGCATCACAGCAGGGAGCATATTTTATCGGATATCGAAGATGGAATGGTATGGCTGTTGGAAGAAAAGGGAAGTAGGATAGGCACTGTGACAATCAAAGGGAATGCAATAAACCGACTTTTTGTTTTGCCTAGATATCAATTTCGTGGATATGGCAGTCGGCTCATGGACTTTGCGGAGGATAACATTGCGGAGCAGTTCTCACATGTTCATATAGATTCGTCATTAGCAGCAAAAGAGATGTATTTGAGACGTGGATATAGGGAAAAGAAAACCTGTAGGATTCAGGCAGGGAACGGGGATATTCTTATCTATGATGAAATGGAGAAACGGATAAACTGCCAGCCGGGCAGAATAAATTATGATGGCAAAATTTTTATTCCTCAAAGGAATACAGAAAATGGGGAAGTGGACGAGGAAACAATATTTCACTATTTTCAGGAAAATGATTTGTTCTGGGCGGAGTATTGTGGTGGAGATGTGTTAAAGGGACATATGATTGGCACTGTGGCGGAGAATGGAGAACTGGATTTTCATTATCAACATTTGAATAAAGACGGGCAGATAAGGATTGGAAAGTGTCACAGTATTCCCTATATTTTAGAAAACGGAAAGATTGCATTACAGGAGAAATGGCAATGGCTGAATGGTGATTTATCCAGTGGGGAATCCGTGGTGGTAGAAACGGAAGAAAGTTTGATAGTATAAAAAATTAAGAGGTGTAACGGTATGATTGTTTCAGATACCACACCGATTATTTGAATAATGAAAGCAGAACAGTGGGATCTGTTGGCAAAGGAAAGAAAAATGGTCTCCTATATGGTAAAGTATTATATCAAATTATGGGAGATCTTTTTTTGATGGAGAAATAGATTGATTTATCTATTTTGGATTTTTTATTGTTTATTAAAAAGAAATATGGTACAATTGCAAACGTAGGGACTATTTGTTATTTCTTAGAGCAGTATTGTTTGTTAATGTTAGAAGATAACACGGTATATTTATTTGTAAAGTATTATGAAAAATGTAAAGATTAGAAAAGAGGTTTATGATGAAAAGGGAGAGAGGAAACATAGGAAAAAGCTTGCTTTATGCAGTCTTGATGACAGGGATGGTGGCTTTAGGTTTGTCGTATCCGGTTCTTTCTATGGCAAAAACGGAAGAAAGTTATAGATATTCGGGACAGATTTTTTATGATCCTGACCAGATGGAAGATTATTCGTTATCCGACATCAAACAGATGAATGAATCGGATGAAGAATTTGATTTTATGATGAGTGAAGAGGGATATCTGGAGGAGCTCTATGGTACATACAGCAACATTACGGTAGATTCCTGGGAAACGGCGATCTATTCTTTATATAACATTAAAACGCTGTTGGGTATGGATCATCCTTTTGAAGAGCTGGAACTTGAGGAGTGTTATCACGATGATTTTGGATTTAGTTATAACTTCCGGCAGGTAAATAAGGGGAAGCCTGTTTCTGACCGTGGGCTTGTGATTAGCTGCGATGGGCAGGGAAAAATAACCATGTTGTCATCTTCCTATCTTCCGATGGAAACGATTCATTCGATCGAACAGAGGGAATTAAGAGGGAAATCCCTTCGTATTCTTGTGAATATTTTTCTTTTGATCGCTGTAGC
The DNA here is from genome assembly GCA_947644195.1 of uncultured Clostridium sp. Lineage (GTDB taxonomy): Bacteria > Bacillota > Clostridia > Lachnospirales > Lachnospiraceae > Butyribacter. The sequence goes on from CANRZB010000005.1 coordinate 40,286, forward strand.
GATATGGATTTTCGTGATGGTGCGGACATTTTGGAATTTATTCTATAGGGAAGAACGGAACAAAGAAATGGAGACAGATAAAGGAGAGGTCAAATGAAACAAAATAAGATTTACAGGTTAATCTGTTCTCTTTGGATGATTGTGCCAGTGTTATCGCTGGTAAGATTAAGTCAACCGATGATAGAAATCGACATGGGCAATGGTATGGCTACAATGGCAGCCATGCCAGTAAAGATCTATAATGGCTTCCAGTTGCTGATCCATGGCAGATTGGTTAATGGTTACAATGCTATGGTGGCAGATATGCGGAATTTTGGTTTTGTAGTATTGAAAATCATGATTGCGTTGCAGTTGATTTCAGATGCAATCATCGTAGTTTTCTGTTTACGGGAATGGAAAGAAAAACAAACAAGTAAGGGCTTTTTAAGGCTTAGAGGGATATTGTCAACGGGGTATGTGCTGACTTCTTTTGCAATTTACCAGTTTGTATCGGTATGTGGTGAACATCTGCAAGTGGATCATTATCATTCGATTTCTCAGACATCGTATGCATGCTATTTTTATGATGAATTAGCAGATAACATCCTGTTTTCTGTAGGAGTTGTGATACTTTTTATTGTAACATGGTCATTATATTATTTAATGTCAAAAAAGCTAAGAAAGAACGAAGGCAAAGGGAAGGGAGGTGAAGTTAAATGAAACAAAATAAAATGTACAGGTTAATTTGTTCACTCTGGATGATTGTGCCAGTATTATCGCTGGTAAGATTAAGTCAACCGATGATACAAATAAGTATGGGTATGGGCATAGATACAACGGTAGCCATGCCAGTAAAGATATACAATGGAATCAAAATTCTTATACATGGTAGCTTGGTCAATGGTTACAATGTTGTAGTGGCAAATTTGAGCAATTTTGGATTTGTGATATTAAAAATTATGATTGGATTACAATTGATTGCTGATGTTATTTTAATATTTCTCTGTTTACGGGAATGGAGAGAAAAACAAACAAGTAAGGATTTTCTAAGAATTAGGGGAATATTGGCAATTGGGTATGCGTTGACATCATTTGTTATCTACCATTTTGTATCAGTATGTGGTGAACATCTGCAAGTAGATCATTATCATTCAATTTCCCAAACATCATTTGCACACTATTTTTATGACGAATTAGCAGATAACATCCTGTTTTCTGTAGGGGTTCTGATACTTTTTATTATAACATGGTTTACATATTGGTTGTCGTCAAAAAAGAAAGGAAACAAAGAAAATGAAGAGAAATAAATTAAGAAATAGATTGGTTTCTGTGGTACTGACCTTAGTTATGCTGATTTCGTGTTTAATGCAAACATCTGTTACCATGGCAAAGACAGAAAACAGTCGTTTGTATCTGGGAGAGGGATATCAAGTTGTCTTTGCCATCACTTCCAGATGGACCGAGGGATATGTAGCGGAGATTACAATAAAAAATACGGGAGAAAGTAAGATTGATAACTGGTGTCTGGCATTTTCTTTAGAAAATTCCATTACTAATATTTGGGATGCAAAATTAGAAAATAATAGTGGAGACCACAGATATATTGTGAAAAACAATCAATACAATCAAGATATTAAAGTGGGAGAGAGTGTTACATTTGGTATTCAGGTCAATGAACCATTTCAACAATTCCCAACGGATTATACCATGATTGGAAATCCGCAGGTTATTGAAGCGCATGATTATTCTCTAGAATATATTATCAATGAGGAGTGGGGCAGTGGTTTTTCCGCCTCCTTAGTAATTCATAATCAGTCAGACTATGATTTTGAAGACTGGACTCTTCGGGGCTATTATGAAAATGACATTGATACTATTTGGAATGGTCAGATTAGAGAGCATAAGGAAAACCATTATGTTATTTCAGGAGCGGAGTATGCCCAGAATTTAGCGGCTGGTGATAGTATCTCTATTGGTTTTCATTGTAAGGCAGGGAATTCTGCCCTGAATTTTGAACAAATGGAGTTGGAATTTATTAAGACAGACATAGAAGATAGGGAATCAGGCCGCAGTATGATTGGTTATACCATAGAAGATATTCAAAAGGATGCCTGTATTCTATATTCTGCCGGGGATTGTGATACAGCTGTGACGAGGAATCTGACTTTTTATGTTAATGATTTGTTTGCAAAATATGTAACATGGGAAAGTTCAAGGAAAGATATTATTCATGACGACGGAACCGTTCATCGGACCAAGGATGCAACGGAAGTAGTGATTACAAAAAAAGTTAACTTTGAAGGAGAGCAGAGAGAAGAAAAGATTCCCGTGCGTGTGGCAGGAAAAAACTTCCTATGATCCTGACAAAATGCAGGATTATGTTTTGTCAGAAATCAAACAGATGAATGTATCTGATGAAGAGTTTGAAGTGATGATCAATGAGGAGGGATATCTGGAAGAGATTTATGGAACATATAGTAATATTACAGTGGATTGCTGGGAGGCAGCCCTGTATTCCTTATATAATATAAAAACGGCATTAGGCATTGATAATCCTTTTGAGGAGTTGATTCCCGAAGAGTGTTATCATGATGATACGGGATATTCCTATCGTTTTATGCAGGTAAAACAGGGTTTGCCCGTTTTTTGCCGGGGGCTCATGGTTAGTTGTGATGAACAGGGGAAAATTGATATGTTATCCTCTTCTTACCTTCCTTTTGAGAATGAAATTCAGGGAGAAGCAAAGATTTCCTATGGACGGGCAGTTAGTATCCTAAGAGATGAAATGGGCGATAGTATATTTATAGGGAACCAGGAGGAGGAACTGCTGTATGCTGTCAACGAGGATGGGATAGAATCTTCCGCATGGCTAATTTCGGCTACACTCATGGAAGCGTGGGAAGAAATAGAACAGGGAAGTTATATGTTTCTGGTGAATGGAGAAGATGGTACAATTCTGGATTATATATGTAGTTCGCAGGATGCGAATGCCTATTCCTGTACAGGTGTTGATAGTAATAAAGATAGTCGTCAGTTTTTAGCAAAAAGAAAACAAGGTAAATACTATATGGAGGATGTAGTACATGGAATAAATGTTTATCATGGTTCAGTCTATGATAAGAAACATGCTAATATAGTTTCTTCGAATTGGTATGATAGTGGATGGGATTCGGGTGCAGTATCTGCAATGTGTAATATGAAAGAAGCGGTAAATTATTATGGAAAATTAACGGATAATTATAGAAATTCCTATGATGGTAAGGGTGGAGAGATTGATATTTTTTTGAGCCGTTATAATGATAATGATAAAAATGAGGATAGAAATAATAACTATCCAGATAATGCATGTTGGGATTATAATTATAAGGGATTTTATTTTGGAATAGGAACGGGAAAACCTAGAAAGCAGAGCTTATCAATAGAATATCAAAATACTTTGAAACGGGGTGAAAAAGCTCCAGAGTATGCGATCAAAAAGGGAGTTCGTTTTGCAACTTTTGATATCGTAGTTCATGAATATACCCATGCCGTGTTTGGATCTATTGCGGGTCATAATATTAACTATTATTCAGAAGGGGTTCCTCAGTCTATACGTGAAGGGTATTCTGATATCATGGCATGTTTAGCAGATGGTAATTGGAAAATAGCGGAAGAGATTGCTGACTCCAAAGTTGGAAACGGATGTGTACGAAATTTAGTGGAACCTAATTTGACGGGGAATCCGTCCAAGGTAAGAGGGAAATATTATGAGTGCAGTAAAAGAAGAAATTCTAGAAAATATGATGAAATAATAGATGGTCATAATAATTCGACAGTCCTTTCTCATACAGCATACCTTATGATGAATAAGTTAATGAAATGGAATCACAAAGAAAATTATCGGGCTGAGCTGGGACAGCTTTGGTATGAAACTATGTGTCGTTTTAAAAGTAGAACAATTGATTTTTATCAAGTAAGAAAGAAAGTAATTGGACAAGCCAGAAAGAGTCCAAATTTTGATAATAAAGAAATTTCTTTGATAAAAGAAGCATTTGATGAATGTGGAATTACTAAAGCAAACTGCGAGAAAGATGCTAAATATTTTAAGAAATTAAAAAAAGGTGGTAGAAAAAGTTCTAGCGCAGTAAATGACAGTATGCAATTGACTGGTCGTGTAGTACAAGCAGATGCAGACAATAACATTGGGAATAATCAGCCTATGATTTCTGCTAAGGTAAAGGTATGCTCCGTGGACGGAGAAGAAGCAACAGAAGGGATTACCGGAACGAAAGGTCAATATGAAATTGATCTGGAAGATTTTGAAGAAGGCATTGTGACATTTTCCAAAAATGGATATCTTTCTGAAAAAATGTATCTAACGGAAAGTGATTCGGAACTTCAAAACATTATTTACTGTAGTACTGTGGAATTAATAGCAAAAGAGCAAGATGGTAAAGGGGCGGCATCAGGAGTGGTTAAAAGTGCAACAACAGCAAAGGGAGTGGGAAATATTGAATTAAAGATAAGAAGGGGGATTCATAATATTGAAACAGGTGTTATCATGAAAACAATGACAGATGCGAACGGAAAGTATCAGGTACAGAATCTACCAGCGGGAAATTATACGGTAGAAGTTGTTGATCCATCGGATGAATATGCAATGTCTTATTTTGAGATAAAAATTCTGGGAAATAAAACGATTATGGATCAGGACGGAGTTGTTTCCCCTGAAATGGAGGATGCGTATTTAAGAACTGTTTTGACCTGGGGGTTACATCCAAATGATTTAGATTCTCATATGGAATGTGATTTTTCCAATGGGGAGAGTGAACATGTGAGTTTCTACAATAAGATGGGATATTGCAATGGGAGCTTAGTATGTCAGTTAGATGTAGATAATGTATCCGGTTATGGGCCGGAAACCATAACTCTGCATGGAACAAAACCGGGAATTTTTGATTATTATATTCATCATTATTATGGAAGTGGAACACTTTCTGCCAGCAATGCATCTGTCTGTTTATATCTGCAGGGAACGGAGGGGATGAAAAGATATACCTTCCATGTACCGGAGGGCAGCGGGAGGTATTGGTCTGTATACCGATATAACAGCGCTACAGAAACAATTGTGCCTGTCAATCAGATACGCCGATAGGATCTAATCATCAGAAATCAACCCCAGCAGCGCTAATAAGAACGAAAGAAACACAGGCAATTTGGGTTCTTGTAAAAATCAGCCAGAAGGGTTATAGTGAAAAGGCAAAGGAATCACACGTTTTTAAAAAATTTGTGCTGCCCGTGGTGGCATGTTGGAACGTGTAGAAGGAGGAAAAGACAAATGGCAAATGTAATTAGCACAGATAAGGCACCGGCAGCGATCGGGCCATATTCCCAGGCGGTAGAATGTAACGGAATGATCTATACTTCAGGTATGATCCCGATTAATCCGGCTACCGGGGAACTGGTAACAGGCAGTGTAGAGGCGCAGGCAGAGCAGGCGATTTCTAATCTGGAGGCGTTGCTCGCAGAGGCGGGTTCTTCCATCAATAAAGTGGTTAAAACGGTAGTATTCATCAGCAATATGGATGATTTTGGAACCATTAACGAGGTATATGCAAAGCATTTCCAGGAACCATATCCTGCTAGATCTTGTGTACAGGTGGCACGTCTTCCCAAGGATGTGGCGATCGAGATTGAGGCGGTAGCCGAAAAAAATCAATAAATATTTCATTTATTTAAAGACTTTGTAACATTTTAAAGAGAGAATATCCTGTTGTTGCTGGCAGAGTATTCTCTTTTGTTATGTTCGATACACTAGTACAGTAGAATAAGAATGGAACGATGGGAGAGGATGCCGTTTGTTAAAATTTTCCTAAAAATCCGTCATTTTTCTTAGCTTTTATGTGAAATGGGCTATTGACAAAGTAAAATACGATTGTTATAATGCTATATGAAATTTAATAATTTTGTAACAATTTATGTAATATATCTGATGGGATCGGTTGGATTCCATGGAGATGAGAAGACAGGATAGATAAAAGTCCTGGAAGAACATACAGATAAAGCTATGGAGGTTTTTATGAGAAAGACATATTGGGTAAAGATCACGGTGGGATGCGTTAGTGCCCTGGCACTATCGGTAGGCTGCTGCCCTTTGGCGCCGAACCTGACCGCAGCAACCCTGTGTAAGGAAAAAGAGATGGCAGGGATTTCGTTATCCCTGGATAAATATTATATGGATAATCATGGAGAGATTGAGGAGATTGCAGATTCTGCAACGGGAGCTGCTGCGGCAGTAACCCAGGCTCCAGCAGTGACGGATGCACCTGCTGCTCCGGCAGCACCGGCACCGGCTACACCGGAACCAACGCCACAGGTTGCAAAGCAGTTCCAGACAACAGCGTTATCCATCGCGGGTGATTATGTCAATATCCGAAAGACACCTTCTACCAAAGGAAAGATTTTAGGTAAATTATACGAAGGTTCTGCGGCCAAAATCTTGGAAGAGAAAGATGGCTGGACCAAGATGGAATCCGGCAGTGTCACAGGATATATCAAATCAGAATATCTGGCTACCGGTGCCAAGGCAGAGAAATTAGCCAATAAGTATGGTACATATTATGCAAAAGTAAAACCGGGAACCATTACATTAAATGTTCGTAAGCAGCCGAATACCACTTGTACGATTTTGACACAGATCCCGGAGGATGAGTCTTTTGAAGTGGTTAAGATCGGAAAAGATTGGGTAAAAATATCTATTGATGGAGATAAGGGGTATGTGGCAAAAGAATTTGTGAATCTGCATGCCAAATTTAAGAAAGCCATTTCTATTGAAGAGGAACGGGCTGAGGAGCGCAGAAAGGCAGCAGCAGCTCAGGCAGAGCGGGAACGTCTGGCAGCTCTGGCTGCAGAGCAGGCAGCAGCACAGCAGTCTCAGTCATCCAGCAGCAGTAGTTCTAGTCAAAGTAGTTCCAGCAGCTCTAGCCATAGCAGCAGTTCTGGAAGTAGTAGCAGAAGTAGCAGTTCCAGCTCACGGAAAAGCAGCAGTTCTAGCAGCAGTAGAAGTTCTTCGAGCCAGAAGAGTTCCAGCAGCTCTAGCCGTAGCAGCAGCTCCGGTGGCAGTGTAACCGCTTCCGGCGGAAGTGGTTCAGCAATTGCTTCCTACGCACAGAAATTTGTTGGAAATTCATACCGGTATGGTGGTTCCAGCCTGACGAATGGTACGGATTGCTCTGGTTTTACCATGAGTGTTTATCTGCAGTTTGGTTACAGCCTGCCGCATAGTTCCGCAGCACAGGCGAACTGTGGTAGGAAAGTCAGCCTATCCAGTGTACAGCCGGGAGATTTGATCTTCTACAAGAATGGTGGAAGCATCGGTCATGTCGCATTGTATATCGGTGGTGGTCAGGTAGTCCATGCCAGCAACCCGACGGATGGTATTAAGATATCAAATATGAACTATCGTACACCAGTATGTGCCCGCAGAATTGTGGGATAAAAGGAGATTAAGAACACAGAATTCGCATTATCGGAAGTGAGAGAGGAATCTCAAATAGAAAAAGACGTGGAAAAAGAGGAGTACATTCTGTAAACTTCGTCAGAGAGAGTGGTTCATCGGCTGAAAGACCACTTGGAACCGTGCAGAGTGGAAGGTAGCTTTGGAGTTGTGGTTCTGAATATGTCAGTAGGAATCATCGGGTCATTCCGTTATCAATGCATGAGTTAGTGAATGGAAATCCTGTTCGCTGAGATCAAAGGTGGTACCGCGTTAATTCGCCCTTTGCAGTAATTGCAAAGGGCGTTTTTTGTCGAATAGGAAGGATATTGATGTACCATCCGTTCGCACACTAGAGTTTCGCATAGCGCAACTCTTTGTTCTATGAAAGGAAATGGTTCGTAATGTAATATGTGACATAGAAATCCGAAGGATTTCTTGCAGCGTAAACCACTGGTTTACGCTTTGTCTCTGAGTTACGATAGGTTTTCTGGGGTAGGATAGAATATAGAAAGAAAAAGGAGAAAACGAGTATGGCGAAAGAATTAAACAAGACGTATGACCCGGCGGGGATTGAAAAGAGGACATATGACAAATGGATGGAAAAAAAATATTTTCACGCAGAAGTAAATCGTGATAAGAAGCCCTTTACCATTGTGATGCCGCCTCCCAATATTACGGGACAGCTGCATATGGGACATGCCCTCGATAATACTCTACAGGATATTCTCATCCGTTTTAAGCGGATGCAGGGATATGAGGCTTTATGGCTGCCGGGAACGGATCATGCTTCCATTGCGACGGAGGTAAAAGTAGTTGAGAAATTGCGGGAAGAAGGAATTTCCAAGGAAGACATTGGCCGAGAAAAGTTTTTGGAACATGTTTGGGACTGGAAGAAACAGTATGGCGGACGTATCGTAGAACAGCTCAAGAAGATGGGCTCCTCCTGTGACTGGGACAGGGAACGTTTTACGATGGATGAGGGATGCAACAAGGCTGTCAAAGAAGTATTTGTCAAATTATACAATAAAGATCTGATCTACCGCGGTGAGCGGATCATTAACTGGTGTCCGACCTGTCTGACTTCCATTTCGGATGCGGAAGTAGAGTATGAGGATCAGGCAGGGCATTTCTGGCATCTGCGCTACAAAACTACAGATGGAACCGGTTACATTGATCTGGCAACTACTCGGCCGGAAACATTATTGGGAGATACCGCAGTGGCGGTTAATCCCAAGGATGACCGTTATAAAGATATGGTTGGGAAAACACTGGATCTACCTCTTGTACACCGTCAGATTCCGATTGTCGCTGATGACTATGTTGACATGGAATTTGGTACTGGTGTGGTTAAGATTACCCCGGCACATGACCCGAACGACTTTGAGGTAGGATTACGCCATGATCTGCCGGTAATCAATGTTTTGACAGAGGATGCTAAAATCGTTGAGGATTATCCGAAATATGCCGGAATGGACCGTTATGAAGCGCGAAAGGCTATTGTGAAAGATCTGGAGGCTGAGGGCGCATTATTAAAGACGGAAGATCATGAGCATAACGTAGGAACCTGTTATCGCTGTCATACCACGGTGGAGCCAAGGGTTTCCAAACAGTGGTTTGTAGCGATGGAGAAGCTGGCAAAACCAGCGATTGATGCAGTTCGGAATGGCGAAACCAAGTTTGTTCCTCCACATTTTGATAAAACTTATTATCATTGGCTGGAGGGAATCCGCGACTGGTGTATTTCCCGCCAGCTCTGGTGGGGACATCGGATTCCGGCGTTTTACTGTGATGATTGTGGGGAAATTGTAGTAACCAAGGAAAATACCTGTTCGTGTCCACATTGTGGTAGAGAGATGCGGCAGGATCCTGATACCCTGGATACCTGGTTCAGTTCTGCATTGTGGCCGTTTTCTACCCTGGGATGGCCGGAGAAAACAGAGGAGATGGATTATTTCTACCCGACCAGTACCCTGGTTACCGGATATGATATCATTCTCTTTTGGGTAATTCGTATGATGTTTTCCGGTCTGGAGCATACGGGGGAGGTGCCATTTCATACCATACTGATCCACGGTTTAGTCAGGGATTCTCAGGGACGCAAGATGAGTAAATCGCTGGGCAACGGGATTGATCCTTTGGAAGTGATTGAAAAATATGGTGCAGATGCCCTACGTTTTACCCTCGTTACAAATAATGCACCTGGCAATGACATGCGTTTCTACTGGGAGCGTGTGGAGGCAAGCCGGAATTTTGCCAATAAAGTGTGGAATGCTTCTCGATTTATCATGATGAATCTGGGGGATGCAACGATTACAGAACCAAACGCAGGTGAGTTAGAGACAGCAGATCGTTTTATCCTGTCTGCCATGAATACGGTAGCGCGGGAAATTACTGAGAATATGGAGAAATACGAACTGGGCGTTGCGGTACAGAAGATTTATGATTTTATCTGGACGGAATTCTGCGATTGGTATATTGAGATTGTCAAACCTCGTCTTTATGCCAAGGAGGAAAATCCGGTTTCCGCTAATGCGGCGTTCTGGACATTAAAGAAAGTATTGATTGATTCGCTGAAGTTGCTTCATCCATATATGCCGTTTATCACGGAAGAAATATTCTGTACGCTGCAGTCGGAGGAGGAATCCATCATGATCTCCGCATGGCCGGAATATCAGGAGAAATGGCATGACCCGAATGCGGAAGCAGACCTAGAAATGGCGAAAAACCTGATCCGTGGCATCCGAAATATCCGTAGTGAAATGAATGTACAGCCGTCCCGCAAGGCAAAGGTTTATCTTGTGGCAGATGATGCAGAAATGGCAAAACGCCTGGAAGATCTGAGAGGCACGTATTTCCATTTGATTTCTGCATCCGATGTCTTAGTACAGACGGACAAAGCTGGCATAGAAGAAAATGCAGTTTCTGTTGTGATTGACAAGGCTGTGATTTATATGCCGATTTCTGACCTGGTGGATCTGGAAAAAGAAAAGGAACGTCTGACAAAGGAGAAAAAGCGGTTAGAAGGAGAGCTAAAACGGGTGCGTGGTATGCTTGGCAATGAAAAATTTATGAGTAAGGCCCCGGAACAAAAAATAGCGGAGGAACGAGAGAAATTAGCAAAATATGAGAGCATGATGAGCAAAGTGGAAGAAGAACTGGCAGCATATGAAAAATAATGCTTAAGGATGCAATACTACTATTCACAGTGCACTTTTTCAGACCTGAATTTCTGTGACTTATCAGAAATTCAGGGTGAATAGTAACGATACAACGGGGAATCTTCATAAATAGTAACTCTCTGTCTTGCAATATGAGAAAAAGTCCTATATACTATATTCAACCATATTTCCACAGTTGTCTTAAGTTTCGATTTAGTTGGGAAGGGAGATAAATTATGGAAAAAACAGCATCGAATGAAACCATGGAACCAATGGATGGAATTGCGATTACTTTTTCGGAAGATGGTTTGGAAGCGTATTTATGCCTGCAGGATGAGGAGGATAGTTATACCGTATCATTGGTAAAAGCTCGTCTTAAGGAGGCAGGGGTAACATCTGGCATTATAGAGGATGTAATCCATGATGTGATCGAACAGAAGAAGTTTGGAGAGACAATAAAAGTTGCGGAAGGTATCCGCCCTGTTCCCGGCGTGGATGGCTGGTATGAATTTAAGTTTGAAACGGAACGCGATGACAAGCCGAAAATTTTGGCAGACGGTTCGGTTGACTATTCCATGTATGGCGATATTCCATCCGTGGAGGAGGGGGCTGTGATTGCGATTTATCATCCTGCCCAGGAATCCAAGGATGGAGTGGATGTATTTGGAAAATTAATTGTGGCATCCAAAGGGAAAAACATTGCCAAGCTAGCCGGTAGAGGATTCAAAGCATTGGAGGATGGCTGTACCTATGTAGCCAAATATGGTGGCAAGATTACATATCAGGATGGCAGGGTATCCATTGAACAGGAATTATATATCAAGGATGATGTGTCGAATACGACAGGTGATATTACCTACCGTAATGATATTCATGTCAGGGGAAATGTCCTGACTGGAGTTACCCTGATTTCCGAAAGAGGGTCTATTATTGTGGACGGCTATGTGGAATCCGCTACCTTAAAAGCGGATAAGGATGTCATACTCAAAAATGGAATGCAGGGAAATGAGCGGGGGCTCATCGAGGCAGGCGGTGATGTGAGTGGGAAATTTTTTGAACGGACGAAGATCATTGCAGGCGGAGATGTCAATGCCAATGCGATTATGAACAGTGTTGTATCGGCTGGAAACGATGTCACGGTATCGGGAAAGTTTGGTATCATTGTTGCGGGAGAGATTCGTGCGACCCATCAGATTCGTGCGACGATTATTGGAAATACCGCAGAGGTAGAGAACCGGATTTTTGCTGGAGTAGAGGGTGAAATATTGCCGAAATTGACGCATTGTGAAACGCAGAAAAAAGTGGCGGAAGAAGAAATGGCAAAGATCGTCAGAGCGTTGGCAACCGTGGATGATTTGATTGCCAAGACGGAAGATAAAGATCTTTCCCAAAAACGGATCAAGCTGATGCGTGCAAAGATTGAGAAGGACAGCCAGATCAATACCTTGGAGAAACAGCGTAAAGAGCTGTTAGAGATTTATACGAAAGCGAATGAAGCAAAGGTTACGATTGATAAAGTTGTATATCCGGGAACGGTAATTTCCATCAATGGAATGAAAAAGATCCTCACAGAAGATGAGAACCATGTGGAATACGCCAGAAGAGGTTCAGGAATTATTGTATATCATATCGAGGAGGCCTGAGAAGACAGAATATTCGCAGAATTTGCCCGGTATCTGTACCTTCATGATGTCGAGTTTTGCGAATGATAGAGACCCAAAAATAACAGGAGGTAGTGTAAGATGGATTTTGAAGCAGAATTAGCCAAGTTTCAGCCGAGTCTGGATGTAGAACAGGCGGAGGATGCGATTCATGGGAATAACACAACGGATGTAACCGATTTGCTGCAGACGATATTGAGCAGTAAACTAGAAGAAATCGCAAGAGATTCGAAAGCGTAGGAGCTGTTCTACAAAATTACACAGGATATGTGTTAGACTATTTCTGAACAGTTCCATAGGTGGAAACGGGTAAGAGAGAAAAAAAAGGAAAGGATACAATGCAAACACAATCCTTTTACCCTTGGTGTTTGTGCCTCATGGCAATACAGGTTTTTGTTATAGAGGCTTGGTGCAAATCATGAATTGTCCTAGATGTAATGCAGCCGTAGCATTTGCGAAGAATCGGTGCGATAATTGCGGGCAGGAACTCCGGGCGTACCGCAGAACAGTCAGTCTGTCGAACCAATATTATAATTATGCGCTCAGTCAGGCAGAAGTGCGGGATCTTTCGGGAGCGATCCGTTCTCTCAAGGAGAGCCTGCAATTTAATAAATTAAATACGAATGCCAGAAATTTGCTGGGCCTCATCTATTATGAAGAGGGAGAGATTGTGGCTGCTTTGAGCGAATGGGTATTGAGCAAGCATTTTCAGCAAAAGGAAAATGATGCAGAGCAATATATTCGTGAGGTACAGTCCAATCCCAGTAAATTTGAGCAGTATAATCAGACAATTAAGAAATATAATGCAGCATTGCAGTCCGCTAAGTATGGGGACGACGATATGGCAATTATCCAGTTAAAAAAAGTGGTTAGCCTCAATCCTAAATTTATACGCGCCAGTCAGTTGTTAGCTCTTTTGTATATGAAAAATGGCACCAGGGAGGATCGTGCCCGGGCATATCGGCTCATGAAGCAAGTGGCCAAGATTGATGTAACGAATACCACGACACTGCGGTATCTGCGGGAATTATCTGATATGAAGAATAAGTCAGACCCGGCAGTCAAAGCGGTCAAGCTGGAGCAGGAAAATGCTAGAAAAGCATCAACACTGCCTAAGGTGGAGGAGGATGCATATAAGGTTATTACGCCATACAAGGAGGAGCGTCCTTCGATTATGCCAGTGGTCAATGTTATGATAGGTGTGATTATCGGTCTGGCGGTAATGTATTTCCTTGTGATTCCACATGTCCGGTCTAATGCAACGTCGGAGGCAAATAAAAAATTTCAGCAGTATAGTGAGAATCAGGCGTCCGCTGACGGAGATGTGTCAACGTTGACCAATCAAAAGGAAACGTTGCAGGCACGGGTCGATGAACTGACCGAAGAACTGGAAAAATTACAGGGGGGAGACCGTAATGACCTGACATCTGTCCAGGAAAATTATGACGCCCTGCTGGATGCGTATCAAAGTTTTCAGGCGGGAGAAAAGGAGGCAGCGGCAGAGAAGCTCTCCAAGATCAAGAAAGATCAGCTCTCCAGCGAGGTAGCCCAGGAATTTTATAAAAAAGTAAAGGATGAAACGTTTGGGGAGGCATCCAAAGCATTTTTTGAAGATGGCAGGGATGCCTATAACGGAGAGGGAGAATACGCTGGGCAGAAAGACTATGAGAAGGCAATGGAATTGTTAGAAAAGTCATTGCAATATGATAAAGCGAATACGGATGCTATTTATTTTCTGGGACGCTGTTATCAGCAGCAGTCAGAGGCAGAAAAGGCGAAAGAGTATTATAATCAGATAATAGAGGATTATCCAGATTCTCCGCGGGTTGGCGAGGCAAAGCGTCGTTTGCGTGAGCTGGGTGAATAAATCGGATCACATAACAGAGAAAATGTCAGATACCCTGTTCCAAAGGATATTTGTCAGAGAATACGTATTATTTCTGGCAGATATTTTATGGAACAGGGTATTTTTATTGAGAAATTTAGATTGGAGGATGAGGAGATATTATGAAGACGAAATGCAGGGAAGAACAGGTACATTGTGAATTATGGGAACAGTGTCTGGTAATCTATATCACATCAGACCTGGATCACCATACCGTCACGAAGTTGCGGGAAAAGGCGGACCGGATGATCCAGGCGGGAAATGCGAGGCATCTGATCTTTGACTTTGAGGATGTAGATTTTATGGATAGTTCAGGAATTGGCCTCATTATGGGCCGGTACAAAAAGGTGCTGTTTCTGGGAGGCAAGGTAGCTGTGACCCATGTGGGAGAAAATGTGGACAGGATCTTTCGGATATCGGGGTTATATCAGATTATAGAGCGATACGATACGCCGGAAGAAGCTGTGGACAAGCTATAGGCTGGAAGTCGGAATATGGGTATTTTCATATAAGGATCAGATTGGTGGAAAGGAATGGAGTATTGACATGAAGATAATATTTGAGAGTGATTCAAGAAATGAGGCGTTTGCCAGAACCGTAATTGCAGCTTATGTAACCAGATTAAATCCTACTTTGGAGGAATTGGCAGACATCAAGACTGCGGTATCTGAAGCGGTAACCAACAGTATTATACACGGATATGGCGGCAGGGAAGGAGAGGTGGAGATGGAGTGCACCATTGTGGGGAACCAGGTGGAGGTTATTATTCAGGATCATGGGATTGGAATTGCGGATATTGAACAGGCGATGGAACCTTTGTATACGACAAAGCCGGAATGGGAACGTTCCGGCATGGGGTTTGCGTTTATGGAAGCATTTATGGATGATCTGGAAGTATTTTCCGAACCAGGTCAGGGAACCCGGGTAGTGATGAGCAAACGGATTGCACAGTCCTGATGCGCTTCCGTTCAAAATGAAATATGCATGGAGACAGTAAAGATGGAGACAATGGAGTTGCTCAAGAAAGCCCGGGCAGGTGATCAGGAAGCCAGAAACCAGTTGGTGGAAGAAAACATTGGTCTGGTGTGGAATATTGTCAAGCGTTTTTCTGGGAGAGGGTATGAGAAAGAAGATATCTTTCAGATTGGATGTATTGGACTAATCAAAGCAATTGATCACTTTGATCTGAGTTTTCAAGTAAAGTTTTCTACCTATGCCGTGCCGATGATCACAGGGCAGATCAAACGGTTTCTAAGGGACGACGGGATGATTAAAGTCAGCAGGACACTCAAGGAAAATGGCTGGAAGATCAGCAAGGCAGAGGAAGAATTGAGGCAGCAATATGGAAGGTCTGCATCCATTGACGAAATTGCGGCTTATACGGAATTGGATCCGGGGGATATTGTGCTTGCAATGGAAGCGAACCGGGAAGTGGGTACCATAGACCGCACGATTGGTGAGGAAGACGGCAAAGAGATTCCTCTGGTGGATCAGGTGGTACAAAGTCCCGGAAGTGGGATAGGTTATCTGACCGGGAAGTCGGACCGGGGAACCTTCCGAGGTTCCGATCCAGAGAAAGAAAAATTGCTGGATCATATGCTCTTACATCAGTTGATCCAGGGACTGGGGGAACGGGAACGGCAGTTGATTGAATATCGGTATTTTGAGGATATGACCCAGACGGAAGTGGCGAAAATAATGGGGATCAGTCAGGTGCAGGTCAGCCGTCTGGAAAAGAAAATACTCATGGGGATGCGTCGGGATGCCGGAATGGATGCCTGTTAGATCCATCCCCAGATTTTCAGGATCCAGTAAATAAACCCAAGAAGCCAGGAGCTAAAGATCCCATAGAGAATTACCGGGCCGGCAATGGTAAAGATTTTGCAGCCGATTCCAAACACCTGGCCTTCCGTCTGGAATTCGATGGCAGGAGAGACCACGGAATTGGCAAATCCGGTAATCGGAACAATGCTGCCGGCACCTCCGAACTGTCCTAGTTTTGGATAGATATTGAGTCCTGTTAAAAGGATACTCAGTCCAATTAATGTCATGGTGCCGTAAAAGCTAGCCAGTTCCTGTTCATTCCCAAGAAATTGATACCATTGATTGAAGCACTCGCCGATCAGACAGATGAGGCCGCCCACCAGAAAGGCTTTCAGACAGTTCATCCAAGAATTATTCTTGGGGGTCATATTGCTCACATAATCATTATAGAGTTCTTTTTGCTGTGTCGGGTCTTTTTCCCCGAGGATCTGTTCCATATTAGGGTTGGTGCTGTCTTTTTCATTCATTAGCTTTGTCCTCCCATGAGATATAATTGATAAAAAGTGCCGAATCCTTTTCCCAAGGCCACGGCGGTGATGAGGATGGCGATACCTATTTTGAGCCTGGTCCGCTGGCAGACAATTGGTATCACACGAATTTCTTCGGCCAGAGCCATGGCCAGTGCTCCGATATAAATTCCGGCAAATAATCCAAATACGGCCAGAATCCATATGCCAACGGGTATACTGATATGGAATACTGTGATAATGCCCCCAACGGTGCCGCCCAGGGCAATTAGAGTTTCCATAAGGTAAGACTTGGAGGCATAACCCATGCGGTCACAGAGGCGTGGGATAACGCCAAGTATGGATATCAGTGCAAATACACCACTTGCTACGGCAACGCCGCTGGAAAATCCAATGATAGCTAACAGGATATTCATTTGAGTTCACTCCCCTCTCTGGAAGCATCTAAAATAATTGCTTTGTTCATCTCTTCTTCATAGTTGCGCATCTCTACATGAATCGGGGTAGGATCCTCTTTGGCCTTTCTGACTTTGAAATGGTTATAGAATCCCAGAATACCGATGGGGATGCCAAGACTGTATGCAACTTCCAGAACAGACCCATTCGTGTTCGGTTTCTGCATTACCAGTTCGTAGACCAGATCAAACACTTCCCCCACACTGACGTCAGTGTTGAATGTCATAATGGTAAAGGCAGAACCGAAAAAGACGATGAGTGATAAAACAATCAGTTTGATTCCTTCCACCAGTTTGTTTTCCGGTACAGGCATGCGGTATTCTACGATCAGATCCGGTTCCCCGATATGGTCGATATTGATTCCCGGAAACTCCTTTTGCATTAAATTGATGAGTTTTAATGCAGAGATGACATTTTTTTCATTTTTGTCGCCCTTGACAGTCAGTACGACGATTTGACCCAGTTCTTTGGTTACTGTATAGTCCCAGGCATAGATTTCTGCGATATCCTCTAAGGTGATTCGCTTATTTGATACCTGAACACTTTGTTCCAGTTTTAAATATACATTTCCTTCTTTCATACATTCCCCCATATTGCGTCCTACATTTCATTTTCTTATGCAATACGCTATTTCCATCTCATTTTTACCCAGGTAAAATCGGGTTCTGCCGGATTGATGATCTGTACAATTTCTCCGTCTGCGTATTGCTTGTGGCTGTTGCCCCGCAAAGTCAGATAGCAGACTGTGGTAATTAACATGATGCCGAACACCATGAGTACGAGCCATATTTTATTCCTCTGCATCGTAACGCCTCCTTTTTTCATTTCATTGTTTGTCATCTGAAAAATCGGATGCAAGTTTGAATTTTGCTCCAATTCAATAGTGACGTCAAATAACGGAAGTACCTTACCTGCATTATGTACCTTTTTTAGAAAAATATTCTTGTTGTTCGACAAATCAAAAAATTTTCTTGCTCACGGGACGTAAAGCAGAAAAATGTGTTATACTCTTTGAGAAAGCTTTTGAACGGTATTTGTGTTGAATACAGGAACAAGAAAAAAGAGAAACAGACAGGAGGATACCATGGAAAAAAGAATCCTGGCGTATGCCAAATACTTAAAAACGGTGCAGGCAGAAAAGATGACTTTCGAGGAACGGGATCTTCTCTGCAAAAAAATATTGGTTCAGATTGGATTTTTTCAGCATGAAAGATTGATCCATCTGATCGTTACCGTGTTGTTTGCGCTGATGACGGTGGGAGTTTTTGGAATCTGTGCACTCAAACCTTCGATCCCATTTTTTGGACTGGAATTGATGCTGCTGGTATTATTGGTTCCGTATATCAGGCATTATTTTATCTTAGAAAATACCGTACAGCAGATGTATCGTTATTATGACCGGATTTGTGGAGAATCCTGGGAGGGGTCTGGGCCTAAGGAATCGGAAGATGGATGGCTGACAAGAAGTGATAGGGGAAAATGAACTCTTGACTGATTACATGAAAGAAATGGAGAGAGTGAAGTAGGAATTTTGGAGATATAAAGGAGATTATTTGTATGGAAACCAGGATGAGAAGACCGGAATTTTTGAGTAAAAATGGGACGATTGGATTTGTGGCGCCGGCGTTTGGCTGCAATATTGAGCCTTACCGCAGTGGCTTTATGGCAGCACAGGAAACGTTCCAAAGATTGGGACATGGTTGTAAATTGGGACCGAACTGTTATGAGGGAAGTGGCATTGGGATCAGCAATACCCCGGATAAATGTGGGGAAGAGCTCAATGCCTTTTTTGCCGATCCAGAACCGGAGCTGCTGTTGTCCTGTGGCGGTGGGGAATTGATGTGTGAAGTGTTAGATTATATAGATTTTGAGAAACTGGCGATGGAAAGGCCAAAGTGGTTTTTGGGATATTCTGACAATACGAATCTGACCTTTCTGTTGACAACGCTCTGTGATACCATGTCGCTGTATGGGCCCTGTGCGCCGGCTTTTGGAATGAATCCATGGCATCCGGCATTACAGGATGCCTATGATATCCTGACCGGAAAACGGGACTGGGTAGAGGGGTATCCGCTTTGGGAGAAAGATTCTTGGAAGGATGAAGAACATCCGCTAGAACCTTATCATGTGACAGAACCACGGATATTAAAGAAAGTTCCCGATGTGGAAAGTATCGTGATGCGAGGCAGGCTGCTCGGTGGATGCCTGGATTGCCTGGGGAATTTGGTAGGTACGAAATATGATCAAGTTGCGGCATTTGCAGACCGATATCGAGAGGATGGGATTGTCTGGTATCTGGAGGCATGTGATCTGGGGCCTCTATCCATCCGCAGGGCGTTGTGGCAGCTTTCCCATGCTGACTGGTTCCGGCATGTCCGGGGATTTCTGATTGGCAGGCCAATGTGCTTTGGGAGCGAAGAATTTGGCCTGGATTCGTACCAGGCGGTAACCGGAATTCTGGATTCCTACGGAGTGCCGATCATTATGGATGCGGATCTTGGACACTTGCCGCCGATGATGCCGATGGTCAATGGAGCGATGACGAAAGTGTCTGTTCAGGGCAACCAAATCAGTCTGCAATATGATCTTTCATAGCATAGAATTTTAATGTAATAGGTGCATTGTGCTTCTATTGTCTTCCGCTGCCACTTTGACAGGAAGTGGCAGCAGAGGGCTTTCGTGGCAAATCTACATTCTTAATTTTTATTAATTATTCTTAAATCAGTGGTAGAATGGATGACAAAGGCTGGATCTTCTGCTAGAATTAGTATGTTTTTGTGAATAGGTAGATATTATTTTACCATCTTAGTAATCAGTTCAGCAATGGAAGGAAAGGAATCATGATTAAATTTAGTGTAAAGAAGCCCTTTGTGGTTCTGGTAGGCATTATTATCGTGTTAGTCTTGGGCGGTGTCAGTTATTCCCGTATGACAACCGATTTACTGCCTCATATGAATCTGCCGTATATGTTGGTTTTGACGACTTATGCAGGCGCTTCTCCTGAAAAAGTGGAAGCAGATATTACAGAACCCATGGAGAATCAGGTGGGAACGGTCAACGGCGTGAAAAATGTCCTCAGTACCTCTTCTGAAAATTCTAGTATGGTATATTTAGAGTTCCAGGATGATACCAATATGGATGCGGCAATGGTCAAGGTTACTTCGGCCGTCAATCAGTTAGACTTGCCGGATAGTGCTGGGACGCCTATGGTGATGGAGGTCTCCATGGACATGATGGCTACGGTTATGGCCAGCGTCGATTATGATAAGATGGAGGGCGTAGAATTATCTAAGTTTATTGATGAAAATATTATTCCAATTCTGGAGCGGGAAGATGGTGTGGCAAGCGTCAACTCCCTTGGTATGATTGAGGAGTCTGTCGAGGTAGTATTAAACCAGGATAAGATTGACGACATCAATGAGCGGATTTTAGAAAAGACTAATAAATCCCTGGCAAAGGCCAGGAAAAAGATTGATAAAGCGGAAAAAAAGCTGAAAGACGGGCAGTCAGAGATCCAGGATCAGAAAGATAATTTATCGGATCAGCAGAAGAAACAGACTACCGAGATGGCGAAATTTACCAAGATGATGAACCAGGCACTGGCGACAAAGGCAGCATATGAGTCTCAGCTTGCCAGCCTGAAAGCCAGTAGGACTGCATTGCAGACAGAAAAGAAAGCATATAAGGATAATAAGATCGAAACCTCTTATCAGCAGATGAATAAGGGATTCCAGGCAGTTCGTGCAACGTTCGAGAAAGACGGCGCAGCCTATCAAGCCATTTATAAAGAGATATATAACCAGATGCTTGTGACGATGGTGCAATCTGCAATGAATACAGCGGCGCCGGGTGTTACTGTGACGAAAGATAATGTAAATACTTATTTGCAGCAGCTGGGAGAGATGGGAAATTCTCTGAAAACAGCAGCGGAGGAGCAGGCTCATACGCTGACGAAGCAGCAGACAGACGCTCAGCTTGCAACACTGCCGGAGAGTGTAAAGGATGCGATCGACCATCCTGAAAAACTGGAGGCATACAAAAAGTTATTGGAGCAGCAGGGTCAGGCGGAAGCAGCTAAGAGCATGACGGCTAAGAACTTGAAGTCTCTGTACGATATTGTTGAGGTGCGGATTCCTCAGATTGATACGGAACTGGCAAATCTTAAGGTGGAGATTGCAACGGCAAAAGCGGTTGTAAAACAGGTCAACAAAACGATTGGCAAGGCGGAGAAGCAGTATGAAACTGTGGAGGCTGGAAAGATTACCGCAGCCGCTGCTTTTGGATCTGGAAACGCCCAGTTATCAGCGGCAGAATCGGCGATCAAGAGCAGTGAGACACAGTTGGATGAGGCCAGGGATTCCTTCAAGACTTCGAAGAAAACTGCCCTGGAAAATGCGAATCTGGATAAGCTGCTGACGATGGAATCCCTGTCCGGTATTCTGACGGCAGAAAACTTTTCGATGCCTGCCGGTTATATTAACCAGGATCAGACACAGTATTTGATCAAAGTAGGTGATGAATATGACAGCGTGGATGCGATGAAAGAAACGCTGCTCTGTCACATTGATGATATTGGAAATGTTCGCTTAGAAGACGTAGCAGATATTAATATAGTAAATAACAGTGAAGATTCTTACGCCAAGATTAACGGGAATGATGCGGTACTGCTCAGTATTTCAAAATCCAGTACAGCAGGGACATCTACCGTATCCAAAGCTTGTAATAAAGCGATGGAAGAGATGTCGAAAGAATATAAGGGACTGCGGTTTACGAATTTGATGGATCAGGGAGATTATATTGAGCTGATCGTAGATTCTGTCGTTTCCAATTTATTGTGGGGAGCGCTATTAGCGATTATAGTACTGTTTATTTTCTTGCAGGATGTGCGGCCGACGGTTGTTGTGGCGTTCAGTATTCCTTTGAGTGTGCTGTTTGCTATAGTATTGATGTATTTTACCAACATTACGTTAAATATTATCTCCCTGTCCGGTCTGGCATTGGGAATTGGTATGCTGGTGGATAACTCGATCGTGGTGGTGGAGAACATCTACCGATTGCGCAATAAAGGGGTATCGGCGGCAAAAGCGGCCGTCATGGGTGCCCGTCAGGTGGCAGGTGCGATTTTTTCTTCTACGTTGACAACGATCTGTGTCTTTTTACCGATTGTATTTACGGATGGAATTACCAGACAAATCATGCAGGATATGTGTCTGACGATTGCATACAGTCTGTCGGCCAGTCTGGTGGTAGCTTTGACCGTGGTACCTACCATGGGATCAAGTGTGCTGCGGAAACCAGCGAAACGGAAGCACCGGATTTTTAATGCTTTTGTGCGTGGTTATGAAAAGGTACTTCGTTTCTGCCTGCGCTTTAAAGTTGTGCCGATTGTACTGGCGGTAGTATTGTTAGTGTTTTCCATATGGAAAGTATTCCAGCTCGGCGTTGTCTTTGTGCCGGAGATGGGAAGTGAACAGTTGTCCTTTACCTATTCTATCCAGCCGGAATCGACGAAGGAGGAAGATTATGCCCTGTCGGATAAGATCGCAAAGCAGGTGGAGGAGATCGAGGGTGTTGATATTGTCGGAGCAATGATGGGCGGCAACACTACCATGATGACAGGAAACCAGGAGCAGTCCAAAGATTATAGTGTTATGGTATTGTTAAAGGAAGAATATGCCAATGATAATAAGAAGATTGCATCCAAGATAGAAGATATTCTTGAAAAAAGTGATCTGGAAGATTATATGGTATCAGAGTCCAATATGGATATGTCCAGTATGATGGGCAGTGGCTTAGAAATTAAAATCTATGGAAAAGATGTCGAGCATCTCGTGGAGATCAGCGAGGATGTCATGAAGATGATTGAAGATACCGGAAAGTTTGAGGAAATCTCCAATGGTCAGGAAGACGGGGATAAGGAGATTATTTTGACCGTAGATAAGGATAAGGCGATGAAACATAATCTGACGGTCGCACAGGTATTCCAGGAACTTTCAGCGAAGCTCAAAACGGACCAGGAATCTACGACCCTGACGGTGGACGAAGAGGATTACGATGTAAAGATCGTCGATGAGCGGGACACCTTAGATACCGAGAATCTGATGGACTTCGAGTTTGAGACAACGAAGACAAACGACAAGGGAGAGACAAAGACCGAGAAGCATAAATTAAAGGAATTTGCAAAGATGAGTGAGGGAAATGCGTTGCTTTCCCTCAACCGTGAAAATCTGTCGCATTATATCTCAGTAACGGCAGTGCCAAAAGAAGGGGAAAATGTGACGTTGCTCAGCCGTGATCTGAAAAAACAGTTTGACAAATATGAAACGCCGGATGGATATGATATTGAGTTTGCCGGAGAGACCGAGACCAATGAGGAAATGATGGTCAGCATGTTGCAAATGATTGGATTGGCAATCATATTAATCTATCTGATAATGGTAGCGCAATTCCAGGGACTGATGTCTCCATTCATTGTTTTACTGACTTTGCCGTTGGCATTTACTGGTGGATTGATTGCCTTGTTGATCACTGGAGAACAATTATCTGTGATGTCAATGATGGGATTCCTGGTGTTAGCCGGTGTTGTGGTAAACAATGGTATTGTGTTTGTCGATTATGTGAATCAGTTGCGCCTGGATGGTGCCGAGAAACGGGATGCATTGGTAGAAGCGGGGCAGACTCGTATGCGTCCGATTTTGATGACAGCCCTGACGACGATTCTGGCGATGTCTACGATGGCGCTGAGCCAGAGCAGTACAGCAGCAATGTCCCGAGGCATGGCGATCGTTACGATAGGTGGTCTGGCCTATGCTACCTTGATGACGTTATTCATTGTTCCGGTGTTCTATGATATCTTTTACCGGCGCAAAATTAAAAAAATAGATATTGGTGAGGAAGAAGATTCTCTGGAAGATATCCTGTAATCCTATTTAAGCGTTGATAGAACAGCAGCCGTTAAACAAAATTGTGTTTGGCGGCTGCTGTTTTGTTGGTATAGTCTGACTTATTTTGGCAATAGTAATAGTAATCATAAGATTCGATAAAGGAGGCTATTTTGATGGAGCAAAAACAGCAGGGAAAACAGAGTGTAAAATTTGCAAATCCGCCAGTCATCAGCGGACATGCTTCCATTGTAGGGCAGAAAGAGGGTGAAGGTCCCTATGGAAGTTATTTTGATATCATAGAGGAGGATCCGAAAGCAGGTGGGGAAACCTGGGAGGAGGCAGAAGGAAATTTACAGGAGAGGGCGGCGAAACTTGCGATCAGCAAATCAGGATTATCCCAGGAAGATATCCGCTATCTGGTAGCCGGAGATTTGCTGGGGCAGTTAATGGCGTCTTCCTTTGGTTTGATGACCTTGCAGAAACCATTTTTTGGGGTGTACGGGGCGTGTTCTACGATGGGGGAATCCATTAGTCTGGCAGCGATGATGATTGACGGTGGTTATGCTGATCATGTTCTGGCATTGACTTCCAGCCATTTTGCCAGTGCGGAGAAACAGTTTCGGTTTCCGTTGGCCTATAGTAACCAGAGGCCCAAGGCAGCTACCTGGACGGTTACTGGCAGCGGCGGCGTGGTTTTATCAGCGGCAGGCCGGGAAAAGACGAAAAGCCAGGTAGTCGTCAAAGGCATTACCACAGGGAAGATCCTGGATTATGGAATTAAGGATACCATGAATATGGGGGCATGTATGGCTCCGGCGGCCGGAGATGCCATTGCTGTTCATTTCTCGGATTTTCAGACCAAACCACAGGACTACGACAAAATTATTACAGGGGATTTGGGAAAGGTTGGAAAGGATATATTAATTGATCTTCTGGATGCCAAGGGATATGATATTCGCAAACAATATATGGACTGCGGCATCGAAATCTATGATGAGGAGCAGCAGGTACAGGCAGGCGGCAGTGGATGTGGATGCAGCGCTGTCATGCTGGCTGGATTTATTCTTCAGAAGTTAGCGAAGGGAGAATGGAAACGGGTACTTTTTGTACCGACGGGGGCCCTGTTATCTGTCGTTAGTTTTAATGAAGGAAATAGTATTCCAGGCATTGCACATGCCGTCCTGTTAGAGCATGTGTCGTCTAAATAGATGCTTTTTACTTTCTTTATTTTCATCTTACGATTCGGTCAAACAGAATAGTTCCTGCATAAATGACAGATTAAATCAAGCGCAGATTCGGAGAAAATTAGAGAAAGATATGAAAAAAATTAGTGTTGTTGGAAAGAAAGGAAAAGGAGAGAAAAAATGAATTATTTTTTAGCATTTTTGGTAGGTGGATTAATCTGTGTCGCAGTGCAGATTTTAATGGATCATACCACGTTGTTACCGGGCAGGATTATGGTATTGTTAGTTTGCAGCGGAGCGGTGCTTGGGGCTGTTGGGATCTATGAACCCTTTGCAAAATGGGCAGGTGCAGGTGCGACGGTACCCTTGTTGGGATTTGGCAATGTATTATTTAAAGGGGTAAAAGAGGCCATAGATTCTGAGGGATTTATTGGTTTATTTAAGGGTGGATTTACTGCATGTGCAGTGGGTGTTTCTGCGGCGTTAATTTTTGGTTATATTGCATCGTTGATTTTCAAACCAAAAATGAAATAAAGAAGTTCTCTTTTTTATAATGCAATTTGAATATTTTTTTGTCTAATTTTAATTATTTTTGTACATTTGTACCAAAATTTAAAAAATACCATTGCAAAATAAGAACAAAAGGGATAAACTGCCATTGTAAGTGGTTAAAAATATTCAAAAGGTTTTCTGATTGAGATCAGATGTAAAGGAGAATTAAGATGGCGAAGAAGCAAACCGAAACAAAAGCAACGACAACAGCAAAAGAAGCCGTTACCGCAGCAGCAAAGGCTGTAGCAGCGAAGAAAGAGGATGTGAAGGCAGCAGTAGCAGCAAAGAAAGAGACTGCAGAGCCAGCAGCAAAAAAAGCAGAGGTTAAAACGGAAGTAAAAGAGACTGTAACGAAAAAGAAACCAGGCAGAAAACCGGGAACAAAGAATTCTGCAACCGCTAAGAAGCCGGGCAGAAAGCCAGCAAAGAAGCCTGTTGAAAAAATTCAGGAAGTATTTATTGAGTTTGGTGGAGATCAGTTCCAGACAGAGAAAATCGTAGAGCAGATTCACGAAGTATATCGGTCTGAGGGACATAGAGTGGGAGCCATTAAGTCTTTGCGTGTATACATTGATCCATCTGAGCGTAAGGCATATTATGTCATTAATGATAACGCAGAGGGTAAATTTGTAGAATTCTAATAGATTCTTATAGATATGAGCAGACTGTAATTTCGTGATTGAAGTTGCAGTCTGTTTTTTTCTATCTGAAGTTATTACTGCTATGTTAGGAGCTGTTCTTTTTCCTAAAAAATTCCAACATATTTTCTTACAGCCGTGCCATACTAATACCATGATAAGCGCCAAACGGAGCTTATCAAATCACGGACTGATATCAATCTCATGTATGGAAGTACAGAGAATCAAATCAGCCGTACAATATTTAAGGAGGAAAAGAGACATGACAAGCAAGAATAGTTCTCAGATGGAAGTTCCACAGGCTAAGGAAGCTATGGACAAGTTCAAAATGGAAGTAGCTGGTGAGTTGGGTGTGCCTTTAAGAAATGGTTATAACGGTGACCTGACTTCTGCTCAGAATGGATCCGTGGGTGGCGAAATGGTACGTCGTATGATCAAGCGTCAGGAGCAGGAAATGGCAGGTAAATAATCATAATTAAGTTTTCTTAATTTCATTATGATTATTCCTTCACAATGTAATTCGTTGCATTGTAAAAGAGGTAAAGATCATCCCACTTGGGAAGATCTTTGCCTCTTTGTTTTTGAATTATTATGGGTCGTTTATATTGAAAAATTTTCTTACATACATTAAACTGTAAATAACTTAATAAACTGGGAATAGAAGAGCATTAAAAATGGTGGAAGAGTGGACCGAAAAAAATCGTGATGCACTACTTGAAATTTGGAAGACTCAAAATTTTGTAGAATTGCCACCATTAGAATAATTCAATGACTGTTGTCCATAGGAGGTCTGACAATGTTTTACCGAGTACGAAGTGTAGAGCCAAAAGATAATTACATCTTATCTGTGTTATTTACAGACGGGGTTAAAACAGAATATGATATAAAGCCATTATTTTCAAAATGGGATGTATTTAATAATCTTAAAACAATAAACGGTCTTTTTCAACAAGTGAAAGTAGATGCTGGAGGTTTTGGGATAAGCTGGAATGACGAGATAGATTTGGCCAGTGAAGAATTGCGGATAAATGGAAAAGAAAAAAATGAGGAGAGAACATGAAAACAGCAATTGTAATCGGGGCAAGTTCGGAATCCGTCTACGCCATTGGCATTGCCAGGAAACGGGGATACTATGTAATTGCATTTGACGGTAATTCACAGGCAGAGGGACTTTCCCATGCAGATCAGGCGGTAGTGGCAGATATTCGGGACGCTAGCCAGATCTGGGAACGTTTGGATCACAAACCCTCCCTGGTATTACCGGTTCCGATCGGGCGGTATTTGACATCAGCCGGAGAAGTCAACGATTTTTATGGGTTAAGGGGGATATCTGCCAGAGCCGCAGAATATTGCACCGATAAATATAAATTTCATCAAAAACTGTCCGAATATGGATTGCGGGACGGACATTGCCTTCTTTTGGAACAGGGGTGTTCTATCTCAGAGGCAGTAAGCCGGGCGGAGGCGTTATTTACACAGGAAAGAGGAAGCAGTGAACAAGGAACCAGGATGGTAATAAAACCCAGATATGGTTCCGGCAGTCGGGCAGTGGAGCTGGTGCAGTCCGCGTCAGAAGTAAGAACGTATCTTGGGGGAACTGTTGGCGAGGATTTGGTGTTAGAAACGGTATTTCCTGGAATAGAATATGGGGTAGATGCGGCTGTGTTTGACGGAAAAATATCGCTCTATTTAATTCGGGAAAAATTGTTAACTCCACCTCCATATCGGCAGTGCGTTGGCTATCTAGCAGTGGATCGTCAGTCGGAACATCCGATGTATGATCGGATTACCAATTATTTACAGCAGGTCATCCAAACGCTTGAGATTAATC
Source organism: uncultured Clostridium sp. (assembly GCA_947644195.1). Lineage (GTDB taxonomy): Bacteria > Bacillota > Clostridia > Lachnospirales > Lachnospiraceae > Butyribacter. The sequence goes on from CANRZB010000005.1 coordinate 68,282, forward strand.
ACTGTCTATTACATTGTGATTTGATGTGGCATGAGGGAAAACCGATGCTGATCGAGTTATCCGGCAGACCGTCGGGACATCGCTTACATAATGTTTTTACGCCGTTAGCTACAGGAGTGTCCATGGTAGACCGATATATTGATTATGTGGAGGAAAGATACACGGAACTGTGCGAACCATCAGAGGTTCGTCCTTTGTTGATCGGGTATTTTGACAGTGAACCGTGCCTGTTGAAACAAGTACCGGATGCTGCTGATATCCAGCGGCAGTTTGGATCACGTCTGTTACAGTATGATTGTCGTTTGGAACCGGGAGTCATATCGGAAATAAAAGATGGACATACGCTGATGGAGCGCGGATACTATATTCTGGAGGGGAAGAACCGGGCTGATCTGCTGCAGGAGCGTGAACTACTGTTAAAACAGGTTTTTGCAGGAAAATCTTTTGCATAAAAACTGGGATGATTTGAGAGTTTAACAGGATGCCTGTATGGAATTGTGGAGGAGAGAGATGAATCATTATTTGTTGCCAATCATATCCTTTGAACCGGCTGTGATGGAGCAGGGGAAAGGAAGTTATGTATATGACACGGAGGGAAAGGCTTATTTGGATTTGAATTCGGGCCAGTTTTGTACGGTACTGGGACATTGCAATGAGGAGATCCTGGATGCCGTGGGGCAGTCTATGACGAAGCTATCCCATACGGGATCCAATATCGTTTCTGCGCCGGTTCTGACCTGTGCAGAACATATACATCGAATCAGTGGAGCGATGAAAGCATATAGTATCTTATTAAGTACCGGTGCGGAAGGAGTGGAATTTGCGATCCGATATGGAAAACATATCCGTAAAAAAGACGGTGTGATCTGTTTTGATCAGGGATATCATGGCTTGACGCTGGGAACGCAGAGCGTTACTTTTGCAGGAAAGTTTGCGATGCCATCCGTGGAGCGGGTTTATGCTGTTCCAGTGCCGGATACTTTTGCCAGCAGGGGCAAGCTGGAACAGTTGGTAGAGCAGTTGGAACAGTTGGTAAAAAGAGTTTGTGACAAGGTGGCACTGGTTTTGATGGAACCGGTGGTTTCCGTAGGGGGGATGCAGTACCCGGACGCCTGGTATTTTCAACAGGTTCGCCGAATCTGTGATGAAAATGGACTATTACTGGTCTTTGATGAGAGTCAGACCGGATTTGGGAGGTTGGGTACCTGGTTTGCCTATGAGCAGTTGGGTGTGGTGCCGGATATGGCAATCCTTGCCAAGGGGATTGGGCAGGGATATCCGGTCTCTATGGTGCTGTTTCGGGAGGAATTGGTTCCAGAGTGTGGGTTTGCCATGACGCATTACAGCTCCCATCAGAACGATGCATTTGCCGCCAGTATTGTGAATGCAGGTGTGGAATATATAGAAAGAAATCAGGTGTTAGACCGGGTAAAAGAGACTGGAGAATTCTTTTTACTTCGCTTACAGGAATTGGCAGGTAGAAATCCTCACATCCTTCAACCGAGGGGCAAGGGTCTGATGCTGGGAGCGGAACTATATTTTGAGGGAGTACAGAATTACCGAAACATCTATCACCAGATTTATACGGAAATGATGTGCCGGGGCGTTATGATCCAGGGAACCAATGGGGGACGGACGTTACGATTCCTCCCGGATTATTTGATAGAGAAAAAAGATATTACATTTGCCCTGGAAACCCTGGACCAGGTATTGTCAGACAGAGATTGGAGTGAGTGCGAATGAGGACAGAGATACAGATTGGAGATTATCAGATTGGGGAGCAACATCCCTGTTTTATCATTGCAGAAATGTCTGCCAATCATTTGATGGATTTTGATCGGGCGGTAAAGATTATTGAGGCAGCGAAACAGGCGGGAGCAGATGCTATCAAGCTACAGACATATACCCCAGATACCATTACGCTGGATTCTGAGAAATCCTATTTTCAGATTACACAGGGAACCATTTGGGACGGGACAACCCTGCATAAATTGTATCAGCAGGCGTATACACCATGGGAGTGGCAGCCAGAATTAAAGAAAATTGCCGAAGAGATGGGATTGGTCTGCTTTTCTTCGCCGTTTGATTCCACAGCAGTGGATTTTATGGAAGAAATGCAGATGCCGGCATACAAGATTGCATCTTTTGAAATTACCGATATTCCGTTGATCCGCCAGACAGCGGCAACCGGGAAACCTGTGATTATTTCTACCGGGATTGCACATCAGGAGGATATTGATCTGGCTCTGAAAACTTGCCTGGAGGCAGGGAATGATCAGGTAGCTTTGCTGAAATGTACGACGGCATATCCGTCACCGTATGAGGATATTAATCTTCATTCGATTCCAATGCTGGCGGAAGATTTCCACTGTATCAGTGGATTGTCTGACCATACTTTGGGACAGACGGTAGCGATTGGCGCAGTAGCCATGGGCGCTAAAATAGTGGAAAAACATCTTACTTTATCCAGGGAGGATGGTGGTGCAGATGCGGCTTTTTCCATGGAACCAGAGGAATTTCGGGAGATGGTAGATCAAATTCGCTTGATTGAGAAGGCGTTGGGAGAGAGAACCTATCAACTCACAGAGAAACAGGAGAATTCCAGACAACATTCGAGATCTCTGTTTGTAGTGCGAGATGTGAAAAAAGGGGAAGTATTTACAACGGACAATGTCCGAAGCATACGCCCCGCGAACGGTCTGCACACGAAATATTATGAACAGATTTTAGGGGCGGTAGCTTCAGAAGATATTGAGGCGGGAGAACCATTGGTGTGGAGAATGGTAGAAAAGTAAAATCACCTGTTGCTAATAGGATATGTAGGTGGTTACAGTGGTGTGAGTGTTCGCATAAGTAGGCAGTATTAGATGTAGTATGTCTATTCATAGGGAATTCTAAGGTTCTATTAATGTGTATTTTTGTAATAGTTCTTTAACCTCTTCTACAGAGTTAAACATCAATACATCTATAATTGAAAGATTTGGTACAAAATCTTCTTTATATTGCTGATAAATGATGTCATCTGTTTTTAAAAACTGTAATCGTATCTTTTGATCTTTGAAATTTTGAGGGTCGTATAGTTTGATTCCACCGATTGCATTTATGTAACAGTCTGCTCCCCTGATCCGGCATATATCGAGAATTTTGGACTCTCCTTTATGTTCCTCCTTTTTTATGTCGGAGGAATTAAGCAGAGTTGTTTGGATTCCTAAGTAGTTTTTTACCGTTTTAATCTGATATGCCAAATAATCAGTTAGGCTTGTTTCTTGATAGTCTAATGATGTTTCCAGCATGTGGTATACAGATTCAAAATAGGGTGCTTTCCGATACGCTTGCGTTAGTGTCGCCAATAGTTTCCTGGTGTCTTCCTTTGTTTGTGACAATTGTGTCTCTTTTATCAAACGGTTCTGACTGGCATTTTTGATATGTATATTTATCATTTTTGCTTGCCCATTTAGCAGGATATTATTTCGGTTAATCCATCCCCGTTTGATATAGTTCACATCGTCAAAAATGACATATTCATCAACCAGATTAAGCAATTGCCAATAGCCAATGTATGGAAAAAAATATGGCTGCATTATACCAATTTTCATTATAAACCTCCATATAGATTGCATTTTCTCAATACTCAATATTTTCTGTTTTTGTTTTTTCTAATTTCTGTTTTCATATTCTTCAACATATTTTTCATAACAGGAAATGAAGTGTGGGTCTACCTCTGTTCTTGTAATAGAAAAACGAGTTTCTCCATAGTATTCTCGACTAATTTTGCAACCTTGTGAGAAAAGTTTTTCGGTTAACTGTTCATAATATTTTTTAGGATTATCACAAAAATCTTCATACGGTACTATTATTTTTCTATTTTCTTCAATGTTCTCTAAACCGTTTTGTATTGCTTGATTAATATGGTAAACTTGTCCGGCAACCTGTATTATGGGGTCGGATATTTTTATCAGATGTGTATACTCTGGTATGTGAAAACTATACCAGTCATTAATGTTACCTGATTGACGTTCCCTTGCTTTTAAAATAGATTCCATGTTAGTATAAGGATTTCTTTTAACATAAATAAATATTGCCTTATCAAAGATCTGATTTAAAAATTTAATATTATAATTACAAATCATTCCTTTTAAGGAAAAAGGTTTTTCAAAAACATCCATCATACCAATCAATTCTTTTTTCATAGTTTTCCAATCAGATTTATTCATGAGTTCTTCATCTGGGAGATAATCTATATCATCTGGGAATTTAATAAATCTTCTCCAAAAATACCAAAATTCATTTGGAGATAATGCTCCCTGTGTTTTTCCATTGTTGGATTGGAAATTTTGCGATGATGTAAAATCTAATATTTCATTACGAAAATTATATTTTTGGTCTGTTAATAGTCTTTGAATTTTTGCACCAATGATAGGAGCTTGATAAAATCGAGATAGCATATTGGAAGGATAGGCTATTTCTCCGGTGGAGGCAATCCATTGTGTCATTAAAGTAGTGCCGGAACGCAAAGCACCGACTACAAAAATGACAGGAAAGTTCTGTTTGTCCGGAACTGCAATTTTTTGTTCTGGTTCTGCCAATAAGCTATTGATGTCTTTTAGCAACCATTCTAAATCTTCATTTCTGCGAAAATTTTCTGTACGCTTTTCATTCATGTCGATCTCCTTATACTAATCATGAAGTATTTCTTAGGATGTAAACTTTTTTTGGTTTTTCTTGTAAAACATTTCTTGTCAAAAAGAAACTCTTTGTTCTTTTTTTCCTAAAATGTTTAAGATCCCTCTGGCTGAAACCAAATAAATAAAAGATAAGAAATATAGAATTGGGTGACCACTTTCCTTAATGATCTCCCTAACTACCGTGAAATTTTTGTGGTTTCTATCCCGATACCATTTAAATACTGCAGAAGCAAAAATATTTTTTTTCCGTTGGCTAAAATCAATCCGATCTCCAAAGAGATCTTCCAGATATCTTTCTCCCCGAAATTTTAAATCCCTGGTATTGTTGTATTCTTGTAATGCACTATGACTAGTGCTATCAGAATCCGTTACTTTTCGATAACAACTCATATAGTCACTCAGACAATACATCTTTCCATGGGAAACCAGCAACATAGTTAACGTTGTATCTCCTGTAAAATGAGCATAGTCTGGACGGTTCAACCAGAAATCCCAATTTATGCTCTTATCTCTGATAAAGTTTCGAAATAGCAGGGTGTTTAGATGCGACAACATCAATCCATGTTCAAAATCTTTAACATCATAAGGATTATCTTGGAGAAATTGAATTTCAAAATCTCTGTCATAATATTCCTTTTCATAACGGTCTACTACATGGAATTTGTGACCGCATGCAATATAATCTGGATGGCTTTCTAAAAAATCTACTTGTTTTTGTAGTTTGTTTTCGTCTGTCCAGTAATCATCTCCCTCCAAATGAATCAGATATTTACCTTGGCTTATTAACCATAGTTCCGTTAGGTTTTTTTTGGCTCCAATATTTTTCTCCCGGTGAATCAAATGGATTTTGTTGGGATTATTACCTGCCAGTTTTTGACATATTTCATAGGACTGATCTGTAGAACAATCCTCGCCAATTAAAAATTCATATTTAAAATTAACTTTTTGCATTAGAACGCTTTGAATTGCGTGTTCAATATATTCCTCGTGGTTATATACCGTCATGCTCACAGTTACCAGAATTTCCTCATTTATATTGGTATTCATGTTAGATTCTCCTTTTTTGTCGTCAAATAGTTATACATGCTGTTTATGACTAAATATTAATAGCGTTCAGGATGCTTTAATGGGAACCTTATCGAGTTCCATCAGTATTATCTCTGCAATTTGTCTGGCATCCTTTGGATCCAGCTCAGGGTATAATGGTAGTATTAAAATACGTTTGGAATAATCTCTGGCGTGATCCAATGGGATTTTTCGATATTTATTCCTGAAACATACTTCATCCGCTGTGATCGGATAAAAGTATTTGCGAGTATAAATGTTTTTTTCTTTTAATACATAAAAGATATGCTCCCGAAGGGTTTCCGATGAAAATAAAACTGGAAAATAGGCATAATTGGGCTGCAAATCATTTGAATATGTATTTAGCTGTATATGAGGAGATCCGTCTAATTTCTCTTGATATAATGTAACAATTTTTTTCCGTTTTTGTATGTTGTCTGGGAGATATTTCAGATTGCACAAACCCATTGCGGCCTGAAATTCATTCATTTTAGCATTTGCACCTACAGATACAACTAATTCCTGGGAGCGAATACCGAAATTTTTTAAGTTATATAGGCGGTCCCAGTGTTCTTTATTCATGCAACAAACAGCACCACCTTCGATGGAATGGAAAACTTTGGTAGCGTGAAAGCTAAAGACAGAGATATCGCCAAAAGTAGCTACACTATTACCACGATAGGTTTCGCCAAAAGCATGGGCTGCATCATAAATTACTTTCAGATCATATTTAAATGCTATTTCTTTGATACGATCCACATTACAAATATTGCCATAAACATGGACTGGAATAATTGCCACTGTCTTTTCGGTAATTAATTCCTCTATTTTGGACTCATCAATCGTAAAATCTTCTTTAATATCGCAAAATACCGGTTTCAGCTTATTTCTTAAAATGGCATGTGTTGTGGATATAAAAGTATAGGGAGTGGTAATAACTTCTGAATTTTCTGGAAATCCCATGGACTGGATTGCCAGCTCTAACGCCATATGACCATTGACTGTTAAAGAAACATAATCTACGTCAAAATATTCTGTCAATTGCCGTTCCAATTCTTTATGATAATCCCCCATATTCGTCAACCAGTGACTGTCCCATAATGGACGTATCATTTCGATATATTCTTCAAACGGGGGCATTGAACTTTGGGTTACCAAAATTTTCTTCATGTTCTTCTCCTTTTATGTGAGTATTTGTATTTAGAAGAAATGCAGCTAATTTTGTTCTTGCATAATATCCTGAAGAGTTACGGATTCTTTTTCATCCCGGGTTCCCCAATGAACTACCCTTGGATCAGAACAAATCGGATCTTTCATTATTTCTAAATATTCCTGATGGTAAATATGTGCTGGATTTTGAACGTTTTTGTACCACCATTCTAATCTACTGATTTGGAACCACATGAATACCGGCCGCAATATTACGGTATCAGCATGGTAGGTATTTAGACTGGTGTCAATAAATTCAGGTATTTGCCGAAAGTTGCTATCCTGAACTACCATCGTTATTTTGATTTCAAAGCCATATTTTTCTTTCAGTTCAGAAATAAATGCCAGATTCTCTTTTAAGATTTCCAAGTTATCTTTTCCCGCCAGATAGGCATAGGTGCGCCTGTCATAGCTGTTTACCGTAATTGTGATCCCTTTGATATACTGGGCTAAATGGCTGATGCGTGACCAGTTATCCTTAAACAAGGTGTCATTTGTCTCAATATTCATATGAAATTCCGGGTTTTCTGGTTTTAGATGTTCTAACATATGCATAGTTTCCGGGTTGGCAAAAAGGTCTCCCGAACCGCTCAGAAAAATGTGTTTTGCTTTTGGTAATATTTCTCCTAAACGACCGGCAATGGTTTTCATGTTGTCTATGTATTCCTTGCTGGGTACATAAATCTCATGCCGGCAGGAAGGACAGACGTGATTGCAACGGTAATCGAAAGCGCAGTTCAATTCCAGAGGAAACTTACTTTTTTCCCACATTTCCCGTATTTCTTCTTCAGACATCTCAACTAATTCATCATTAATACAGTGGGGACATTCACCCTCCCTACATTCAAAACGCTCTCCCCGGAGCAGGCCTTCCAGCAGTTTTTTACGCTGGTCGCTTTGCCAGATATCCTCCATCGTATCGGTCAGCAAATTGCCAATCACGACGTTATTCCAACTACAGATACGGACATCTCCTCTCGGATTGATATATGCATGTTCAAAAAATCTGGTACAAAGTTTCATAATGTCTCCTTTCAAAGTTATCTTGTTTTTTTATAAAATAACAAATGGATGATCAGTCCATACTTGTTGTTATCTTGTTGTTATCATTATTTCAGCTAAAATGTTTTATCGAAATATACACATACACAGTAGTTATCCTTAAGTTTTGAACTTAAGGATATTATTATATCGGCATTATTTTACAACAACATTACAAATTATTCAATGATTGCATTTTTTCTATATAATCCCTTTTTTTATTCATATCACTATGGATATATAAACGCATTGTAGTTCCCACATCGGCATGTCCTAATATTTCACTTAACGTTTTATAGTCGCATCCCGCTTCAATACAACGTGTGGCAAAGGTATGCCGAAGACCATGAAAAGATACGTAAAGCATACCGTGTTTATTCATTAGATGATTATAATATTCACGATAAACTCCGGGTTCTAAAAATTTATCTTCCATCCCGGTAAGGAAATAGGTTTCTTTCTCCTTTTGATATTTTCTGAGTATTTGAAGCATTTTTCGGGAAACAGGAATGATCCGAACGGATTTTTCTGATTTTGGTGTTGATATAATTACTTTTGATATTCCCTGGTTCCCATTTTTCATATAGATTCTCTGTAATGTTTTTCGGATAGTAATAGTACCAGATTCTATATTTATTTCTGCCCAGCGCAGGGCGCATAATTCTCCGATACGGATGCCGGTAGACAGAGCTAAAAGAATTCCTAGATTTCGCAGATTCATATTCTCTTTGAGAAAGGATATCATTTGATACTCCTGATCTGTACTTAAAAATTTAATGTTCTTTGTTTTGGAAGATACAGGATATTTGTACTTGCCATAAGGGACTTCTGTACCATTTTCTTTCGATGCATCATTTAAAATAGATAACCATAACATTAAGATATCTTTAATTGTTTTCGTTGAAAGACCTCCTTTCTTATCTAAGCGGCCATATTGTGATAAAAACCAAATAAATTCCTGATTTTTTTGAAATGTAATTTCGTGAAGTTCCATCTTGCCAAAATAAGGCAGAATATGATTGGAAATAATATTCATATAGGTAGCATACGTAGAATCTTTAATATACGGGCGTTGCTTAATTTTCCAATGTTCAATCCAAGTTTTTACAGTTCTAGTTTCTTCTTTAGTCATAATTTCCTCCCCATGTAATATGTTATTTTACCATGCAAAATTTTAATCGCAATACATTGTGATTTCAAGAATGATTTTTCCTTTTTAAGATCTAATAGTTATCTTTAAGTTCAAAACCTAAGGATGTTAGCAAAACAAAGAATTGGAGAATATAAAATGAAATTAGGCATTTTATCCTATGAGAGGCAGCCTTTGGCTTTGGATGGCCGAGATTGGCAGAATATTGGGGATTACATCCAATCTTACGCAATGCGGAAAATCCTGGAAGAATTAGAATTGACCGATGAAATTGAATCCGTAAGCAAATTTGAATTATCTAGTTATGATGGAAATTATATCTTTTTAATCATGAATTCCTTTAATAATTTAACCGACCAGCTTCATTTACCACAAACAGTCTATCCCATTTCTGAAAAAATCATTCCTTGCTACATTAGTTATCATCTGGCATCCGCAATGACAAAAGAAGTTGCTGCTTTTTTCCGCTCCCAACAGCCAATTGGATGTCGGGATGAATATACGATGCAGAATATGCGCAGAAATGGCGTAAAAGCATATATTACCGGTTGTGTCACTGCTTTGCTTCCACGGTCTGCCCGTGTACCTACATTATCAGAGGGAGGGAAAATTTTATTTGTTGACACTCCCGATTCCTTAGATCCCTTTGTGCCAAAAGAATTAGAAGAACATATAGAACGTTTATCTGCAATCTATTATTTGAATCGAACAACGGGTGCCCCTTTTTTAAGTACCGAAGAACATGAAAGAATCAATGAATATGCAATAAAACGGATGGAATATTACCAAGAACATGCTGCTCTGGTTGTTACTTCACGGTTGCATGTGGCATCTCCCTGTATGGCAATGGGAATTCCTGTTATATTTACTGCGGATAATATTGATGAATGCTTTACCTGGATTGATAAATTTCTGCCTATGTATTCCCGGAATGATTTCCAAAAAATTGATTGGAATCCTGCTCCTTTAGAATATGAACAGGAAAAAACGGATATAAAAAACGCCTTAAAATCTGTGATTCAGAAAAAATGGAAGGAATCAAAAGAAATCTTTGATCTTAGCAGTTTTTATGAAAACAGAAAGCGATTTCAGACAAATGACACGATCCGCTACTATTTGCAACAGGTGCCAATACGACAGGACAAGCCCACTCGTTATGTCATTTGGGGCACAGTCAATAAAGCGGAAGTAATAAAACGAGCAATTGATCAATATTTTCCCCATTGGAAGATAGAACATGCCATTGATTTACATTGTAAAGGGTATTTTGATGGTATCCCGATTGAGTCACCAGAAATCGTGGATTCTATCGACGATGATGTGATTTTTGTGGTCGTACCTGCTTCGGCGTATCCAGCCGTTTCCAAGCTGTTAGACAGCAAAGGAAAGAAATATATTCTGGTTGATTATACCGGCTGTAGTTGGTCGGAACATATAGAAGATAAGTAAAATTTGTAGTTGTACCAAAATTTGGATATTGACATAGGCCAATAAATCATAATACAGAACAGTAATTGGGAGGATCGAAGAAATGTTGAAATATAGACGTCACAAAAAAGCATTACATATTTTTTATCAAAATTTAGATAACATTGTCGAAAAATATTCTTCAAAAAAAGAATGGATTGTGTTTGGTTCCAGCCGGATATGTGGCATGTTGATCCATTATCTAAGCGTGAAAGGCATCCAGGTATCACATATCATTGATAACGATCCTGCCAGTCAAGACAAAACGGCATTTGGTATTCGAATTCACAAGCCAGAGAATTTATTGTTGCCTAAACAAAAAGACCGACTGATTTTAATTGCTTCGGCTCATCAGGAAGCTATGATCCAGCAATTAGAAACGATGGGATATCTCTATGGAGAGGACATTATAAAAGTGATTGATTTACCAGAGTTAATGTCGGATTTTTCCTTTGAAAACAGGGACGGTTATCAACCACTGACCTCTTCTGAAATCCGAAAATACCAGCTCGGTATCCTGGAATATTTGAAACAAATCTGCTTAGAACATCATTTGGAATATTTTGTAATAGGAGGAACGCTGTTAGGCGCCGTCCGACACAAAGGCTATATTCCATGGGATGATGATATAGATGTGATCATGGATATCCGTGATATTAAGAAACTGTCTGAGATTCTAAAAAAAGAGAACCGCTATCAATTGATCTCTATGTTTGATGAAGAATTAGATTATTTTGATGAGTGTTCCCTGATGATAGATACCGAAACGGTTGTGGATATGAATCGCTTTCCGATGCAGGGTACTACTGGTATCAGTATTGATATCTTTTCAATTACCGGGATTCCGGATGGTCAGGCAGGTAAGGACTACATTGTCGAAGCCCGTTCTCTGGAATCCGATTGTTACAATTCCCTGTATTCCCCGGAACTGTGCCGAAGCAATATTAAAAAGTTGATCTCGCATCTTACAAAATATGAGATTTCGTCTTGCAACTACGCAGCCAATGCATTGGGAAGAAATTTTTATCGGGAAATTGTACCGAAAGAAGCCGTTCAACATCATGTGGAAATGCCATTTGAGAATCAAATCGTATGGGCACCGGCTGGATGGAAGCAATATCTGGAGCAGTTTTTCGGCGATTATATGCAGCTTCCACCAAAGGAACAGCAGGTAGCGCATCATTTCTTCCACGCCTATCGAAAAAAAGGAGAAGCTTTATGAAAAATATAGCCTTAATCATTGCAGGAGGCGTTGGTGCCAGAATGAATCAGGATATCCCAAAACAGTTTATCCATGTTTATGACAAACCAGTGATTGTCTATACCTTGGAGGCATTTCAAAACCATCCGAACATTGATGCCATTGAAGTCGTCTGTCTGGAGGGTTGGTATGATATTTTAAGTGCCTACGCCAAACAATTTGGAATTTCAAAACTGGAAAATATTGTCAGCGGTGGTCAGAACGGTCAGGATTCCATTCGAAATGGTTTATACGATATTGCCAAAAGATACTCGGACAAAGATGATATCGTGCTAGTACATGATGCTATCCGCCCCATGGTAAGCGCTGATATCATTTCAGATAATATTCAAACCTGCCGTAAATATGGCAATGCCATTACCGTAGTACCTTGTACTGCAGCCATGTTAAAAACAAACGATGAAGTATCTTCCGTAGAGCAGATTCCTCGGAATAATCTCAAGGTTACCCAAACCCCTCAGGCATTTTTTATTGGGGATTTGAAAGAGGCACATCAGGAAGCTCTGGAACAGGGGATTACAAATTCGGTAGCATCTTGTACCATGTACATTGAACTGGGGCGAAAGTTATACATGTCAACTGGCTCGGAAAAAAATATAAAACTTACCACCGTTGAAGACATTGAAATTTTCAAGGCTTTATTGAATTCTCAGAAAGAAGTCTGGCTTCATTAGAAAGAGGAATCTAAATGCAGATATTTGAACATGAACTTTATCGCCAGGATTTAAACTGGATTAATCAGGTGCTCACAGTTCCATCGTTTCGCATCCTGATCACGGGAGCTACCGGATTAATTGGTTCCTGTATGGTGGATGCCCTGTTATTTGCAAACCGTTTCTTAAATAAAAAGTACACGGTTTATGCAGCAAGCCGCAAGCTGGATAGATTAAAGAGCCGTTTTCCCTATATCACAAATGGAAGCGATGGAATTCATTTCCTGGAATATGATGTGTGCTCCCCTCTGGAAGCAGAACTGGATTTAGATTATGTAATTCATGCCGCCAGCAATGCGGATCCTGCCAGCTATGCAAAATATCCTTCGGAAACCATAGTAACGAATGTCATCGGGATACAGAATATTTTGGAATATGCAAAAAAACACCAATGTGCACAAGTTCTTTTTACTTCAACCATGGAAGTCTATGGGCAGGTTGACTGCGACCGTAGCTTGAAAGAAGAAGACTTTGGCAAAATTCCTTTTCAAGATATTCGTGCCGGATATCCTGAAAGTAAACGTGTGGCAGAACTACTGTGCAAGAGTTATCATGCAGAATATCAGGTCCCGGTACGGATCGCCCGGTTAGGTTATATCTATGGTCCGACTATGTTACAATCAGACAATAAGGTAATTGCACAATTTATTCGCAATCTTACGCAATCGGAAGATATCCACTTGAAAAGCACCGGAATACAAAAGCGCTCGTATTGCTATGTTGCAGATGCCGTACAAGGATTGTTCTGGATTCTTCTGCATGGAATGGATGGAGAATCTTATAACGTAGCAGATAAAAATTCGATTACGACCATTCGGGAATTGGCAGAAACCGCAGCAAGATGTGGAAATTGCAAGGTTGTACACGACTATGATCCAGAATCAAAACCGGCGCCTTCTGGGATGCTGCATGCAGTTCTGGACACAGAAAAAATAGAAAAACTGGGATGGAGTCCCCGTTATTCACTGAAAGAAGGGTTGGAACAGACCAAACGAATCTATGCAGACTGCCGAATATAAGAGGTTTCTTTTATTTGGCAGCCAAGCCATGAGAATACTAAGTGATATCTCGGTCTTTCATCCAATCAATACTTTTTTTCCACGAAAAGCAAACCCATAGTGTTTTATTTGGTCTTTTGAAATTCCTTTCGCAATCAAGGCTGCATCATATCGCTTTTCTTCAATCTGTCGTAATGCTGCACGGACAGTATCCTGCAGTCCGTGTTCTTCTTCTGCATCATATACTTTAAATTCCAGAACATATGCTGTGGCAGGGATACTATGATTCCCCAATTCAATTGGTTCTAACATGACGTCATAGCGTCCAAAGCCGCTCTCTCTATTGGAAATGATATGATATCTATCATTTAATTCTACCATTAGACCCAATACAAAACCATGATAAAAACGTTCTGGTTCTAATTCTCCAGATGGTTTATTTCCCGTATCAAAGTAACTGAATGTCTGCATTGCAACTTGATTCATGTAATGGTTCATAGCCTTTTTATCATTTTTCAAAAAAGCCTTAATAAAATCCTTATATTTTGCTTCTGGATTTTTAAACCACCGCCGTATCATTTTCTGAAACATCAATAATACTTCTTGATTGGTAAGAGCTAATTCATAGCGAAAGTTACCGTCTGCTGGGAATTCGCTGTGTATTATTTTGAGATAACCGCTGGCAAGCATTAAACTCCATATTGCAGATTCATCATCATCTAACTGGTCAAACACAATCTGTTCGTCAATCTGAGTAACTAATAATTCTCCCAATAACAAATGTTCCATGGTTTCTTTAATTTCTGAATTCCCTTGCTGTAACAGTTTATCTATCAAAAGATTAGAACTGGTATTCGCCCAATAGGTATCGAATTGCCTTTCTCTCAAGAGAGAGAGAATGGACCAGGGGTTATAAATATCGGTATATTTCCCGAATGTAAATCCATCATACCATTGTTTTACCTTGTCTTTTTTCTCTTTCATGCCAAAGAGATCCAAAGTTTCAAATACATCATCTTCTGTAAAGCCAAAGGAAGTTTCATATTGGTTGGAAGTGGTTGTAATTACTCTTAGATTATTCAAACCAGAAAACATGGATTCTTTACTAATTCTGGTAACACCTGTCATCATACCACGTTCGAGATAGGGATTAATCGTCTTGGACGGGTAATCAGTGTTGCGACGTCACCGGACTCCCACCATTCACGAATAAAATCGGTCTTATCAATATAAAAATATTTATTTTCCCTTAAATTGCAAAAACTCTGATTTCCAATACTGATTGTTTTCATAAATCATTTCCCTTCACACTACATGCTGCAACTCTGCCATGTAGTTTTTCAATTTTACGGATATACCGATATTCAACCTTGATTTATCTGTATTATAGCTCATTTCATTTACTTTGGTCAACGTGGATGTCTTGGTGCAGTCAGACATCAGGGATTCATTCTTCTTTAATAATCCTTTGTGATGGAAAGTTCCTATTTTGGCCCTTTTTAAAAATTTTAACTTGTATTTTAACTGCTAATTAGTTACTATGTAGAAAACTAGGGGAGGAAAAAATTAGAAACCGCAGAGATACAGTGATAACGGTTTGAAGAGTGGGCTCAGGGCGTTTGTGTGGGAAAGGAACCATGGAAAATATCACAAAGGAGTGAGGCTTATGAGAAAAATAGTTCGGTGTTTTGCATGTCTGTTGGGAATCACATGGGGGATGTTAGCGTTGCAGGGAAAAGGGGTACAGGCGGCTTCGATTCCAGCCAGTGCGATTTCTGTAGACTATGATGCGCAGCGTTTACAGGTAAAGCAAAGCGATAAAACAGATCTACAAATCTATTTTAATGTTCCTAAGATAAAAACAGTTAAGAAAAAGAATGTGGATGGTACGATAGACAAGAAATCAGTCTTAACGTCTTCAACCTGGGAATGTTATGAAAATACGGCTGCTGGTGTGACTATTGATCTATCTACCTTAAACCGTGCCAAAGATAATTATATTCAGGTAAAAGGCGATCAAACTGCAGATCCTGTGACCATCAAGATACCTGCGATATTAAGTAAAGTTTCCGCCTCTTATGATGCGGTGGCTGACCAGGTAACCATGAATGACATTACAGACAAAAAGAATCCAGTGCCAATCCAGAATAAGACATTTGAGTATCGGGTGGGTAACAGTGGATGGAAGACTTATGCAGGGGATGATTTTACCTATTATCAGGTAAGAGGCGTTAGCATGTACTTCCGTATCGTAGCGGATGCAAAAGCGGCATTACAGGCGTCTGCCCTGACGACATTGACGGATCTTTATGACACCAATGACCAGCAGGTGCGTGCCTATGTTGTGGGACGTTTCCCGGGAAAAGAGGTCAAGTTCCGTGTGGCAAAACAGGCCTCTGCGCCAAAGATCACGGTAGATTATGCGAGACATCAATTCAAGCTGCCGAAAAATACAGAATACCGTGTGACGGCAGGTGGCAAACAGGGGACATGGGCGGCAGCAGATGCTACTGCTGTGAAATACCTGAACTTATCGGAGATTGCTGGACAAATTGGCAAAAATACATCGGCCAGCTTAGAAGTTCGGGTAAAAGCGGTTAGTAATAAGCCGGCTTCCAGGGCAAGCCGGGTAGACTTTGAAATGCCGACTGCGGCTCCTGTTGTGCACACACGTGACACCAATACTTCGTCAAATCTTGTAAATCTTGATATCTATGATAATTGGGTTGGACAAGATCCGGATGATCCGCTTCTTACGACGGGCTATCGTTATCGTCAATATACCAAGGAATTTCAGGGGGTCTGTCTATTTAATCTGACGACAGAGAAATTTGAAGTTTATATCTCCAAGGATGGGAAAGCGCCAGTGGCATCTTCGGCAATTCTTTCAGTAACCCCGCAGGTTGCTTCGAAAGTAGGTATAGAAAAAGAAACCTTGCTGCCGTCTACGAAAGTGAAAAATGGAGATCGTATCTATATCCGCCGGAAAGCGGATACGAAAAATAAAGTATTTAGCAGCTATTTCGCCGGATTAGGAACCGTAGATTTTCAACCGGACCAGATGAATTAAGGAGTACTGCTTGTACTTTGCAGCGTATTAGAAACGTTTTGACAGGAAAAACTGGCAAGCGCAAGCCATTAGGCTTGCGCTTGCGTTTCGTATAGTAAAACTCTTGGTATCGAATAGGAAATTTCTCCTATTCACAAGAAGTTAAGAAAAAAGGAAAGGAAATAGGACGATGGAGAAGAAAAAGATCAGTGTAATTGTTCCCTGTTACAATGTGGAACGCTATATAGACCGGTGTGTGAAATCATTAGTGAACCAGACGATAGGGATTGAGAATCTGGAACTGATTTTTGTGGATGATGCATCCACTGACGGTACTGTGGCATGTTTGAAACGATGGGAGGAACGTTACCCAGACAGTATCCTTCTTATCTGTTGTAGTGAAAATCATAAGCAGGGGGCGGCGAGGAACACGGGCCTGTGTTATGCATCGGCAGAATATATTGGTTATGTGGACAGTGATGACTGGGTCGATCCAACCATGTATGCCAAAATGTATGCCGAGGTAGAGCAATTCCACCCGGATGTGGTGTCTGTACTTTACACCAGAGACCGGCAGGATGGACAGATTGAAATGCGTGCAGACCGGAAAAAAAACGGGGAACGGTTTGTGAAAATCTGTACCCAGGCTGATCGGGAATTATTTTTACAGGAAGGATTGACAGGGGGAGTGTGGAGCGGGATTTACCGCAGAGAATTGCTACAGGCAGAGGAAGGATTGTTTTTCCCGGAAGATCTTCGCTATGAAGATAACTATTGGGCTTCCGTTTTGCAGATGGCGCTTTCTTCTTATTATATTATCAATGAACATCTGTATCATTATATGATTAATGAAAGTTCTACGATTATGGAACAAAATGCCATGCATCATTTGGACCGTCTTGTAATAGAATTAATGAAAATTGAGGAATATAAGCGCAGGGGTGTGTTTGAACGATATCATGACTGGATAGAATTTCGCTTTCTGCGTATGTACTTCATCAATACCATACGGATTCTGTTTGTCCGATTTGACCAGATTCCTTATGATATTGTCTATGCGATGCAGCAGCAGGTTTTGGAATTATTTCCGGAATATGAGAAAAATCCGTATCTGGATACATTGCCACAACTTCAGTCGGAGTTGCTGAAGATCGTCGGAGCTGCGTTGGATGAACAGCGGATTGATATTCTGGCAAATGCCTATCGTAAGGTTTTGCGGGATGCGGAATCCCATTGAAATCCGTATGGCTGATCGGGAAAAGTGATATTAAATGTATTAAAAGAGATACTATTATCGAACGATGTAGTAAAATAGTACAAAAAAGATAAATATTTGAAAAAATACTTGTACATTTTGTTAAAATGATGTATAATGAATTACGAAAATGTTTTAGTTAAGCATTTTGTATTTGCTGGATCTACAGCAGATATGGAACAAACAAATCTTTTTATGAGGAGGGTTCATATGAGAAAGAAACTTTTAGGTGTGCTTTTGTGCACAGCAATGGTTGCAACAATGCTGACAGGTTGTGGTGGAAAAGACAGCGACAGTGGCAGCGGCAGCGGAAACAAGTCTTCTGATAAGGGTTCCAGCGAGAAGACAAAAGTAGTAGCAACGGATGATGGTAAGGTATTCAATATCCGTGTATGGAACGAGGAGTTCAAGAGTCGTGTGGTTGACCACTATCCGGATTATCAGAAAGTGGATGACAACACAGGTAAGATCGGTGATATCCAGGTAAACTGGGTTACAGTAGCAAATCAGGACAATGCTTATCAGAATGCTTTGGATGAGGCTCTGCTGAAACAGGCAGACGCATCCGCAGACGACAAGGTGGATATGTTCCTGGTAGAGGCTGATTATGCAGCAAAGTATACCGAAGGTGCATACACCCTGGATCTGATAAATGACCTGGGGATTTCTGAGGATACCTTGGCTAATCAGTTTAAGTATACCCAGGATATCGTTCGGGATTCCAAAGGGGCTCTGAAGGGATCTTCATGGCAGGGAACACCGGCAGGTCTGGTTTACAGAAGTGATATCGCTAAGCAAGTATTTGGTTCCGATGATCCTGAAAAAGTACAGGAATATTTCTCTGACTGGGATAAATTTGCTGAGTCAGCAGGTAAGTTAAAGGATGCCGGATACAAGGTAACTGCTACAACAAACGATACTTTCCGTGTATTCTCTAACAATGTAACCACAAAGTGGGTAGAGAATGGCAAGATCAGCATTGATGAGAACATCAAGAAATGGGTTGATATGTCCAAAGACATGGTAGACAAGGGACAGACCACTACCGAGAAATTATGGGAGGCTGAGTGGCAGAAAGGTTTCGACAGCAAGGGAGATGTATTCGCATACTTTGGACCATCTTGGTTCTTCGACTTCTCCATGGCAGACAGAGATGATGACGGCGTGCCTCGATATGATCTGGCAAAAGATGGTAAGTGGAGATTATGTGCGGGTCCTCAGAACTTCTACTGGGGTGGTACATGGTTGTGTGCTGCAAATGGTACCGACAACAAGACACTGGTTAAGACAATGATTGAGACCATGACAGCAGACGAGACCGTAATGACGGAAATTGCAAAAGATGAGACAGAATATGTAAACAATCAGAATGTTGTTAATTCTTTGGCTGATGATAAGAACTTCGGCAGCAAGGTTCTGGGTGGACAGAATCCAGTACCTTTGTTTAACGAAGGAGTATCTAAGATTGATCTGAGTAATCTGACGATGTATGATCAGGGATGTAACGAAGAGTTTCAGACTGCTATGAAAGAGTATTTCGATGGCAACGTATCATACGATGAAGCTTTGGCAGCATTCTACAAGGCAGTAGAAACTAAATATCCAGAATTAAAGCATTAATCATTGATTAGCTGTAAATAGGGATATTAGACAGATGGATGTGCCTGTTTACACTTGTAAACAGGCACATTTTTACTTTTTAGTAAGGAGGGAGAACGGTATGGGCGCATCTCCGAAAAAAAGAGGAAAAGTTGAAAAATATAATCGCTGGGGTTACATATTTTTAATACCTTTTATTGTTGTATATATTGCGTTTCAATTGATTCCTTTAATTAGTACAGTTTATAACAGTTTTTATGAAAACTATCGTTCGGGCCTGGTGCAAATCGGACCGAATTTTATAGGCATGGAGAACTATCAGCACTTATTCCAGGATGGATATATCTGGGTATACCTGAAAAATACCGCAATTATGTGGGTGATGGGATTTGTTCCACAGATTTTGGTGTCCTTGTTACTGGGTGCTTGGTTCTCGGACACAAGATTAAAATTGAAGGGGACTGGTTTCTTTAAGACCGTTATCTATTTACCAAATGTGATCATGGCATCCGCTTTTGCGATGTTATTCTTCGCTTTGTTTACCAAGAGTGGTCCTGTAAATTCCGTGTTACTGCATATGGGAATTATTCATGAAAAATATGATTTTCTAGGACATGTGTGGAGTACCAGGACGTTAGTTGCCCTGATGAACTTTCTAATGTGGTTTGGTAATACTACTATTTTATTAATGGCAGGTATGATGGGAATTGATCCGGGATTGTTTGAAGCGGCAGAAGTGGACGGTGCTACGCCGACGCAGGTATTCTTCCGCATTACCCTTCCTCTGCTTCGTCCGATTCTGATCTATGTTATGATTACTTCCCTGATCGGTGGCCTGCAGATGTTCGATGTCCCTCAGATCCTGACGAATGGAACAGGGACACCATTGGCAAAGAGTTTAGGTGTGACGGCGGAGTCGTCGATGACTTTGATTATGTATTTGAATAAGAACTTGTACAGCAAGAATTATGGTATGGGTGGTGCGTTATCTGTACTGTTGTTCATAGTCACAGGCATTTTGAGCCTGGTTGTTTTCAAGGCATTTACACAAAAAGAAGGGAGGTCCTAAGTCATGGATAGAGAAGTAAAAGGTGGCATTGGCCTCCATGCGAGACGTGTGATCGCATACATTGTGTTAGCATTTGTGACAGTGATCTGTTTGTTTTGGTTTTATATATTGTTTGTCAATACCTCCAGAACGCATGGACAGATCCAGATGGGGTTTTCAGCGATACCGGGGACGAACTTATTTAAGAACTGGAAGAGTTTAATGTCCAGTACCCAGCCGGTATGGAGTGGTTTGTTTAACAGTGTGTGGGTGGCAGGATGGACAGCGTTATTCAGCGTTTACTTTTCTGCAATGACAGCCTATGCCCTCCATGTGTACCGTTTTAAGGGCAGGGCATTTATCCTGACCTTTATCCTGGCAGTCATGATGATTCCTACCCAGGTTACCGCACTTGGTTTCTATCGTCAGATGAGTGACTGGAAGATGTTGGATTCTTTCATTCCGTTGATTGTTCCAGGCATTGCGGCACCAGCCGTATTCTTCTATATGAAACAATATATGGAGTCTGCTCTGCCGTTAGAGATAATAGAGGCATCTCGAATTGATGGAGCGGGAGAGTTCTATACGTTTAATCGTATGGTGATTCCGATCATGAAGCCGGCGATTGCGGTACAGGCGATTTTCTCTTTTGTGTCAAGCTGGAATAATTACTTCCTTCCGGCGTTACTTCTGACCTCTGCAAAGAAGAAAACGCTTCCCATCATGATTGCAGAGCTGCGTGGTGCAGATTTCCTGAAGTTTGATATGGGTCAGGTGTATATGATGATGACTTTTGCAATTTTGCCGGTAATTGTCGTGTATCTGATCTTATCAAAGCATATTGTTCAGGGTGTAGCACTTGGTAGTGTGAAAGGATAATGCCTTGACATACTTCTGAGGCGTGTTTCATGGGAACCTCTCAGAACAGAAATTCAAAATGAAAAACGAATTAGGAAGAATTGGAAAACCTTGTCAAAGAGAATTCTCTGACAGGGTTTTCTTTTTGCTTGACCTGGTCGGGCGGAGGGTGTAAGATAGCAAGCGTACCGAGGGAATGTAAGAAAGGTCTGCATTGTGCTCGAGACACAGAAATTTTGGACGGGCGGAGGCAGATCTTTGCTATTGTTGGGGGATACAGGATGGCTCGAATATTGAGTAAGTATTTTTTTATTGTGTTATTGACTGCTCTGTTCTGTTTGGGGAGCAGAACGGCAATGGCGGCAGATTATGGAGATGTCGTGCAGTGGAACGATCAGATCATTGCCACTTATAATGAGGATGAAGAAATGATGTATCGGCCGATCGGGGATGACGGAACCCGGGAAGCGCAGGCATTAAATTATTTGTTGGCAAATGACCGGGAAAAGACCTTGATGATTCCAGAAGGAACCACGATTAAATTAAAGCAGGGGATTACAATAGGAAGTAATACGACGTTAATTGCCACCGGTGTGACTTTTGTACAGACCGGGGAGGGTGTGGGGATTTTAGAAAACCAGGTGACAGATCCTGATTATCGTTCCCTGGAAAATGTTGTGATTCAGGGCGGTATCTGGAAAAGTAAACATAAAAAGAAACCATATCCGGTACTTTCCCTTATGCAGGCTTCCAATATTCAGATGGAAGATATGATGGTAGTGACGTCGATGCCGGAGATCGGTATAAAGCTGACGGCATGCAAGAATGTTACAATGACGCATTGTGAGATACGCTGTAAAAAGAGTGGAATAAAAAAGAAGAATTGGGAAATGGCGGCAATTGAGCTAAATCCTGCGGTTCCGCTATTGACAGAAGGCTTGAAATCTGTTATTAATGAGAATTGTGTGAATGGGCAGGTCTGTCAGAACATATTATTAGAGAAATGTGTGGTACACGGCAGGCGGGGGATTTATGCTGCCGGGATAAAACAGCAGAAATACCGGAACCGACTTCATTCCAGGATACGGATGCGGGAATGTACCGTAACGGGAACGGATGCAGAGGCAGTTTTGTTGGAGAATTCAGTGGGTTTCTCCCTGCGGAAAAATCTGTTGATTACCCGTGCGGAACGAACAAGGGGGATCCATGCATCAGGGATTCTGGTACAATTGTTTGCGGCAAAAGGAAAGACCAGCCGTCTGCAAAATCGGATATCCGGTAATGTGGTGTATAGCACACGTTATAGTATGGTGGTACGATCACAGTCAAAATGCCGGTTTGGGCAGACGGAGGCCAGCAACAACCGCAGCTATGTACCATATTCAGGAAAGCGGGCAATGCGGATCCGGCATTGCAGAAAGATCGTTCTAAAGAAAAACAGGGTGTATGCTTAGTTGCGATGGACTAGTATCTAACCCTGCGGTGTATTGAGAGCAGAAATGATCAAAGACAGTTCATTGGTACCATCCTGTCTATAAACAAAACCCGGACTGCATACCTTGCCTTAGGGCAGGAGGGCAGACGGAAGTCTGCTTTTTTCTTTGTAGGAAGGTGTTAGTAAAGAGAGATAAGAGGTAATGTATGTATCAATTAACGACAGAACATAGTTTTGATTCGGCGCATTTTCTGGCGGGATATGCGGGGAAATGTGCGAATCTGCATGGGCACCGGTGGCGTGTGCTTTTAACCGTCGAGTCAGAGGAATTGCAGACGGATCAGCAACATGCCGGCATGTGTGTGGATTTTGCGGAATTAAAGGAAGATCTGCATCATTTGTTGGATTCTATGGATCACATTCTTATTATTGAGGAGGATTCCATTTTGCCGGAGACCAGACGGGCATTGGAAGCGGAGGGATTCCCATTTTTGGAACTGCCATTCCGGCCAACAGCAGAAAATTTTGCAAAATATTTTTTTGACTATTTTAGAGCAAAACAGTATCAGGTGTCACAGGTGCAGGTTTATGAAACACCAAATAACTGTGCAACATACCGTAAGGAATTGGAAATCTAGGGTGGTAGTTACAGGATCGCCGATGGAAATAGCAGAAAGAGGCAGTTATGGCAGAGTATAGAGTCGTGGAAATCTTTGAAAGTATTAATGGGGAGGGGATGCGTGCCGGGGAACTGGCGGTGTTTGTGCGGATGCGGGGCTGCAATCTGCACTGTTCCTACTGTGATACGGCATGGGCCTGTGAAGACGTGGCGCCAGCTAAGGGCATGACAGAGGAGGAGATCTGCCAAAGGATTTTGGAGACCGGTATTAAAAATGTAACATTGACGGGGGGAGAACCGCTCTTGCAGGAAAATATTGGTCTGTTGCTGCGGAGACTGGCAGAGGAAAAGACATTGCGGGTAGAGATAGAAACTAACGGAAGTGTAGATATTTCTCCGTATCGACAGATGCCGCATCCACCCGTGTTTACCCTGGACTATAAACTTCCCGGCAGTGGGATGGAAGCAGGGATGTGCCTGGATAATTTGGAATCTGTTACAGCACAGGATACCGTAAAATTTGTGGTATCCGATGACAGAGATTTGACACGGGCAACTGAGATAATAGAAAAGTATCGTCTGTCTGACCGCTGCCATGTGATATTCAGTGCAGTGTTTGACAGGATCGAGCCGGCGCATATTGTATCGTTTATGCGTACCTATTGTCTGAATAATGTGAGATTGCAGCTGCAGATGCATAAGTATATCTGGGACCCCGAGAAACGGGGAGTGTGAAACAACTTGCATGAAACACATAGACTGCTGCATAGAGATTAGAATGGAGGAATCAGAATGGCAATAGATACGGATGCAATTAGAGAACATATCAGGGGAATTTTGGAAGCCCTGGGGGATGATCCTGACCGGGAAGGTCTCCGTGACACACCCGACCGGGTTGCCAGAATGTATGAAGAGGTTTTCGAGGGGATGAACTACAGCAATCATGAGATTGCCGCTATGTTTGATAAGACATTTGAAGACCGGATGGATTTTACTGAGAATACCCAGGATATGGTGTTGGTTAAGGATATTGATATCTTTAGCTATTGTGAGCACCATTTGGCTTTGATGTATGACATGAAGGTCAGTGTGGCATATCTTCCCCATGGCAGGGTCATTGGATTGAGTAAGATTGCCAGGATTGCAGATATGGTGGGGAAGCGGTTGCAGCTACAGGAGCGGATCGGAGCGGATATTGCAGAAATCCTGCAGGAAATTCTTGGCAATGATGATGTTGCGGTCATCCTTGAGGGAACGCATAGCTGTATGACAGCGAGGGGGATTAAAAAAGCGGCAGCTACGACCAGAACCTATACTCTGCGGGGGAAATTTCGGGAAGATCCAGGATTACAGATGAGGATTGCGAGTGCGTCAGGAAACGGTATCGGTTGAAACAGGAGGATGGATGATGAAAGCATTGGTACTATTTAGTGGTGGAGTGGACAGTACAACGTGTCTGGGATTAGCTGTCCAGAAATATGGAGAGGACCAGGTAATTGCGCTATCGGTTTCCTATGGACAGAAGCATAATCGGGAAATTCTGGCGGCGAAGCAGATTACGGAATATTATGGCGTGGAACATCTGACCCTGGATCTGACAGATATTTTTGCCCATAGCGATTGTTCCCTGTTACAACATTCCAGACAGGAGGTGCCGCAGGAAACCTATGCAGAGCAGCTTGAGAAGACGGAAGGGAAACCTGTGTCTACTTATGTTCCGTTTCGGAACGGATTGTTTCTGGCTTCCGCTGCGAGTATTGCCCTTTCCCGGGAATGTGAAGTGATTTATTATGGAGCACATGCAGATGATGCAGCTGGCAATGCATATCCAGATTGTAGTGAAAAGTTTCATCAGTCGATGGCTGACGCGATTTGGGTTGGCAGTGGGGAACAGTTAAGAATGGAAGCTCCCTTTGTCGGCAAGACAAAAGCAGAGATTGTGCGCATGGGATTAAACCAGCAGGTTCCCTATCAGTTGACGTGGAGCTGCTATGAGGGCAGGAAAAAACCGTGTGGGGTTTGTGCCACTTGTATCGACCGTGCCAAAGCATTTCATTCCAATGGCCTGAAGGATCCGGCGTTGGTGTAGAAGAACAAGAAAGAGGGGATAGGATGTATCAGAGAGAGCAGGAGAGCAGTATAACACAATTAGGAAGCCAGGGGACTTCTTACCCGGACGATTATGCGCCAGAGGTTTTGGAGACCTTTGAGAATAAACATCCCGACAATGATTATTTTGTAAAATTTAATTGTCCGGAATTTACCAGTTTGTGTCCGATTACCGGACAACCGGATTTTGCAACGATTACGATTGCCTACATACCTTCGGTCCGAATGGTGGAAAGTAAATCGCTGAAATTATATCTGTTTAGTTTTCGGAATCACGGAGATTTTCATGAGGATTGCGTCAACATCATTATGAAAGATTTGATCAGTCTCATGGATCCGAAATATATAGAGGTGTGGGGAAAATTCACGCCAAGAGGCGGAATTTCTATTGATCCCTACTGTAATTATGGGAAAAAGGGTACAGAATATGAGAAAATGGCGAAAGACCGTATGTTATGGCATGATATGTATCCGGAAAAAATTGATAACCGATAAAAAAGATGATATGATACCATAGTCAAATGAAAGATCATGATGAATTGTGGATAATGATAGGAAAATGGGTGTGACAGATATGTGGAAGAATTGGAAGAAAATTGCAATATTCGTAGGAGTGACAGCGGGTTTGCTGCTTGCCACAGCAGGGGTGGCGCAGGGATATGTACGCAACTATTTTGTCCGTGGCACGAAAGTCAATGGGATTGATGTGTCCGGGAAAAAGGTGGGCAGCCTGAAAAAAACCATTCAGAATTATGCTTTGGAGGTCAAGCAGAGAAGATCCGGAGAGGATGCTTCGGATACCTTTACAGAAACGATCAGCGGCAGTGAGATCGGCTTAAAGCTAGGTACCGATGCGCCTCTGTATGATATTATCAAAGAGCAGACTGTGTGGGATATTTTTACGGGTGCAAAGCAGGAGTATGCATTGGAAGGCTGTCTGTCTTATGATGAGGATGCTTTGCTGACAGAGGTAAAGCAGTTGAGATGTCTGGATGCTGGTTACGTAATGGCTCCGGTTAATGCCAGACCCGCAGAGTATGATGCCGGGGAGAAAAGCTATGGAATTACAGAGGAGAAGCTGGGTAATACGTTAGATGAAGCCCGTTCCATAGAAGCCGTCAGGGGGGCGGTTTCTAAACTGGAGGATTCCATTGATATGGAGAAAGCGGACTGCTATGTGAAGCCTGCCATTACAGCAGCCAGTGAAGAAATAACCAAGGTGGTAAACCGTCTGAATAAATATGTGAATACCAAGATTACTTATACTTTTGGAGATAACACGGAAGTATTGGATGGAGACACCATTCACAAATGGATCCAGATGGATGAAAATGGTGCGATAACGATTGATACCAAGCGGGTAAAAGAATATGTGGCAGGCTTGCGCAAAAAGTATGATACCATTTTCCGGGACCGGGAATTTGAAACCTCCTATGGAACGGTAGTTAAAGTGGAGGGTGGCGATTATGGCTGGTGGATGAATTATGAGCAGGAGGAGAAGAAGTTATTAAAGCTCATTAAAAAGGGAAAACAAATAAAAAGAATTCCTGAATACCATCAGAAAGCCGCAGCATTTGGCAAAGAGGATTACGGAGATACTTATGTAGAGGTAGATTTGACAGGGCAGCATGTCTTTCTGGTCAAGAATGGAAAAAAGGTGTTGGAAACGGATTGTGTGACCGGCAATGAAGCGAGAGGAGATGGAACTCCACAAGGCGCATACAGTATTACTTATAAACAGCGGGATGCCACGCTGACCGGAGAAACTTATCGGACTCCAGTGGATTACTGGATGCCGTTTAATGGTGGAATTGGACTGCATGATGCCGACTGGAGAAGTAGCTTTGGCGGTACTTTGTATAAGTATGGCGGTTCCCATGGATGTGTCAATCTGCCACCGGCGGATGCCAAGAAAATCTATGGTATGATTGAGAAGGGAACCCCTGTCATCTGCTATTACTCTGACCGTATCATTCGAAAAACGGAAAAGGTGGATCGTGATGAGGATCCGGCGGTGCCTGCAATGAAATCAAAAGCAACGCCGAAACCGTCGCCGAAAGTAACGGCGGTTCCAAAGAAAACACCGAAACCAAAAGTAACATCGAAGCCAAAGAAGACAACCAAACCAAAGAAAAAGCCAAAGAAGAAGAAATCAACGAAAAAGAAGAAAGCCAAAAGTAAGACGACGAAAAAACCGATCAAGAAAACGACACCAAAGCCAGTGGTAAAACCAACGGAGAAACCGGTGACGCAACCGGAACAGAAGCCGACAGAGATACCGGCATCGCCGACAGAACCACCTGCAGCGGTAACACAGCCACCAGAAGGAATGGGAGAAACTACACAGTAAATTAGCTGTGTGGTACACTGCCTGAGAAGATAGGATAGATACTGCCCGGACATGGATGTTTCCTGTCCGGGCGCTGGATATCCGGGAGGGTACATAAGATGGTTACAATCAATACAATAGCGGCATCACGGGAAACAGAATCCATTTCATCTGAAGCTCTGAATCATGAAATGACGTTCCTCAGCGGGAAGTATGCGGGAACCTGTTATGCACCAGAGGGATACGAGACAATCAAGACACAACCTGAGGAGAAAGCGCTGAACCGGGCAGCGAGTACAGCGGCCAATGGGCATCATTCCGTATTTCAGCACAGCATGGTTACTATGGAGATCCAGTGTCCTAAGATCATAGCCATGCTCTTAAATTCGATTGGGGTGTCGAATACCTCAGAAAAAAGTGCACGTTATACCCGGATGCATCCGGAAACGGAGAGAGAACAAGTTCTCTATGATAAATGGCATACGATTCTGGCAGAACAAATCCAGGAAGAATACGGAGACCGTTTTAATGAAAAGGAGCGGGATAAACTGGCGTATGAAAATGCGCGCTACATGTTGTCCGTTTTCTGTCCTACTTCTATGGTCTATTCCCTGCCATTTCGAAATGTTTTCTATGTGCGGAACTGGGCAGAGCAGATGCGCCAGACATTGCTCAACCTGTCGGGTGGTTTTAATGAACGGCTGGCAAAAGAGTTGAAGAGCCTGTCAGAATCCTTCTCTGCGGTCATCGGCAATTCCAACATGATTCGGGATAACAAAAATGAATACTTCCGTTTTATGCCTGTGCAGGCAACGGGACAGTATGATGACGACAATCTTGAATTTTTTGGCGATGTCTATACCGCAAAGTTTTACGCATCTTTTGCGCAGGTGGCACAGGAGCAGAGACACCGGACACTGCGGGTCAAGATTAATTTTTCCGGCAGCGAACCGGGAGAATATGGCTATTATGTCCCGGAAATCTTGCAGGACGAGGAGTTGCGTAAACAATGGCTGGAAGATATCAGCAGCGTCGGGGAGCAATATCCGCAGGGGATGTTAGTTTCGGTTACGGAGCAGGGACTGTTTGAAGATTTTATTCTTAAGTGCAAGGAGCGGATGTGCGGCAGGGCGCAGTTGGAGATTATGCGGATTACAGAGCAGCTTGTCGAACAATTCAGCAGGGACCGGCAGAATCTTTCTACTGCAAATCAAAAGAGGCTGGATGCAGTTCTGGAACAGGGGAAGCCTTGTGCCAGATGTGCTTACCCTGATTTTACCTGTGTGGAGGGATGTACCTGGGGAAAAGCCGAAGCATGCAGCCGGAAGATCTGATCGATTGCATCGGCGGGGAAATGATTGATTAACCGGAAGATCTAATAAATTGCATTGACGGAGAAATGACTTAATAATAGGATGAGATTTCAAATGAAAATCGCAATGATATTGCATAGTGACAAAAAATGACTTCGGATAGATTTTAGAGAATTGGACATGGTATGACTAGCGAAGTTTGATGCCGGTGTAGAATTCATGGGGTAGACAGAAAAACTTTTATGCGCTAGAATATAGATTCGGGATAGTGGCATCCCAATATATCAGAACGGAGTTAGAAGATCATGAATCAATATCAGTTTACGGTCGAGCAGATCGAAGTAGACCAGTCCAAACTGTCTGTAGAAGTCAGTGTGACCGGTGCTTTTGATCCGCAGGTTAAAAATCCGCGAATTGCGATTATATTTGATAATGGAACGCAGACCAGGAGAATTCCTATTCTCGTCTGTTCCTATGATAAGCTTGAGGATGGCAGTTTTTATCTGTATGCAAAATATGCCTATGACCTACGATATATCTTTTTGAACCAGCCATATAATGAACAGATTACTATGTACTTCGCTGTGTTGTACGGTGATGAGGAGTACGTGCATCAGTCCTTTGATCTGGGCAGTGAGGAGCGGATGAAGAAACATCCTAAATCTACGGCAAAGGGGATTCAGAAACCGGGAAAAGATTTGCCGTATCGTGTGGTGTTCTCGGAGGATATGACAGAAGTACGCCTGGTATCGGACATGACATTGTATCAGGAGTCTGGTCTGAAACGAATTTTAAAGAGTGTTGGCGGATTTC
This sequence comes from uncultured Clostridium sp., assembly GCA_947644195.1. Taxonomy (GTDB): domain Bacteria; phylum Bacillota; class Clostridia; order Lachnospirales; family Lachnospiraceae; genus Butyribacter. The sequence continues at coordinate 98,298 of CANRZB010000005.1, forward strand.
TTTTTGTACTTTGGAGGGCGCTGGAATTTTGTTTCTCCGTTCTGTTGATGCCTGTGTTTTTGGTGGATGCCTGTTTTTCCGCAGCAGGTATGGCGCCGCGGAAGGCACAGATTGAAGAAGATGGGCTGATCTATATTCTAAAGCATGTTCGCTGGCGGATGGATAATTTTACGGGGATGCGGATTGGAATTTATGGAAGCAAGCTCGGAGCCATGATGCTGATGAACTGGATCGGCAGGCACCGTCCGATTAAACAGAAGTATGTTACCTTTTTTTCGAATCGGCGTAATGATTTGACCGGGAATTTTGAATTTGTATATAATGAGCTGAAAAAGGATCCGGATTTGCAATTCCGTTTTGTACTCTCGGAGAAAGAGACGAAGCAGATGAAGTTTATGGAATTTATGCGGATCGGATATTATTTTGGCTGTTCCAAGGTAATTCTGGTGGACGATTACCTGGAACTCATGTTTATGATGGAGCGGCGGGCAGGGACCTCCCTGATTCAGCTATGGCATGCCTGTGGTGCGTTTAAGACCTTTGGCTACACCCGTCTTGGAAAAGAGGGAGGGCAGCGGCAGGACAGCCCGAACCATAGAAACTATGATTATACGACGGTAAGTTCAAAGGAAATTTCCCGATTCTATGCGGAGGGATTTGGTTTATCCCTGGAAAAGGTGGTAGCAACCGGAGTTCCGCGAACGGATGTATTCTTTGATGATGATTATCGTTCCCGTGTGGTCAAGCGTTTTTATGACCGATATCCAAAGCTGAAAGAGAAGAAGATTTTATTGTTTGCACCGACCTTCCGCGGCAATGGCAAGAACAGCGGTTTCTATCCAGTGGAGCAGTTTAATGTAAACCGTTTATATGAGCAGCTGGATCAGGAATATGCGATTATTATCAAACATCATCCGTTTACGAAAGAAAGACACAAGATCAACAAGGAATATGCGGATTACATTATAGATATGTCTTCCAATTCTGAGTTGAACGATCTGCTTTTTGTTACGGATCTGCTGATTACTGATTATTCTTCGGTGGTATTTGAGGCATCCCTGTTAGATATTCCGATGCTGTTCTATGTCTATGACCTGAAGCAGTATGTGGCAACCAGAGGGTTTTATTATGAATTTGAAACCTTTGTGCCGGGTAAGATTGTCTATGAATTTGAAGATATTGCGCCAGTGATTCAGGCAGAAGATTTCCATCAGGAGAAGATTGATCCGTTTAAGCGGAGGTTCTTTGATGGGTTGGACGGGCAGAGTTCCAAGCGGACGGCCGCCCTGATCTATAAATGTTTACAAGGCTAAAGAGATACTATCTTTCTTTTTAACGAAGTGTAGAGCTACTTTTATAAATATTGAAATAAATGCAGAATGGAGGCTATGATCATGGGAATGACAATGACACAGAAAATTTTGGCGGCGCATGCCGGACTGCCATCCGTTGAGGCGGGGCAATTGATTGAGGCGAATTTGGATTTGGTATTGGCCAATGATATTACGGGACCGGTAGCAATTCATGAGGTAGAAAAGCTCAACAAGAAAACAGTGTTTGACAAGGACAAGGTGTGTCTGGTGCCGGATCATTTTGCACCGAATAAGGATATTAAGTCCGCAGAGCATTGCAAATGTGTGCGGGAATATGCTAAAGAACACGATATTACCAATTATTTTGAAGTAGGACAGATGGGGATTGAACATGCCCTGTTGCCGGAGAAAGGTTTAATTGTAGCAGGAGAGGTATGTATCGGAGCAGACTCTCATACCTGTACTTATGGGGCCCTGGGAGCTTTTTCTACAGGCGTGGGCAGTACCGACATGGGCTGTGGGATGATTACCGGACAGGCATGGTTTAAGGTGCCGGCCGCCATTAAATTTAATTTGGTGGGGAAGCCGCAGAAGTGGGTCAGTGGTAAGGATGTGATCTTACATATTATTGGCTTGATCGGCGTGGATGGTGCCCTCTATAAATCCATGGAATTTACCGGTGAAGGGGTGGCGAATCTGTCCATGGATGATCGTTTCTCGATTGCCAATATGGCAATAGAAGCTGGTGCTAAGAATGGTATTTTTCCAGTAGATGAGCAGACCATTGCCTATATGAAAGAACATTCCCAAAAAGAGTATACGGTGTATGAGGCAGATGAGGATGCAGAGTATGATGCAGAATATACGATAGATTTAAGTGGACTGAAGCCGACTGTGGCATTTCCGCATTTGCCGGAAAACACCAAGACCGTGGACGAGGCCGGAGAGGTTCGAATTGATCAGGTTGTGATTGGTTCCTGCACGAATGGTCGGATCGAAGATCTGAGGGTGGCAGCGGAGATCCTAAAAGACCGTAAGGTTGCGGAGGGTGTTCGTACTATTGTGATACCGGCGACGCAGGCAATCTATATGCAGGCCATTGAGGAAGGCCTGGTGCAGATATTTATTCAGGCAGGTGCTATTGTCAGTACACCGACCTGTGGTCCTTGTCTGGGCGGTTACATGGGAATTTTGGCGGCAGGCGAGAGAGCTGTCTCTACGACGAACCGTAATTTTGTCGGACGGATGGGACATGTGGATTCAGAAGTATATCTGGCAAGCCCGGCAGTGGCAGCAGCCAGTGCAGTGACGGGGCGGATTTCGCAGCCATCTGAACTTGGCCTATAAGTGTGAGAAGGTGTTATAAAATTGACGATGCGTTGCGTCCGCATCGCCAAAGAACATCTAAGTCTCACACTGGAAAAATGCGAAAGCAGCATTTTTCATGGTTTGTTTGTGCCATAGTTAAGCGAAGCTTAACTGTGGGAGGCTATGCCTAACTGTTGCTTGGCATGTCTGGAAGTGTTGAAGTTTGTTATATGGATATAGAGAAATGGAGGAAAATGGTATGAAAGCATGTGGTACGGTTCATAAATATGGAGACAATGTAGATACGGATGTTATTATTCCTGCCAGATATCTGAATTCTTCAGATCCGGCAGAGTTGGCAAAGAGTTGCATGGAAGATATTGATCCTGAGTTTGTAAAGCGGGTAAAGACGGGGGATATCATGGTTGCAAATAAAAATTTTGGTTGTGGTTCTTCTCGTGAACATGCACCGATTGCAATTAAGGCGTCCGGGATTAGTTGCGTGATTGCAGAGACTTTTGCACGTATCTTTTATCGGAATTCCATTAATATTGGATTGCCGATTATAGAGTGTCCGCAGGCAGCGAAGGAGATTGAAGCGGGGGATACGGTGGAGATTGATTTTGACAGTGGGATGATTTATGATAAGACAAAGGGAACGGAATACCAGGGACAGGCATTTCCAGAGTTTATGCAGAAAATCATACAGACAGAGGGATTGATTAACTATATTAATGAAAACAAGTAGATTGGGAAACGGAAATCCGCCTCATGGGGGGATGTCGTTTGCAATTGATTACAAGGTTTTTGGAACATGGTGATTCAACAAGAAATGAGGTACAGTTATGGTATTTGGAGTAATTCTGGCCGGTGGAATTGGCAGCCGTATGGGAAATGTGGAGAAACCGAAACAGTTCTTAAAGATAGGAAACAAGCCTATTATTATCCATACAATTGAAAAATTCTTCGTACATGATGCATTTGAAAAGCTGATTGTATTGTGTCCAAAGCAGTGGATCGAGCACACTAAAAATCTGATCAAAAAATATCTGGGAGGAGATGCTTCCTGCGTTGTGGTTTTAGAGGGCGGCTCGACCCGGAATGAAACGATTATGAATTCGATTAAGTATGTGGAAGAAAATTATGGACTGGAGGATGATACCCTTTTGGTCACGCATGATTCTGTGCGACCATTTTTGACCTATCGGATCATTGAAGAAAATATCCGGTATGGTTTAAAGTACGGTGCGGTGGATACTGTAATTTCTGCTACCGATACCATTGTGTCGAGTGAGGACGGAGAAAATATCACAACGGTGCCTGACCGTAAGCAGATGTACCAGGGGCAGACGCCGCAGACGTTCAATGCAAAGAAATTAAAAGAGCTTTATTATTCCCTGACGGAGGAAGAAAAAGAGATTTTGACGGATGCTTCCAAGATCTTTGTCATCAAGGGAGAGCCGGTGCACCTAGTCTATGGGGAGGTCTTTAATATCAAGATTACGTACCCTTATGACCTGAGGGTGGCGGAAGCGTTGCTGCAGGATGAGAATTAAAGCAAGAATGGAGAAGCGGGTATGTTAAATACAGTATATCGTTTGGTAGCACCGAGACGTTTCGAGGTGGAATTTAATGACATTGATTTGTTTTCTGGGAATATTATTGTCAGACCGACCCATTTGTCGATCTGTCATGCAGACCAGAGATATTATCAGGGAACCAGACCGGCAGAGGTATTGAAACAAAAATTGCCGATGGCTTTGATTCATGAGGGGATTGGCGATGTTGTCTATGATCCGACCGGGGAATTTCAGCCGGGGGATTCCGTAATTATGATTCCCAATACTCCGATCGAGACCGACGAGGTTATCGCAGAAAATTATCTGCGGTCCAGTAAATTCCGTGCCAGTGGTTTTGACGGCTTTATGCAGGAGCATGTTTCGTTGGCGCCGGACCGTGTGGTTCGACTGCCGGATGACGTGGATAAAGTAATTGCAGCATTTACTGAATTGGTAACGGTAAGCGTATCCGCTCTGCGCCGATTTGACCAGTTCGCCCATGTCCGACGTAATGCGGTAGGAATCTGGGGAGATGGTAATTTAGGATATATTACGGCGATTTTTTTCAAGTCTATGTTTCCAGATACGAAGCTGTACATTTTTGGAGTGGATCAGGAGAAATTATCCAGTTTTGCTTTTGCAGACGATACCTTTTCAGTCACGGATATTCCAAAAGATTTGTTTATTGACCATGCGATTGAATGTGTGGGCAGTGCACCGTCGGGAAAGGCGATTGACCAGATCATTGACCATATTTATCCGGAGGGGACGATCTCTCTGTTGGGGGTATCGGAGTATCCGATTCCGATCAATACCCGAATGGTGCTGGAGAAAGGACTTCGTTTCTTTGGCAGCAGCCGCAGCGGACGAGCCGATTTTCTGAAAACCGTAGAACTCTATCAGGAACATCCTGAAATTATCAGTTATCTGAGTAATATTGTGGGGGCTCAGGTTGAGGTAAAGACGATTAAAGATATGACGGAAGCGTTTGAGACGGATATTCGGAAAAGCATCGGCAAGACTATTATGATTTGGAATAAATAAGAGTGGAACGGAGGAAAGGTCATGGAAATAAAGTACCAAAGTACAAGAAGCAAGGGGATGGAAGTGACGGCGTCCCAGGCGATTTTGAAAGGGTTGGCTGAGGATGGTGGTTTATTTGTGCCAAATCAGATTCCGAAATTAGATCAATCTCTGAGAGAGATTGCTGGGATGTCCTACCAGGAGACAGCGTATGAGGTAATGAAGCTCTTTTTTACGGATTTTACGGAAGAAGAACTGAAACAGTGTATCAACCGTGCGTATGATTCCAAGTTTGATACTGCGGAGATTGCGCCGCTGGTGGAGAAGGACGGAACCTATTATTTGGAACTGTTCCATGGTGCGACGATTGCCTTTAAGGATATGGCGTTATCCATTCTGCCGCATCTGTTGACAACCTCTGCCCGCAAGAATCAGAGTAAGAATGAGATTGTCATTCTGACGGCGACTTCCGGAGATACCGGAAAGGCAGCGTTGGCGGGATTTGCTGATGTGGAGGGAACCAGTATTATTGTCTTTTATCCAAAGAACGGTGTCAGCGCGATTCAGGAACGCCAGATGGTAACCCAACGTGGAAAAAATACGAAAGTGGTGGGAATTACCGGAAATTTTGATGATGCCCAGAGTGGTGTCAAGGCGATGTTTAACAATAAGGATCTGGCGAAGGCGATGGATGCGAAGGGGTATCAGTTTTCATCGGCCAATTCGATTAATATCGGACGTCTGGTGCCACAGGTGGTGTATTATGTCTATGCCTATTCCAGATTGCTGGGACAGGGAGCCATTCAGGAGGGGGAGCCGATCAATTTTGTGGTGCCGACCGGCAATTTTGGAAATATTCTGGCGGCCTTTTATGCCAAGAATATGGGAGTACCGATTGCCAAGCTGATCTGTGCTTCCAATGAAAATAAGGTGTTGTTTGATTTCTTTGAGACAGGGACCTATGATAAAAACCGGGAATTTATTCTGACGTCTTCCCCGTCCATGGACATTTTGATCTCCAGCAACCTAGAGCGTCTGATCTATCAGATTGCCGGAAAGGATGCAGAGGTAACGGCAGATCTGATGCAGGCATTGGCGAAGACCGGGAAATACACGGTTACGGATGCGATGAAAGCACAGTTGCAGGATTTCATTGGCGGCTGGGCGAATGAACAGCAGACGGCTGGGGAGATACGTAGAATGTACGAGAAAACCGGCTATGTGATGGACACCCATACTGCCGTGGCCTCGGCGGTCTGTCAGGAGGTTCGGGCCAGGACAGGGGATTTGACGAAGACGGTCATTGCATCGACAGCGAGTCCCTATAAGTTTGCAACTTCTGTGATGGGGGCAATTGATGATAAATATCAGAGTATGGATGATTTTGCACTAATTGATGCATTGTGTGAAACTTCTGGAATTGCGATTCCAAAAGCGGTAGAAGAAATTCGCAGTGCACCGGTCCTGCATGATACTGTTTGTGAGACAGAGGATATGCAGAAGACTGTGGAGGGGATATTGGGACTGTAATTTTCGTGGCATGTATTACGGATGAGACTGCCGCACGAAGCGCCTACCGCAATATATTGAGTATTGTTTGTATTAAAATAATATATTGGATTGTCATATGTTGTTGACTTTTAATGATAGAAAAACCAGGGAGGTTGCTCTGGTTTTTTCTTATGGGTTTCTTATTCGAACGCTGGTTGAATTAGAGCGTAAAGTTCAATGAAATGGTTATTGAGAATCGGGAGTGGCTTTGTTAATATGAGGTTAGTATATCGGAGATGAAATAACGGGTGTATATGCTGAGTGATAAAAGTATCAAGGTTTTACCATGGTTAGGCTGTCGGCTTGAGGCAGCAGATGGGAGGTAAATTTGTTGGATCAGGTTAAAATGGGAAGATTTATCTGTGAACAGCGCAAACGGAAGCATTATACGCAGCAGCAATTGGCGGATGAATTGGGAGTTACGTTCCAGGCTGTATCTAAATGGGAAAACGGAACGGTTTATCCGAGTATTGAAGTTCTTCCAGAGTTATCTCGAATTTTTGAGATTACGACGGATGATTTGCTGAAAGCAAATATCCGGGAGAAGGAGCAGTTGTCCTATGGCAAAGCAGGTGTGGATCTGTCTTTTTCTGATTCCCTAAAAAAGGAGATGGCAGGGTTATTATCCAGTGGGGATCCCCGTGTCCTGAATGGTGTGGGTCCCTTTGCATCTCTATATGATATCCGTTTTCCAGAGATCCATCAGCCGACATTAGTGTTGAAGTCTGAGGAGCCAGGCTCGAAACAGAAATTGGCGATGGAATATGGATATACGGAGTCAATCTGCCATGATATGATTAACCATCTGGTAAATGATATTATAGTGATGGGAGCAAGGCCGCTTGCGGTATTGGATACGATAGTGTGCGGCAAGGCGGAGAAAGATACGATACATGCCTTTATCAAGGGCATTTCCGATGCTTGTGCAGAAAATGAATGTTCCCTGGTGGGTGGGGAAACTTCTATACAGCCGCAGGTAGTTCATGAGGGGACCTATATTCTTTCTGCTACGATTGCGGGGATCGTTGATCGGTCTGATGTCATTGATGGCTCCCGGATTCAGGAAAATGATGTGGTGTTAGCGATTGCGTCGAATGGAGTGCATACGAATGGGTATTCTCTGATCCGGCTTCTGATGGATCGGTATCCAGAAATCAAGTTACAGAAGATGGATGGAATGACGTTTATCGAACAGATCATGAAACCGCATCGTCCCTACTATGGCTGCCTGAAAGGACTGTTTGGCAGAAAGCTGATTCATGGGCTGGCTCATATTACGGGCGGTGGAATTCCAGGAAATCTATGTAGAATTCTGCCAGAGGGATTGTCTGCTCGGATTGATCTGTCGAAGATACCGGTGTTGCCGATTTTTCGGTTTATCCAGGAAACGGGCAATATCAGTGATGCAGAAATGCTGGCTACGTTTAATCTAGGGGTGGGTATGTGTGTGGTTGCTGCTCCGGGGGATGCCCGAATCATACAGGAGCATATTGGAAGAATGTATCCTTGCTATCCGATCGGAACAGTGGAGCGGGGAAAGGAAAAGGTTGTTATCTGCCAGAATTAGAAGAGTGAATCATTAGATACTGATACAATGAGATAAGTGAAAGTCTTAGTTCTTTAATTTTCGCTGTACTAGTACACTAACAGCATTTGACGCCATGGGAACGCAGCGCCTCGTAAAATTTTGCGAGATCGGTGTCTTCAAAATCCGCGTGATCCCTGTATTCCTGCTCTGTAGTCAAAAAAGCTAGAGAGCGGTGTTTTCTTCTCCGCAGAATTACCTTATATTTTCCCTTTTCGGAATAAATTCGATTAAACTGCATGATGCGTACCGCCTCCTTGATTTCATCAAATGGAATGGAAGATTCCTTTTTTCCTTGTAGGAGTGTGATGCCATCTTCCTGAAACCAGATTTGCAGTTTTTCCGTGTTGCCGTGGCGTTTTTCATCAATGTAAAGAATAATGCTGGTAAGCAACAGGGAAGAAGCCAGAGCAATACCCGGAAGGATGTCTTCGATTTGTTCATTGGTGGGACAGAATAAAAAGAGAAGAACCATCTCGCTAACAAAAATAAATAGAAAAAGTATTCCGAACATGGAGGGGTATGGGATACCGGGAAATAAGCTGCGGTCAATGGTTACTTGAAGTTTCATAGGCAATTTGTCCTCCAATCTCTGAAATATAGTTTTTGTCATTACAGGGGCATTTCGTAGTGGCTAGCTGAAAAATATGCTGCTCCACAAAAATACAGCATCTGCATCGGTAACGGTCAGCGTAGTTTTCTGAATGGTATCGACCAAATAGAAAAGAACAATGCAATTTGCAGTGTTCTTAATAACTATTCTTATAATTCTGGCTTTTTCTATTTTTTATCTCCGTCAATTAGATAATTATAACTCACATGAAAGACTTCAGCAAGAGCCTTGATTTCAATATCGGTCACATAGCGTTTGTTCGTTTCAATGCGTGTGATGACGTTCTTATCCATATCATAGTCTGCGAGTTGAAGTCGGTGCGCTAATTCACGTTGAGATATTTTATTTTGTTTTCTTAATTCGATCAGTTGTTTAGCAATTAGGTTTTTTAGTCCATTTTGGGTTGTTGGTTTAGGCATATAATGGCTCCTGGTTTACTTGGATTGATAGATGCCAGTCTCATTTTTTGCACCTACCTTACACATTGTATCTTTTTAAGAGATTAAAAGAGGTTGTAAAAGTGAGACAAGTTGTATATCTCTTGTAAAATAATATAGCCGTAGCTTAATGAACAAACAGGTCATGATAGATTTGATTCATACTTTTTGATAAATTCATACGATAAATAGAGCATTGTTTGGTAAAAAGATTACAAAAAGAATACTTGAGAAAATGTAATTGAAAACAACAAAAGAGAACAATCTGTTGGATAGGAGCAGTAACAACTATGGTGATGCTGCATATCAATTAGGATTTTTAGATGGTAAAGCGGTTGGTATGGAACAAAAATTAGAAGAGCAAAAGACAAAGTTATCATTGGATGATATGAAAATATTGATAGATGCTTATTCTGCAATCCAGACATTATATACTGTCATGAATGGAGAAGCAGATATAGATTATGCATGCAAAGGTTTTTTTGGTATTTTGAATAAATTGTACGATGTCATAAGAAATGGTGTCTGTCAAAATAAAATATTATTAGGAGAAGATGACGTGGATTGTAGGATAGACAGCATTTTACTAGAGATGTTGACCTCCACAGAGGATAAGGCAAAGAGATTGCTTGGACTAGAATAGTTGAAGTTATTTGGTAAGCATTTTGTTGTGCCTGATGATCCCCACTGCTCATTTTGATTTTTGACCTGTTTCATGCTACTATTTTAGCATGGATGCAGGGGAACGAAAATAAAGTTATTGGAACAGGCAGCATAGGTCCTAATTCCAAAATGATAGATTATTGGGGTATCGGATATAATCTTCATTACGATTATTGGCACAAAGGATATTGCACTGAAGCAATGAAAGCTATCATTGATTTTGCATATAAAAAACTCGGTGTCAAAAAGATATGTGCATGTCACGCAGTAGATAATCCTCGTTCAGGCAAGGTTATGGAAAAGTGCGGACTACAGTTTGACCAATGAAGTACAATTAATTTTGGAGAAAACCGCAGATGGGGATGAGAAGAAAAAGTGGGTTCCTGCATACTATTTTTTTATCTGCGACCTCAATGGCAATAGGATGGGTAAGTGCGACTTGAGAATTGGATATAATGATAACCTTTATTATGGCGGACATATTGGCTATACGGTTTTTCCAGAGTACCGGGGAAATCATTATGCAGCTCAGGCTTGCCTGTTACTATTCGAACTAGCCAGAAAGCATGATATGGAATATTTATATATCACTTGTAATACGGATAATGATGCGTCAAAAAAGACCTGTGAATATGTGGGAGGGCAATTGTTAGAAATAGCAGAGCTTTCCAAAGGAAATAATATGCGCGCCAGAGGTGAGTATGAAAAATGTATCTATAAAGTTGAAATATAAAATTGTTTTATTCTTAGCAAAATAGTATTTCAAAAGTTTGTTGCATCAAATACCAAGAGAAAGTTGTCGAAGGATTCGGTCAAACGATTTTCTGTGGGGATCATCTGTTTCACCAGCGTAGATTTCATCGGCGTAGTTCACAAAAAATCTTGCAATTCTATTAATTTTATGATATTCTAATCAAGTGTGCAGAAATGGGAATAAAATTATCATGGAAGCCACTGATTTTCTGTGTGATTTTACACGGAAAACAATCGGTTTTGAGTAGGGTAACCTACTTCAAACTGTGAAACTATCAATCACATATGCGGATGGCGTAATGGTGCCGTGCTCACGGTCTTGCGTACAGGCTATGTATCATAGCTTAGGAAGCATATGGAAGAGGACAACCAAATGGAGGTAAAATTATGAGCGTTATTTCAATGAAACAGTTACTGGAAGCAGGTGTTCATTTCGGTCATCAGACCAGAAGATGGAACCCTAAGATGGCAGAGTACATTTACACAGAGCGTAATGGTATTTATATCATTGACTTACAGAAGTCTGTAGGTATGGTGGATACTGCCTACAATGCGGTTAAGGATATCGTAGCCGATGGTGGTACGGTTCTCTTTGTGGGTACCAAGAAACAGGCAAAAGATTCCATTAAAGCCGAGGCAGAGCGTTGCGGTATGTATTTTGTTAATGAGAGATGGTTAGGTGGTATGCTGACCAACTTCAAGACGATCCAGACCCGTATTAAGAGATTAAAAGAAATTGAAACCATGTCTGAGGACGGTACATTTGAAGTACTTCCAAAGAAAGAAGTCATCGGACTGAAAAAAGAGTGGGACAAGTTGGAGAAGAACCTGGGTGGTATCAAGGAAATGAAGAAGCTCCCGGATGCAATTTTTATTGTAGATCCTAAGAAGGAAAGAATCTGTGTACAGGAAGCTCATACTCTGGGAATTCCATTGATTGGTATTGCAGATACGAACTGTGATCCAGAGGAACTGGATTATGTTATTCCTGGAAATGATGATGCGATCCGTGCCGTTAAGCTGATTGTTTCTACTATGGCAGATGCAGTGATCGAGGCAAACCAGGGTGTATCAATGGATGATGCCCCAGCAGAGGAAGCTGCTGCAGATGCAGAATAATCTATAACACATTTTTTGGATTTAATAAACGTCAGTATTTATCATATTGTGGGTAAGTCTTTGTCCGCAGAGAGTACTGCGTGAAATCGTATAGAAATTGAAATAAATTTTGGAGGTAAATGAGAATGGCTATTACAGCTTCACAGGTAAAAGAGTTAAGAGAAATGACCGGTGCTGGTATGATGGACTGTAAGAAAGCATTAACCAATACCGAGGGAGATATGGAAGCAGCAGTTGAGTGGCTGCGTGAGAATGGTCTGGCAAAGGCAGCAAAGAAGTCAGGACGGATTGCGGCAGAAGGTATCGTTACCGTGGATGTGTCTGAGGATGGAAAAACAGCTTCCATCGTAGAGGTAAATTCTGAGACTGATTTTGTGGCAAAGAATGAGAAATTCCAGGAGTATGTGGCAGAGGTTGCTGCACAGGCAAAGTCTACCAATGCTGCTAACATTGAAGAATTCATGGCAGAGCCTTGGGCAGCAGAAGACGGACAGTCTGTAGAGGATAAATTAAAAGCAATGATCGCTGTGATTGGAGAGAACATGAACATCCGCCGTTTTGAGAAGATTACTACGGATGGACTGGTAGTTTCCTATATCCATGCCGGCGGTAAGATTGGTGTATTAGTAGAGGCAGAGACTGATTCTGACAGCGATGCCGTGAAAGAGTGCTTGAAGAACGTAGCAATGCAGGTTGCTGCTCTGAATCCAAAATATGTTTCTTCTGATGATGTGGACGAAGACTATAAAGAGCATGAGAAACACGTATTGTTAGAGCAGGCAAAGAACGACCCTAAGAATGAAGGCAAGCCGGATAATATCATCGAGAAGATGATTATGGGACGTCTGAATAAGGAGTTAAAGGAAGTTTGCCTGTTAGAGCAGTTATATGTGAAGGCAGAGAATAAGGAAAATGTAAAACAGTATGTAGAGTCTGTTGCCAAGAGCGAGGGCGTAACGCTGGCAGTGAAACGGTTTGTCCGTTTTGAGACCGGGGAAGGTCTGGAGAAGAAGGAAGAAGATTTTGCAGCTGAGGTAGCAGCACAGATGAAATAGACGCGTTAGCTACGAGCCACGCACGAGTGAAAAAAGGAACCAATGAGAGCTTGCTTTCATTGGTTCCTTTTTTGAACGAGTATGCGGCGACAGCCGTGACCCGACATGAAGCAATACTGTCGTAGACATTTTGCGGAATGGAGGGGGCGTGGCAAGCATACGAACCCTATAAAACGCTGGGAACACGCATGTTTCCAGCGTTTTTTGATTTGCGCGCCATGGGCGCGCTCTAACGGGTGAAAGTCCCGAACACGCCTAGGCAA
>CANRZB010000006.1 GCA_947644195.1 uncultured Clostridium sp.
AATGGTTTGTTTTAGAATTTTCAGGGTTGTTTTACTATTTAATTATCAAGTTCCGTGAAAACATTCTATGTCTTCCTGACGCAAATTTCTCTTTCGACTTATTTTGCGCCAACGAATAGTATGATAACACCCAAGCATGAACTTGTCAACAATTATTTTTGACAATTCTTAAAAATATTTGCAATGTAACTTTTACAATCTCTTTTTCATGGATTCCCTTGATCAAAAAATCTATGTTCCATCTAAAGAAATAACAGGATACAAAAAGGCATACATAGTTCGAAACCCAGGCACATACATATAAAATAACGAATTGTTTGTAAGGGAAATTATTATGTGTATGAAACCTACGGATCTACAGGTAGATAAAGAAGTGGCAAAAATCAGTTCCTTTATAAAAACCGGACTCTTTACCCTGGCCGTCATATTTATTGCCGGTATGGCAATTATCTTCAGCCAGAAAAAAATGACACAAACCACCGGCGCATTATCCGGTAATTCCATCCATCATAAAGAACTCCCGATTTACAGCGTTGATACCAAAGAACCTAAAGTTGCCCTGTCATTTGATGCTGCCTGGGCAGCAAGCTCCTTGTTGACCACCAGTTTATCCTAAAACTTCAATATTGAATGTTTGTTTCTTCGGGAATCAGAACAGTAAAAGATCTAAATTTCTTATAATACTGCACCTGCCATATCCGGCGCTACATCATTAATGGAAGGAAAGGGGATGGATCCATGACGGAGCAACGCCCAAAAAAAACAAAAATGGAAACTATATCACAATATTCCACTCCCTCCTGGAATATTATTCGGGAATATAGCAATCTCTGCTCCCCGGAAGAAATGGTCCGCCTATTAATCCGCAAAAGGATAGAACATTCTGAACATGCCATCACTGACACATCAAAGAAACAACAGGAAAGAGAATAATTCAAATCCCACCTGATATAATCCAAATCCCACCTGATATTCAGAAAGGAAAGAATCCATTATGAGATCAAGCAGCAAAAAAGAACTCCTTCCCCCAAAATGCCACACTCCCTGGTGGGCATTATACATCCGTCTAAGTCGAGAAGATGGAGATCAAGCAGAAAGCTTCAGTGTTTCCCATCAAAAGATGAAACTGATCGCGTATGTGAAAGACATGCCGGAAATTACCAACTACGAACTCTACATAGATGATGGATGGACGGGAACCAATTTTGAACGCCCTGACTTCCAACGGCTGGTTCAAGATATTTTGGAACAGAATATTGTGGGCATCATTGTCAAAGATCTATCCCGCCTTGGCAGAGACAATCCCAAGGCCAGTTATTTTGTCCATGAATTCTTTCCTGCGCACAAAGTTCGGTTTATCGCCATAGATGACCATATCGACAAAAATTATTATGATCTGGATACCGCTTCGGACATGATGATTGACGTCAAAAATATGTTTAACGGCTTTTATCCGCGGGATATCAGCAGCAAAGTACGTTCTACCTTTCGGACAAAGCAACGGGCCGGTCAATTTATTGGCGCCTTTGCCTGTTATGGCTACCGCAAGGCACCTGACGATCATAACTCCCTGCTCATTGACGAACCTGCCGCCACAGTTGTCCGACAGATTTTCTCCATGTATCTAGCAGGGAACGGGCAGAATACGATCGCCAGGAAACTAAACGAAATGGGCATCCCCTGTCCATCGGAATATAAGAAGCAGCAAGGGCTTAACTACCAAAACAGTAAACGACTCAATCAGACATCCTATTGGACCTATTCCAGCATCCGCAACATTCTCCGCAACGAAAGTTACACAGGTGTCATGGTACAAAACAAAACATTTCGACAAATATGTAAAAAGAAAGCAGTTGCCCTCCCCAGACAGGAATGGATCATCGTACCGGATACCCAGGAAGCAATTATAGACCCAGATACCTTTCACAAAGTTCAAAATCTTCTGGCACAAAATACCCGACAGACAAACCTGACACAAAACATGCACCCATTGGCTGGTATAATCAAATGCGGCGATTGTGGCAGAGCCATGTGCAAGATTCGAAAACGTGGGAACACCATGTTTCGCTGCGGCAGCTATCAGCGTTATGGCAATAGCCGTTGCAGCTCCCACCTAATTGCAGAATCCGTATTGCTAAATTGTATTCAAGAGGATTGTAACTCGCTCCTGGCAACCATACCCCATCTTCGAACATTGATTAACGAAGAACTCAAACAATCCTCCCATTACTTGAAACAACAGACTGAAGAGACGGAGACATTTCGTCATGAAATTGTCCGTTTAGAACGGAAAAAAGATCTCGCCTACGAAGACTATTCTGACGGTTTGATCTCTAAAACGGATTTCCTCAAATACCGAAAACGCTATGAAACTCAGATTCATTCTCTCGAAAAACAGCTCTCCCTGCTTACGACGTCTTCTAATTACGCACCAACCCTCAACCCGGAATGGATCGGACGCCTATTGGAAACCGGACGCCTGGAACCACTGCATCGAAGCCTGATCGTAGCATTGGTAGACCAGATTACAATCTACCAGGATCATACGGTCAGAATCCGTTATCATTTTTCGAATAACCGGTCCCTCGCCGATTCTGACGAAAAAGTAGATAAAATCGGTTAATCCCCTTGCTAGACCACAGCAAATAACCTGTTCAAACTATGTTTCCCTTCCCTATATTGTTTCCATGGTTTCCGCCTAATCCTGGGAAGTACTATATTCCTGGATGAATGGATAATAATTCTGATAATTTTCCGTCAGCTTCCTCTCCACCTTGTGCTTCAAGTAGTCTCCCATAGATCTGCTTACCCCCGTGGATCTCATTTTTAAGTATTTCTCCCATTTCTCCCGCTCCCGGCCAATCCTGCGCAACCGATCCAACTGCTCCTGTGGCGATATTGCAGAAAACGCCTGCACTGGCGGAGTAAACTCACGGTTCTGAATAACTTGGTCGAATGGGCTGCACTCCGGTCCATTGCCCTTTGCATCATAAATAGTCGTCAAATCGTTTTCCCGCAGAAAATCCAGATAATGCATAAACTTATCCTCATGGTTTTTCTGAATTGCTCCAAAATCAGCCTTCTCATACAAATCAAAAATCCGGGTATCGGTTTTCAAATCTTTCATCAGCACATGCGGTATGTGATGATAGTCTACCAACTCTTTGATCCGTTCATCCGATACTACAATGAAACACGGGGTGCCGGCCAGAATGGAAGCGATATTGCCATGAATTCGGCTTCCATAGGAAAAATCTTTATTTCTGAGGTATTCCAACCAGGATGGAAAATTTGTAAAACTAATTCCCTTACCAGATTGATAGAGAGGATTCGTAAAATCAACAGGAAAATGGGCAGGAATTTTTTTGACAAATCCTTCCGGATAATCCGACCCCATATACATCTGCCGAATTTCCTCAATGACCTGTGCAACATAATGAAACTTCGGAAGCTCCTGACTGCTTCGATACATAAAATCATGAAATTTCTGTGGCAGCTGAATCTTAGAATTCATACTGACATCTGACTCCGGCGTCAGATCCTTTACTTTCATTGCAGGAAGCTCTTTTCCCCACATATACATGGAGGGGCAGCCGATCACTGTAAAATCCTTCTCTGCATGGAATCCCAAATTGGTTAAATATTCTGCCGTAATCTCCCCGCGAAGCCCGACGATGGAAGACCGGTCCAAAATCGCTTTCATAAAACGAATTACCGCTTCATCCAATTCCGACTGTTCGGATGCTTTTCTTTTCTTTGCCTGAATACCAACTCCAACGACGATACAGGGAATCCTTAATTGGCTAACCAGTTCCGTTATAGAATTCAATTCCCTCAAAAATGAATAGCGGAATGCATTGGCAAACGGCAATACCAGACAGTCATAGGTCTCATTGATCCACTTGATATGCTCACTGGAATATTTTCTTACTGTATTTACCGTGTCAAAAACCGTGTCCTCACAGAAAAGCGCTCTACAGACACTGGCAGGAAACAACATGTTTCCAATATTATTGCCGATCTGGTTTCTCATAATTACCTCTGTCTGATCATGGTTTTTGAGTGGCGACATCCCCGCGCGCAATAATATTTTTTTCATGCTAATCTCCTTCCTGTGTCGGGATCATTTGTTTCCATCCAGTTTCTCTTATTACCACTTAGAATACCTGAGTCGGATCCTCTTTACTCTAAAAATTCCAATATATCTGTAAATACCTGTTCATTATTCTGTTCATTCAGGATTTCATGACGCATACCGGGATAACTGATTTCGGTAATATGTGTAAACCCTGCTCTCCGCAATATCATCAGACTTTCCACACTTCCCTGGTCTCCGCCAGTGCAGGGATCATCCGCTCCACGAAGCGCTAAAATCGGAAGATCAGACTGGACATTCCGATATTTTTTTATTTTCGTCATTCTCTGTACCAACCGAAACAAATCCTGAAATCCTGCAATGCGAAATCCATGGCCACAATAAGGATCTTCTTGAAACGACCGAATGTTATCTTCATTCGCACTAATCCAGTCCAATTCTGTTTTGTGATCCGGAATTTTTCGGTTAAAGGTTCCCACTGCCAGTTTCTGTACCCATTTGGAGTAGTAATCCCCTCCTTTGCACCGTTTGATGATTTCTGCCAGTAGGATTCCCAAGCCAGCAGCGGAATTGACGCAGGGATACCCGGATAAGATTACCTTTTGATAAGTCATAGACTGACTTTGCAGCAGATTCCTGGCAATAATAGTCCCCATGGAATGGGCAAATAGAATGACCTGCTCTGTTTGAAATCGGTGTTTGATATAAGAAGTAATTCTCATCTGATCCCCTAGCAGATGAGACCATCCCTGTTTTTCCCCAAAATATCCCAATACTGGCGCCGTTTTCCCATGCCCTCGCATATCGGATGAAATTACCGTATATCCAGCCGCATTAAGGCGTTTTGCCAACGGTTCGTAACGCTCCTGGTGTTCCTCCATTCCATGGATAATCTGTACCATACCTTTTGGATGCTCTATTGCAAAAATGTGCAGGCACAACCGATAACCATCCCGCGCCCTTATGATCACTGTCTCCATTTAGCTGCTCCTTTTCTCTCTACTGTTATACTTTCCATATCTTAGCATACCTTCCCATTTTTTACCATATCCTGATAAAATGTTTTTCTTTTCCATCTGCTCTTCTCTACAGATACAAGTTAAAAAAGCCAGAAAATTGAAAAAAACGATTGGGGAAATAGTCGCTTTTCCTCTCTATATGATGTATAATTTAGTTAAAAATAATACAACCAAAGAGGATTCGGATATGAAAAAAATACTGGTGGTGGATGATGCGGAGATCAACCGTGAACTATTACGCACAATATTGGAACAGGAATACGCCCTGGAAACTGCTGAAAATGGAAAACAGGCAATGAGGAAGCTTAAGGAAGCAGAACAAGACTGGGCTGCTGTTCTGTTAGACTTGCAAATGCCCGAAATGGATGGATTTGCAGTAATCGCATCCATGGAACAGCAAGGCTATCTGGACAGAATTCCCGTATTAATTATCAGCAGTGAACAGGCTGCGGAGATTGAAAGCCAATGTTTTGAATTGGGAGTTTCTGACTTTATCCATAAACCCTTCGACAGCTCCATTGTGCGAAACCGTATCCGAAACACCATCGACCTGTTTGAACGCAAAAATACGCTCCGTAGAAAAGTGGAAGAACAGGAAGAAGCCTTAAAACAAAGAGATCGAATTATTCAGATTCAGGCAGGAAAACTAAAAGAAGTGGAAGAATTTAATCGACTAATGATGGAATACCGTTTTGCCATGATGGAGGTAGAGACCAGACTGAAAGTATTAAATGAAGAATTTTCCCATAAATACAATAGAAATCCATTTGAGTCGATCAAGAGCAGATTAAAATCACCGGAAAGCATCTATGAAAAGCTGGAACGAAAAGGATATCCGGTCTCCATTGAAAATATCCGGGAACATCTGGCAGATGTAGCAGGTCTGCGCGTCATCTGCTCCTTCCCGGATGATATTTACCGTCTGGCAAATCTATTTACCAGACAGGGCGATATCCTGCTGCTCCGAAAAAAAGACTATATCCAAAACCCCAAGTCTACGGGTTACCGCAGTCTTCACCTAATTCTAAGCGTGCCGATTTTTCTATCGAGTGAAATCAAATATGTGAAAACAGAGATCCAGTTTCGCACCATTGCCATGGATTTCTGGGCAAGCCTGGAGCACAAGATGAAATATAAGAAAGACGTCCACAATGCAGAGGAAATTGTTGCACAGCTAAAAAACTGTGCCGATACCATTGAACTACTGGATCATCAAATGCAGGATATACGGGATAAAATAGATGTCAAAAAGCAATCTCTGACGGATGCGGGTTAAACACCAGACGGAATTCTCATTCCTTCTTCCAATAACCGCCTCGCTCCCTGGGGGAATGAAGATACCCCCCGCCTACTGGAAACCTTGGAAAAAAATGACGTCAAAGCTACCTTTTTCATGACAGGAGGATGGATCAACAGCTATCCTGACGACGTCAAAGCAATCGCTGCAGCAGGCCATGAACTGGGCAACCACAGCGAAAATCACAAAGAAATGTCCAAAATATCCGCCGAGGAATGTAAAACAGAAATCATGACCCCCCACGAAACGGTCAAAGACCTGACTGGCATTGAAATGAAGGTATTCCGTCCACCAAACACGGAAAGATTATGATTTCTTACCGCCGCCAATTATTTCATTCCTAATCAAACAGAAAAACCATTCCGGTATCAATTCCCTACCGAAATGGTTTTTCTGTTTATGCGTCGTATTCTTTGATCATTGGTGGGATCTGGGACAACATATTATCCACATCCTCAAACATTACACTTTTCGTAGTTCCCAACTTGCTGGCACGATTAATATGATCCATTACTTCCTGATATTGCTCCTTTGTCCTGTCAAAAAAAGAATTAACAGTCTGCAAAGCCATCCGGGAGTCATTGATCACATCGGAAATCTCCGACTGTACCGTCGTTGCCCCCTCAGCTGCTTCCGTAATCTGGTCAAACATTTCATAGGTATCATTCACTTTATCAATACTTTCTCCCAATGCCTGTTGGGAGGTGTCGATATCCTTATGTAATTTATCCGTATCCTGCTCTACCTCGGCAATACTGGCTTCCACGGCTGCCACAAGATTTTTGACCTCATCTGCCAGATTCTTTACTTCTCCGGCAACCACGGCAAACCCTCTGCCCTGCTCTCCCGCCTTGGCTGCTTCAATGGAAGCGTTCAGTGCAAGTATATTCGTTTGCTCTGCAATGGAAGTAATCTTATTGGTACATTTTTTTATCTCCTGCACCGCCGTCTGAAAATCATCAAACGTATGCTTCATCTCGCCAAAATGGGATTCCACCTGCAAGGAACTGTTCTTTAATCCCTCTACCTCGCCCTGTGCCTGGGTCACAGATTGGGCGATATTACTTTTTACCGCCTCAAACTGACTGGAAACCTGATTGATGCTTGAAAAGGTCTCTTCAAAGTTTTGTAGAGTTTGCTGAAAATCTTCAGATTCATGTAACACTTTCTTAAAAGAATGATTCACTTCACCAAGCTGGTTTAAGGAATCTACCTCCTTTTGTACCAGCTCCCTTTGATAGTCTTTTAAGTTATCCATCACATGCAATATGGGATATGTATCCATCGTATGCTTCTCTTTGCTCTTGAACCGCATTTCCTTCTCCCTCCTTATTCAAATACCACACAGGTCATGGACTGGTTGACAAACTGATTGTTGTAATGCTCCCCATACCCTACCAATCCGGCATGGTTACCAAGCTTTTTCATTTCTTCCAGATAATCCTGCATGTAATGATTTTCCGTAAACAGTAAATAGCGGAACAGACAGTTTACAGAGAATACCGCAGAAATCTTTGGAAAATCCTGATGGATCTGCTGTATGGTATTCTTCACAATATTTTTGTAATCCCCTAATTCCAACAGGATCAAAACATCAGAATCGTTTACCTGACGGAAACACGTCAAAGCATTGCCGCAAACCTCCTTGATGGAGATAATACAGGTATCGTTGCCATTCAGTTTCCCAAAAGGATTCTTAAAGGTCTGAGTTAATATCTCTTCTTCCGTTACATGAAGAATATGCTGATATACCTGTTTCGCCGGTCTTCCGTTTAATTCTCCCAATTTATATTCAGATTTGTTGGTTTTTGAAGCAATGAACCGATAATTGTCCTTTTGACGGTAAATATTTTCCTTATACGCTTTTACCTTTCCATGATTATTTTTTACCACGGCATACGCAACCGCATCTTCATAGACTTTTCCGTTCGCAGAGATTTTTCCTGCATCGCCGGTTCCCCCAACCAGGGAAATATTCTGGCGCTTTAATACGCTATGAATCGTCGTGAGCACACAGGCATCATTTCCGGAACAAAAGTCGATACAGATGGTATCGTTTTGCGTCCCGTTTACCTTTTTTACATCCTGTTCCAGGCGTTGAATATATTTGACAGGCATCGTAGATGCCTCCTCCAGCACATTTGCCGCTGCGGTAACGCCATCGTAAAATGCAATGATTCCTACGCCTTTTTCCACGACCCTGTTATCGTAGCTCATCCCGATACATCCAATGCTAGGGACATTGGGATAAAGCGCCTCCAATTTTTTCACATGCGCCTCAAACTGGTCGCTGTTGGATAACAGCATAATTAGCTGAGGATCCTTTAATCCGCGGACTGCATCCTGCAGGCTTCCGCTCTGGCTCATACCAAAAAATTGTTTCACAGTAACGTCCTCCCCTATCTCATATTTTGTAGTACTCAATCTTCCATCATGATTATAAGATATTTCGAAGAATTAGAAAAGATATAAATGCAAATTTTTGGAAGGAATCTTTCCATGGTTCTACAAGGCTTCTAAGATGGGAATAGGACAAATCCCCTCTGGAATATATTTGTCAAAAAAGGATTTGTCCCATGAAAAAAACAAAGATATGTACCGTTACCTTTCACATCCAATCAGGGGAAGATAATATTCCTTTTGATACACTTAGCAGAAAAGACCAGCAAATAATTCAAGAAGCCTTTTCACTGGGCTGTATGGATCTCTATATGCAGCAACTGGGATATCGACGAGCCGGTGCAAAGCAGTCAAAAGGTAAAGAGGTTTCCATATGAGTACAACACAGAATTCATTAAAAACAGTTTGCGCCTATATCCGAGTTTCCACCCACATGCAAGAGGAGTTGTCCCCGGACGCACAGCTCCGCCTTTTGCGAGAATATGCCGGCAAGAACCAGATGATCATTGGTCGGGTGTATCAGGATTTAGGATGTTCCGGTACCAACGCTGAAAAACGTCCAGGCTTTCAGGAAATGATTGCTGACTGTAGAGCCAAGGAACATCCCTATTCTGCAGTTCTGGTCTGGAAATTTTCCAGATTTGCCAGAAACCAGGAGGAAAGTATTGTCTATAAATCTCTCTTGAAAAAAGAACGGATTGATGTTGTGAGTATTTCGGAACCCCTTCCCGACGGTTTTATCGGCGCCCTGGTGGAGCGTATTTTTGAATGGATGGATGAATATTATTCTATCCGGCTCTCGGGCGAGGTCAAAAGGGGGATGACACAGAAGGCAATACAGGGCGGGTATCAGGGAAAAATGCCGTTGGGGTACACAAAAGAAATGCAAAAAACTCCTGTCGTAAAACCTGAGGAAGCCCTCCTTGTCCAAAAAATATTCTTTGATTATGTTAAGAAACATGGCAATTCTTCGGACGTTGCCATCTGCCTGAACCGAGAGGGCATCCATGCCAAAGAGGGCGGCGTCTTTGATGCGAAAAAGATTAATTACATTATTACAAATCCGTTTTATATCGGCAAAATCCGATGGAACTACTGGAACCGTTCCACCAGGCAGTTTAACTCGGGCGATGATGTCATTATTGCGGATGGGATACATGAACCAATTATTTCGGAAGACCTTTGGAATCAAGCGCAGGCAATTTACTATGAAAATAAGGATAAATATAAGAAACGGGGAAACCGCAGGGGGACTTCCGGCAAAAAACACTGGCTGTCCGGACTTTTGCGCTGCGGGAAATGTGGCGGTCCCATGACATATGGTGTCCAATCGGGATCCAAACATCCATTTTCTTTTTTTCAATGTTCCAGACGCTCCCAGGGACGATGCGATACCAGTTCCTACATCAGCGAAAAAAATGCGGTAGCCTCCGTAACGGCTGCCTTAAAAAACTTTCTGAAGAACACCAGCGTAGAATACGAAAGAATTCCAGCACAGGCGCAAGACGCAACATCACTGGAACTTTTACAAGCCGAATTTACAAAAATGGCAGCCCAGGGAAAACGAATCCAGGAAGCTTATGCCAGTGGGATTGATACATTAGAAGAATACCGGGAACATAAAAAAACATTGGCCGACAGAAAAGCATCTATAGAACACAAAATACAGCTCTTATCAACCAATAAACCTGCCGAAACCACACTGCAGAAGCAAAGAATCTGTCAGTCCATGGAACATATTCTTGAATTGTTGGAACATGATTCCGACCATTACACCGAACTTGGGATCGCCCTTTCCGAATATATTGCAAAAATAGAGTACAACAAACCCCAAAATCACATGGATATCTATCTATACGAATGTCGATCGAATAACAGCAGTGAAAAACTATAGTCGTTCCGTATTCCGTCCACCTTACGGTGACTATAACGACACCCTGATTAACTCCTTGAAGGAATGTGGTTACTACGGAATCCAATGGGATGTTGACAGCCTGGACTGGCGCGATTATGGCGTAGATACCATTCTATCCAATGTGCTGAACCATAAAGCGCTCGGCAACGGCTCCATTATCCTCTGCCACAACGGTGGAAAACATACGGCAGATGCCCTGGATCAACTGATCGCCGGATTAAAAGAAAAAGGCTACAGCTTTGCCACGATCTCTGAACTGATCTATCCGGATAATTATGAAATTGATGTGACCGGGAAACAGCACCTCATTGGAAAACCCCAATAATACATAACATCCGGCATCCTGAGGCGGTTTATCCGTCCCAAGATGCCGGACTATTTTTTCATTCTATCCTTAGGCTGTCTAATATCGGAAACTCCGGTCATTGCCGGCTCCCACTCTCGTCAGGTACAACTGACGTTTCCTGGTATCAATCTGTACAATTTCAAAAGCCTGTTCCGTATCGGTTCCCAGTTTCATACTGTCTCCACCCCATGGAGTGCTTTGCTTGTAGGTATCACAGTTGGTAGACACTACCAGCAGCGTAGCGTCCTTTTGCGCCTGATTTCCATCCGTAGCGCCGCCCGTTGCTGATACCGCCGGTTCCTCTGACACCATCGGAGTTCCATCCACTTTTTCCCCCTGATAGGTTAGCAGGGAACTCAGATTTCGATGGCAATGCCCCACCATCCACGCTGCAATATCTGCTTTTACCATGGTTTGCAGCTCCAAAAGATGATCGGCATATTCTTTTGCACCCGGAATAGTATTTTCTTCTGCGCCAAGACGGGATGCACGGTAGTAGGCATGGGAAAATAACATGACTGTCCATCCTTCCGGCAGTTCTTCAATGTGATTATCCACCCACCAGGAGACAAAAGGTTCGATGTCCAGCCTGGTATCAAAATAGAACGATATATACCGAATCTTATTCTTACGGTCATCAATATAGGCACATTTTCCATTATTTTCTGTCACAGCAAAGGAGGTCTGCTTCTGATACATCAGATCAAATAACTGCGATTCCGAAAGAAAGCTAAGTACATTCATGTTGTTTTCTGTATTCCAGTCATGATTTCCAGTCGTAGAAAGCAGTTTTCCATCAAACTGAGAATAAAAATCTTTCAATTCCGCAATCGCCGATTCCTGGGTATCATGATGACTGGTAATGGCATCCCCACCAAAGATGGTATATGGAATATTCAGCCTCTGAGACAAATGTCCAATGAGAGCTGGGGATCTCTGCGCATTGGATTTCCAGTGGGAATCCGTCATAAAAATAAACTTTGCCATCGATCCATACATGCGTTCCTTGGATAAAACACTATTGACGGACTGATTCAACTCCGCAGTCCAATAAGACGGGATCTCTACCTTAACCTGGCATTGGTATAATTTCCCGCGATATTTCACTCGGACATAGGTAATTCCTAATTTTTGTCCTTTTACCTTCATTGTCGTGGAGTTTTTCTGCGTCATTGTCGCAATTACCGGATTTTCTATCGCCCAGTACAACGTATTCTGGGTATTTGGCTGTCCAATAATAGTATTCCACGGCACAATTTTTGAAATTGTGGTAGCTCGTTTCCCTTTGAATGTAATGGTTTTTGTCTTTTTTACATCTAACGGTTTAGTAGAATATTCCAGTTTGGGATCTTTGGTCGTTACTTTGCACTGGTATGCTTTCCCTTTGTACTTCGCACGGATAACCGTATTTCCCTCTTTTTTTACTTTGATTTTAACAGCACTGTTACTTTTTTTGGACATGGAAATGACCGAAGGATTTTTTACCGCCCAAAAGATTTTCTCATCTGTCGTTTTTTTGGAATTAATCTTGCTCCATTTTACTAATTTGGATTTCGTCTTCGCTTTCTTACCACGGAAAGCAACGGTCTCAATCTCTCCTCTGTCCATAATCAAGGACACTGCAGAAACTGACTGTTTTTTCACGGTCACTTTACACCGATAGACCTTGTCATCATATTTCGCCTTGATGGTTACCGTACCCGGTTTTTTCGCCGCAATTACCGCTTTATTCTGCTTCGTCTTTTTGATCTCCGCCACCTTGCTATTCGGAGACTTCCATTTTATTTCATCTTCTTCCTCGATATCGGCATGATTTAGACGCATCGTAAACTGGTTTCCCACATACATTGTCTTTTTCTTTGCACTTATGGATACCTTGCCACCTTTAGACGCTTCTGCCTCGATACCGAACAACACTGACCAGGATACCATCATGACCAGGAACAAAATCGTCAACCGCAATCTTTTCATCTCACCATACCTCTTTCCATTCCTCGCATTAAAGCTTTCCACTTATCTTTTGCCCATTATCTGTTGTCTCCATGTCAAAAAATAGGCATTTTACAGAATCAAATCCCGTATTTCTCCCGGAGAGGATACCAGATACTCGGCACCCATCTCTTTTAAGAAATCCTGATCCTTAAACCCCCAGGTCACAATAATACAGTCCAGACCAGCATTGCGTGATGTCGCAATATCTACATCGGAATCTCCAATATAAACAGCCCGGTCTTTGCTGACTTGCAGAGAATCCAGAATCTCATGGACGGAATCAGGCGCAGGTTTTCTCGGAATTCCTGGCCTCTCTCCTGCCACCAGATCAAACAATCCCTCAAAATAGCGGTCACACAAGACCTTTACCGCAGGATCCGCCTTATTGGAAATCACTGCGGTACGGTATCCCTGATCTCTCAAATCCTGAAGCAATTCTGGAATTCCCACATATGGTTTGGTCTTTTCCATACAATGTTTCTGATAATACTGAATAAAATTCTGATACAACAAGTCCACGGTCTCTTCCGTCGCTTCCTCGGGAAGGGCACGCCGAATCAGCAAACGAATTCCGTTTCCGACAAATCCCCGCACCTCAGATAGAGTTCTCCGTGGATATTTGTATTGATCCAATACCGCATTTAAGCTATCGGTCAAATCTTCCAAAGTATTTAAGACCGTTCCATCCAAATCAAATATCGCCAAATCATACTTCCGCATTTTTTCCGCAGGCTCCTTTCCCAGACAACCTGTACAACATTAAACTAAAAATTCCTCACAAAAAGACGCGATTCTCTGTCAGACAGAATACCGCGTCCTAATGGTTCAGCCAATTCCTATACTCTCTTTAAGTACTCTCCGGTACGGGTATCGATCTGGATTACATTTCCCGTTTCTACAAATAACGGAACATTGACCTGCGCTCCCGTTTCCACAGTCGCCGGTTTATTTGCTCCCTGTGCCGTATCTCCTTTGAATCCCGGCTCTGTCTCGGTAACCTCTAACTCCACGAACAATGGCGGCTCAATGGCAAATACTTCTCCCTCATGGGAAAGCATTTTTACCATTTCATTCTCCTTGACAAATTTGAGGGCATCCCCAACCTGATCTGCCGACATATCAATCTGATCAAAAGTCTCCGTATTCATGAAGTGGTACATATCATCACTGTATAAATATTGCATGTCCGAACGCTCAATATGCGCCTGTGGACACTTCTCCGTTGGGCGGAATGTCTTCTCCACCACACCACCACTCTTAATATTTTTTAACTTAGTCCGCACGAAAGCAGCACCTTTTCCCGGTTTTACATGCTGAAACTCAAGGACCTGATATATATTACCTTCAAATTCAATCGTCAAACCATTTCTAAAATCACCTGCTGATACCATAGTTCTATCCTCCTTCATTGTAATTGCAGTCCAAACACCGCAAAATCTCTTTGTATTGTATCCCATTTTTTGGGAGATTTCAAGTTTTTATTTGCCTCACTTTACAGCAACAGTATTTCCTTGTTAAAACATTTCATAAATGGCAACGGAAAATACCGTTGTCCTGTCCTTGCTTTATTTGATCTTGCCTTTATTGGCTCTGCATTTTGCTTTTTTGCGGCTGCTGCCGTTCCAGATTCCGTGACGCTTACATTTTTTAATGATGTTATTGGTTACCCAGTGGGCCACTCCTCGGTCTACTATGGAAATTCCATTCTTTTTGATGCCTTTTATGGTATTATTATGGACGGCTGACACCGTTCCTTTTCTGGAAATACTGATTCCATTCTGTTTACAGTTGGTAATCACATTCTTGAGAATTCCATTGGAACGTTTCTTACCAACGCCCACGGTCCCCCCGGTAATAGAAATCCCATGCACTTTGACATTCGATATCTTATTGCGGACCAAATTTTTAATCTTCCCCTTATCCAGAGTAATGCCATCATGCTTAACATTTGTAATAGAATTTGCCATCATATTTGTAATTGTCACACCGCCTGTTACCGAGATCCCATGCTTTTTAACATTGGTAATGGAATTGTTGTTGATACTTCCAATTTTACCTTTGCCTACGGAAATTCCATTCTGTTTAGACTTTTTGATCTTGTTGCCGGAAAGGGAACCCAGGGAACCTCCGCCGATAGAAATGGCATGTTTTCCTGTATTAGAAACCGTATTTCCATCAATCTTCTTTGCCGTTCCGGCATCCATCATAATACCGTTCTGAGAGGAACCGGAAATCGTATTCTCAAAAACTTCGACGCCTTCCGCCTGTGTAATATGGATTCCAAAACGATATGGTCCGGTCACTTTATTCCGGGCAATGGTAACATTATTCATGCCGCCGCAGGTAATAGCTGTCTTACAATACTTCCATTGATTCGAACAAGTCAGCGTATTATCTGTAATCGTAATATTCTGGTTGTGATATTTTCCCGTATTCGTATAATGATGCTGCCCCACTCCGCAAGGCAAATCAATAAAGGTATTATTGCTGACCGTTACCTGCTGGCATGTCGTACCGTCCACAACGGATCCATTCGCCCACAGTGCACTGGTATCACTCTTGTCTGACGGATTATTTGTCCATGCCGTTTCTAACTGAATCGCTTCCCTGGCAAACAGGAAATCTTTTTCCTTTCCCTGACGGTAACGGAATCCTGTCAGTGTACAACCGGTAATACTTCCATTCTTTACTCCCACGTATTCAATCAAGTGACAGTCATAGACATTTTTTACCTTACAGTCCTTCATCACAATATTCGTAGCATGGTCAAAACGGATCACATCGGAAGCTTCCTTGGCTTTGGCAATATTTCCGCCATCCCAGGTTCCCCCCTCCAACGTAATATCATGGGACATATCATAACCGCCCACCACATTCATAGCACCATTCTGGTCAACATTGTGTATCAATTCCCGGCCTAACATACTGTCCATCCGATGGATCGTAGTATTTGGATCCAGAATCAGATGCGTATTGGAGTAAATATGCAGTGGCACCCGGTCAATATAATAGTCCCCTGCCGGAAAGAATATTTTAATCTGTTTCTCCGAACCCTTTGCCCGGTCCAAAACACTCTGGATCGCATCCCGATCTGATTTTTGATCTTTCCCGTTCACACCAAAATCAGTTACGACATAATCATAAACCGGTTCCTCTGCTGACGCCTGCACCGTTCCCAGCCACAATGGGACTGCTGCCAGACCGAGAGCGCAGATCCGTAAAACAGTCGCTGCATTTCCTATCCGTTTTTTTGTACTCTTTTTCCATTTATTCTTACTCATATCATGAGCCTCCTTCTTCCATCTATTTGCTAACTATCTGCTCTGACCTTCTCGTTTCCATCGCCTGTAACAGCTTTTGCGCCACCTCCGCCGGCCTGCATCCATCTGTCTCCACCAGAATGTCCGCCGCCGCCCGGTATTTGGGATCTCTCGCCTGCATCATTTCAGCAATATACGGAATATTCATATTGCCATTTAACAATGGTCTGTTTGTGCTGTCCTTCACATGATCATAGATAGTTTCCGGCGATGCACACAGCAAACAGATCCGTCCCTGCTCTTTCATTTTTACCACATTCTCCGGCCGCATTACCATACCACCTCCGCAGGAAACAATGCACGGTTCCTGTGAACGAAGCTTGTCCAACAAAGCGGTTTCCGCCTGACGAAAATATTCTTCCCCTTGGGAAGCAAAGATCTCGGTAATCGGCATCCCCTCCTGCTCCACAATCATGGCGTCGGTATCTAACTCCGTTACCCCTAACAGACGGCTAAGCTCCCTGGAGGTACTGGTCTTTCCCACCCCCATAAATCCGATCAAGAAAATATGTTCCTGTAATTGTCTCACACTGGATCCTCCCTAGTTCTCTATATATTCCTACCATACTTTGTGGTGTTTCATCTGTCTACATGTAACGCCCTCTTTATCTACTCTCATGCAGTATGGTTAATATCTGTTTCAACTGTTCCGCCTCCAACTGCCCCGGTGCACTGGATCTCCCCATGCAACCAAAAGTCACTGCGGAACCAAAGCTCTCCCCGGCAATCCGGCTGATCTGCCCCATACTTCCCATAGACATGGTAATGACCGGATCCGGATCCAGGCATTTCCTAGCCTCCCAGGTTGCTTCCAGCAACTGTAGCACATCCTCCTGTCGCTGCGGCATCACTGCCATCTTGGGGATATCTGCTCCTATCCTCCGCATCAGCACCAATCGGTTGACGATTTCCGCTGCAGGCGGCGTCTTCTTAAAGTCATGGTAGGAACCGATGACAGTTACGCTCCCTTGATGCAGTTTCTGCAACAGTTCCCTGACAGGCTCATAGGCAGAATGGTCTTCCTGCTCCCAGGTGTTCCCAGCCTGCCCCATTTGATTTCGGGATACTCCACGCATCCCACAAAACATTTCTACATCAATATACGATACCTCCGGGCAGGATGCCGCTTCCTCCAGAATGGATGCATATTCTACAAACGGCAATGCAATCTCTCCGCCTTCTTCCTCAGTTCGGATCGTAAACAGTAGTTCCTTCTCTCCCAATACCCGTCCTAATTTCTCTATGGTTTCCCGTAATGCATCGGCAGACTGCAAATCCTCGTAATAATCAGCACGCCATTCCACCAGATCTGCGACGCTGTGACACAGTGTCTCGGCCGCTGCCAGAATCCCTATCTGCGTCTTCTCTACCACCGGGATACAGATTTTCGGTATTCCCTGCCCGATCTTCCCATCCTCCATCGTGTCCTCCTTTGATTACAACACAATCAAAAAGGACTGAGACCTGGCGCATCAATCCTTTTCTTCTCTGACTGCTCAAATTTCATCATCCATGGTATCCTTCACTCCGGCTACAATTGCGGAAACTGCTGCCACAACCACTACCACAGATACAACTACAATTGCTATAATACCTGCCATAATTGCCATCTTATTACCCCCCTTGACTATAATATTTGAAAGTATCGTAAGTATACCATATTCGCATCCCCAGCGCAAGAAACTAGAAATGGGAAAAAGGACACTGCAACCCGATTGAACTGCAATGCCCTTTCCTTATGACCCCTATGTTACACGATCCCACTGCTACTCACGCAGTGGTAACGCCACAAATTCTATTTAGTTGTTAATCAACTTATCTTCCTCATTATTCCAGCTATACAGTTTGCGGATTTCCTCGCCAACCTTCTCTGCCGGATGCTCAGCAGCTAATTTACGCATTGCTTTGAAATGTACCTGGCGTCCTGCATCGGACATATCCAAAAGGAATTCTTTGGCAAAAGAACCATCCTGAATATCAGAAAGAACTTTCTTCATCGCTTTCTTGGTATCCTCTGTAATCAACTTCGGTCCAGTCACATAATCACCATATTCTGCGGTATTGGAAATAGAGTATCTCATTCCAGCAAATCCTGACTGATAAATCAGATCGACAATCAGCTTCATCTCATGGATACATTCAAAATAAGCATTTCTCGGATCATAACCAGCTTCACATAATGTCTCGAAGCCTGCCTGCATCAATGCACAAACACCACCGCAAAGCACTGCCTGCTCACCAAACAGATCGGTCTCGGTCTCCGTACGGAAATCCGTCTCCAAGACACCTGCTCTAGCTCCACCGATACCTAACGCATACGCCAAAGCAATTTCCTGTGCTTTACCACTGGCATCCTGCTCTACCGCGATCAGACAAGGAACGCCTTTGCCCTCCTGGTATTCTGATCTTACCGTATGTCCTGGTCCCTTTGGTGCAATCATGGTTACATCCACGTCTGCCGGAGGTACGATGCAGCCAAAATGAATATTAAAACCATGAGCGAACATCAGCATATTTCCTGCTTCCAGGTTTGGTGCGATCTCATTTTTGTACATATCAGCCTGTTTCTCATCATTTATGAGAATCATGATAATATCTGCTTTCTTAGCAGCCTCAGCCGTTGTATACACTTCAAATCCCTGCTTTTCTGCCTTTGCCCAAGACTTAGAACCTTCATACAGTCCGATAATGACATGACATCCGGAATCTTTCAGATTCAATGCATGTGCATGTCCCTGGCTACCATAACCAATGATCGCAATGGTCTTGCCATCCAATAGGGATAAGTTACAGTCTTCTTGATAAAAAATCTTTGCTTCTGCCATTGTTCATTCCTCCTAAAAAAATAGTTGCTATACAACTAATCACATGTAATCGTACAACAACCATTGTAAGACTATTTATTTCCATTGTCAAGAATGGGAAAAGTATTTATTGTCCTCTGCTCAGTCCCGCAATTCCGGTACGGACAATTTCCTGGATCTCATATCCACCCAATAGGTTGACGAAAGCATCCAATTTACTCTGGTTCCCGGTCAATTCTATCATCATCGTATTTTCTCCCACATCCACAATCTTGGCACGGAAGATATCTGCAATCGCTACGATGGCCGGCCTCTCCTCTGGATTGGCATGTACCGTAACCAGAATTAATTCCCGGCATACGGAACGCTCTGGCAGCAATTCCTTGACAGCACGCACATCCTCTAACTTGGCCACCTGGCGTGTCATTTGTTCAAAAATTAGATCATCGGCACGTACCACTACTGTCATACGGGAAAATGAATTATCCTCTGTCTCTCCTACGGTCAAACTATCAATATTATAACCCCGCCTGCTGAACAAACCTGCAACACGTCCCAGCACACCCGCTGTATTATCTACCAATATCGATAAAACCTTTTTCTCCATCCTGTCCATCTCCTCACTCCACAACTATGATTTTGTAGATTTGTATTTGAATTAGTGTAGCAATTCCCTTTTGGTTTGTCAAGAAACAGCCAGTTTGTCACAGGGCAACCGCATTTCCTTGTTGCCCTTTACCGTTTCTGGCACAGGGATCATTTTCTGTTATCCGTCAAATTTTGATATTTCTTCTGTTGTTTCGCTCAAAAGTTAGCAGCAATGTCCGATTCAGACAAAATTTTGCCCTGCCGTTGTGCAATAGCCCTTCGAGAGAAACTCTGCCTTGCAGTGACGTATCTGTGCGTGCTCGGAAGCACTGTCTGAACACGCATGCACGGTTTGTAGTTTCTTTTTCGGGCACACTTGCGCTAAATTTCATACGCAGCGGTACATAACGAGGTAAAAAACACCTCGTAAGTACCGGCGTATTCAAATTGCCCGTAAAAGAAACATACAAACGTAGCATGTGGGAAGTTTTGCGCACGAGCACGCGAATAGACAATACGGCACGCAAGGCAGATCGTTTTTCCGAAGGGCGTAAATTTGCCAGGAAGGGCAAATTTTGCCTCATCGGACATATCATGTCTTTATCAGGCGAAACAGCATAAGGAATCGGGTAAATGACGGATAACAGAAAAATATCTTGTTATATCACAAAGGGCAAAAGGAAATACTATTGCCCTAGGTTTACCATATTATTGGCAGTCGATGAGGCGAAATCGTTTCTGGGATTGCCAAGCGGTCTATGATCTCGCCAGTAACCCATTCTTTCCGATCCGCTTATGCACCGTCTTGACACGATCTCCCCGGATGACCCGATAGGTTAATCTGCCATCCTGGTATCTCAATTGGCTGATCATATGACGGCCACGATATTTTTTTGTTCCGTCCAATACCAGATACATTTTTTGTATCTTGCGATGATATAGATAGATCCGATTATAATTAATGAAGTAATAGCGGTTTTTATCCAGGGCAATCAAGTAATTGCCGCCCGCCCAATACAAAGGCTTTGCTCTGCCGCCTGTCAGACTGGCCCTCTGTTCAATTCTCCGGTCCGTCTGATAGAGCCACTTGCCATTCCGATAAAAAATTTCCGAAGTGATCTCTGTCCAGAATTGATTGTCATACTGTGTACTTTTTGCAGATTTTGCCCGGAATCCATAATATCCCTTATCTTTCATTTTGCGGGTGCTGCAAAGGAAGCGATCGTGCAGCACCAGTCCAAACTGGTCTTTTTTCAAACGGGTATCCAGCGGATCATCCCAGGTCACATCCACATGATACCATTTGCCGCCAATTTTAATCTGGTTCCACATATGAAGCATTTCTTCGGACACCACAAAACGCACCGGAATTCCCACTTCCTGCATCAAAATACCATATGCCATCGAATATCCCTGGCAATTTGCCCTGCCCTTCAGAAAAACGCCCCATTCACTATAACGATATTCTTTGGATTCCTCTTCCAGATACTGTGTGTTCTTTATCAGATAATCATGCAGCACCAACGCTTTTTCAATCGAATTCATCCCCGGTCTCACAGATTTCAATGCCTTTTTTACCTGTGTCCGAATTTTCTTCTGCGTATTTTGAATTTTGGGAATATCCACCGTCCCGTCTTCCCTACAAAAACTTTTGGCATATTCCAACTTCAACGCTTTAATCTGGTTCGTTCCCACAACCACGTATTTTGAAAACTGCATCCCCGTATAAAATAGTCCCGGCGTCTGGTTTACAACTTCCGTCATGATCTGACTGACCGCCGCATCATCCCTGGTATTATATAGATGATACCTTGACACATCCACCTGTGTCTGATATTTTTGATAGGCCTGTATAATCACATTCCTAGCTCCTGCCAGATCTGCCGCCGGCGCTGCCTGCACCGAAGTTTTGTTTATCATCATACCTGCCAGTATGAGAAGTAAAAACAAAAGGCCTACAGATCCCCCTCGGACCCCTCTTTTCGTCATCATTCTACCACCTCTAAAGTCCCATTATTTCCTGTCATGCCAACGCGATAAAAAGGCATCTTTAATCATACAGCCCCCCTGCCAGATGATTGATAAACTGCTGCGCTGTTCTGCCCGAGATTCCTCCATGACTCAGTTCCCATTGATTTGCTTTTAACAGGAGTTCCTCCTGCGAGAACCCGATCTGCGGATATTTTTTGGCAAGCTCTGTCACAATCTCAAAGTATTCTTTCTGAGAAGGACGGTAAAATCCAATAGAGACACCAAACCGAGCCACCAGGGATAATTTTTCCTGCATGGTATCCGAACGGTGTAATTCATCCTGCGACATATCCGAACGGTCACTCCAGGTCTCCCGCACCAGATGACGGCGATTAGATGTGGCATAGATCAGCACATTCTCCGGTTTCGTTTCCAGACCGCCCTCAATGACTGCTTTCAGATATTTGTACTCAATCTCAAATTCCTCAAAGGACAGGTCATCCATAAAGATAATAAAACGGTAATTCCGGTTTTTAATCTCAGAAATAATCTGGGACAGATACTGGAATTCATGCTTATAGACCTCGATCATCCTAAGGCCCTGGGCATAATACTGATTCAGGATAGCCTTGATGCTTGTTGACTTACCAGTGCCGGCATCACCGAAAAGCAATACATTATTCGCCTCTCTGCCATGCACAAAAGCTTCCGTATTTTCTATCAGTTTTTGCTTCTGGGTCTCATAACCAATCAGATCATCCAAGGTCATATCTCCCGTGGTCGTGATTGGACTCAAGATCCCAAACTCCTCGTTTTCTGACACCCGGAACGCCTTGTTTAAGCCAAATTTCCCCACGCCATAAGACCGATAAAAGTCTGTAATAATCCGATACAGCTCCTCCTCATTCCCCGCGGCTTCAATCTGGCTGCTGAGGCATTGCACCTTTTCACTCACGCTTTTGTTAAAAATCTGTTCGCTCTTAACCACCGCTCGGTAGTGAAGGATCACATCAAAACAATGGATGTCGAGAGCTTCCTCGATCGGAGAAAAATCAAAGTCAAACAATTCCTTAAAGATTCGAAAATCCGCTTTCGCAAATGCATTGACGGTCCCTTCATTCGCCCCAACCTTTTCAGAAACCAGGGTAAAAGGATTCTCACTCATCGCTAACTGGAAGGCGAGATAATTGTGCCACAAGTTTTTGTCAAAACCGTAGCGGGTAGATATTTCCAATAAACGGTGGATCTGTTCATAGATCTCTGTGATCAGTTCCTCCTTGACATACTGCCCCCTGTCAAACCGACTAAAAATATCCGACAAGCGAAATAAGATACTGTCTTTCCCGATATTCCGGTAAATGACCAGTTTCGACGTCAAACGATACATATCCAATCCCCCTCCTTACATTGACATAAAGACTTCGGTGATGCGCTTGAACCAATACAGAACGAGATCCCATGATCCCATCTGCTTCCCATAGGGAGGATTCGCTCTGTGAATTCCCAAAGGGTTACGCATCGTGATACTTCAACTCTTACATGCGATCCGGCGCCTCTAAGCCCAACAGATCCATGGCTGTCTCTAAGACCTCTCCCACCAGGCTGCACAACCGGATATAGGATGCCCGGTTTGCAGGATCTTCAGCGGTCAAAATCTTTGTCTCATGGTAGAATTTATTAAAGGCATCTGAAAGCTCATAGACAAACTGGCAGATTTTGTGTGGCGCCAGCTCTTCATACGCCGTCTGCACCGTCTCTGCCCAGCGTGACAACGCTAGCATTACGTCTGTCTGCGCAGCACTGGAAGACGGGAGAATGGATGCACTCCTATCAATTTCCATTCCATTCTGTGCTGCCTTGCCCAGTAATGACTTGGTACGGACAATCGTATATAAAATATATGGTCCGGTATTTCCCTCAAAGGAAATAAAACGATCCACATCAAAAACATAATCCTTTGCCACCTGATTACTCAAATCACCGTATTTAATGGCCGCCAAACTGATCTTGGCTACGGTCTCCTGCAATGTCTGCTCATCCATGTCCCGATCTGCCATCTTATTCTTTACCTGTGCGGTCACATCCTGCAAAAGTGTCTGAAGGCGCAGAACACCACCATCTCTGGTCTTGAATGGTTTGCCATCGTGCCCGTTCATTGTGCCATGCCCCATAAAAACTAGATCCACGTCTGCACCAATAATACCGGTTTTGTGCGCACAGCGGAAGACCTGTTCAAAATACAATTCCTGCCGCTTATCCGTGATATAAATGATCCTGGTAGGATCAAACAATTTCCGCCGTTCCACAATCGTTGCCAGATCCGTCGTATTATACAGCGTTGCCCCATTGGACTTGAGAATCATGCAGGGAGGAATTTCTTTCGTATCCGTTTCTTCTTTGACATCTACTACCAACGCTCCCTGGTCGATATGGGCATAACCGCCGTCCTTCATCTGCTGTACCATATCCGGGATATATGGCTGGGCATCGGATTCTTTTTTCCAAAGATCAAACTCTACATTTAAGCTGGTATAAATCTTTCGGAGATCCGGAATGGAAATATCAATAATATGCTGCCAAAGAGCCAGATAACCTCGTCTTCCAGCCTGTAAATCCGCGGTTGCCCGCTGTGCCTCTTCCTTGTATTCCTCATTCTCCTTAGAATACTTGCTGGCATATGGATAGATTTCTTCCAGATCATCAATGGTAAAAGGAGGTTCCTGCGGATATTCCCCCTGATATGCTTCATCAAAATATACCAATTCCGGCTCACGATGCCTCAATTCCGTAATAATCAGTCCAATCTGCAACCCCCAGTCACCCAGATGCACATCCCCAATGACCTTATGACCTAGATAGCGCGCTGTCCTCTTGATACTCTCACCGATAATGGCAGGACGTAAGTGTCCTACATGCAATGGTTTGGCGACGTTAGCCCCACCATAGTCCACCACAATCGTCTCCTTCTTGTCTGGCTCGTTTAGACCATACTTGTCTGCCGATGCCATTTCATTGATATAATCCGCCAAAAATGCACCACTAACTGTCATATTAATAAAGCCAGGCGCCTGCGCCGTCACTTCCTGAAACTGGCTACAGCCGGACAGACATTCCACAACCTCCCCTGCCATCATAATCGGCGCTTTGTGATACTGTTTTGCAGCCGCCAGTGCACCATTACACTGATACTGGCACAAATCAGGACGGTTTGATACCGTAACCTTAGCGTATCCTGCATCATATCCTGCCTGTTCAAACGCCCCCGCTAATGTCTCCTCTAATAATGTAATGATCGTTTTCATTGATAGATTCCTTTCTCAAATACTTCAAAATAGTCCGCAAATGTTTTCCTGCAGCACAGAGGATCTGCAATCTCTATCCCCTCCGCTCTCAAACCGGTAAGCGCAAAAGACATTGCCACCCGGTGATCCTGGTAGGTCTGAATTCTTGCCGCATGTGGTTGTCCCGGGTGGATGATAACGCCATCCTCCAACTGTTCACATCGAATTCCCATGCGTCCCAGCTCGGTAATCAGAACCTTCAACCGATCAGATTCCTGGCGCCGAATATGCGCCACACCGCGTATCGTTACCGGAGAATCGGCATACGGAGCAATGGCGGCCAGCGTCAAAACCTGATCGGAAAAATCACTCATAGTTACATCAATGCCATGAAGCGCTCCCTTGTCTGGGCCAACCAGCTGCAATTCTTCTCTCTGGTGCCCTCCGGGTATCCACTGCAATGTACATCCCATCTTTTCCAGAACTTCCAAAAATTTCATATCCCCCTGCAGGGAATCTTTGGACATATTTTGCACCACTGCAGTTCCACCTGTCACGGCTGCAGCAGCATAAAAATAGCAAGCTGCCGAGACATCCGGTTCCACCATATATTCCTGCGCCTGATAGGGTTTTCGTTTGACCTGATAGCAATCCTCTCCGTATTTTTGTACCCCGGGATGTCCAAACTGGCGCATCATCTGTTCTGTCATATGGACATAGGACTTGGCGCTGCGTTTTCCTGTCAGTTCAACCACCAGAGATTCCAACGCGAGAGGTGCCGTCATCAGTAATGCACTTAAAAACTGGCTGCTTCGGTCTATATTCAGTCGGATGCGGTATTCACCATGCCGCTGTCCCATCCCCTGCACTTCCATCGGGAACGAATAGGGATCTCCCAACCAATTAAAACGTGCTCCCATTTCCTCTAGGGCAACAAATAATTCCCGCATAGGCCGCTTCTTCATCTGCTCGGAGGCGTTCATCCGATACCATCCCGGTGACATTGCCACAAAAGCGGTCAGAAATCTGGCTGCCGTTCCGGCGCTCCCGGCATAGATCGTCGCCTTTGTTCGGGGAATCCGCCCGCCATATCCCCGAACCAATACCGTACCATTCTGTTGGTCCACGGAAATTTGAAATCCCAAATCCTGTAAAGCAGTCAAAAAATGAAGGGAATCTTCACTGAATTGAACTCCTCTCAGTATCGTCATTCCCTCGGTCATGGCAGCTAACAAAAGCGCCCGGTTCGTAATACTTTTGGATCCCGGTACACAAACTCTTAGATTCGGTGGCGCTGATATCGGTTTTACCTCATATACATCCATATTCCTATCCCTTTCATCTTTTGACAAAACATGGTTGGTTCCTGCATCCACCCTATTAGTATGCACTATCTTTTAGAATAATCGGTCTGCGGATATTTGTCAAATCCCTTTTCTCTATGACGTTGCCCTTTTAATTCCAGTAATTTTTGTACAAAGACCGGCGTCTGTGCAAAAAGATACAAACGCTTACTATATTGATAATTGATGACATGTAGGGCGTCCTCTTCGGTTCTCAAAATACAATATTCCAGATCAAAATAGATCTTTTGCAGCGACAGATCTTCCTGTGCAAAGATAGACTGACACAGGGAAATCACAGGCACCCCGTCCTCCTCTTGCTCCGTCCATCGAATCTGGTAACCCAGCTGTTCCGCCTTTTGCTGTATTTCCTCCGCCAGCCAGTCATGCCCATTCGATTCTATGAAAAAAACATCCGACATCGCAAACAATTCCCGCATTGGCGTTTGCGGATAATCCAATGGGAAAATCCGATTCTCTCCCGCCCTGCCGGTAACTCCATGCAGCGCATCATCGCACGCCATTGTCACGGTCCTTATCTTTGCCTGCATCCCGGTATGTAAACCTTCATAGGCAATTTGGAAAATCAAGGATAAAAACGCTTGCGCCATTTGCTCATACCTGTCCTCCGGAGTATATTTCGCAAAAAACGAGATCCAGTTGCGCCAAGCATAGTAGGTTGGAAAGGTATTGACACTTTCTCTTTTGGCTCCCATGGCATGCAATGCCTTGGAAGTCCCCACTGACGCCACTTTCATTCCAGCCAGATTACATTTATGACACCATTCCGTATCATCCCAATACAAAAAATTTTCCTCCGGCATAAAGCCGATTCGGTCAATCGTAGAACGGCGTATCATAAGGGAACAGGCGGCCACACTGTCCACATACAGATAGTCCGGCATACTTCCATCTTCTATCTGGTTCAGATGAGGTACTTCAGTACAGAAATAAGTAAAATCAATGTTCTGTCCAAATTGTTGGATCCGGTCCGGCGCCTCCGTATGATAAATCTTGGACCCCGCCATTCCCACCTCTGGATGCTTCTCCAAAAAATCATACAAACTGCCAACCGCATTTTCATCCAACATGGCGTCATTATCCACGCACATCAGATACGGATATCCCTTGGCATAAGCCTCCCGCAAGCCTCTGTTAAATCCACCGGAACCACCCCTATTTTCCTCATTCACAAGTAAAGAAACCTGAGGATAGCGCTCCCTGATTATTTCCACGGACCGGTCTGTCGAAGCATTATCGACCACATAGAGATCAAAATCCCGAAAACGGGACTCCAGAATACACTGAATACATTCTACGACACAGTCTGCCTTATTATAGTTACAAATCACGATTCCTACCTTTTTCATACTGACTCCCTCTTTCTTCCATCTATCCATGTATCCTAAATCTCAAATCATGCTGGAACATCTGGCCTCATTACCCAGCCATACTATCAGTGTACCATAAAAAATACCGGAGATAAATGCATGATTTATCTCCGGTATCAGCCTATTCGGCCTTCCTGCAATTACCGTGTCACTGCCTCTTTAAATGCCCGACGGTTTGCCGCTTCATTTCCAGACAATCCTGATAACCATATTCCTCTGCCTGTTTGATCATTTTGCCACAACCTGATCGAATTCCTTATCCGTCTATGCATACCTTGTCGACAGATTTACTTCTAAGATCTAAACTGTGTCCATGTCAGTTCCGAAAATTCAGCTATACGATCCTGCGCATCAATAGCATACATCGCCAGTAATACGCCGGTAAATCCGCCTGCAACCTCTGTTGACAGATACTTCGTTCTCGCCTGCCCGATCTTCTGTTCCGCTCCATCCTGCACCAGATAGAAATGATACTGCTCATGGTCGGAACGGATTTTCAAGGTTACTTCTTTGGTTCCATCCGGCAATGCCAACTCTCCGGCAATACCAACCGCATCCCCCGTTCTGAGCTTTAACTGTATGCGGGATCCGTTCCCATCCTGTATCCATGCGAAATCATAATGCTGGCTCTCATCCATATAACAGGTAACTCCTGCCTCTGCCGCCTCAGATTGAAGCGTCACCTGATATTCTGTCTCAAACTCATTCTGACGAAGTCCCAAAAAGGTTGGGATTGACTCCTCTTCTAACGTTACCGTATTCCCCTGCAGTCGGATAGAGTGATCTGTAAACGTATAGCGTTCCGGCTCAAAGTCACGCATATAGCACCACCTTGGATCCCCTTCCGGACATTGTGCCAGATGCACATCGTAAATCCCCTCCGTCTTCTGTATTCCCTGTATTCCTGGTACTTCTAAGGAAGCGGTTACGGTACCACATTCATCTCCCGCCGTAAACCAGCCTTCTTCATCCCATTGTACTCCAGCCAAATATACTTCTCTGCCCAAATGATGAAACGGCAGCCATTCCCCGATCTGACGGTATCCCAGACAAACCAGGAACGTATTTCCCTCCTCATCCTGCACCAAATCTCCGTGTCCAATCCCCTGGATCCGGTTAATATTTCCCCCAACATTTCGGTTCGTTAACACCGGATTCTTCGGATAATTTTCAAACGGTCCCATGGGATCTTTGCTGCGGGCATAGCTAATCATATGTCCATATTCCGTTCCACCTTCAGCTACCATCATGTAATACCAATCACCAAAATGATATAGATGTGGCGACTCCAGATAACGTCCCCCGGCACCTCCCCATACTTTTGTGGTCGGCGTCAGCTTTTTCCCTGTCTCAATCTCGATCTCACACTGCATAATACAGCCGTTCCCATCTTCATCCGTTCCATTTGAGGTAAAGTAAACCTTATCTCCCTCGAAAAATAACGATGGGTCAATCCCATCCTGCTCCACAAAAATCGGCTCAGACCATTCCCCATAGATATCATCTGTGTAGACATAAAAATTCTTTTGATAGGTATTATTATTGGTTACCATATAAAATCTGCCCTGATGATAGCGAAGCGTAGGTGCAAATACCCCGCCTGAACTGTTGACTTCATGCAGATTTACCTGACTCTGTCTGGTCAGGCAATGCCCAATCAGGTTCCAGTTGATTAGATCAGTACTTTCCAGAATTGGCACCCCCGGAAAATACTGAAAGGAACTACACGCCAGATAG
Organism: uncultured Clostridium sp.; assembly: GCA_947644195.1. Lineage (GTDB taxonomy): Bacteria > Bacillota > Clostridia > Lachnospirales > Lachnospiraceae > Butyribacter. Next base: position 29,501 of record CANRZB010000006.1, read on the forward strand.
TATTTTCCCTCTGCCCTGCAAATGCTGGGATCTGGAAAAAAACCTTTCACAATAGGATTTTGTACGATCATTTTGCCGCCTCCATTTCTTTCTGCTTTTCAAACTGTTTGATCCTGCCTTTCCTGCAAGACATTCTATCCATGTTAGTTTCCAAATACTGTCAGCCAGGATAGGCTCCGTCGCCAGGTCAGGCTCTTGTCTTTTGACACTATCTGTATTACAATATAAAAGAAACAAATAGAAGATACCTTAACTTTCACGTCAAGAATTAGCATGATTCAGACACACAAAAAAGAGAGCGACTACGCTATTTCTCAAGAATGGAAATAATAAAACAGAAATAATATGACTGTACTGGTCATGAAGTTTACCAGGAGGTTTCTATGAATAAAATGAAGCTAGAATTCTTTACCAATGACCTTTCCTTTCCCTTTAGTATTCACTATGGAAAACACGAAAGGAGATTTGATCAACATATCCACTTGGATTTCGACGAACTAGTTATCGTACTGCGGGGACATGCCAATCATGTTGTATCCTCCGAAACCTATCCGATCTCAAAGGGAGATGTCTTCGTCATTTCTTCTAATACTGCTCATGGATATGAACATTGCCAGGATTTTAAAATCTGCAACATTATGTTCCGCAGAAACCATATTTTTGATGCTATGGATGATATCTGCAACATGGGTGGCTTTCATGCCCTGTTTGTCATTGAACCCTCCCTATCCAGGACACATTCCTTTACAAACAGGCTGTCACTCCAGGCTCAGTCTTTCCATACAGTCAACCAGATATTAACCGAAATGATCACGGAATACAATCAAAAGAAACCAGGATACAAGACTTTCCTAAAGTCCTCTTTTCTCTCCCTGGCATTGATTTTTGCCCGTGTCTACCAGGAAAATTCTATTACCGAAACAGACCAGCTTCCTCCGTTAATCACGCCGGTCGCTTATCTGGAAACACATTACCAGGAGACAATCACGATGGAACAGCTGGCAGAACGGTCTGGTTTGTCAGTCAGGCATTTTAACCGACTTTTCCAGGAGACCTATCACACCTCTCCCGGCCGTTACCTCCTGCAATACCGCATCCAAAAATCCGAAAGCCTACTTCACTACACCAATATCCCGATCAGCGATATTGCTTTCCAATGCGGCTTCAATGACAGCAATTATTTTTCCAGGCAGTTCCACAAAATCCACGGAATTTCGCCGTCACAGTTTCGGAAACAAACGGCACAAGTTCCGGTCTAGACTAGCCGCAGGCTTTTAGTACAGAAAAAGGTGCAGTCCGTGAAACAGACTGCACCAACCTTATGACTTCCACTGCTACTGTACAGGCAAATACGGCTATGCCATAAATTCTTTTACTTTTGCATAGATACCTTCGCTGTCCAGACCATATTTTTTAATCAGCTCCACTGCCGGGCCAGACTCACCAAACGTATCATTCACACCAATCTTTAGAACCTGTGTCGGTGCTTTCGCAGATAAACAGTCGCAAACCGCACTGCCCAAACCGCCAATCACAGAATGTTCTTCTACGGTAACCACTTTTCCGGTCTCTTTCGCTGCTGCCACGATCAACTCCTCATCTAATGGCTTAATCGTATGAATGTTAATGACCTTGGCATCTATCCCATCTGCCGCTAACTTTTCAGCAGCTTCCAGGGTTTCCGATACTTCCAGTCCGGTAGCAACCAAAGTCACATCTTTGCCTTCCCGAAGTACCACGCCTTTACCAATTTCAAACTGATAATCCGGTTTATCATTAATAACCGGAACGGCCAGACGGCCAAAACGGATATAAACCGGCCCCTGATGATCCAGCGCTGCCTTAACCGCTGCTTTTGCCTCCACATCATCGGAAGGATTCATCACTACCATACCAGGAATTGTGCGCATCAGAGCAATATCCTCACAGCACTGGTGGGTGGCACCATCTTCCCCCACAGAGATCCCTGCATGGGTAGCACCAATCTTGACATTCAATTTTGGATATCCCACAGAGTTGCGAACCTGCTCAAAAGCACGGCCAGCAGCAAACATCGCAAAGGAACTTACGAAAGGAATCTTTCCCGTTGACGCCAAACCTGCTGCAATTCCCATCATATTACATTCAGCAATACCACAGTCAATATGCCTGTCTGGATAGGCTTTCTTGAAAATTCCTGTCTTGGTTGCCGCAGCGAGGTCGGCATCTAACACTACCATATTCGGATAATCCTCTGCAAACTCTTTCAGGGCATTTCCATAACTTTCTCTCGTCGCAATTTTCTTAACGTCTGCCATGTCTGTTCTCCTTTCTATAATGCTGCTCCGATTTTCTCTAAATCAGCGAGTGCCTGCTCATACTGCTCGTCGTTTGGTGCAGAACCATGCCAGCTTGCCTGGTTCTCCATGAAGGAAACCCCTTTTCCTTTTACACTCTTCGCAATAATCGCAGTCGGCATCCCCTTGGTTTCTTTTGCCTTGGCAAAAGCAGCATCAATCTGGTCAAAGTCATGGGCGTCAATCTCAATCACATGGAAATTAAAGGCCCGGAACTTATCTGCCAACGGATACGGAGAACATACTTCTGCAATATCACCATCAATCTGCAGCCCATTATTATCGACAATCACCACTAGGTTGTCCAGTTTACGGGCGCCAGCAAACATGGCCGCTTCCCAAACCTGTCCTTCCTGGGTTTCACCATCTCCTAACATTGCATAAACACGGTAGGATGCATTGTCCATTTTTGCGGATAACGCCATACCAACCGCCGCGGAAATCCCCTGTCCCAGGGAACCACTGGACATATCCACACCCGGAATATGTTTCATATCCGGATGTCCCTGCAGATAAGATCCCACATGACGCAGTGTCTTGAGATCCTCTACCGGAAAATATCCTTTATGGGCTAACGTAGAATACCATGCCGGCGCAATATGGCCTTTGGATAATACGAAACGGTCCCGGTCCGCTTTTTTGGGATCCTGTGGATCCACGTTCATTTCCTCAAAATACAAATAGGTCATAATATCTGCTGCCGACAGGGAACCGCCCGGATGACCGGATTTTGCATTGTAAACAGCGGTAACAATCCCTTTGCGAATCTCATTGGCAGTCTTTTTTAACGCGATTGTATCCATGCTAAACTATCCTTTCTATTTTGCTCTATTTACTTTGTTTCAACGATCGAACGATGCCTTTGCATGTTTTCAGTGTGAGTAGACTTACAACTGCACTTATGAAATGCATCGCCAACCAATCGGCTCTCGATGGGAAGAACGCTGCCTTTGCGTTCTTCTTAGAGTTGACTTAGTTTCACTTAGCGAGTTTTACGAGCTTAGTGAAACTTCAACTCTTACACTCTTATTCCCCAAATACCGCAATATAATCTTTCTGGAACTTCTCGATTCCCTGATCGGTCAGCGGATGTTTCGTCATCTGCTCAATCACAGAATATGGAACCGTTGCAATATCGGCACCCGCCAGTGCACAGTCTGTTACATGAATCGGATTGCGTACACTTGCTGCAATAATCTCCGTATTAATCTCTGGATAGTTGGCAAACATATCTGCGATCGTCTGGATCAGATCAATCCCCGGCATGGAAATATCATCTAAACGTCCCAGGAACGGAGAAACATAAGCAGCACCAGCTTTTGCTGCAAGCAATGCCTGATTCGCAGAGAAGATCAATGTCACATTACATTTGATTCCATCTCTTGCCAAAACTTTGGTTGCTTTCAAGCCTTCCACAGTCATTGGAATCTTCACAACCATGTTTGAATGCAGATTCGCAATCTCCCGGCCTTCGGCAATCATTCCTTCCGCATCTACGGTGGTCGCTTTCACTTCCCCACTGATCGGGCCATCCACAATAGACGCAATCTCCTTTAGAATCTCTACCTGGCTTTTGCCACCCTCTTTTGCAATCAGGGATGGATTCGTAGTAACACCACAAATCACACCCATATCATTCGCTTTCTTAATGTCCTCAATCTTTCCTGTGTCCACAAAAAATTTCATGAATCATACCTCCTATAAAAATAGTAATTGATAATTGTACTAGTGTCATGTCTCGTTGATATTTGATAAAACAACGTAGGCATATTTGTTCATCTGCTACGTTAAATTTCCGACAGCGTAGCGGTGGCTACGGTTAGAAAATTCAACGTAGCAGATGTACGAATTGGCAAATTGGTTTGCCTAATTATCAACGACACTTGTATAGCGTTTCCCAAATAACTGGGCCGTAAACGCAGTTTGAACAGTACAACGAACTAAATATTAGTATACAGTATTTACCAAATACGGTCAATGACAGAGCGAAACCTCAAACAAAAAATTGACAATTTTTTAAAATAAAAGGGACAAAAAAATGTTTGGATTCTGTCAAACTCCATTGTTACATTACATGATGCAGGGGCAAAGCAGATTACAATACGCCCAAAAACAATAGAGAGATAGGAGCAGGACGATGCAAAACAGATTGATTTACACGGAACAGGAATTAAACCAACACGCAAAACATGCAAAACACATTATTTTATATGGAGAAAAGTCGCTGGTAATAATCATGCTTCGCTATTTTTTACAGAACGGCATGATCTCCCGTATCCTGGGTTTATCTTATCCCCATACGGAACAGGAGGGCAGTGCCCTTCTGAATCTCCCACGAAAACCAATTACATCCTATTCTCCGAATGAAACGACGGATCTTTATATTTTAGGACGCGATACTGCACAGAACGATGATCTGCGTTCCAGGCTTTCCGGCTGGAACAATCACCAACTAATACAAATCCATTATGGTCTTTTGGCCTCCCTCTCCCAAAGAGATCATATTCCACTGGATTTTCTCTGCGTAGGCTTTACCAAATGCGGAACGACCTCTCTCCATACCGCCTTACACAAAAACGAAGAAATCTATCTTCCGAAACGCAAAGAAATCCTCTATGGAAGATGGAAAAATCGCTATATTGACGCCCCGGAACGATTTCATGCCATCTATTGCAACGGTCCTTTGCCGAAAGATTGTAAAGCAGGAAGTATCGAACCCACCTATTTCTTTCAAAGTAATTTCGTGTATGAAACATTTGGAACGAGACCCAAAATCCTATTTCTGGTACGCAATCCCGTCCATGCAACGTATTCTTATTTTATCATGATGATGAAGCGAAGCATGGACCCGCATCTGCGCTCTTACTATAAGAAATACAAAAAATTTTCCATAGAAATGTTTCATGATTACATCCATGACTACATACTTTCTGAAAAAGACCAACGGTTTTGTTACACAAAATGGATCCAAGAGTATTTAAGATTTTATGATCCGGCATCTATCCGGGTAATATTTTTGGAAGATTTAATCCAGGATACCGAGAGCGGTATGTCAGAAATCCAGGAATTTATTGGCGTAGAACCAAAAAAATACAGGACACTTCCTCATTCCAATACTGGAAACAGAGTGTCCCGCAATTATTTATCTGCACGGATCAATGGTAAACTACAGACGCTGCGTGTAAACTTGAAATCCTCCCCGTCTGGAATTCAGAAATTAGTAACTAAATTGTTTCAGTTTCTCTGGAAATTCACTTTGATAGAAACTCATGTCAAAATGTCCGAATCAGACCGTCTGACCTTGGAGTCATTCTATCATAACTCTGTCCGTGAACTCGAAACCATCACCGGACGGGACTTAAAAAAACTATGGTTCTAATTGGCATAGGAAGACCCTGATTAATAGAACCAAAAACCTTTCCAGTCTGACTTGTATATCCGGTAAACCGGATACGGATAAGTAAACTGACGGATCAGTTTACCGGACCGATCGGTCTCCTGTACCAGTTTTGCGTCACTGTTACAATAGATAATGACTTCTGGTTCTACCGTCACATTACCAGCAGTACGGGTCTGCCCCAGCGCTTCTGAAGATTTTAACCGATAGGTACCTGCTGTCTCATCCACCTGGTACTGATAATAATAGGATTGGGTGTTTCCGCCAGCTCCCCGTCCCGCATTATTATTGAGCAGTTCCAAGGTATAACGTCCCTCCGATCCACTCTGGTAAACCATGCTGTTCTGCCCATATTGGCAGGCAAAATCTTTCTTTTTGCTGTCTTCTCCTTCTCCACTATCTGATTCTCCGGTATCTTTGGCCAGCACTTTTCGTTTCAGGCCTTTATAATCCTTCCAGAGGTTGGGATCACCAATGATATAATTTACTTCCGGCAAAAGACTGCCAACTTTGCTGACTTTGAAGATGCTGGATAGGTTGGCAGAACTGAGCAACAACTGATTGGTTCCCACCACCTGGATCGAGTTAATAGCAATCCAATTTTTGCCCTTATTGCGTTTGTGAACCTGCGGCAGCAAAGTATCCAGATCTAACGCTTCGGTTACCTCCCCCGTTTCCAGTTCCAGCTTCAGGATCTTGCTGCTGATCGTCGCCTTTTTCCGTCTGGCTGTTGCAATCAGATACAGGCTGCCGCTGCCGTCATAGGCGTATGGACCTGAGATCTGATATCCATTTACCGGATAGGAACCTGTGACCTGCCCCAGATCATTGACCTTAACCACCTGGCTGTCACTGGCAGTGTACACCAGGGTATCATAGATTACCTGCATATTTCTGCTGACATCACCATTTAATGGAATATCACTGCGCAGATAACCGGAATTATCGTATTGTAGTATCGCACACTGCCGGCTCCCATCAGCGGCTGTGTGTGCTCCCGTAAAGGAAGTGTACAGACCATTGGATACCACTGTTCTACTATAGCCGGTTTCGGTGCCCAATTTGACTGCTGCCCCGTCTGTCAATGCCGGTACATCCAGCCCGTAGCTCTGTACTGCAGATAACTCATCTTTCCTGTTATACAAACGAAGGGTAATGATATTCCTCTGTCCCGGAATCAGACCGATAAGCTGATACTCGTGCTCTTTAGAAAGATTTCCACTTCCATCATTTAATAACGTTCTCGTAAAATCTGGAACCGACGGATCATCGACGGAAATCGTATAACGGCAGTAGCCTTTTCCCTCACTTCTGAAATATAGGTACAAAGATAATTTGTTCGTGCCATAGGGATTATAGGCCCACATTGGGTTGGCAAAAGTAAAACGCTTATTCTTTTTGATATCGGTCAGCATTTTTTCCACTTCCGCCGACTTCTCGACATGGTAGACATCATTCCCCGGACTTAACGCTGTAGTAATGACGTTCTGATCTCCACCGGACAATATCAATGGACTGATGTCTACCGCCTTGATCTCATCGGTAATTTTAGAGCCGTCTTCTGCGGTCAGATCCCGCTCCTCTTTTAATATCGTCTGCTCCTTTTTCGCTTGTTTTTTCGCCATGTCATTCATCTTCCAAAGCAGCGCTCCCATGGCGACCAACATAACCAAACTGGTAATCAGGATCACACGTAATTTCTTTTTCATCCTATAACCCTCCCCATGTAAGATCTCTATGATTCTCAGGAATTATCTTCCGCAAAATATAATCTATGTTGTATTACCCTACCATATCCTTTAATTTCTGGTATATATCTGGATAATACCGCTTCATCCGAACCGGTTTCATTTTCTGGTCCAAAAAACAATGCCCGCTACGGCCTGTTGTACAAGGAGTTTCTCCGTCTCCCCTGCGAATCTCATAGTCCAGCTCCATCTTGATCCCGTCAAATTTGGTCAACCGTGTCTCTACCACAAAACGATCCCCAAACCGAAGGGGCTGCAAATAGCGGCAATCCACAAACATAACCGGTACAAATAATCCTGCCCGCTCGATCTCGACATGACTGAGCCCAAGCGCATCCATCATATCCATCCTCGCCTCTTCAAAATAACGTATGTAATTGGAATGATGTACAATCCCCATCTGATCGGTTTCATAATAGTTTACTTTCCGGCTGTAACTGACTGCTTCCATGACAATCCCTCTTTCTGTAACTGAAGAATACAGATTCCGACTGTCATTATAACATATCTTATCCGAAGTGGGAAATTTTTTTCAATGGCTTTTCTGATCTGAGTTTTCTGACTATTATCCTCATGGAATAATATATCTGTTTTTCAGCAAGTCCACATTCATTGTATTTTCAATGCTTTTCTCTGTCTGGTTCTGTTCTTTTACACCACTCTTGACACTAATTTTCCAAACAGGAAGCAGGATCCCCGCTTTTTTCTTTGACTTGGGGCAACAGGAGTGTTATACTGCCTGCATACCCCCATTTACCTGGTTGACGGGATGCATACCATTCCATGATAGATAAACATTTCCAGACACAGTATCAGGATTGCGATTACAATATCTACCACTTAGTGTCAGAGGAAATTCGGAATAACCGCTTTTATGAGGCTTATTACTAGTTCTGCTGCCACTTGGCAACAAATTTCCACCAGACAGCAGCAGTTGTACCCATTTGACTGCAACTGCCAACATATGAATACACACCTACAGCTACATACAATAGCCAAGAAAGGAAGTGTTTCTATGCCAGCATTAGCACAAGAAAAAATCTATACCCTTGACGACATTTACGCTCTCCCGGATGGAGAACGTGCAGAACTGATTGACGGACAAATATATATGATGGCACCATCTAGCCGAAAGCATCAAACAATTGCCAGGGAACTTTTTTCTTCCATAAGTTCCTATATTAAGTCAAAAGGGGGTTCCTGTGAGCCTTTTTTTGCACCTTTTGCCGTATTTCTGAATAATGACAATACAAACTATGTCGAACCGGACATAGCCGTAATCTGTGATAAATCAAAGCTCACTGACAAAGGCTGCTCCGGTGCGCCAGACTGGATTATAGAAATCGTCTCTCCTAACAGCAAACGTATGGACTATTTTACTAAACTTTTTAAATACCGCACTGCAGGTGTCAGAGAATACTGGATCGTTGACCCGGAGAAGAACCGTATCCTTGTTTACAACTTTGAATCAGAGGATACCGGAGATTATACCTTTACTGATTCTGTAAAGGCTGGCATCTACAATGATCTGCTTATCAACTTTTCGGAAATTGCAGAAATCCTGAATAAATAGCCAATCACAACCACCGGTTTATTTTTTACTTCGCTACATTTCTCTGTTGAGAAATTTCGCTTGCAAAATAGGTCAAAAGACCTAACAAAAAAAAGGCATATGCCCTGCTGCATATGCCTTTCACTGTCTATCATAATAATAAAACTGACTTTTTTTACTTTCAAATCAATACATATTATCCTCGTCGTCTCTAATCATATTTTCCCGGATTGTCCCATATACTTGGTATTGAAACGCACTTCCCCGAGAGGAGAACTCTTTGAAATCCTATTTCATTCGCTATCAAAAACAGCCGACAGACAATGCCCGGTCCATCGTCAGCAGCGTCCTTCTCTATCTGGCAGGCCTGTTGATTGGTTTTCTGTGCGGACAGTTGTTACGCAACAGTCTATTTCACACGGTCAAAGACACCTATGAAGGACTTTTGGCCGGCATTTCCACTACCAAAATTCAATTTTTCCCCTTGTTTCTGCTCTGTCTTAAACAGCAAGGCAAAGACTTTCTGCTGCTGCTCTTTTTTTCATGTACCAATGTCTGGCTGCTCTATCTCAGCGGCTATCTGCTATACCGGGGCTTTACCGGGGGGCTGCTGCTACTCTTTTGCACTATGATGCACGGGGTCAGCGGAATCTGGGGATTCTTTTGCTTCCTGATGCCACAGGCAATCCTCTATATCCCGGTCTATCTTTGTCTAATCCACAAACTGCACGCCACACGGGATGGCAATCAAAAAGGAATCCCCTTCCTACACGAGATTCCTTCGATATTACTGTTATTATTATTCCTGGTGGCCGGCTGTGTTTTGGAGAGCACTCTAAACCTGCCGCTCCTGCGATGGTATCATGGTCTCTAACATTTGATCCAGCAGTCGTTTCTCTCCGGCATTATCTATCACACGGTCAGCCCTCTCCCGAAAGAAAGCATCGGGACGCTGCTTTGCCATAATCGCATGGGATTTTTCTTCGCTGTATCCCCGGTCTTCCATCAAACGCCGGATACGAATTTCCTCGGGTACAGAAACGTACCAGACTTCATCGCACAATGCATCACAGCCTGTCTCATACAAAATTGCATTTTCTAACAAAAGGATACCGCCCCGGTCCCGTCTTTGTTCAATATAATCTATGAGGTACGCCTTAACAACCGGATGGACAATCTCATTCATGGCGGTTAGCGCCTCTGGATCATGAAAAATAATCTCTGCCAGACGCTGTCGATCCAGCGTCCCATCCTGCCCAACCACAGACTCCCCAAAACGGGATACAATCTGTGCGAAACTGTCTGTCCCTGGCTCCATTGCCACATGCCCTAACTCATCCGCAATCAGCAGTTCCACACCAAAACGCTCCTGCAGCCTGCGCGCCACATAAGATTTTCCACTGCCTACCCCGCCAGTTAGACCGATTACTCGCATGTCAGTTCTCCCTTTCATTGTCCTGCACTGTTTTACCGGATCTCCATTCCGGCTTCATCCTGGTCTCCGTACCAAATGTACAAACACCCATCAATGGGCCTCATACCAATTTTCGCCCTCCTCCATACCAATTTCCAGAGGAACCTGCAATTCTGCGGCCGCTGGCATTTCCGCCTCCAAAATCTTCCTTACGGCTTCTCGTTCTTCCATCGGCGTTTCAATTAACAATTCATCATGCACCTGCAGCACGATCCTAGCCTGAAGCCCCTCACGCCGCAAGGCTTCCGCAACCCGGATCATGGCAATCTTGATGATGTCGGCTGCCGTCCCCTGGATCGGTGAATTCATGGCAATCCGCTCCCCAAAAGAGCGCTGCATAAAATTACTCGAAGCTAGCTCCGGCACAGGCCGCCTGCGCCCAAACATGGTCTCTGCATAACCTTTTTCCTTGGCAGACGCCACCAGTCCGTCTAAATATTCTTTGATCGCCGGATAACTGGCAAAATATTGCTCAATAATTTCCTCCGCTTCTTTTCTGCTGATATTCAGATCCTGTGACAGACCAAAGGCACTAATCCCATAGACAATCCCGAAATTTACAGCTTTGGCATTTCGCCTCTGCAAATCCGTTACCTCATCAAATGGGGTGTGGAATACATTCGCTGCTGTACTCCGATGAATATCTTTCCCCTCCTGGTATGCACGCATCAACTCCTCATCTCCGGACAGATGTGCTAATACCCGTAGCTCAATCTGAGAGTAGTCCGCATCAATAAATACGCAGCCTTCCCGTGGCTGAAACACCTTGCGGAGCTGTCTGCCCAGCTCCATGCGGATCGGAATATTCTGCAAATTTGGATCGGTGCTGCTGATCCGTCCCGTCGCCGTGATCGTCTGGTGAAATTTGCCATGGATGCGTTGATCTTTCTCGATATACACCGGCAAGCCATCCGCATACGTAGATTTTAGCTTGCTTACCTGACGATAATCCAGAATTTTATCAATAATGGGATCTTCGGTGCGCAGTTTTTCTAAAATATCAGCGGAAGTAGAATATCCTGTCTTGGTTTTTTTGGCAAAAGGCAGTTTCATTTTCTCAAATAGAATGACGCCCAGTTGCTTCGGGGAATTGATATTAAATTCCTCTCCTGCCAGATCATAGATATCGGTCTCCAACTCCGCGATACGCTGTCCGAGCAGCTCCGACATATCTGTCAGGGTCTGCCGGTCCGCCTGGACGCCAATCCGCTCCATCTCATAGAGATAATAAGCCGTCGGCATTTCTACCTCCTGCAGTAACTGATCCATCCCTTGCTGCTCTAATTCCTGCCGCATTTTTTCCCATGCCATACAAGGAACACAAGACTGATACGCAAAATAATCCAAAAGCCTGTCTGTACCCTGGCCATCCTCTGCCCCAGCGTTTGCTGCAGTCCCTCCTTCTGGCTGGTCGCCATCCACATCAGCTCTTCCGGCAGCCTCTCCTGCTATCTCTGCTTTCCAGTTGCTGGTCAGACCGGCTTCCGTCTCCTGTAATATCTCTGACAGCTTTGCCTTGCCAAACATTTCCTGATAGGACGGAAGGGTCAGCCCCAGATAATCTCGCGCAATATCCTCTGCCTGATACGTATCCTTTAACGGATTTAACAGATAGGCTGCAATTTCCAGATCCCACACCTGATGAAACAGCTTCTGCCGTTCCTCTGCCGTGTTGTCCGCAAAGCCCTGCTGCCTGGCAGCCTCTTTCCCTGCCACTCTCTGCTCTATCGGCGTCGTCAGGTGCAGGTTATTCTTCCAGTCCAACATAGCAATGGCCGGCACTGCTTCAGCCACTGTGTGATAGGCTTTCAACAATTCCCCGGAAGATATTTTTTCGGAGATTCGTACACATGCAGTCTCCATCTTCTCCCCGGATGGATAGGTCAGCGACAGACCCGCGAAGCGGTACTCCGGCTCCCCGGTTTCTTCTGTCAAGGTAATGTCTCCATCCTCTCCATCAAATACCAGGCTCATCTGCCCTCCGGTCTTTTTCGTTTTTCCCCGTTTCACCGTTCCCGCATTGATCCATTCCTCTCCGACAAATGCCACGCCTGCTGCCTGCGGTTTCGTGCGTACCAGCTCCCGGACAAAACGATCTAACTCTCTCGGATCCATAATCCAGCGGTAACCTGATAATTTAGCCGCCCCCTGCTCTCTGGCAGACGGATCAAAATGCTTCAAAAGGGATTTTAATTCCAAACGCTTAACCCACTCAAATGCCTCTGGGGTAAACAGGTCTCCCAGTTTTGCTTCCTCGAACCGGTATCCCAGCTCACAGTCTGTTCGAATCGTCGCCAGGTCTTTGCTTAACCGCGCCAGTTCTTCATTCGCCCGCAACAATTCCCTAGCGCGTTTTGGCTCAACTTCTTCAATATGGGCATAGGCTTCCTCCACAGTTGGAAATGCTGTTAAAATCTTTACCGCGGTTTTCTCCCCTACCCCCGGTACTCCCGGTATATTATCGGAACTATCCCCCATCAATCCTTTTAAGTCCACGATTTGAGAAGGTGTCAGGCCATATTTATCCACGACTTCCTGCGTATGGTAATTTTCGATCTCCGTACCACCTCGTTTAGTTTTCGGAATCCGAATCAAAATATTCTCTGTGGCAAGCTGCAGCAAATCCCGGTCACCAGATACCAGGGATACCTCCATCCCGTCCCGTTCTGCCTGTCTGGCAATCGTCCCCAGAATATCATCCGCCTCCAGACCACCCTGTTTTACGATGCGCACCCCCATGGCCTGCAACACATCCTGAATGAGCGGCACCTGCTCCCTCAACTCATCTGGCATCTTTTTACGGGTGCCCTTATATTCCTGGTACATTTCATGCCGAAACGTAGGCTGATGCTCGTCAAACGCCACGGTCAGATAGTCCGGCTTTTCTTCCTCCAGAATTTTAAGCATAATATTTAAAAAACCATAGACCGCATTGGTATGCAGCCCCTCCGAATTCGAGAGATCCGGCAGGCCGTAAAAAGCCCGGTTCAAGATACTGTGCCCATCAATCAATACAATCTTTTTCTTCATTCCTATTCCTCCAAAATAAAAAGATCGAACCGGCAGGCTAAAGAAACCAGACCGCCCCGATACACAACAGCACAAACACCATGATCTTAGCCACCAGAATGAGCTTGTATTTCAGCAGATAATCCTCTGCCGACTGCAATTTCTGCCAGGCATCAAAATTAAACGCCTCTGCATTTTCCCCTTCCAGATACCTCATTCCAGCAATCATTGTATAGTATACATCATATTCCTCCCTGCAATTCTCACAGAGATCCATATGTTTCAAAAAGGCTTCCAAATCCCGGACAGCCAGTTTATCGTCAATAAAAGGTATGATTGATTTCTGTGCCTCCCGACAATCCATACGAACGCCTCCAAACCAAATGTATTTAAAGAAGAAAAAGGAAACCTCTTGGCTTCCTTTTCTATGCACCAGGAGGGATTTGAACCCTCACGGGGTCACCCCCGACGGATTTTGAGTCCGTTGCGTCTGCCGTTCCGCCACTAGTGCCCGCTGCGTTGTCACAACGAAAGTTATTGTATCATTGATCTACAGATTTGTCAAATGTTTTCTCACTGATAATGAAGCGCGGACGCTCTTTGACTTCCATATAGATCTTACCGATGTATTCTCCCAGGACGCCCAGGCAGATCAACTGTACCCCACTAACCATACAGATAATGCAGGTCATACTGGTCCAACCCGGTACCACCTTACCGATAATTGCGGAGATGACCGCCCAAATCACCCCGATAAAACTCAAAAATGCCACAAAACAACCAAAAACAATAATCATGCGGAGCGGCTTGGTACTGAGGCTGGTAATCCCATCAAACGCCAGGGACAGCATTTTATGCAGAGGATAATGGCTCTCCCCCGCCAAACGCTCATTACGTTTATAATATACACTCGTACTTTTAAAACCGACCAGTGGAATCATCCCACGCAGAAACAGGTTTACTTCTTTAAAATTTTGAAATTCCCGTAATACTCTGGTCGAGATCAGACGGTAATCGGCATGGTTAAAGACCACATCTGCCCCCATCCAATGTAGTAATTTATAAAAAGATTCCGCAGTAAAACGCTTGAAAAAAGTATCGGTGTCCCGGTTGTTGCGGACACCATACACTACCTCACAGCCATCGTGATACGCATCCACCATTTCTTCCATTGCGCTGATGTCATCCTGCCCGTCACAGTCAATGGAAATCGTGATATCTGCAACATCCACTGCCTCCATCAGGCCGGCTAACACGGTACTCTGATGTCCCCGATTTCTGCTCTGGCTGATTCCAATAAAATGCGGGTCTGCTTCAGCAAGCTCCTGAATAATCTCCCAGGTACGATCTTTGCTTCCGTCATTCACAAATAAAATCCTGCTTTCATCCGATATCTTTTCCTTTTGAATCAGATCCTGTAACTCCTCCAAAAACATCGGGGAAGTAATTGGTAATACCGATTCCTCATTATAGCATGGAATTACAATCCATAGTATTTCTGCCATTTTCATCCTCCATTCTGTATCTCCGAACATTTCCGGTACAGCGAAAACAAAGTTGTCTCATAATGGTATCATAACGAATCCCTGGAAACAAGTCAACCGCCAGAAAATATTACTATGTTTTTGGAAACAAAAGGCATTTCTGTTGCTTTTTACTTTTGCTTTTGCTACACTAATCACAAAATTAATAACATCCTGTTGCCACTGGGAAATCCTTTTCCCGAAAAAGTCTGGCAACAGCGAAATCATAGTAACACCCACATGGAGGAATCGCATGAAACAGATCTGCATTATTATGGCGGTATACAATGGAGAACATTATCTGGCAGAACAGATAGACTCGATTCTGAAAAACAACGCCCAGAATGTTACTCTTCATATCTTTAACGATCATTCCCAGGATCAATCCCAGCACATTATAGAAGAATATGTTCAATCGTATCCGGGCCGGATTTTTGGACATTACCACCATGACAACCACGGCGTTATCCGTAACTTTTTAGAAGGTACACAGGGTATGGATGCCGATTACTACATGTTTTGTGACCAGGATGACGTCTGGCTTCCTCACAAAATCGAACACTCTCTGCAGGCGATAGAAAAACTGGAGGCAGACACTGCGGACAAACCCTGTGTTATTTTTGGGGATGCCCAGACGGTAGATCAGAACCTGCGCGAGATCGCCCCCTCCTTCCAGCGGCAGAGCGGTTATCATACTGACGCCCTGGATCCCGCCCATATTTTAATGGAAAATAAATTAATTGGCTGCACCATCATGTTTAATCGCTCGTTACAGCAACTGCTCACGGATTTTCCGGCAGAAATACGGATGCATGACTGGTGGATCGCCCTGATCGGATCTTTCTTTGGCAAAATTGCTTATCTAGATGAGCCATTACTGTTATACCGGCAGCACGGTGGCAACGTTGTTGGCGGAACTAGTTTTACCGCCTATCTCCGAAACCGGATGTCCCATTTATCGAAGCAGCGGAATGCCTTATATCAGACTTGTGCACAGGCACGCGCTTTTTTACAGACCTATCGGGACAAGTTGTCACCGGAACAGACCAGCCTGCTCCATAATTTCGCCACTCTGCCGGAGATAAACTGGTTTGCAAGGCGTTATCGCATCCTACATTACCGTTTTCTCAAAAGCGGTGTGCTCCGCAACCTCGGCGTTCTGCTCGTGATTTGACACGGGGATAAAGACTTGACTTCAGAGACTGACATACGTATATCGCATTTTCTATAAACCATTGCTCCAGGAAAGGGGAAATCCATGAAATCGTTTGCTGCTATCACTGCATGGGAACCAAAAAACAGAAAGCAGTTGTTCCTATTGTTTACCATTACTTATATCGTAACGGCACTGCTTGCCTTTTTTCCATTCTTTCTGTTTCACAGATCCATGCTTTTAAATAATGATGATGGCTTTTTACAGCATTATGAAGCCATCTTCCAACTCAAACATACCATTTCGCAGCTTTTCTCAGGAAATGGTTTTTCTTTCTGGGCATGGAATCTGGGATTGGGCACTGATAATTTAGCGGCCATGTCCTACGTCTACTGCGATCCGTTCAATTATATTGCCGCTGCTTTCCCAAAAACACAGGTGGAGCTCGGCTATACCGTTGCTGTCCTGGTACAGATTTATACACTGGGAGCTGTCTTCCTTTATTTCGGAAAAGTCGTCGACCTTAAGCTGAGACATTCTTTCTGGGGCGCTTTCGCCTACTGCTTTTCTACCTGGATTATCACCTCGGCCTACCGGCACAGTTTCTTTCTGACGGTAGCCATCCTCTTTCTCCTTCTGATTACCGGTGTGGAAAAAATACTGCGCAGACAATCTCCTGCCGTATTAATGGCCGCCACCTTTTTTTCCGCTTTATTCAGTTTGTATTTCGCCTATATGAGCGCCCTCGTTTTATTCCTCTATCTGGTAATCTACTATCTCCAAACCGATGGCAAATCCCCAAAGCAATTTTTCTGTTTCTGGGGAAAATTCGTCCTATCCGTAGGCATTGCTGTCTGCATGGCGGCCGTCATCATGATACCACTGTTTTATATTTTGCATCATGCTGTAACGGACAGTGCCTCTACTTACCAGGCCCTGTTTCCTTTTGATACCTATGTAAACTACTTTATTTCCCTTGCGGGAGGAAATGAGATCTTTGGACAATTTTCCAGCATCGCCTCCTCCTCCCTGTTTTTAATCCTGTTACCAGGCATCTTTACCCGGATCTGGAAAAAACAGGCCACTCCAGCTATGCTTACCCTGTTTTGCTGTATGGTTTTCCTGCTCTTTCCGGTCTGTAACTCCATCTTTAACGGACTGAGTTATCCTACCGGACGCTGGTGTTATTCGGCTACCTTCTTTCTCATCTGGAGCGGGCTGCAATGTCTGGAAGATCCCACCTTCGACATCCGAAAATTCAAAACGGTTATCCCTGTCGGACTGGCGTTTCTGGGCTTTTTAACCCTGTTCGTCGCCCGTGTGATCTTGGCAATCAATTGGGAACTGCCCACCCTGATTGGAATTACCAATCTAGCCGCTGGTTTTCTCTTTTTCCATCTGCTGAATACCGAAGACAAACGAAGACGCAGGCAGACGATTCTGATCACTCTGACGATGCTGATAAATATTATCCTGGTCAGTAATATCCGTTTCTTTCCCGGCTGTTCCTCACAGATCTATCAATTTATGAAATTTGGAGAAATCTATGATATCCTGGAACATTCCACGCAAAAAGCAGGAACAGAAATACAGGATGAAGATTTTTACCGGATTGACCAGGCAGATCATATTTTACCCGTGAAAGGCCAGGCAACCCGTTTGATTGACAATATGGCGAATGAGACCATGGTATTCCAGACCCGTCCCCTGTATACCTATCTCTCTACGACAGACAGCATACTGTTCGACTTTAACCGTCTGCTCTGTAACAGTGCGGGCTACTACCGCAGAACCAGTATCACAAACAATGATAACCGTACCAGACTGGATTTTCTGACCGGAACGAAATATTTTCTGGGCAATAATCCGCAGGTGAGTCCTTCCACCGGTGCCGAACAGTATGCCTCCTACGGATTTTCCAAGCATGCCGTTTCTTCTCAGGGGGTGGAGATCCTAAAAAACAAGTATTCCCTGGGACTGGGCTGTACCTTTACCGACTATATGACGGAGAGTGAATGGCTGGAACTTGATTATCATGATCGGGAACAGGCTCTTTTGGAGTGTGTTGTCCTGCCTGATTCTGCCGACAGCCAGATGCATCATCTGGCTCCGGATAAAATCTCGTCCGGCAGCCGCAAGGTTTCCTATCAATTCTCTCAGTCCGCCAATATGACAGCCAATAATAAACCAATGGATCAGAAAAAGCGCTTCCCGCAACAAGGACAGTTTCAGGTCAACGAAAACAACGGTTCCGTTACGCTTCATCTCAAAGAAGAATTGCCGGATCATGAACTATATCTCTATTTCCAGAATCTCAAAAGAAAACCAGACAGTATGAGAACCGCCCAAATCCAGACCAGAATTGATCTGATACGTAGCAAACTGTCTGGCAGCGATCGGGCAGATCACGGCTCGTACACGCTGACGGCAACCATGGGAGAAGTGACGAAACGTGGTTTAAATCTGGTGGAAGATATCCAGGGATTTTCTGATGTAGAAAACATTATGATTCATCTGGGGCAATACCAGGAGAAACACAGGGAGATTCAAATCTCTTTTGACGAAATCGGTTCCTATACCTATGATTCCATTTCCGTCCTGGCAGTACCTCTTTCCACATACAAAACGAAAGCGCAGTCCTGTATGGACCACGCCTTGCAAATCAACCATTTCTCCGATAACGAAATTCGGGGCAGCGTAACCACAGACACCGCCCATTCCATGTTATATCTCTCCATTCCTTTTCATGCCGGCTGGAAAGCCTACGTTGACGGCGTGGAAACGAATACACAGAACATCGACATTGCCTTTACTGGCATCCCGATCAACCAGGCTGGCAACCACGATATCAAACTACGCTACCGTCCGGTTGGATTTCATCTGGGGCTCGTCTGCTTTATCATTGGCACGATTCTCTGCATTTTCGTTCTGGTACTGCACCATCGTCGGAACCGTCACGAAAAAACATTGAAATAACACAGAAATAATACCGCAGTTACTAGCGCCATAAACGCTGTTCCTATCCAATAAACCGCCCTGTGGCATTGATATTCTGGAAGTGGGATTCTTCGCGCAACCCACGGAAAATTAATGAGCAGCAGCAAAGCCGTCACAGCCACAAATACCGAAGTGCTGAGTGTCTGCACCGTGAGATTGCTCTCTCCTAACTTCGCCCCCATCAAATGCGAAATGCTGGGATATCTACACTGAGTAACATCCTGCTCCAGTCCAAACCTTCTCATAATTCCCACATTAATACACGGCAAATAGGCGGTAAATGCCCCATACAGAGATAAAAACACGCCGAGGACCGACAAAGCCGTTTCCAAAAGCACATTCACCGTCCAAAATCTGCGATGAATCGCCATCAGAATGATCAAAAAAGGAATCAGATAGATTCTGCGGTAAAACTCATAATTAGCAAAGGCAAAATAAATCGCCATCGGCGCTACTGCCATATAGATCACATAGTGTTTCTTTTGAGGATGATCGGCGTCATAACGGATGCAATAGGCAATAAAATAGACGGCGACCAATCCCATAATCACAAACGACGCATTGCCCCCCGCTGCCCGGATACAATTGGCGATCGTGTTCTGAATAATGGAATTGCTTGTTCCAATCCCCAATGACTCCTGATAGTGCGGAGCATTTTTATAAATCATATCAAATAATACCATCGGCACCATTGTGCTGAGTAGTTTCAGGGCAAGCCGAATCACATTTTTCTCCACCAGCAATAAAATGGCAATCAAGGCAAAAATAAAAAACGGTTTCGCCGAGATCGAATAGGCCATGAACAATAAAAACATCCCCTGCCTATTTTGCAGCAGATAATAGATTGCGATGACCGTGGTAGTAATCATCAAAAAATCATTCTGCCCGGATACAAAAATCCCCAGAAAGGTAAAAGGACAGGTAACAATGAGAAATGTACTCCATGCCTTGGTCGTCGAATCAACCTGAAAAAAATCCATTATCCTGCGGGAATAGTAAACAGTGACTCCGAGCAGAAACACCAGAAACGTCTGCGACCAGACCATCATCAGGGTATGATCCACTGCTCGAAGTCCTGCAAAGCGCTGCAATATCCAGATCGGAATATTCCAGACAGCCCATGGAATTAATGCCAAATAATTAAATCCACAATTCCACTGTGAAGATCCATAGTTGTTTTGATGAATCATCTCATAGAAATCATAGAGTTTTCCATCGAAGGTACAATCTAACAAAACCGTTGACCAGACGGTCATACTCTTGCCATCCCAATATTTATATGTCAGCATCACACCCAATGCTAACAAAGCATACATCAAATACTCGACCCAGTTCGGTGTCGAACGATTCAGCTTCCACATCTCTTTTAACTTCCCTAGCTCCATGTTCCCTGTTCTCCTTGTTCGTCCCAGTGGTCCCAATGTCCACACAATATCATTTGCCAAACAAATCTGTTTTCCTGCTTCTTTCCCGGATACCGCCTGTCCGGTTACGCTGAGATATTATACCCATAAAATCAGGATAAGTCAATCTTCAGTACTGTCAACGGATCACAAAAAATCATCCTAGTGTCAGAACGGTAAATGGCAACAAGGAAATGCTGTTGCCCGAAATAATAATGTACCGCTGTCATCCCGTTTCCGGAATAATCAGCGGTACATTTTGAAGTTCAAACCATCATTTTATTTCCAATCGTCATAATATACCCAGTTTTCATAGGGCTGGATATGCCAAAGCCAGGTAAAGCAGGTCCAATGCTTGCTCTCATAGGCGTTCAGCATTTTGATTTTGATATCAAACAACTCTTTATTGGTCTCTGGCAATGTGCTCTTAAGCGCATCCGTCATTTGCTCTTTTTTGTAATACTTCGCAAAATACATAAACCGTTTCGCCTGCTCCGGCGCTTTCTGATACAGAGCCGTGGTATATTTATTTACTTTCTTGTGATGGAAATGCCCATACTCTCCCTCCGGATTGTGCGTCACTACCGTATCCCACTTCTTGTAATGCAAGAGCAGGTTGATATCATTCTGGATCGCCAGCTGATCATAATCCCAGTTATAACCCGGATCATATTTCAATTTCTCTCCCGGAATCTCCTGCGTGTCAGGATAGGAAAGCATGATTCTCTCGCACTCGGCAATATCCATTGCCTTATGAAAATCCGCAGCACGATAACTTTTTGCATTAGTCAGGCATACCACCAGATAACGATCTGAGATCAGATGGGAACCTCCAAACAGAGTTTCATCATCTGGATGCGCCACAATCATCAGATTATTGACTGATTTCAGATTCATCTTATCTAACATCGTCTGGGTAAGCATCCCTTGCACTTTGCTGACCACCAGCGTACAGGTTGCCGTCACAGAAGAATTCTTTTTCGAAACTGCTTTAATCGTCACCGTACCCGTTTTCCTACCGGTTACTCTTCCGGATGCATCAATGGAAGCCACTGCAGGATTGGAAGAACTATAATGCAGTTCCTTATCCGTCACATATTTCGGACTGACCTTGACATGAAGCTGTTTCCACTGTCCGATCCCTACCACCGGTTTCGACTCCGTAAAACGGAATGATTGGATTTCATTGGCACGGATCACCAACTTCTTCTTGGCTTTTTTATGGGTCTTCTCAGATTTGACCGTGATCGTTACCTTGCCGGGTGTCATCGCCGTAACTTCCCCATCATCACCAACTGTTGCGATCTCTTCATTCGAAGTACTCCAGATTAAATCCTCTCCCGCTTTCTTAGGAGTGACTTTTGCCTTTAACTTAACCATATCTTCCAAAAACAGATTTTTTGTTTTGGAAGTTATTTTTATCTTTTTGACTTTATAAAATTTTTTGACTTTTAATTTTAACGTAGACTTTACCTTGGTATTCGCTACCATAGCGGTAATTTTCACATTTCCAGGTTTCTTGGCCTTGATCTTTCCCTTTTTATTGACATCGGCCACTTTCCGATTGGAACTGGTCCAAATAATTTTACTGCCGTCGTCCAACTCATCCTGGTCCACTTCCACCCGGTAGCTTTCCTTCTCATATAGATTCAGCTTCCGGTCATCTACATTGTCAAAAACAATTTTTTCTTTGGCATAGCATGTCCCTTTTCCAGTCCATAGAAATCCGGCCACACTGAATAATAATATTGCAGTTCCACAAACTACCCTCTTCATTCTTGGTCCCTCTTTTCCTCTAAACAACTCTTTTTTCGTAACGATTCCCCCTACTTGCGCTTTTCCCCCTCACTTCCTTTCCAATCTGTAGTTCTCCTGGAATTCCCGTAAAACAAAGAGGGCCAAATTACATTGACCTCCCTCCAATCCTTGTCCATCCGAATCCAGGGGATGATCTATAGATACCCCTCGCTCATTCCATATTATAAAATGCAAATATGTCATTTAGCGGGCAGTATTTTCTTTATTAAAGATAAGCAATTTACTGAACACATAGTTCAGAAGGACGACCAGAAAACTAACCAACACCTTAGACACTGCGCCCTTAATTCCAAAAATAGTCTGGTCCATTCCTACAAACACCAGGAACGGAACCGCAAATAATTCAAACAGTCCCGTAGCAAACCGGGTGGATAAAAACAAGCCAAGTTCCCGGACGATCACATCACTTTTCCAGCTCCTGCTCTGAAAAACCCATATCTTATTTGTAATATAAGCAAAGGTCACTGCAAACACCCAGGATAACAGATTCGCCGTCACAACCCGAAAATTCATAAAACCTGCAAATATGGTATAGGTTCCCCAACTCACACAGGTAGTCGCCACTCCCCAGAACAGATACGAGATAATTTCCCGGTTTTTTTTCATAAGATCAAAAATTTTCTCCATTGGTTCCTCCCATTACTCTGCTTTCTTCTGCCCTTCTGTCGGCATACTCTGTTCCAGCCTCTCTTCCAAATCTCGAATTCTCTTTTCATACATGGCACACTGCTGCACCAGTTTTCGCAATTTATCATTTAACATGGATACAATGGATGTAATGGACAGCAGGATAATCAACAGCGCAAAACAGACTAAACCAAACAAACCGTTCGTCAGCTCCACGATCCCCATCGCATGAAGTACAGCCTCCAATGCCTGCGGAAAAATAACCACCAAAACCATAACCAGTCCGGTAAATAACCATAACAGGGTATATTTTAAAGTCAGGCTCTTTTTTTTCAAGAAATAAAAAATACAAAAATAATACACTAATAATGCTATGGATAACACAATCCTTAGAGAGCTGTTCATCCTACTTTCCTCCTCGCCGTCGTCATTCTGGTTACCAAAACGGATACCGATACTTTTATCATGTAATAGGCCGATTTCAAGCCGCTGATGGAACTCGTCCCACCCATTCTCTCACTCATAATGACAGGCACCTCCCGAATTCTGGCACCCTGCAGCCTGCTTGTCACAATGGCCTCCGGTTCTGGATAATCCTGTGCATATTCCGAAGCAAAAAATCGAATGTATTCCCGGTTTACCGCACGGAACCCACTGGTTACATCATATACCCGGATTCCGCAGACCAGCTTGATCAGGAGACTCAGGAATCCGATACCAAAACGCCGTAAGCCCGATGACTGAAATCCCTCGTTATTGATAAAGCGGGATCCGATCACCGAATCCGCCTCTCCCTTTCTAATTGGCTCTACGAGCCGATGAATATATTCTGGATTGTGCTGCCCATCCCCATCCATCTGGATCGCTACATCATAATCGTGTTCCATGGCATAGATATATCCCGCCTGAACAGCTCCACCAATACCAAGATTCACCGGTAAATGAATGAAATTTGCATGGCAGTTCCGCAAAATATCTGCCGTATTATCCTTGGAACAGTCGTTGACTACAAGATAATCCACATCCGGACAGATCTCTCCCAAATGTTTAATCACGCGCTCAATATTTTCACTCTCATTAAATGCCGGAATAATAACCAGAATTTTTAATGAATTCATTTCTCCTCCGTTCCGAAGCGTTCCCCGCTCCCTGTAGCCTTCTTTAAAATTGGCTGAATCTTACATCCACTAACACCCCACAGTAACGGCATAGATAATATCAATGGGTACACATATCGGGGCATCGTATTGGCTGGACCGACAAAGACCGTCAGCATCAGGACAATAATTGGTGTCCACAGAAGAATCTTCCTCTTTTCTTTGCGATGTACCAGCGAAAGAATCTGCAGGATCATCAGCCAGGTATAGAATCCCAGGCTGACTAACATCCCCAATCCCGGTATCTGTTTTATGATATAAGACATCTGATTCCATTCCTGCCGCCATACACGAAGCCGTTCCGGGCTCTGGACACCGTAATTCAATCCCGGCGGCTCAATTTTTGTATACACTAACCAATGTTCTGCCTCTGGATAGAAATATCCATAACAGCCACACATCGTCGCCTGCACATAGAGCGACGGATATTTTCCCAGATATTTTGCCCAGACCTTCAAAAAGTCCGACATTTCCTCTGGCGTCGTGTACTTATTGTAAGTAGATTTCACACGGTCTGCCAGCTCGGGCGTATATCGCTCCGCCAGTTCATCATACTTGGGCAGTACCTTTTTGATGATCTCCTGATCTTCTTTGTCGATATGATCCCCCTGCTCCTTGACCAATCTGGCAATCTGCTGAAACGGTACAGAATACATTTCCGCCTTACTTCCCGGCGATATCTTGAGCGCCGGATACAGCACCTGAAGAATCAGAACCATATAGACAAATACAGGAATTACCGTTGGAATCAACATCTTTTTCCACTCTCTGCGAAATGCAATCAAAAGTACGGCATCCACAACGATTAGTACATAAACACCATTATTTCGCAATAACATTAACAGCAAATTGAGCAGAGCAAATATCACAATGTTTCGTTTCTTCGCCAAAAAAGCGCTCTGATGCAGCACGCAGTCACTGAGGAAAATAATGTATAGAAGCATGATAAAGGCAAAATTGGTATCTTTCAAAGTCGTCAGAGCAAAATTGGCATGCCATGGCAAGAGGCCATAAAATAAAAGAGTCAATACACGGAATCCTGCTTTGATCCGTAATTTACTCATATAGTAAATACTATAAGACAAGATTAGGGCAAAGACAATCATCTGAAGATAACAGAACAGGAAAATCCCAATATACGGGGAGCCTAACAGATCTCCCACTTTCATGACAGTCACAGCCATCATTGTCTGCAGCACTGGATTGTTATTATTTAGAGTTACATCCTCTGAAATTGGCACCACCACCCGGAGACTGTTGGTATCATTGCCATAAAAGGTATCCAACATATCAAAGAAATCATAATTCGTCAATCCTGGAAAATCTGCCACGGCATATGGCAGCCACATCAGCAGGATCAGCCCAAACACGACAAAAAAAGAGCGAATATTGCAGGTAAACCATCGTTTCTCCGGTACATCTTCTCCAGCCAGAAAGGAAACGTTTTTCAACCAGGTCAGAAGCAGAAGACTGATTGCATAGAAAAGTAGGAACAATCCGGCAAATTTCACACCCGCTTTGAGAAAATTCCTCGTCGTTTCGAACACTTCTCCCCATCCAGCGGTTTCCTTGAAACTCCTTCCAAATACCTCAAAAAATGCAAAGAGAACCCCAGGAATAACCGACAGTTTTCTGACGCGGGATTCTTTGATCTGCAATGCTTTATAAAAAAGGAAACAAAGGGCGCCCGTTAGGATGAATTCTTTGATGGAATATCCGTCTAAAGACATTTTGAAATCCCAGACTAGCCGGAACCAGGCATGCATGCCCTCAATCGCTGCATTTTCCTCCAACTGTTTTATCGTAAAAATAGTCATCCTCAAATTCAAGCTGATTCCTGCTAACACAGCCAGTAATAATGCGATGACATAATCTTTTCTTTTATTCGTTTCTGACATGTTCCTCTCCGTTCCTGAGTACCCAAATTTCCTGTGCAGACTGATACACCGGAAATATTTGTTTTACCTTGTAAAACGCCCCTCATTTTTTACCTGAAACAACGAATCCTACGCCGACTTTCTTTTTCTTATTTTTCCTCAGCGGCTGATTCCTTATTCTTCATCATTTTCCCATATCTGCCTTGAAAAAATTGATTTTTTAGAATGTAGGGACTTTCTAACCAGATGGTTATACCTGGCAGATCATGGAAATTATATACGTGCAATATAGCACACAGCTATGTGGATGTCAAGTTAGGAAGCATCACGATCACGATGTTTTCTGAAGACCAGTTAAATGGCGGTTGATCCCCAGACCCATTCCCACCAGTGCAAAAAATATCGTGGACACCACCACACTGGAATCATTTGTCAGTCCCAGAATCAGATATCCCAGAATAGAGACCATCACGGCCAGCCCCATTTTAGCCAGGTAGCTGTCATAATTCTGTTTCCAATACAGACGGAAACTTCTGGCAAAGTACCAGCCAAAGAACACCAAAAATGCCAGCAGAGATGGAATCCCTGTTAATGCCGCAATTTGCAGATACATACAATGAGGTTTCGTCATAATCTCAATATCATGTCCCGAATTATACAATCCTACCAGGTCGTCATTCGGATAAGAAATTACAAAGGTATCCGGCCCAGATCCCAGCAAAGGATATTTCTTTAACAGAGGAAGTGTTCTCGACCAGATGTAGCCTCGCTTGTTTGCCAGCAAATAATTTTTCTCCAGAAATCCATCCCCCTCCTGGTATCTGCGGATATGGAAAAAAGAAGATCCAGCTCCCTTTATATAATAGGATTCATCCCCCGTTTTATAACGGTTACTGAACTTCCACTGTCTGGTAGGGCTGACCCAGTCATTTCCCGTTCCGGTTCTCGGAATCTCCACATAGAAGCCCTTAAAACCAGGATCTTTTGACTCCGCAAAGGTAAACGGAAAACGTTCATCCGTAATCTCATAGACGTCATCACTGCGCTGCGTGTGCGCCACGGGCTTGCCATCTCCGTCAACCACATGAAAGGTAGATGTATTGGTGGTTTCATCATAGTCTGCCGTAAAATGGATTTCATTTCCCCGGTATCCAAATACCACATCTTTATCTGACTCTATATACTCCAGCGCATACTCTTTGGGAGATGCTGAAAACATGGAGCGCATACGATTCCACAATACATTTTGATTCATGATATTGATTATCACAAATACAGCAGTTGCCACCAGAATGATTCCCGCCGTCAATTTCCAATTCCGGAAAAACAGCGCCCGCATACACAAAAGCATCACAAAGAACGTCATCACCAAGACCAGAATCCCGGCACGTGACTGAGAGGCAAAGAGTACGAAGACCAGACTGGCCGCCAGTACCCCATAAAAAATTCGCAGAACCAGCTTCTTGGTATGCATGAGCAGTGCAATCAATACTGGAACCACCAGAACTACATAGAATCCAACATAGTTAGGATTATACAGGGACATAAAGGTACGTCCCTTTTCAAATACGATCTTTAATTTTCCAACATTTTTCTTGTCTGTCATGATGAAACTTTGCAGTAATTTTGTCTTAAGCGGATCCAAGCCCAGGGCCTGCAGCACACCAAAGACAGCCATAATCGTTACTCCTGCAATAAACCACGGCATCAACCGCTTCACTGCTGCCTCCTGGCAAAGAACAAAAAATGCATAATAGACCAGTAACACATATCCCAAATGCATCCAAACCGGTTCAAATTGTTCATAGATTCCGACAAAAGAATAATGCCGGTTAATAGAGAACAGTGCAGATAGTAAAGTAAGCCCACCGTATACCAATAGAGGGATCATTATGGGATCCCAAATCGGCTTGATTTCTTCGGAAAAGACCATATATATCAAGATACACAGAATAATAATAAACATAGCATAGGACCAAACCATCTTCACATGCAGAAACATATCGGAAGTCTTGTCTGCACCCTGAAACCAATCATACTGAGTCAATCCGGTCCTAAAATGATATTGGCGCATAAACAGCGGAATGGCAGCCAGAAACATGATGAGTGGCAATAAATACCCCAGGGGATATTTTTTTTGTGGTTGGCTCTTTTTTTTAGAATTTCTGTGTGTTGACTTTGACATTTCTCTTTCCTCCTGCACTTGACAACAAATATGTAAATCGCATCATTTTTGTTTCATTTTTTTCCATAAGCCTTTTATGGCAAACATTAATATATAATAATAACACAAAACTAGGACAATGCACAAAAAATAATATAACAAAAGACCTTTATAGGAGATACCCATAAAAAATTCCTTATTCCGAAGATATTTTAACACCATAATAGCCGCCCCTTGATTAAGGTAGATAGCTAAAGACAGGGTATCACAAAATCGAAACATCTTATGTTGGAACAGTTGATGAATTAAACTTTTTCCACTAAATACAATCGCGATCAAACACGGCATAACGATCATGATAGAATACAAAACTTTCGCTTCCTAATTCGGCTGGAACCATAATCCAAATAGTAATACATAACAAACCAATTCTGCGATGGTCAAAATGACTTTTTCTCCCTTATTCTGGACTTTTTCAACAATGCCCTCTGATAAAATATAACTTATCCCTCCTATACTGATGCCACAAAGGGCTCTTACTATTCCTCCATCAAAAATTCCAAGAAACTGCACTGCATCCAAAGTAGATGATTCGCAGTGATACATAAAACCATAGGTAGCCAATGCTGCCAATGGACAAAACAGGTACAGATACACATCCCTATTCCTATAAAGTAAATAACACATAGGCAGCATAGCAATTAGCATAGCTGAGATATACCAAGTTGGTCCATTAAATCTGGCAGTATCAATTCCTGCCTGTGTTATCGCAAAAAATTCCGGAACAATGGATTCCAGATTTTTCAAAGAAGCGCCTCTATAGCAAACAACATAAAAGCAGAATACACAGATCAACAAAGCAATCCAGTATGGTATGGCTATCTTTTGAAATTTCTGGATAACAAAATAAAAAGCACCTTTCGCACTATCATTCATTTTCCCATCAGAACTGTCTGTTTTTAAAACCCGAGAACTGGAAACCATAAATAATCCTGACACGATAAAGAAAAAATGCACGCCCCAAAATCCCATTTGGGAAGGTAACACAAATCCAGAATTTTTATCAATAAATTCTCCTGTATGACAGATAACAATAATAAACGCAAAGACCAATTTCAAAAAATCTAATTGATAATTTCTGGAACGTTCTTTCATCACTTTTCCTCCGGTATTATACTAATTCCCAAGTCAGAATGGTATCTTTGTCACAGTCCTTCTGTAATTTACGACCTATCACAATATCCTGATATACTGGCGAAATCCCCGAACCTGGTCTTTTAGAAATAAGATCCTGTTCCCGGATCATCTCATCTTTTTTCATATCCCGTGCCAAAACTAAAGACCTGCGGGCTTCCTGTCTTGGAACCTGCTCACATGGTAAAACAGTTTTTTCGCTTTGTCCCAATACAGATTGTACTAACTGGAAATTATGAATGGCACTGGCAAAATCATACGGGTCGCCTGCATGATAATGATCGTTCCCTGGTAATGTTTTATCCAACGTAAAATGTTTCTCAATGATCTCTGCACCCAAAAGATATGCCGTTGTTAAAATTGCCATATTCTTATCTGGTTTCGTATGATCACTATAACCAATTTTCAAATTCGGAAAAATTTCTTTCAATGTTTTAATAATATTCAGGTTCGCATCTTCATTTTTGCAAGGATAGGATAAAACACAATGCAACAGGGAAATATCCGAACAGCCTGCTTCCTGCATTACTCTGACCGCTTGTTCAACTTCTGACAGATAAGAGGCTCCTACCGACAGGATAATAGGTTTTTGTTTCTTGGCAATATATCTTAAAAACGGCAAATTACTTAAATCTGACGATGAAATTTTATAAATATCAACCATATCATACAAGTAATCTGCAGATGCATAATCAAAAGGCGTTGACATAAAATCAATCCCTAATTTATGACAATAATCACATAGCTGTTGATATTCCTTCTCTCCAAAAGAATCAAATTTTTTAAATAATTCATATTGGGAAGTGGTACTTTCCTCCGACAAATCCCAATAGGCCGGAGAATTTTTTGCCGCTATTGTCTCCGCCTTATAGGACTGGAATTTAATGGCATGAATCCCTGCCTGTTTCGCTTGCTCGACATAGTATAACGCCTCTTCCAACGGCGAGACCCCTCTTTTCTTCGCAGTGTCATAAAAATTAACGCCTGCTTCTGCGATGACATATGGTTGTTTCCTATTTGTGCTCATGTTGCAATCCTCCTTTGCGAATAGCTCATTTATGGATGTTTGTGCTGCTTGCTTCACAAATTTGTTGTGTGAAAAATAGATTCCACCCTTTCCTTACTATAAGTTATCAATTAAATTCATGATATGCTTTCTGCCGTTCCTAAGATTTTTTTTCAACATTTTGAGCTGCATTTCCATCCTTCCTGACTGTTTCATGGAAATCAAACGCCCCAACGAAAATTCAATCATTTCGTCTGATGGATTCTTCCCTAGATAAATAAATCCATTAGACTCATTCATAAAATCATGTTTTGTCTCCCTTTCGTTCTGAGCCATAGAAATCGTAGGAATCCCAAGTAGCGCTAATTCAAACCCCGTCCTCCCCCGCGAGGTAATAGCAATATCACATTTTGACATAATTTCGGGCATATTATTGATATTATATAGCATATTAATATTAGCGGGGTAGCTGGAATGTAACAATTGCTCATAATTGCTTTTGGCACGTCCAATCACAATCCAAAAATTGATCGCTGCATAATTTGAATTTTCAATTATTTGCAAAATACGGTCCGTATAATTCTGAGGATCTGCCCCGCCAAAAGTGACTAATACATTTGTAACTTTTTCTCTAATTTCTATCGGCTCATATAGCAAAAATAATTTGGATGCGATAAAATAATCGGTTCCAACTTTTACATTCTTTGCAATTTTCTCTTCATACAATGCATTAAAAACCAGATCTGCAAGAGAAGCACCAGAACCTTCATCCTCAAAATTAATTATTTTGCCATCAGGATTACAATCTTTCAACGCCTGCATATAATCTGCACTAGTCGATAAAATATCATTGATAAATATATCATATTTATTTTGTTTCACTCTTTGATACAGATCATCCAGACCATCAACCGGGATTAAATTATGCGTTGTCTTGCCAAACATTTCTCTCGTCGTCTGATGAATGTCATAATAAATATCCGGTTTTGAAAAAAACTCATCCGCTAATTGAAAGACACGATAGATATGTCCCATTCCCCGTTGATTATTTCCATTTACATAAAAAGCTACTGATTTCTCGCTTAAAATATTTTCTGCCTGCCGCAGATCCCCAAATGAAAAAACATCAATCGCTTCCTGCTCCTTTAATTCATACAACTCACACCGGTTTCCAATTCTGGAATTCTCAGTAATAAATTGTGGTTTCGTGATCAAAAAAGCCCCGGTTTCCATATAAAATGGGGGTAAAGAATGTTTATTCATCCTGGTTGATTGCAGGGGATCTACCTGATGATTCTCTCTTCTCCAATAAAAATTTGCACGGTTCGTAACTGATATCATAGTATCATAATCTTTAGAAATACACAATCCAATCGCATCATCCAAGGTAGAAACTTTCAACGTAGGTGATATCGACTGCATAGTTATCACATAAGAATATTCACTAAAATCAATATCCTGTCCAACGGTATAAACAACTTTATCCAAGGAAACGGCAGGACTACACAATGCCTCCTCCCTTTCTTTCGCAATTGCTCCCATCTGAGAAGCAATTAACAAAATTTCCTTTGAATTCGTAGTCACTAATACATCAGTAATATAATGAGAAGACATAGCATTACGGATCGCATAATAAATCATTGGCTTTCCATTAATAATTCTCAAATTTTTATTGGGAAGGCTCCTGGATCCTTCACATGCTGGTATAATCGCTAATATCTTCATGAACACCTCCTGCTTATAACTTCGTATTCCAGACAGCAAATGATATCTGTTCATATTCTTCACGATCTAAAAATGGCGACATATCATCAATCGGTGACGATATAATCCCATTCTCTGATTTCCGGTTCATCACCCTGGGTTCTATTACCTGTTCTGGATCTTGCAGCCATTCGCAGACCACGGCGCCATCCATCTCATACACTTCTTTTAATTTCTGTTTTAATTCGGCGTGATTTTCTATTTTAATATAGGGAAGATCAAAAGCCTCTGCCACCTTTTTAAAATCTGGCATCTCAACTCCGGTATCCTCCGTACAGCCCACATATTGCTGAAACATATTGGATTGTGACCTAACAATCCCACGGTATCCTCCATTTGAACTGATAAATATCTTAATAGGTAGCTGATAATGTTTTATCGTCATAAGCTCCTGTATATTCAACATAATACTTCCATCGCCCGTAATCAGGGAAACCGTATCCTTAACAGCAGTTGCGGCACCAATTACTGCCGGCAAATCATACCCCATGGATCCGCAATTCATATTGTTAATGATTCTCTGCTCTGGAAAATCAATCCCCATTTGAAGCACATGTGCAGCAATCGTGCTATTTCCCAAAACAATAACACTATCCTCCGGCAAACACTCTTTGAGACAATGTACAAAATGGTATGGATTGACCACTTTGCTCTTGGAGAATTTTTCAAGGTAGATCGGAAAGCGATCACGCAACATATTACAATAATGGAGCCAATCGCTCTTATCACCAAAATCAAAGTGATCTATTTCCGATAAATCATCCATGACAAATTTTAAGTCCGTACAGATTGGAAGATCAATCTTCATCGTAGGTTTTTTTAATTCCCATGGATCAACATCAATAACCATTTTTTTTGCATCCGGGGCAAATTGGTCATAATTAAATCCTATTTGCCGATATGTCATCCGACATCCTATTCCAATAATCAAGTCTGCATTCTGCATCATGAAGTTGCCCGCACGCCCTCCAATAATACCAAAATTACCATAATATATGGAGTCCTGATTGGTAAAAAGGTCCGCATTATAGGTCGCTGCCAGTACAGGGATTCCCATTTTTGCAGCTAATTTTCGGAATTTCTCAACATAACCCGTACTGCGAATCCCTGAACCTGCTAAGATAACCGGTCTCTGTGCCTTTCGAATCTCCTCCAAAAATCCGTCCCGATTCCAATCTGTTAATTCTGTTGATGGTTGAAAACGCCTCAAACCCTCGGTCTCAATTTCAGCACTCTGAATGTCCATAGGAATATCAACCCAACACGGGCCTCTCCGACCTTCCTTAGCAAGATATAAGGCTTTGTCCAACTCATAAACAACATCTTCTGCATTACGGACCATCACAGCATATTTCGTTAAGGATTGAACCGTTTCCACAATATTGTGTTCCTGCTCTCCCATAAAACGTAACGGTAAGCCAGTACTATCCGCAGTCGTAGGATAACGAACCTGTCCTGAAATAATAAGCATCGGATAATTATCTTGGAAGGCACCTAATACACCGGTAATTGCATTCGTTCCTCCTGGACCAGTCGTCACACATACAGCAGCCACTTTTCCGGCAGCTCGGACATACCCTTCTGCAGCCATAGAACACGCCTGCTCATGCTGATTATAGGTCACATGTAACTTGGAATGATGCCCAAATGCATCATTTAAGAACATGGCGCCGCCTCCCACCAAACAAAAGACATCACTAATGTCATGGTCAACCATCCAATCTGCAATTACATCTGCTACTCTCTTCTTCATTGTAATAATCCTTCCTTTATTATTGTATATAACGAAATTCTCCCAAATGAACAATTTCTCCATCATATCCCAACTCTTTTAATTGCTTTAAGAGTTCCTGCTTTGCAATGGTAGCTGTAATTAATATTACTAATACATCAAACTCCTCGGAATATTTTTTAATTTCACGAATATCACGAACTGCAAAGTTGTGGAACATATTTCCTATTTTCAAGGCATTTGAGTCAAAAACCATTTGAATATTCCATTGGTCCATATGCAATTCCCGGAACAGAATACTTGCAGTACCACCTGCGCCCCAAAGCGCTGTTTTCGTATGTTTAGGATCCAGCATGGAAATAATTTCTTCCCTCTCCTTCTTCTGCCGGTCAGAAAGCATAATGCAGGCTTCCTCTAATCCATGCTTTGCAAAATCCTGTACAAAATCATCTGCAAATTCAGACTTGGAAGCTGCTTTATAAGTCATATGGTTGTACCCACATGCTGTCTCAACCTCTGCCTCTTCCAACACAAAATCATCTTGATTTAAATCATCTAATAATTTTTTCCCTTTCTCGGACCGTTCCAAAATTAAGGAAACACCCGATTCATGATATCCCAAACTAGATGTATTAATTCCCCAATAATCTCCAATACTTAAATCTGCTCTACTGTTGTTCCCTTTAAACATACAGTGATAACAGCTGCTTCGTCGAATAAAACTAAAAGCTTTTTGAAAAATTGTCGATTCCAAAGGCTGTTTGAAGACAGCACCATTTTCAAAATCTACTTTTACAAAAGATGGAGACACCTTCCCATTCTCTTTATGACGAAACGTCACATTACTAATTTTACTATTATGCTGCTTTTCCAGGCTGTCTAAAAATTCCTTAAGCGCTTTCTGGCTGGGGACACTGCTACAAATCAACTCTACCAGATACACAAAATCGAAATCGGCTTTCTCCCCAAGAAACGAGCGGACAGCCGCTATATCATGGGGCAAGCCGATAACCAGTACATTCTTTTCTTTTTTGATTTCCTCCAACATCTTTGGAAAGAGATGATGGCTGCTCTCCGCATATTTTGAGCCCTTCAAACGGTCAATCTCAGAAAGGTCACGAATAATATCCCAAACCGGTTCAAACGCATCATTATAAACAACGCCAAAAACAACACCACCAGACAAAATTATATTTTTTGCCAAAGCGGTCGCTATGCCTCCCGAAGCCACACGCAATAACTCTTTTACTTCTTTCATATGACCGGCATATGCCCGTTTTATCGAAAACTCCTGTGTATGTGAATCCTCAAGTGCAATACACTTTTTAACACAAAGGCCACACTTGATACACCGGTCCTCATTTACCGATGGATAATAAAAACCAATTTGGTCTGATTTCATCTTGATTGCGTCTGTAGGGCAAAGTGCTTCACATTCCCCACACCCATAACAAACTTCTTTTGAAACGATCGAAACATTTTCCATATCATTTTACCCCTCATGACTTCATTTGCGTTGTAATCACCGAATATTTCGTTTCCGCTTTCTCCTGAAAAATTCGTTTTAACTCCTGTATCGCTTCCTCCTTTCCAGGAAGTGTTGTTATAAATACATGGTCAAACGTATAATTCTTTAATTCCTTCCCCTGTATTATTTTAGTATTATAGATTTCTCCTTTAATATACTTGTCAACGACAACTACTAATTCTGCAGAAGGATCCATTTCTTCCAAGATATCATGAACGAATCTGCAATGTGCTCCCGCACCCCATATCGCATAGCGAAAGGTATCTTTGGATTGCTGCTGCATCACATCCCCAATACATTTTCTTACATTTTTATTTAGCACCTCTTTTTTCCTGTTCTCATAAAAGGAATCTAAGATCTGAAGCTCAACTTCTTTCTTCCCTGTTTCAAACATTGCATCTTTGCAATAATTAAGAATATGTTCTTTTGCAAATTCCGTGTCAATGACTTGGGGATTCCAATCAATATTGTTAATATCGTCCATTGTATACAGAGGTAAGTATTTTTCCACCCACCCAAAACGAAAATCATAGTTTTCTCGAATTAAAATCACAGGGATTCCCATAGCCATACATGGAACTGCAGCATGCAGCCTACCTGTAATTACTAATCTTGCTTCCTCACGATATCGTTGCAAATGTTTCTTTGCAATTTCTTTTTGCCTGGCATCCTCTTCTATGGTAACAGGATAGGTGTCAAAAGGAACGGAATGTGTTATCTTAATGGCATCTTTCTTTAAATGTTCGGGAAGATGCTCATCAAAACCTGCGGGCGTATCAATTAAAAATACGTGACCATGTTCCGGGTCCCTTTCTCGTTTTGGGAAACAGATAGTAAAACACCCCATCAAGTAAGCCTTTATTCCGTGCTTTTGGAAAATATTTTTCGTCTGCTCATCGCGACATCCAATCGGTTCATTTGCCTTAAAATATTCTAATAATTCCGGTTCCTCGTCAAAAAAATCGTAATATACGACCATACTGGTAAAGATAGGAGTTACATTGGAAGGCAATGGGAGGCGCTTCTCATTTTTACCGTATACACCCATATGAACCGGCATCAGAATTTGTCCCTGGTATAAGCCTTTAAAATCATCGTCCCTTTTTACATACACCACTTCCTGATCCGGTATCCCAATCTGATGAAAAATATGGTCCATCGCTAATGCCTGTACACCTTCTCCCACATTGCACAGCGCATTTTTCTTATCTTGATAGCTGCTGTTTTCAATCATATTGATTCTATATTTCCCATATTTCATAACATTCTCCTATTGTTACTTCCATACTCCGTTGTCAAAAATATAAGTATTCTCATATTCATTCGCATTCCAGATCAAAGCAGTTCTAACACCGCCGCTCATTCCCGCCAATAGGGATGTGCATCTGGAAAGCAGCACCATTTCTGTTAAATAGTCTAAATTTGTTTGATATCGCTGCCCTGCAACATATAAAGGACTTTCCATTGTTCCACTTTTTGGTTCTTCCTTGTATCGTAACCGAGGCACCACCAATAATTTATCTTCGAAAACTTCCTGCATCTTCTGAACCGTTTCCTCCGCTTCACAGGTAAAAAAGATGTAATCCATTTTCCACTCTTCCATATATTTACGGGTCAAATGAATCAATTCACTGGTTCCCGGCTGTTTTGGATGATTCGGGGTCAAATGCTTGCCATAGGACATACTTCGAACCGATACTCCCATGATTCTTGCATTTTTCGGAAACAAAGCTTCCTGTTTTTTCCGAATATATGCTTCTGTAATATCATTTAATTGAAACAATGTATCATATTTTGGACACTGAATCATCAGATCCTTGGCATATTCATCCAGTGGCGGGGTAATAAATGCAGAAGGAATGTATCCATAATCTTTTGAATTTCGATTAGCCAATACTACATTTTTACTTTGATACACTTCCTCTAATGTATAGTCTGAAGGTTGTTTCCAAAAATATTCCCAACAGTTTGTCGTACCATTAACCGGATAATCCTCCTGATGCCAAAAAGGACCATAATTTTGCCAATCCACCACAGGAATCCAATCATGTTCCAAGGCATAAGATAACTGCTGTAAATTTCTATAATAGTGAAATAATAAATGAGCTACCGTTGTAGCCAATTCATTTACTTTCATGTAGTAATAAGGGCGAATCACGTAGAATGTCTTATCTGGGTTCTTTTCTCCATAAGATACTTTTCTCTCCCTTCCCTTAATAAATAACTCCAATAATAACCGAAATCTCTTTACTGCCAATGGAATTCCCGTTTTTGTCACTACAATATCTAAATAAAACTGCTTTGCGGCATACTTCAGATTATAAAAACCACCGAGGGGTAAAAACCAGATAAACGGCAGTTTTATTATCCCATAGATAAGCGCTAACGGTAGGGTAATCGGAAGAAAAACAATATGCCAAAATAACTTTAATTCAATTGTATTACTTAATGCCTCTTTGGTCCTGGAAACTCTGGAAACCAAATAATCCGATATCTTTTTCGGAAAAATCAAACAAATAATCATATTTATAACTCTCTCTCCCATTTTATCTCTCCTCGTAAATTAAATATTAAAACTATTAATTGTTCTCTGAAAGCCTTCCTCAATGTCAAACTGACACTTCCAACCTAATTTCATAATTTTTTCAGTATCAGGAACATTATGTTTCATTTGCTTGCTCTCAATATAATCATCGCCCGACGGCCTTTTTGTAAAGCTAACTTCTATTTTCTTCTTTCCCATCTTGGATAAACGCATTGCCAAGTCCCTCATGGAAATCAGGCCATCATAATTTGCAATGTTATAGGCTTCTCCATCTTCTCCCTGAAATAGGACCAAAAAAAAGCCAAAAATTGCATCTGCCAAATAACAAAAGGCTCTCATTGGAGTTCCATCACTCTTAATCTCAATGTTCTCCTGATTGACAACGTTTCTGACAAATTCAGAGAATACTCTTTTATCATGAACCAGATCCATTGTCGGGCCATAAGTGTGACCTAATCGTACCATTTTTACAGGAACCGAATATTGATGTTGATAGCATTTACAAAGACATTCCCCCATTCTTTTACTTTCACCATAACAGTATCTAATATCAAGCGGATCCGATACACCGATATCCATTTCTTTGATTTTTTCCTGATTAGTCACCCCATAGACTTCACCGCTACTAACATATACCATAGATTTAATAGGATGGCGAACTGCATTTTCCAAGATAGAATATGTCCCTATCACATTAGGAATTGTCACCCCAACAGGATCCGTCCCATAATACTGGGAACTTGCATGACTGGCCGCATGAAAGATATAATCCGGATCAATTTGCAGATCTTCCATCTTACTTAAATCGTTTTTAACAAAATTAAAATAAGGTTGCTCATAATACTGTTGAAACCGAGCTTTCATCTTCTCCTCGGAACGACCTAATGCATAAATTTGAATGTTTGCATGATAATTCTCATTTAAATAAATCATCATATAGATTATATAAGATGCAATCATACCATATGCACCAGTAACCAAAACCTTCCGATTATTCAATTCTTCCCAAGGCAAATCATAACTATATAATCTTTCCATGTCTTCTAAGATAATCTTATTCAATTTTCTCCCTACTTTCTTCTAGTATCATTAAAAAATCCATGTTCAATAATCTTAAAATGTTCATAATGGAAATTATTCTTTAGATAGGCGTAACGAAATCCACTTGTAATGGATCCCAGAATACTATCACATTGTGCTAGCAACTCCATTTCAGCAATATATTCCAGAGCCGTTTGATTGACCTGTCCCTCCTCACGCATCGGATTAGTATGAGATTGATCATATTTCATCCCTTCTGTCATTCGGATTCTCGGTAATACTAAGATCTGGTCCCCAAAAATATTCTGCGCTTGATCCACAAATGTCTGCTCATCTGACGTCAAAAATATAAAATCCATGTTCCATTCATTAAAATATTTTGTTATGAGTTCGAGAAATTCATCCATTGCAGGTTGGATCGGATGGCCTTCTCCCTGATAATAACAAGAAACCGAATGTCCTCCATAGCGATAAACCACGCCCATAATCTTACCACTATTCGGAAAGATTCGCTCCTTAACCTTCTGGATATATTTACTGGTCTCTTCATTGACCGGAACATGATTCATTAGCTCGTGAAACAGTGCCACTGTTTTTTTATCATAATAATTTTTTGTCTGATATCCCAAATCCCATTGTCCATACCAACTCCTTTTTGACAAGACAACATGTTTACTCTGATATGCCTCTTCCAGAGAAATACCGGCAGGTTGTATCCAGAAATATTCCCATGGATTATCACTGCCTTGAAATAAATCCTGTTGTAAATTATATACCGGATAATTTTTTTGATCCACTACCGAAATCCAGCCATGATCCTCTGCATATTTTATATGAGAAAGAACATAAAAATAATTTGCCAGTAAATTATGCTGTGCCCCGGTATATAGGCAAGAATCTTCCTTAATACTGCGAATAATATAAATCACTTTTTCACAGTTTCTCTTACCGTAGCTTTTCTTTTTTTCCCTGGTCAGCAGATAGTAAAGTAAATTTTTTGTGGCATAAACAAATTTCCATTTCCGATAATACTGCACAACTTGTTTAATTTTCGCAAACATATCTCAAACAGTATCACCATGTTTTCCATGGTGCGTTCCCACTTTCCCATAATTTTTCTAAATTTTCATGTTCTTTTTTGGTATCCATACACTGCCAGAAACCCGTATGGATGTAGGAACTTAATTCCCCTCTACTTGCCAATTCGCGCAGTGGCTCTTTCTCAAATACACATTGAGAGCCATCAAGATAATCAAATATTTCAGGTTCTAATACCATATAACCAGCATTGATTGGCTCGGTATCTTTTTTTGACTTTTCCCGGAAAGCCCGAACCGTGCCATCCCGAATATCCAATACCCCAAAACGTTGTTCAATCTGAACGGCCGTTAATGTTGCGATCTTTCCATTTTTTTTATGAAAGGCCAACAGATCATCTATATTGACATCGCAAACTCCATCGCCATATGTCATAAAAAATGGTTCATTGCCAACATATTTTTGTATTTTTTTAATACGACCACCTGTCATGGTATTCAAACCAGTATCTACCACTGTTACCTTCCACGGCTCCGTCTTTTTATTATGAATTAAAATCCTGTCATCATTATTTGTGAAATCAAATGTCACATCACACGTATAAAAGAAATAATCCGCAAACCACTCTTTGATCATATGCTGTTTATAACCCGCACATATAATAAAATCATTGTAGCCAAAATGCGAATATTCTTTCATAATATGCCACAGGATTGGCATTCCGCCAATCTCAACCATTGGTTTTGGACGTAATTGCGTTTCCTCAGCAATTCTCGTGCCATATCCCCCTGCCAGTAATACTACTTTCATGATCTTGTGTACCTCCCTGTTCTGCCCTATGCTTTAATTGTTTACTGACAACATAATTTGTTCTACAATATAATCAATCATATTAGGCTGAATTCCTGGGTAGACCCCTAACCAAAATGTCTGGTTCATAATATAATCCGTCTGAGATAGATCTCCCACTACACGGTAAGACTGATCAGATTCCGGCATTTCCGTAAAGCAAGGGTGCCTTAAAATATTACCTGCAAAAAGCATCCTGGTCTGAATTTTTTTCTCCTCCAGAAACTGAACAACTTTATTTCGATCTGTATTCTCCTTACATGTCAACAGAAATCCAAACCAACTCGGCTCCGAATGATCCTGTGCTTCCGGTAAAACAAAATATTGATCTGCCCCACACGCCTTCAATTTGTCAAACATATATTGGAAATTTTCTCTTCTCCTAGACGTAAAATGCGCTAACTTTTCAATCTGTGCACAGCCAATCGCCGCCTGCATATCCGATACTTTCAAGTTATATCCGAAATGCGAATAGACATATTTATGGTCGTAACCAAGTGGCAGTGTACCATATTGTTTATCAAAACGATGCCCGCATACATTGTCGCAGCCAGAGGGACAGACACAGTCTCTTCCCCAATCTCTCAGAGAGCGGACAATTTTATGCAGCAGTGGGTTATTGGTATACACCGCCCCGCCTTCTCCCATCGTGATGTGATGTGGAGGATAAAAACTAGAAGTTCCTATATCTCCAATGGTTCCTGTAAAATACTGCTTTCCATCTAACGTGTATTTCGATCCTAACGCATCACAATTATCTTCAATCAACCACAAACCATGACGGTCACAAAACTCTTTCACATATTTTAAATCAAATGGGTTTCCTAAGGTATGCGCTAACATAATCGCTTTCGTATTCTCTGAAAGAGCATCCTCCAATTGATGAACATCAATATTGTATTGAGGAATCGTGACATCAACAAAAACCGGAACTGCCCCGTACTGTATGATCGGTGCAATCGTTGTAGGAAATCCAGCGGCAACAGTAATAACTTCGTCGCCTTTTTTAATCTGCCTCTCCTTTAGCAAAGGGGAAGTCAGTGCCATGAAAGCCAGCAAATTAGCTGAAGATCCCGAATTGACAAGGGAGCAATATTTTACGTCTAATTTCTCAGAAAAATTCTTTTCAAATTGTGCCGTATATTTCCCAGACGTCAACCAAAACTCCAGGGAACTATCTACTAAATTATGCATTTCCTCCCGATCATAAATTCTGGCCGCATATGGTATCCTGTCTCCCGGCTGAAATTCTTGCTCTTTATTATGAAATAAGTCACAATATTCATCCACATATTCTAAAATTTTTTCCCTTGCTTCTTTTTCATTCATTCCTGAAAACATAATTTCATCCTTTCATAAAACTATTAATTTGCTGCTCCATGATTACATTCAAATCACTGTTTTCTAAATATCCCTTGTACCACTCCACTGTTTTCTCAATCGCCTGTTCAATATTCCATACCGGATTCCATGAAAAAACAGATTTCATTTTGGAACAATCTAACTTCAAAAAACTAGCCTCATGCGGCGCATTTTCATCTACATCACTTTTCCAAGAAATATCGCCCCATTTATCACAAAATAAATCAACTAACTGCCTTGTGGTAACACAATCTATTTCATCTGGACCAACATTATAACAACCCGTTATTTCTTTGTTTTGATACTGTTTCTGTGCAATCAGCAAATACGCAAATAGCGGTTCTAATACATGTTGATATGGTCTGATAGAATTTGGATTCCGTACTACAATATCTTTATGATTCTGTGCCGCCCTGACACAATCTGGAATAATTCGATCACTTGCAAAATCACCACCACCGATCACATTACCGGCACGTGCAGTAGAAACAGAAACGGATGTGTGATCAAAAAAACTCCTTTGAAAACTATGTGTTACTAATTCTGAGCATGATTTACTGTTGGAATATGGATCATATCCGTCCAGTGCATCATTTTCCCGATATCCCCATATCCACTCATTATTCTGATACACTTTATCCGTAGTTATATTGACAACAGACGCCACAGA
This sequence comes from uncultured Clostridium sp., assembly GCA_947644195.1. Classification (GTDB taxonomy): domain Bacteria; phylum Bacillota; class Clostridia; order Lachnospirales; family Lachnospiraceae; genus Butyribacter. The sequence goes on from CANRZB010000006.1 coordinate 72,465, forward strand.
ATCTGTTTGACGAATACATTCTAATAAATGAACCGTCCCCATAACATTGGTCTCATAGGTTTCTACTGGTTTTTTATAACCCTCCAATACAATAGGTTGTGCTGCCAGATGAAATACAATTTCCGGCTTTACTTCCTGAAATACCTTGTATAGAGAATCGAAATCCCGAATATCACCGATCACAGAATACATGGATTGATCCAACTGAACCATATCATAAATATTGGGCTCCGTTGGTGGCATTAAGGAATATCCTGAAACATCCGCTCCTGCCAGTAATAATATTTTGCTGAGCCAAGATCCCTTAAATCCTGTATGACCAGTCACTAATACTCTTTTCCTTTTATAAAAGTCCATGTTCATCTCCTACCTCATTTCTACATGCAGTCAACTTAGCGATATCCTTCCCTTTTCTCATTTACCTGTGGCTTTCGAAATAAACTTTAGATAATCATCGCATACCGAAGCAGCTTCCCCTACCCCTTTTACCTCACCCTTGTCTAACCAAACCGCATGGTCACATAACCTCGTAACCTGGTCGATAGAATGAGACACAAACAGTAACGTCGTACCAGAGCTTAACATTTGATCCATTCGATTCATACATTTCTGCTGAAATGCATAATCACCCACTGCCAAAACTTCATCTACCACCAAAATATCTGGATGAACCGCCGTTGCCACTGCAAATCCTAACCTTGCTCTCATTCCTGAAGAAAAATTTTTCACTGGAACATCTAAAAAATCTTTTAATTCTGAAAAGTCTACGATTTCCTCAAAATGCTCACTGATATAATCCATGGAATGTCCCAGGATTGTCCCATTTAAATAAATATTTTCCCGTGCCGTTAAACTTGCATCAAATCCTGCACCCAACTCCAACAGGGGAGATATTTTCCCTGAAACGGTAACACTTCCCAGATATGGTTTTAATATACCGCAAATCGCTTTTAATATTGTAGATTTACCGGAGCCATTACTCCCTACAATCCCCCATGCTTCCCCCTTTTTAACCTGGAAGCTCAAATTCTTTACTGCTAAAAACTCTTGAAACAATAATTCTTTCTTTACTAACTTCACAAAATATTCTTTTAAATTATCCACCTTTTCAGACGCCAAATTAAAACGAATGGTAACATCCTTTACATCAATTACAACTTCTCTCTCAAGATCCATAGAGCTCTCTCCTAATTAAATATACAAAATAAATTTATCTTGTTTTCTTGCAAATACCCAGACTCCAATCACTAACATCAAGAAAGCGTCAATACACCCATATATTACCATATGCAGTTCTGGAAACCAGCCATATAAAGTAAGACAACGAAGCTGGGTAACATAGGCATACATAGGATTAAAATGTACCACTGCCCATTGGATATTTTGTGGTAAAAATTCAACGGGATAAAACATAGGCGTTAAATAGAGCCATGCAGTGGTAATCGCATTATAAATATATTGAATATCACGAAAAAAAACGTTATATGCGGATAAAAACATTCCCAAACCAACATTAAAAACATATAATTGTAAGACAATGAATGGAAATAAAATTAATTTCCATGAAAAACATCCCTTCGTAAAAATCATAACAATTAGCAATGCTCCGAAAGAAAAAATACAGTCAATCAGCCCGCTTGTAATTTTAGAAATTACAAATACATATTTCGGAACGTATGTTTTTTTCAAAAGAGAAGCATTTCCAACGATGGCGCCTAATGCCTGATGTGTAGATAAATTCATAAAATTAAACAAAACCTGGCCACTCATTAAATAAACTGGATAATTCGGGATATTTTTATTGATAAACATCTGAGAAAAGACAATTGCCATGATCGACATTATAAATAATGGATTAAGTACACTCCACAAATACCCTAATACACTTCGTCGGTACTTTAATTTTAAGTCACGGATGACTAACTGATACATCAAATCTTTAAATTGAATAAAGCCCCTGATTCTGGCAAAAAATAGTTTCATTACAACCTCCGAATCCATTGGTACTATTGGTGTCACAACATGTACACTTCCACTATAAAGCCTAACGCATTATACCACACCATTATTTTTTTGGCAACACCCATCTAATGCCCGGAGTTGCCTTCAAATACCCATAAATTCTAATGTTCCCAGCCCAGTGACCTTCTTCTCTCCCACACTTTGGAAAATAGCCGGCAAGGAATTCCATCCTTACCGGCCAACTTTCTCTAAGATCTGCTTTTCCAGTTCCTTATAATTGTACTCTGATCTTTCCCATAATTCATATTTCGAATCTCCCCGATGGTCCTCCAAAGTATAATGCTCCTGCAGATACCCCTCCATATATTGGGTTACTTTTTTAGCCCCCAGGTAATTCAAATGATTTTTATCACAAAAATCGGTTGCCGGGTCAATCCCAATGGTATCAATTAAATCAAAAAAATCAATAAAAGGGATCCGCTGCTCCTCGATCCACTGAAAAGCCTGTGAATACAACTGCATATCATTAAACTGACTTCCGTCATAGGGCGCCCTAACAAAAAGCAGTGGGATTTCTTTATCCTTCAATAAAGTGACAATCTTCTGAAGATGCTTAAAGTCTGGTGTTTGTTTTAGATCAACGTACACTGAGGAAGAAATATTTGGCTGCAAAGTAGTCAAAGGATATACAGCAGCACTCGAAAAATACCCAAACGTTTTATACTCACTAATCGGATTAATCATGAGATTAGCAATAGACAGTAAATCTGGAGTACCACGGTCATATATATTCTTGAACTCCAGAAAACTATAAGCATCATAAATCGTCATCTCTTTTGCCCAACCGCTATGATCGGAAGTAATATCCCGGTAAGCACGAATCTTATTGATAGATAAATCGGGAAGTGCTGATATTCCAGTCGTATAATAAAGCCTAAAATCTTTACTACTCTTATCAACCGGGGAGACAACGCGATGAATATCAAGAACAACCAGTTTGGGCTGCTGATGTTGCAACACCTCTTTTAGCAGCCAATATGTATTCTGATAGGATTGTGCAGAAGTTGCCAAAACTGCACTACTGATTCCCGTTTTATCATAGATTTGCTGCGGAATATAGGAACCATAAACGCGGGAAGTACCAACAAATAATACATCCACTGTATTTTCGGGCAGAGAAAAGAACAGACAGGCGCGTCTATTGGGATCGGATGGGCCAGTCCCATATACCTGTAAAGCGATCGAAAACCTCTGAAATAAAAGAACAAAAATAAGGAGGAAAACGATGGTTTTTATAATCACAAATATTTTTTCTTTCATATTTTATACCTCTATTGTGTATTTTTTCAGTATTCACTTCCATTTAAAATCTAGAATAGATAAATGCTGACGAATCAAAGTTTTTGCCATAGTATCCCATGATTAAAATGGAAAAAATCAGAAAATATAAGAGAGCATATCGCACTATAATATTGGAGTTAAAATATAGTTCCAACAAATTTTTTTGATGAAATCTGAAATAATCAATGATCCATATCAGGATACAGGCAAAAAGCAAGATACCGATTTCGGTATGACTGATGCCTGTTTCATATAACCAATCAAAACGCAGATGGTTTAATGGGAACATAGCACGAATCATCTTTAACCCCGTGGAAAGACTGTTACTGCTCCAAAAGATGACCCAGGCAAAATTCACCAAAAGAAATGTGATTATCACCTGCATACAATTCTCTACTTTGGTTCCCGTCAGATGACATTGATCCTTGACCCGGATTCGAAACTGGGAGGTAAGTCCTCCAACAACCTGATAACATCCATGCAACAGGCCCCAAAAGATAAAATTCCATCCAGCACCATGCCAAATACCACTGACAAAAAACGTAACCAGCAAATTAATGTTTTTACGAATCTCACCTTTTCGATTCCCACCCAACGGAATATAGATATAATTCTTCAGCCAAGTAGATAGACTGATATGCCACCTTCTCCAAAATTCCTGAATACTGGAAGAAAAATAGGGCTGTTCAAAGTTACTGGTACACTGTATTCCCAAGATTCTGGCAATTCCAACCACAATCATTGTATATCCTGAAAAATCTAAATAGATTTGCAAAGAATACAGTATGCTGGTAAAAAATAGCGGAAAACCAGAATAATCCGCATAATTTTCAAAAATATGTGAAACAATCGGCGCCAAACGGTCCGCGACAATCATTTTTTCAAAATATCCCAATAAAGTGATGAGACTCCCTTCCACAAAAATACGACTTTTATATATTTTTTTGGTTTTTAATTGTTGCAGAAAAGTTTCCGGAGCATCAATCGGTCCAGAGGTAATGGTTGGAAAAAAGCTAATATATATAGCGTAATCCAAAAAATTATGTGGTCTTTGAAACGTTCCTTTATAAACTTCACTGAGGTAGCTCAGTATTTTAAATGTAAAGAAACTAATGCCCACTGGCTCCATATACCGGAGTATTGGCAGCGACATGAAATGTAGATTATATTTTTGCAGTAGTAATTCCAATGAGGTTATGGTAAAGTTATAATATTTAAATAGAAGCAACGGAAAAACGCATAGCAAAATGCTGATGAATAATGCCATTCCAGTCCGACGGCGCCGAAGAGAAATAGCACATAAATAGGAAATTAAAATCATAGAAACCAATATCAGCAGGTTTTGAACGCCAAACGACAGATAAAACAGAGCATTGGCAGCCAACAAAATTACTTTCTGGACTTTCAAAATAGGGATAGCGTAATATATAATCAGAATGAGAAGAACAAATAATAAAAATTTCAGGGATATGATTGACATTTCTCTTTTCTCCTATGTAGTTATCATATTGAAATCACACTAAATCAGACTCTGCAGGAACCAATTTTCCTACTCGTTCTCTATCCAATTTTCCATGGATGTTTCAAAAAGTGTACCTTATAAAACTCTAATGATCCAAGACATTTTACTATATTTTTTTACGTGGTGCAAGAAAATTCTAGCATTTATACAGATTTCTGTAAAAAATCACGTTGATTTCGAAATCAAGAAGGTGCAATTACAATAGAATAAAGAAATGTCAAAAGGTACACCTTTTGACACTGCCAAATATTTCTAATTTCCCTGTTTGAAACGGATTTCACGTAGCCTGCGATAAAACGTTGATCTACTCATTTTGCACTTCTTCAACACTTCATCCATCGTAAGATTTCCGCACTCCCATCTCTTTATGATATAATTGAAATCAACTGGTACGGCGACTTCCGGTCTACCAAAACGGACGCCCCGTTTCTTCGCCGCTGCAATTCCCTGTTCCTGGCGTTTCCGTATATTCTCTCTTTCATTTTCTGCAACAAAAGATAATATCTGCAATACTAAATCCGCAATAAATGTGCCCATTAAATCATTCCCATTTCTCGTATCCAATAGCGGCATATCAAGCACACAAATATCAATTCCAATTTCTTTCGTAAGTATTCGCCACTGGTTTTGTACTTCTACATAGTTACGCCCCAAACGATCAATGCTTGTAATATAAAGCAAATCGCCTTCCTGTAATTTCGAAACCAACTTTTTATAATTGATTCTATGAAAATCTTTCCCCGATTGTTTATCTACAAAAATTTGACTGACCGAAAGTCCCGCTTTTTTTAATGCGATCATTTGCCGATCTTCATTCTGTTCTATACTGGACACACGCACATATCCATACTCATTTCCCATTGATATTCCTCCTATCTCAAGTAAATAAAAATAAACAAAAAAAACCTACTGTATTTCTACAATAGGACTTTTTGAGGTGAAAATCTTCTACTATTTGCTAAAAAAATGTCAGCCGGAACAATCAGGATAACTTCCTTCTTACCATGAAACTGGCGATGAAACTCAGCCGGTAACCACTGCGCCGCAATATCTTGACTGCCCGGTTCGTATTTGCTTCGTAGACCTCCGGGTATTCCTTACGGATGCGTCGCTCCAGAATCCGAATTCTGCCTTTCCTCTTCGCCGCAGAGGAAAAACTCAAATATATCTTAATCTGGCTGGCCACCAATCTCGCCGCCCCTTTCGCCAGATAACGGCATAATGCCGCCTGACGGTCTGCCTCATCCCGGGAACCTTTCTTCCATACAGACGCTGTAATATCCCGCTGCATCTGATATGCCTCCAGAATCCGTCCCAGAACTTTCTCGTGATGACTGCAGTTCTTTTGCATATTACGGAGATTCATACTCTGCCCATCCGTGCCCAAACGGTACTGGTAGACAGATTGCTCCAAAAACGCAATCGACTGAATATAGGGAATCGGCAGCAATACATATTCTGCATCCACATAAAAGCAATGGTGGTCAATCGGTGGCATATATTTCTGAATTAACTGCGTGCGGTAGGTCATCGCATGCATATTCACATAAATGGCATCGCTAATCTCTGTAAAGGAATAAATTTTCCCATAGATCACTCCGTCAAACGCATTAGAAATCTCCCTAATCACCTTTCCTGAATGATGATCTACCCAGTGATAGGGGGTACAAACAATATCCATTCTATCATCTGTCCGCAAAAATGCAAGCAAGCTCAAAAAGCCAGCCGCATCAACCCAGTCATCACCATCAATCGTTTTAAAATAGATCCCTGCCGCCTCCTGGATCCCTCTCTCTACTGCGGCACCATGCCCACCGTTCTCCTGCCGAATCAGGCGAACGGTATCGGGATATTGCTCCTGATAGCGTTTGCCAATCTCCGTAGTACGGTCGGTGGAACCATCATCTACCACTAATACTTCAATTTCCTCTATCACTTCCGGCAGCAACAATGAATTCAGCGTCTGCTCCAAATAAGATTCCACTTGGTATGCTGCAACGGCAATGGTCAATAACTTACTCCGGCTCATGCGATTCCTCCAGACTTCTCTGCCAGCACCTGGCCATAAATTTCCCTCATTCGTTGATCAACCACCTCTCTTGAGAAAGCAGAAATCCGTTTTTGATTCCACTCTCCCATCTGATACCGCCTAAGTTTCCTGGGTACTGCACTCTGTCCATACTTTTCGGTAAACAGTCTTCTAACCTTTACTGCAAAATCCGCTGCATCAAAACCCTGGACCAGATACCCCCCCTGCCCATGTTCAATCAGATCAGTTACTCCGCGAATCTTGGCTGCCACAATTGGGAGACCGGCCGCCATCGCCTCCATCACAGCCACCGGCAACCCTTCCTGAACAGAAGGAAAGACATAGCAATCTGCTTCCTGTAACACCTGTTTTACGTCCTTCACATATCCGGGTAAAAAAACTCGGCCTTCCAAACCTTTTTCCAAAATCATTTTCCGTAATTTTTCCTCTTGGTCTCCCAGACCTCCAATCAGCAAACATAAATCCAAATCCTTTAATTCCTTCATCATATCCATTAAAAGACCATGATTTTTTCGGGCAGACAATTCCCCGATCGTTACCAGAATCTTAGTCTCCGGGGCAAGCTCCCTGCCAATTAGTTTCTCGATGACCGGCCTGTGATTTTCAGACCCCTTTGCCGTCTGCCGCAGCTGCACCGGCTGATATCCCTCCAGGGGGATCCCGATCCCCGGTACATATTCCACGCTTCCCCGTATAGGAAATTTCCTGCCACGCTCAAAATCCTCCCGGTTCATCAGGATCAGTCTGTCCGTATATCTGGACAGATACCGTTCCACCGGATAATAAATCCAGTTGCGTAACGGCGCACCCGTATAAAAATGCAATCCATGTGCCGTGTACAGGACGGGAACCTGCTTCCCTGTCTGTTTCCGCACTTTCCAGGCTGCCATTCTGGTAATGGCGGCGCTCAACGGCATATGGCAATGCACCAGGTCAAACGATTCCTCCAACATTAACTGCCGCAACTGCTGGTAGGCCCTGCTCACATCCCTGGACAAAGGAGATTTCTGAAAATCCACCTGATGGGTTATGATCCCGGTTCCTTCCAGGCGCCGATTATCTGTACCATATACGACTACCTGTAAATTGGTCGCATAATGCACTTCATAACCCATCTCCTGCAGAATTTTTACATTATTCATCTCATGCTGTGGAATAAAACCACTTACCCTGGTTACCAATAATGCTTTTTTCATCCGTTCCCCCTACTCATCCTGTTCCCGGATCCTCTCTTTGACCAACGCCTCCACGGAAACTTCCTGTGCGGCGCTGTTTTCCCTGGCAGCGGTCGTCTGTCCATCTTCCACACCGTCCGTCGCCCCTTTGGTCAGCACTGTCTTGACCGTCATCAGAATTAATTTAACATCAATCCAAAATGCATAATTTTCTATATAAAACAAATCCAGTTTCAATTTATCATAAGGCGTCGTATTATACTTGCCATAAATTTGGGCATATCCCGTCAATCCAGCTTTTACCCTGGTCCGAAACTGAAACTCTGGCATCTCCGCCATATATTGCGCAATAATTTCCGGACGCTCCGGACGTGGCCCCACAAAAGACATATCACCTTTGATGATATTAAATAATTGCGGTAATTCGTCGATCCTAGTTGCCCGAATGAAGCGCCCAATCAGCGTAATACGTGCATCCTCCTTTTCCGCCAATCTTGCCACCCCATCCTTTTCTGCATCCACCACCATGCTTCGGAATTTATAGATCGTAAATTCCTTGTTTCCCTCTGTACAGCGAATCTGTCGATACAATACTGGACCACCGTCTGTCAGCTTAATTGCAACCGCCGTCAGCAGCATGATCCAGGAAGTCAATACCAGTGTAGGAACTGCCAGCACCAAATCCATGGTTCTTTTCATCAGTCTCTGATCGAAACTCAAGGTATAACCCTTGGACAAGACAAATGGCGTGTCAAAGATATGAATCCGATCTCCCCCCATCAGGATAATATCGGACAGCTTCGGCACGACATAGGCACGGATATGGTTCGCATAGCAGTATTTCAACATATCATTCCGTTTTACCGCACTGATATCCCCAATAATCACAGCCTGAAAATACTGAATCCGTTCCGCAATGGCATCCATCCCGGCATCAATGTTTATTGCATCATAAATCGCGTATTTATCTCGCCTGGTCTCAACCTTATTCACCAGGTCCATGGCGGAATGTTCCCCCTCGTAAATCAACAGGATTTTCCAAGGCTGAAAGATCCGATTATAAATATGGATCGTTATGACATTCCATACAGTCGTCAATACCATTTCCGCTAACATCATCAAGAGAAGCACAACCGGCGAAACAAAACGGAACGCCAATAGGGAAATAATCACATACATCACAATATTTGATAACAAAAGACTCAGGTACTGCGACAGCATGACCTCAATCCGGCGTAGCTGCCCAATTCTCAATCCACCATACATATTGGAAAAGAAAAACAGAATCACGGCATACAATGCAATAATTGCATAATGCCCCCGGCGATAAAACTGATACACATACATGGTATCTGCATAGTGATGATACCATGCATAAGCAAACAACGCCGTCATAAGGATTATGTTAATGACCGAAGCAAAAAATAAAATGGTACGCTTATAAGGATCGTAATTTTTCATTTTGGTACTCCTTGTATCACCCTGTAACCTCGGAAATCTCTCAAACAAATCAACATGTCATTCCATTAGATTCGTCAGGCCCTGTTGTTCAATATTTTCCAGGGAACGGAAAATATGCTCGTTTGCCAATTTTTCCGCCAATTCCTGATCACCGGCCTTGACAGCCTCCAAAATCGTACTATGTTCCTCACTGGCTTTGCCGGCACGCTCTTTTGTCGACAACGTATTCCTGCGCACCCGTTCCACATAATGATGATAATCCGAAAGAATATGCTCCAGGATTTTACTGCCACAGGACTCATATAACCGCAGATGAAAACGGTTGTCCAATTCAAAAATCTGTTCCCAGTGCTGTTTCTGGATATGAAAATTACTCAGATAGACGATTTCCTCCAATTCATCAATCTGCTCCTGCGTAATATGCTCACATGCCCACTTCGCACATAACCCTTCTAAGTAGGAGCGAATTACATAGATATCGTAAATATCCTTCGATGTAATCCCGTTCACATAGGCTCCCTTATTCGGAATAATATTTACAAGCCCCTCTAACTCTAGCTGCCGAAGCGCTTCCCTTACCGGAGTGCGAGATACTCCCAGGTCTTTGCTAATCGCTGCTTCCTTTAATTCCTCTTTTTCCTGGTACTTCCCCGTCAGAATATCTTCTCTTAATTTATGAAAAACTCTGCCCCGCAGAGAATACTGTTCATTCATCACTGCCTCCGTCTTTTCCATGTATGGCAGGACAGACCGACTATTTCTCCGGTATCTCCCACAAACATAGCATCTTCGCTGTTTTCCTTTTGTCCTAAAAGCTATGTTTTATTGTATACAACCCATACAAGCTTGTCAATATGCAAGATTTTCCGACTGCCAAAGTATAGAAAAGGATAGACTTTTCCGTATAAATCATGCTATACTAGTTATAGAATGATTGGAGGTGGTTATATGCCAAGTGCAGCGGACATTATCAAAGATTCCATCACAGAATTTTCAAGACTACAAGACTGGATGATATCAGTAAAAGATAGTAATCCAGACACCTATCATTCAATGTATAAACGATATATTGAATTGAAAGTAACTTTATCAAGTTTAGGCGTTAATCTTACACAACTGGACAGAATCCAAGAATAGTAACAAAGTGTTTTTCTTTATCGGAATAGAAATTTCCGATAAAAAGACCAGGAATGTCGTCATAGCAACTTCATCCCTGGTCTTTTCCTGTTTCTACCGTTTCTTTCGATCCGGTACTCCGAAAATGAATCATGTGTACGGCCATTCTCCACTTCCGGGACGTATGTCGGCATCTTCATCGGAATTCCCCATTCATTCACAGTGTACGGCCTGTTCCTTCCTGGTGTCCTCTCCTGCGCCAGCTTTCACACGGTTTGTAAAAAATTCTTATAAAAATTTTTTCAAGCACTCCCACCGGGCAAAATGACCCCATGAAAATACTTAACCTATATATCGGATGCTTACCTCTGATACTTAATCTTTTTTTTAAATATTTTACGACTTTTTTGCTCTCTTTTAGATTCCAACGTCAGGCAGTCCCATCCTTCTGCCCTTATCCCCTCATTCCCAGACATTTTCCTCTCGATTAACAATATAAAATCCTTTTTCATTTAAAGTATTTTCCCGGTTATAGAGTAGCTCTGAATGATCCATCTGTCGGATAACTGCTCCCGCCGTTTCAGCGATACAATGCATTGCCGCAGTGTCCCACTCACAGGTCAGTCCAAAGCGATAATAGACATCCGCCTTTTGCTCTGCCACCAGACACCCCTTGATGGAACTTCCTGCAGAGATCACTTCTGCGATTTGGTCTCGATGCTTCTCCACCAATGCTTTCTCTTTCTCACCGGAGTGTGACTTACTGCCAACCCAGATCAGGGCATCCGTCTTATCTGACACGTGTAACCTGGTAATTTCCCCAGATTTACCATCCTGTTTCCAGGCCCCAGTCTCTGTCGAAGCAAAATAGAGATCTCCGGTTACCGGAACGAAAATGACTCCCACAACCGGATGCTGCTGGTATGCCAGTGCAATATTAACGGTAAACTGTCCATTCCTTTTGACAAATTCTTTGGTGCCGTCAAGCGGATCCACAATGAAACAATATTCATTGCTCCTTCTGCTTCCATCGTCTTTCATTTCTTCGGAAAGAATCGCATATTCTGGAAAATGCTTCTGCAATCCCTGTACAATGTGTTCGTTTGCCCGTCGGTCCGCCAGGGTCAACGGCGAAGCATCCTCCTTATAATCTACATCAAAATCCGTCCCATAGATTTCCAAAATTAACTCTCCTGCTTCCTGTGCCAGCTTTTTCATCACTTCTAATAATTTATTCTGATCCATTTCCTCTCCATTTCTGCAATTTTCCGGCCAAGTTTGATATGTTGTCCGGCCAGATTTGCCATTTTATTGCAAAAGCCTTGCTCTGACTTTCGTATCCGCATCGCTCCGAAACCTCGGTATCCCTATAGGATCTTCTTTACCTGTTCCACCACATAATCCTGCTGCTCCTGCGTCAATCCCGGATAAATCGGCAGGCTGATCGCCCTTTGATAAAAATCCTCCGCATGCGGGCAATGTACCTCCGCATATCCATGTTCCTGATAATACGGATGCTGGTACACCGGAATATAATGCACATTCACTCCAATCCCAGCGGCACGCAGTCCTTCAAAAATTTCCCGGCGCCTGCATTTCGGTACCTGAATCATATAGAGATGCCATCCGCTATCACACCCCGGTTGCTGCTCCGGTATCTGAATTCCTTCCACATCGGCAAAAGCGGCATCATACCGTTTGGCAATCGCCTTTCGTTTCTCAATAAAGTCGTCCAGTTTGTCCATCTGGCTGCTCCCGAGGGCGCAGGAGATATCTGTAATCCGATAATTATATCCCAACAATTGCTGCTGATAATACCATGGCCCCTGGTTTTCGGTCAGCAGATCTTCCTCTCTGGTAATTCCATGGCTGCGGAATAACAGCAACCTACGGTAGAGTTCCTCATCCTGCGTGACCACCATGCCTCCCTCGCCTGTAGTAATCGGTTTGACCGGATGAAAACTAAAGCAGGTCATTTCCGAAAGGGAACCTATTTTACGGTTTTGGTAGGATGCCCCCATCGCATGCGCTGCATCCTCGATTACCACTAGATTATGCTTTTGGGCAATCTGTGTAATTACATCCATATCACAGGGTTGTCCAGTATAATGCACGGGAATAATTGCTTTCGTTTTTGGGGTAATGCATTTTTCTATCTCCTTTGGATCAATATTATAAGTGACTGGGTCAATATCTGCAAAGACCGGAACGGCACCACAATAAAGTGCACAGTTAGCAGATGCTGCAAACGTAATCGGTGTCGTGATCACCTCATCTCCCGGCCCAATCCCCGCAGCCAGACAGGCGATATGCAGCGCCGCCGTTCCGTTACATACAGCGACAGCATAGTTTGCACCAACATAATCTGCCGCCTTTTTTTCAAATTCTGACACCTTGGGTCCCGTCGTCAGGTAATCGGAGCGCAGTACATCCACGACTGCCTGAATATCCGATTCATCGATCGTTTGCCTTCCATATGGAATATACATTTTGGGCCTCCTTATCCTGGGTTCTGTTTCAACTTCCCTACAACAATACAACAACAGTTGTATTATACTCTGAACCGCACGAAACACGCAACTACTTATTGACATACGAACCAACTTATGTTAGTGTAGTTGTGTTGTCTGCTTGGCTGAACACATTGCTAAGCATAAATTTTATTTTTTAAGTTTTAGGAGGCAGAAACATGAAGGGTACAGTAAAATGGTTTAATGCAAAAAAGGGATTCGGATTCATTTCTGACGAGACCGGCAAAGACGTATTTGTTCATTTCTCAGCACTTCAGATGGACGGTTTCAAAGTTCTGGATGAAGGGGAAGAAGTAGAATTCGACGTAGTGAACGGCGAAAAAGGACCTCAGGCATCAAACGTTGTCAAGGTAGGATAATTGCCTTGGCAGAATCTGTTATAATCATGCATGAATCATTAAATTTTTAAGAATAGATAAGGACCATCATTTATTCCCACAGCCGACCAACCGGATAAAAAGACAACTTTTTCCATTCATCGGCTGCGAGGGTCAAATATTTCTAAGATCTATGAGTATTTGACTTTAAGAGTTAAGATTATCTAAGGTTGTAACGAAAAAAAGAGTTAGCGGGAATCTTCCCTCTGACTCTTTTTGATTTTGCATGGTTCGTCCGGTCAAGAAAAACACTGGATTAGGATGCGCACAAATACCTTCCTCACGGAAATCATCGGTAAAGGATAACATTTGAAAATTGTTTCCCGTGTGTCTTCCTACCGACCGCTGCAATAGATGCGTGTTTTAGACGGATCCACCTTATCCTTCTCCAGGATTAGTTCATCGATGGCTTCCGCCCGGATGGTACCGCTGCTCGGATTCATTACACTATCAATCTTCCCTGTAATGTCCGCATCCACCGTAGAATATTCAAACGCCAGTGTCGTATTGATTAACCGACAATTTTTCATCACCAGATGATCAATATAGCACATTCCCTGCAAGCTCTCGATCGTACAATTGACCAGGGTCAGATTGCTCGAATTCCAGCCGAGATATTCCCCCGAAATAAAAGAATCATACACGGTCACGTGATCGGTGTTCCAAAAGGCATCCCGAGACATCATGCGAGCATCCCGGATTTCCATATTTTTTACTCCATCAAACGAATAGTTCCCCGCCAATGTAAAATGATCCACCTGCAAATCCTCGCAGTTCATCGCAAAATAATCCCCCGACGCTGTCACATGATCCAATTTCACATTTTTACAGTGCCACAGAGTTTCCTGCGCATCTGACATTGTAACCCGCACCAACGAGAGATCCTTACAGCGGCGGAAGTTTTTCGGCGCTTCAATCAAGGCGTCTTCTACCAAAATGTGATCACTATACCAGACCCCTGCCCTTGCTGTATTGTACCAGGTACAAGCTCTAGCAGAAATATTCTTACTGTACCAGAGTGGATACTTCCACCGAAACAGACTGCGGTATATATCTATGTTTTCACTCTCCTTTAACGGAGACTCTCCGTCCATAAATACGGAATCATAAATGCTCAGATCACGCCCCTGAAAGAGTGCTCTCTCTCCTGTAAACATCTCCTGATGCATTTCCCGCTTCTCACTCATGGTTCTTCATCCTTTCTCCCAGGCTTTCCCTATCTTGCCTATACTATCATTCTATACACGCACGGGTAATGAAATACATTAGATCACACCCCTCCACGAAAGTGTATATAAAGTTTCTGATCAATGACATCAATTAGATCTATCTTATCATATAATTCGATTTCTGCAACCCGTTAATGTCAAGTAATTGTCACAAACTTTTTCCACCTTTCCCTACGCAAAATCCCTGGAAGTCATATAACTTATGTAAATAAATATTTCTTTTCAGCTCATCAATATCAGATCTTTGAAAATTACTTTTATTCAAACTTGACCTTCCCCATCTTAATCTGTTTATCGTCTACATTTCTTAATAATCACGTAAGTTCGTTAATTGAAGCAAAATCTCTAACATTATTCTTTTTTGCCAATTCAGGATTTTCATCCCGCCATGCTTTCGCAGTAAATCCGAATAACGCAACATTTAAAATATCCGCTTCCTCTGCATATGCCAACCAATCCAAATTTTCTTTATAATTTCCAGACGGGATCAAATAATTTTTAACCGCATCTGTTTGAATTAAATAATTGTTTTTTGACAAAAATCTTTTTGCATCCCATTCTATTTTCTTTACCTCATTCTCCGCTTCTTTCAGTCTTTGAAATTCTTTGATCAAATATAATTTAAAAACAGGGCTGATCGCCGAAGCAAATCCAAATGCAATATCTTTATGCGCATACGTTCCTCCATATTTTCCACGTTTCACAAATAATCCTATCGCTTCAGTCTTTTCAATCCATTCTGAAACACTCAATACAAATGTATGTAAACCTGCTTGGCTTTTAAAGTGGTCAAATTCGACCACTTTAAAAGCAGGATTATAAATCTGTTCCCATGTGCCCAAAAATTCCAATGTTGCCCTGTTTCGCATCCAGTTTTTTACAACATCTGCTCCTCTGGACTCGCCGACTTTAGCTTTCGCAATATCAGTAACACAGATATCATCGTCAAAATTTTCCTCTGAAATAGTAATATTGATGTTCTGCACCACAATTACTTTATTTTTCCCCATTCTCTTCCTCCCCTATTGCCTTAGCTGAAATCTTATTACATATGTAAAATTATATCATGTTATCTCTATTTTTTCAACCAATTCTCGAACGTATGTTTTTTTGTTTCGTCCACAATATCCCATGATGTCCGATCAGACAAAATATGCCCTGCCTTAGTGCAATAGCCTTTCAAAAAAACTCTGTTGTATATAGTTTTTAATACTACATAACCTATTATTTTTTTCTATTTTATATTGACATCGCAACTAAGTTCTGATATATTTTGATTATCAAACTAACAGGAGGTTTTGTCGATGCAATCACTTATGATAAGAAATAAAACAGCTCGGATTCCGATCATACAGGGAGGAATGGGTGTTGGCGTAAGCCGTGGAAAACTGGCCGGTGCTGTAGCTGCGGCTGGTGGAGTCGGTATCATCTCATCCGCACAAATCGGTTTTGACGAACCGGATTTTCTCTCCAACCATCAGGAGGCGAATCTCCGCGCTCTGAAAAAACACATCCAATATGCAAAGGAACAGGCAGATGGGGGTCTGGTGGGCGTAAATGTGATGGTGGCCCTGAAAGACTACGAAGCACATGTGCGTGCATCGGTAGAAGCCGGAGCCGACGTCGTTATCTGTGGCGCCGGGCTACCTGCCAATCTGCCTGAACTGACCGCCGGCAGCGATACCTGCTTTGCTCCCATTGTTTCCTCGCAGAAAGCTGCTTCTATCCTTCTCAAACGATGGGATAAAAAATACCAGACCACTGCCGACTTTCTCGTGATTGAAGGGCCAAAAGCAGGCGGTCATCTGGGGTTTTCACAGGATGATCTTCAAAAAGATCAGGAAAATACATTAAATTATGATACAGAAATTTGCAAGATTATAGAAACAACACAAGAATATGCCACAAAATATCAGAAAAAGATCCCGGTAATTCTGGCCGGTGGTGTCTTTGACGCTGATGATATCCGTCATGCCATGGCTCTGGGCGCCAGTGGCGTACAAATTGCCAGCCGTTTTGTGGTTACCGAGGAATGTGACGCTTCCCCCATCTATAAACAAGCCTATCTGGATGCTTCTGCCGATGATATCCGCATTATCCAAAGTCCCGTAGGCATGCCGGGAAGAGCCATACACAATGCATTTCTGGATCGCACTGAAGCTCAGATACCCCGCTGTCTGGGATGTCTGGCAAAATGCGATCCATCCAGAATTCCTTATTGTATCACGGATGCACTGATCCGGGCTGTAAACGGTGATACCCAGAATGGATTACTGTTCTGTGGGGAAAATGTGAGTCGAATCCAGAAAATGACCACGGTTCCAGAACTGATGGCAGAACTGGAACCTGGATTTGTACAGAACTAGAACTCGGATTTATACAGAACTAGATCTTGGATTCGTACGAAACTAGATCTTGAATTCGTACAGAACGAATGGCAGAACGGAAACCTGGATTCGATCTGTCTGACTAATCGTGAAACTCAACATCAATTTCTCCCATACCGCAATTTAGATCCAAATCTGCCAAAATCTCTGTTCCCACCTGATGATGATCCTCATTGTTATGTTCGATATGCACCTGACCCATACCGGCCTGAGAAGCAATATTATACTGCCCTCTCGTCCCCGGCAGGGTCAGATCTATCGTCCCCATGCCACAATCCGTATTCATAGATCCCACTAATCGGGACAACGACAGATCCATGGATCCTGCCCCACATTTTACCTGGCAGTCTCCGTCCAGCTCTCCGTTTTCTACTTCCAGACAACCCGCTCCAATCGTTAAATCCACTGATTTCCTGGCAATCATATGCTGAATATTCGCTTCTCCGGCAGCTCCCTGAATTATCAGCTTTTCAGCCGAAATAGATGCAATCTCTATCTCTGCTGCAGCAAAATTTAAAGTAACCTGATCAAACTGACAATTTTTCGGCAATGTAATCTCCCACTCTCCTCCATGGTGGTACAGCCAGGAATACCATTTCCGGGGCTTCGGAGTTTCCAGATGCCAGGTCTGCCCATCATCACTGATATAGGAATTGATATTGTTTCCTGATACAGAAAATCGATCTCCCTCCGTAATCGTCACATCTCCTGCAGTCAATTGAAAATCCAGATTCTTAATATTACTAAACTCATCTTCGGACGATCCGTTACCGCTCATAGAACTGCCCTCCATACGTACTATTTTGTTATTCCCGTGCTTGTCAAAATCCCAAATGTCATTGGTATTTCCTAATTGTCCTCCCATTGCCATTCCCAGCACGACTAAGACGCCGCCGACTACAATGGATACACCCATAATCCCCCAAAATAATCCTTTATGTTTCATACTCTCTACCAAGCCTCCCATTGAGGCGCAAACACGAAAGGTAAAAGATGTGTTCGTCTGTTATTTCCTTTCTTTCATTTTTCTTTTACCCCATCCAATCTCACATTTCATGCGTTCCAATCCTTGGGCAAGAATTCCTCCATGGAAAAAATGTATCAATCAAACAACTTCCGCCCAATATGGCAAATCCCTTCCCACATTTTCTGACATAATTTCCAAATCCCTGGCGCTAGTTTTATGATCAAAAACATCCCGAGATAGCAAAGCATGATCCCGATCGGCAACAACACCAAACCAGCTCCAATACCTACAATAGCATCTGCAATATTTGCTGTGATACAGTGATACAGTCCCAAAGCCATACTGACAACACCACCAATGCCTAACCCGATTCCTGTTCCAAACAGTGCGATAAATAAGGTAAACAACAGGCAGGCTATCGTAATGAAAAATGCTCCTGCCAACGGAATAATAATTGGTGCGACAAAAATTGCCAGGATAATGACCAGGATCCACTTTAACACTTTATTGGAAGTGTCTGAGGAAGTCGTACCAGCAGAAGTAGAATTCTTGCTAAAACTCGGATCCCCCTCTCCAAACCCTTCTCCTGTTCCCCACTTACCAGCATCCTGATAAGATTCGTTCACTACATCAGGATATGCAGCATCCCGCATCTGACCAGGTTCCCCATACTGCACATCCTCCGTGTCCGTCCCGCGGATCTTGGCGGCAATTTTCTCTGGGGATTCCAGTTCCCGGATAACATCCTGCTCTTGGTCTCTGCCTGCATCGGCAAAATAATCTTCATAGTATTGTAGTGCTTCATTTCGTTCCTCTTCTGACAAATCCGAAAGCAGTCTGCTCAAATCTCCTAAAAATTCGTATTTCGTCATGATTCTCCTCATTTCTGCGCTAAAACACGCCATATTTTCAATTCATTTACCATTCCCTGATCGCAGGTAACTAAATTACCTCCCATCAATTTGAGGCATTTTTAACAGTTTCCGGGATCCTTAATAATAGTTGGCTGATTTTGCTGGAATAATTCGCCCATTCCTGCTGATACAATGCCAACTGTCTGCGTCCACGCTCCGTAATCCGATAGTATCTCCTGGTACGCCCGGCACATAACATGTCGTATGTCTGTAGACACTCATCCTGCTGTAGGCGCCATAACACCGGATATAGTGTAGATTCTGAGACTTCAATGGCGGCACGGACATCCTGCGTAATCCGATATCCGTATGTCCCCTCCACCTCTCGGTCAACGATCGCAAGCACAACTGCATCCAGTAAAGCTGCTCCTGTATTAAATACCATGTTCCACCTCTTTTCCCAGAGATCTGATCCGCTTCGCCCATTTACTGGCCATGTACGGACAGATAGTATGATTTACTCTATAATATTATATGGTATATAGTATTATTTGCTACATACTATACAGCATATAACATTGACTGTCAAGTCTTTTCTCAGGAAAAATTTTTCTGTCTTTTTGCTTGACAGAATGTATGATCCGTGCTATGATTGCAAAACATATTAGTACACAAGGGGTTGTACTGGTTTCGACGGGCTCACTGAAGGTGGAGAAGCTGTCCGTGGTCGGACACCACGTAAAAAGTTCGACATTAAATTTAAACGCTGAAGATAATTTAGCACTGGCTGCCTAAGCGCAGCCCATCGGCCCTGATGTCCCGCCATCAGGATCACCGGTGTCATACCTGCGGGACACTCTGTCGCTTAAGCTTTGCGGCGTCAGAAAATTTATGAAGCTACTAAAGGATACAGCCTGTTAGTGGGCGGTATCTGGAGGGAATGTCAAAACACTGACTATGACAGTAGAAGTACATTGGATCTGGGTTCGGACCGGGGTTCGACTCCCCGCAGCTCCACTTGACCGCATTAAGACGAACGCCGCATATGAGATTATCATATATGGAAATGATTTATCTGGTGGTTCGAAAAGCAATAAGGACAGCTTACACTGTCCTTATTTTTTATACGTTTTAAGTTCATAATATTCTATTCACAGATTAAGCCCTGAAAAGCATCCTGAGATAATTATATAAATGAAGCCGAACACTACTGGCATCATGTCCTCCCTCCGGAAGAACATTCCACAAATGCCTTACCCCGTTAGTTTCCAGTAAGCTATGCACTTGATAAGGAACTTTCCCGACTGCCGGATCATCTTCCGCTGCACTGAGCAAAAACAGATATGGTTCCTGACCTTCCGGAAAGACCAACTCTTCCTCCGGTATCTGGCCCGGATGTTGTTTTAAGTCGCTTCCCGGTGTCAATCCTGGTGCAGGACACACCGCACCCACATATCCAAACAAATCCGGGTGACGAACTCCAATATAGATTGCTTCCCTTCCCCCCATGGAGAAGCCAGTTATCGCAGTATTTTCTCTCCCCCTAGCAACGGAAAATTTTCGCTCTATAAATGGTTTCAGATCTATCAAAAGATCATTGACAAAATTATCATATGCCAAAGAATTTTCCAAATCCATCCCCGTACAAGTCTCCCTATCCGGGCTGCAATAAATATACGGCATGACGACAATCATCTCTTTCGCCTGTCCTGAACCGATGAGATTCCCCAAAATTCTTCGCAGTGATACTCTGTCATCTGCCATCCAATCCTCATCATCATAATATCCATGCAATAGATATAGTACTGGATAAGTTTCCTCTTTCGAATAATTCGGTGGAAGTAAGACATTGACATCCGTTTTTCTCTTTGCCGTGCTGGAATCATACTGGTATTTCTTTAGTTTCCCATAATAATACCACGGGTCTTTCTGATCAATGGCCTTTGGTTCCCGGTCCAGCATAATTCCCTCCGCCCACTGATAACTGTTGTCCTGATCTGGGGTTCGAAAAAAACTCTGCAACCCATTGTAGGCAACCTGATATACCGTATAGATATCATGCCCACCGCCTTTTACCTTACTATAATAAAAATTTCCAGTACTAAAATTATCACTATACTGGAATATTCCATCCCCATCTTTCATCGCTTCAACTTGGGAAAGAACATTCTGATAAGCTAAATCTCCTACATCACCGCTTCCATAAAATATAAGAAAATCATCCGGCGAATATCCTTGTTCTTCCACATGTTCCGATAAAAGCCGGACTTTTTCCTCTCCGTCATCGCCGCACCAGCTATCTCCACTAATCGGCATATATTTTGCTACCAAATCCATACAGTTTTCAAATACCCACCAAGTAGTGGCAGCACCCATGGAAAATCCGCCAAACACCCGGTGCCATCTGGAGTCTTTTGCCGTATCCTCATAATATGTATGATATTTCCCCTCTACCACCGGAATAAGATCCTCCTTAAACTCCCGATAAAAGTATTCCACGCACTCCGCTTCACTGTCGCAAAAGGGATTCTTATAAGTTGGTGTACACACAATACATGGCGGTATTTCACCATTAGCAATCATATGGTCTAAAATACACTGAAAATCGGATCGTTCTGAACCATCGCCAAAATACCAATGTTCATCATCCCCGCTACCATGCATGAGATATAAAATATCATAGGAACGATCCATATTTTCCGCCTGGTATCCATAGGGCAGATATACCATTGCCTCTTTCTCATAGGGTTCCTGATCACCAGTATAATTTTTCGTCTGATAACTGATCGTTTCTACTGTTCCACCGTTCTCTACCGGAGTATAATATCCTGTCTGGTAAAATTTCATTTCATTATCCACATAATGTTCGGCTTTTCCAAGCTCTGTATCCTGGCTTTCCACCAAACGATCCGCATCCCCTGCGCTCTGTTTTCTATTGTCCATAGATTCCTGTCGAGACAATGCTATTGACAGTCCTACCACTACACAAGAAAATAAAATGACACCCAGTAAAATAAAAATAATTCTTCTTTGTCTTTTCATCTGAACTCCTTCTTCCTAGCCGAAAACATATACATATATCAGTACAGATTCGACACCTTAAACTTCCTCTCTGCTTCTCGTCTCTGGTCCTTCTTGGCGATATCCTGCCTTTTGTCATAGAGCTTCTTACCCTTGGCAAGACCAATCTCCACCTTTACCAAACTTCCCTTGAAATAAACATTCAGTGGCACCAAGGTATATCCCTTTTGTGCTACATGTCCTTCTATTTTGCGGATCTCCTGCCGATGCAACAAAAGTTTTCGCACCCGCATTGGATCTTTATTAAATATATTTCCTTTCTCATAGGGGCTGATATGCATGTTGTACACATACACTTCCCCCTTTTCGATTCGAATAAAAGCTTCCTTGACGCTGCATCTCCCCATACGAAGGGACTTTACTTCCGTCCCTGCCAAAGAAATGCCTGCCTCATATTTTTCCTCAATAAAGTAATCATGGAATGCTTTTTTATTCCCGGCGATTAATTTCTTTGCTTCTTTTGCCATATCTGCCTCCATAGTTACGTGCTATTTCTCATTACTGTCTTCCTGTTTTCTATCGGCTACCAGTTTCGCAAAAGCTTCCTCTGCTTTTCGCTGCTTTTCCTCCAGTACAGAATCCACCTCCACCGTCTGCTGCTCGTCCGCATCTGCAATGACGAAATCAATGCTGTTCGTTATCCGGTCTACCGCAGAAACCGTCACGCGGATTGCCTCCCCTAAATTAAAGGTTTTCCCGGTATGCTCTCCAACCATTTGATATTTTTCCTCGGCAAAATAATAGTAATCGCCCGGAATATCAGCTACCCGGATCATTCCCTCAATCGTATTGGGCAACTCCACATACATCCCCCAGGTCGTCACACCCGAAATTACGCCATCGAAGCTATCTCCCACGAACTGCTCCATATATTCTGCCTTTTTCATTTTCTCCACTTCCCGCTCTGCATCATCAGCACGGCGTTCCAGCAAGCTGGACTGCACCGTCACATCCGGCAGAATCTTTTGATAGTGGGCGACCCTTTTTTCCGATAACTGTCCCTGCAGATTTTCCTTGATGATTCGGTGAATCTGTAGATCTGGATAGCGCCGGATCGGTGATGTAAAGTGGCAGTAATATTTCATTGCCAGGCCAAAGTGCCCCTCACACTCGGTCATATACTTTGCCTGCTTCATAGAACGGAGCGCCAGCCTGCTAATCAAACCTTCCTCCGGCGTCCCCGCTGCCTTGGCAACCAATTTCTGAATCTCTTTCGGATGAATTTCATCCTCGGCTCCCATCTTAATGGTATACCCAAAATTATTGATAAAGATACCTAACTGCTGGATCTTCTCACTGTCTGGCGTCTCATGCACACGATAGACAAACGGCAGTTCCTGCCAGAAATATTCCTCCGCGACGGTCTGATTCGCAGCCAGCATAAATTCTTCAATAATCCGGTGCGCATTATTTCGTTCATACTCCATCACATCGAGCGGTTTTCCATGAGGGTCCAACAGTATCTTGCTCTCCGGAAAATCAAAATCAATAGAACCCCGTTTTTCCCTGCGCTTCCTCAGGATCGCCGCCAGTTCATACATCAACTCAAACATCGGAATCAGCTCTCGGTATTCTGCCCGCACCTCCGGATCCTGCAACTCAACAATCTGATTGACACTGGTATAAGACATTCGACGATCTACCCGTATCACACTTTCCTCAATACGATGTTCTACAATTTCCCCCTTGGCATTGATCGTCATCATACAGGAAAGTGCCAGTCGGTCTGTCCCCTGGTTGAGAGAACAAATGCCATTGGAAAGCTTATGCGGCAGCATCGGAATGACCCGATCTACCAGATAAACACTGGTTCCCCGCTTCAATGCCTCTTTATCCAGAGGGGAATCTTCCGTAACATATTGGCTGACATCTGCAATATGCACACCAAGTTGATAGACTTCCCCCTCTTTGGTCAAGGTAATGGCATCGTCCAGATCTTTGGCATCCTCTCCATCAATCGTAACCGTCTGCAGATCGCGATAATCCGTCCGGCCAGCCTTATCTTCCTCGGAAACTTCCTCTGGGATACTTTCTACCTGATCCATCACGGCATCTGGATACTCCTCCGGCAGTCCATATGCTTTGATCACGGAAAGAATATCCACCCCCGGATCATTGATATGCCCAATAATTTCTATAATTCTGCCTTCTGGGTTGTGATCCTCTGAACCAAAATCCGTAATTTCCACCACCACTTTGTGACCGGTAATGGCTCCCTTCGTTTCTGCCTTGGCAATATAAATGTCCTTGGTAAATTTATGGTTGTCCGCCACTACAAATCCAAAACTCTTGTTGCTGGAATACGTCCCCACCAAGATTGCATTTCCACGCTCCAGGATACTGACTACTTCTGCCTCTTTGCGCTTTCCATGCTGCTTTTTATCTACCGCAATCCGCACAGTATCTCCATCCATGGCATTGAGGGTACGATGTGCCGGAATAAAGTAGTCCTCTGCCTCTCCCTCGATGCGCACAAAACCGAACCCCTTCTGTGTAGCCATATAACGGCCCTGCAAGAGATTGTCAGCAAGGGGTTGGACCTTACCCTTCTGCGTAAGGTGCAGCTTTCCTTCCTCTGCCAGCGCCTCGATCACACGGCGAAGATCCTTTTTTTCCGCTGCCGGCACCTGCAATACCATCGCCATCTCCTTGACGGACATAGGCACATATTCTTTTTCAGAAATAAAATCATAAACCAGCTTTTTCTTTGCTTCCGTTTCTTCTCTCGTCATAGGCTTCTCCATTCTGCCGTCTACGGTTGACGGACTGTGATATCATGTTGTCAGGGAAAACCGTTATTTGATTCCCACAGACGCTACGGCTTACTGTCTACTTTTTATCCTGTTGTTAATATAGAAGAAAAAGGGACTGCAAACAGCCGTATGCTATTGGCAATCCCTGATATCTTGCTGTATATCGTTTCCGAATAGTTCATACCGTCAGGCTGCTACCAGACAAACGATACAAATCATTCGAACCAAAATACCTGTTTCTGCTTATTGAAAGATCTTTAAGTTTAGCACTAAAGACAAAATGACGAATAATACTGCCAGGATCTTGGTAGCCAACTCCAGACCACCCTCCATGGAACGACCTTTATTCTTACCCCAGTAAGATTCTGCCGCACCGCTGATGGCGCCCGTCAAACCTGCTTGCTTCCCTTCCTGCATCAATACAATTATCGTCAGAATACAACATACCAGAATATATACCAACAATAACACCGTATGAAGATTATGAATCATCGAAATTTCCTCCATTCTTACTACATAAACTCTAGTGTACTGGCACAACGAATCATGGGCCTGTCCCAGTTTCATCCTACCAGTATAAATACGTATCTTACCCGCTCTGCATCCATAGATGGATACAAAATCATACTTGTATATGATAACATAGTACCTGCATCATTTCAAGCATTATTTCAAGAACCATATTTTTCTTATCCTTCGATTTTTTGATTCTTTGTGCACCGGTATAAAAAACGTTTCATTATTTCTTGATTAGCAAAGATTTCCCGGTCATCTCCTTTGGCTGCTCCAACCCCATAATTTCTAATAACGTTGGTGCAATATCCGCCAGACAACCGCCCTCGCGTAACGTGTAATCGGGATCATAATTAAACAGGATAAACGGAACCGGATTCGTCGTATGCGCTGTGTGGGGCTCTCCCGTCTGCGCATCCACCATCTTCTCTGCATTACCATGATCGGCACAGATAAACAGTGCACCATCCACTTTCTTTACAGCATCAACGGCAGCGCCGACACATTGATCCACACGCTCCACTGCTTTGACTGCTGCTTCAATGACACCGGTATGCCCAACCATATCCGGATTGGCAAAGTTAATCACGATCACATCATATTTCCCAGATGTAATCGCTGCCGTCAGTCGCTCTCCCACTTCCGGGGCGCTCATTTCCGGCTGTAAATCATAGGTAGCTACGGATGGAGATTTTACCAGGGAACGTTCCTCGTCCTTATTTGGCTCCTCCACACCCCCGTTAAAGAAGAAAGTCACATGGGCATATTTCTCTGTCTCCGCCAGGCGAAGCTGCGTCTTACCCTGTGCTGCAAGATACTCTCCAAAGGTGTTGACAATATTTTCCTTCTCAAAGGCAATCTGCTTATTTTCTATTGTCTCGTCGTAATCCTTGAAACAAACGAAAGTCAGCGGAATCAAACCGTTGACACGGTTAAAGTGGTCAAACTCCCGGTCACAGAATGCGCGGGTAATCTGACGGGCACGGTCCGGCCGGAAATTATAGAAGATCACGGAATCGCCGGCTGAAATGGTAGCCAACGGCTGACCATCCTTTTCTATCACGGTTGGTACCACAAATTCATCCGTCACATCCTCTGCATAGGAATCAGCTACCGCCTGCACGGCATCCGTTCCCCGGTTGCCAATTCCGCTGACCAGCGCCTGGTATGCCTTTTCCACACGCTCCCAGTTGTTATCACGGTCCATCGCATAATAACGGCCATGGATGCTGGCAATCTGTCCCACGCCAATCTCATCCATCTTGGCCTGTAATTCTGCCACATAATCCTTCCCGGATGCCGGCGGAGTGTCACGCCCGTCCAGAAAACAATGTACATATACATTCTGGATTTCATTACGTTTTGCCAGTTCCAACAGTGCATACAAATGTGTGTTGTGGCTGTGTACACCTCCATCAGACAGCAAACCAAACAAATGCAGTTTGGAATTGTTCTTTTTCACGTTTTCCACCGCATTTAACAACACTTTATTTTCAAAGAAATCGCCATCTTCAATCGACTTGGTAATCCGGGTCAGATCCTGGTAAATAATCCGTCCGGCGCCGATATTCATATGACCTACCTCGGAATTCCCCATCTGTCCGTCTGGTAGCCCGACACTTAATCCACTGGCATTTCCTTTTTGAAATGGACATTCTTTCATCAACTTGTCCATAACCGGAGTCTCTGCCATAGCAATAGCGTTTCCCTCTGTTTGGTCATTCAGGCCATATCCATCTAATACCATCAAAACTACAGGTCTTTTATTCATAATTTAACCTCTTTTCTGCACGGCTATGATCTCTGTGCTATAATCTATCCTAATATTCCATTCGATATTCTATCACAAGATACGATGGTTGACAACGCTTAGTATGGCTGACTTTTCCCATTTTTTCCGTTCCTTTATGCATAGTTACCATAAAATTTTCTTTTCTGATCTCCCTGGCAGAATTTGCCAGGGATTCATAGATTGCTACTTTCACAATGATTCCTCCTCCCTATGACATATTTTTAATTTGTTTTTTGAGATGCACCAGGATTGGGTTGCCATTGCTCCTCATAGGAATATCATCTTTCTTTCCTTGTTCAATAACCGCACTGCCCTCATTTCATGTTCTTAACACCATACAGTAGCTGAACGCATTTGTCTTAGATCACATAATTTGATCCTATTTTCATCAATCGTTCTTTTATTTGTTTTATATCTTCTATTCTATTTAATTTTTTGCATAACTTAGCGCAGCATCTTAAGTAATATTCTTCATTCTGAATCCCAGTATGATTTTTTAAAATCTCTCCTGCCATTGGAAAATCACTATCATCATAATAACAATAGAATAATCCCACAATTGCCCTGCTGTCATTTGCAGACCTCTCCAATATTTTATTATAGTATTGAATTGCCATATCGATATGTTTCATCCGCTTATGCAGTCTAGCCGCCTCATATAGCGCAATAATATCATTACTTGATATAGATACTATCTTTTCAAAGATTTGTAATGCCTGTTCATCCTTTTTCTCTTTTTTATATAATCTTCCCAGCTCATTTAATATGGGGAGATTATTTTCTTCTACTTCTAACGCATGAAGCAAAGATTTCTCCGCCTCCTCATCCCTTCCACGTTCCGCATAGAATCGGGCTAATTCATTCAATACCGGCAGATCGCTTCCCTCCACTTCCAAGGCTCTCTTAAATGTTTCCTCCGCCTCCTCATCCCTTCCACGTTCCGCATAGAATCGGGCTAATTCATT
>CANRZB010000007.1 GCA_947644195.1 uncultured Clostridium sp.
TAGAAGTTTTGGTACTCTGTTGTATCTGAGGCGATTTTAACCAGAGAGGTGCGCCGGATTTGTTTGCTTGCACGAAGGATTTTGTGATTGCTTTTATGGGAAAAGACCAGTGGGCTCATTTTGATGATGATAATTTATCCCGGTTTAAGAATATTGATCCAGATTATCGAGAAGTGCATAGGAAAGATGGGCTCCTGGTATTTGTAGAACGGCTGAGATACCGCGTTTTGAAAGGGGTCCTGAGCGGGTTGTAGTAAGCTTTGGGAATTCTTTACCAAGGAGTAATATTTTGTAAGAGATATGTAGAATGGGGGCTAAAATGAAACTAGATATTACAGCACCAATCATACCTTATGAGGGATTTGGAGAAATTAGATTATATAGCACAAGGGAAGAATTAAGTGAGTTATTGACATTAGATTGTGTGGAATCTGAAATATATTATGGAAAATGGATTCGATATGACATTCAAAATAGTATTGAATTATTTTTTCATCTTAAAAACAATAAACTTTTTCGTATCGTGACATTAGATAATTATAGGGGAAAAGTATTTGGAAAAATAGGAGTTGGGACGGCAGAGGAGGAGTTATTAAAGATAGAACCTACTTTTGTCTATGATGATTTTGAAGAAGTATGGGAAACTGATAAGGGAGTTATTATTGAAACGGATGCTGAAACAAATAGAGCTAGATGGATTTCTATCTATATTCCAGAATTGTTTTGCGATGATTTCAATGAATGTAACTGGTAAAATAATAATTAATGAATTACACTGTGAACATAAATAGTAAAAATGTTGGGGAGCAGATTGAATCAAAGGTGGCTAATTATGTTAGGAATGAACTGGGAAAGGCAGTGACCGACTTTAGAAATGCGGTAAAGGATTCCACCATGCAAACGACTGCAGATATTGATTTGTAACTAAGGATAATCAATGGGCTGGAAGAACTGAAAGGAGTATTAGAATAAGTGAGTTCAACAGGAATAATATTAAAAAAACGGAAAGATGTGGAATTTTATAACTTGCTTGCTGACATAAAAAAAGCATCCGTTTACTCAGGCTTGGAGGCAAGAATTGATTCAAAAGCGTATGATGATAATGATAGTATGGGGAGTTATACAACGGGCAATGTAGCAGATACTTACGAGGATATTCCGGAAGCTCAACAGTGGCTAATGTATATATATTCGGAAGATTGGGGGTACTTTCATTATGGTGATATAAACGAAAATGAGGAAATGATCCGGGTTGTATTTATTAATGATGTTGCAGATTGTAGTAAAATATTATTGGATTTTTTATTTGAGTATTTCAAGTTGAACCCCAAGGATTACTTTTGGACAGATGGAGCAAAATGGCATTATACCTATGAAGATATCATGGAGATAAAGAAAAAACAGTTTGATCCAGACTGGTGTTATAAAGATCCGCATGCAGATAAGTGAGGGGGTGTTTTTTGTTTTATGAAGAAATATATTTATTATATGAATTTTATTGAGCATGAATAATGATACAGCCATGAGATCTTTCATACCGATGAGAGGATGGAAGAAGCACAAAAGAGTACACACCGCTAGCAGTTTTGGCACCCTGTTGTATATGGGGCGATTTTAACTAGGGAGGTGCGCTGGTTTCGTTTGCTACCACGAAGGATTTTTTGATTGCTTTTATGGGAAAAGATCAGTAACTTGACGGCGAGATGGAAGAAGGAATGTTACATAGTACTGTTATGATAAAATAAAGGAGATTAAAATATGGTAAAGAATAAATGCAAGTTGACATTACAATAAAAAATGGGAATTATATTAATGTTTCAAATAAAAGAATCGTTATATATATTGATGAAAAATAAAAAAAGCTAAATTCAAAAAGAAAAATTGAAAAGCATCAGAAAATGGGTGTGACAATCGTAAATGAGTTAGAGGAATTGAAAGGAGTGCTGTAATTAATGGCTTCATCGGGATTCGTTCTTAAAAAGAGTGAGAACATAGAATTTAATAAATTGCTTAAAGATATTA
This sequence comes from uncultured Clostridium sp., assembly GCA_947644195.1. GTDB lineage: Bacteria > Bacillota > Clostridia > Lachnospirales > Lachnospiraceae > Butyribacter. The sequence continues at coordinate 2,023 of CANRZB010000007.1, forward strand.
AACTGGCTTCCTATCGAGCAGGTTTAAGGGTAAGGATTGATACAAATATATATGAAGATTATGGGACAGAGGTATATACAATAGGGTATTTAGCAAATACTTTTGAGGAAATTCCAAATGCTCAGCAGTGGGTTATGTATATTTATTCAAATGACAAGGATCATTATAGATTTGATAATATAATAAAAATTAAGGGTTTGACTCGGATTATAGTGATAGAACGAATTTCAGATTGTGAACGAATGTTGTTGGATTTTTTGTCTGAATATTTTAAGTTGAATTCTGAAGATTTGTTTTTGGTTGAAGAATATGATTGGTTTTATACCTATGAAGATATCATGGAGATAAAGAGGAGAAAGTTTGATCCAGACTGGTGTTATAAAGATCCGCATGCAGATAAATGAGAGGGTGTATTATCCTCTATGAAGAAATAAATTTATTATATGAAACTTTATGCAGACATGGATGATACAGTCATGAGATCTTTCTTACCGATGTGAAAATGGAAGAGGCACAATAGAGTGCCAAATCTGGCTGGACAAAGCAAAACTTGATAGTATAGAGAAAGTGGTAGTTAAAATAGTAAGCGGATTAGAGGAATTGAAAGGAGTAATAGAATAATGGCTTCATCAGGTTATATATTAAAAAAACAAGAGGAAGTAAATTTTGACAACCTGATTCATGATATTAAGCTAGCAGCGGATCGAGCAGGATTAAGGGTTAGAATAGATTCGAATATATATGAAAGGCACTATGGTGTGGGAGTATATACTACGGGAAATATAGCAGATACTTTTGAGGACATTCCTATCGCTCAGCAGTTGTTAATGTATATTTATTCGGATGATAAAGACCTTTATGGATTTGACCATATGGTTAAAAATGGGCATTTAATTATCGTTATTAGTGTAGTACGTATTTCAGATTGCGAACAAATTTTGCTGGATTTTCTATTTGAATATTTAGCGTTAAATCCTAATGATTATTTTTTTGTTGAAGAATATGAATATGATTGGTTTTATACCTATGAAGATATCATGGAGATAAAGAGGAGAAAGTTTGATCCAGACTGGTGTTATAAAGATCCGCATGCAGATAAGTGAGGGGTGCATTATGTTTGGTGAAGAAAGATTTATTTGATGAAATTTTATGGAAACATGAATAATGATACAGCCATAAGATCTTCCTTACCGATGGGAGAATGGAAGCACAATAGAGTACCCACTGCTAGAAGTTTTGGTACTCTGTTGTATCTGAGGCGATTTTAACCAGAGAGGTGCGCCCGATTCGCTTGCTTCCACGAAGGATTTTGTAATTGCTTTTCACTTAAAAGCTTTAGGGAGTGTACATAATTCCCAACGGTCTAAATCTATGTGTATGGAATTAAAAAATAGGTATTTATGATACTTTATCAAATAGACATTATATAGAATTACATTTTAATGATATATTAAATGATTCAACAAGTATTGCTTATATTGAAAATCGTAGTTATATAGCAAAAAAATCCCAGGGCAACCTACAATTCAGTTTGTTGCAACCGTAAGAGAAGGTTTATTAATGGGACCAGGCGGTGCTGTTAAAGTCGAATCTGTATGGGAAGATGTGAGATTCATAACGGTAGTCATTAAGGGAGGAAATTAGATTGTATTTAGATATTAGTTGCAGAAAAGTTGACAGTTATCGTGAACTAAAATGTTTAGTAGGTTGTAAAGATCAATTATTATTATGTGATGACATGCAAAATTCTTATTTACTTCTGGAGTTTGCAGATAAAAAATTTGGAATTGCATATTATGATTATGGAGTACCACCAAATAGTCAATATTTTAAAGAAATTAATTATTATTATTTAGGTTTGGGTATTAATTTTCTATGTATCAATGTTAAAACAAATAAGCTTTTGTTTAACCATAAATTAAACTCAGTTTTTATGGATTTGATTTATGATTCAGAGAAGAGATATATTTGCGTAATCTGTGAACTCGATATATATTGTTATTATCAAGGAGTCAGAGAATGGAGAAGAAGTTTTAGCTCTATTGTGATTGATTTTAAATTATTAGATAGAAGAAAAATGTTAATTATATGCGATGATGGTAATCAGTTTATATTATCAATATATAATGGAGATATCATAGGGTAAAATAAAAATTGCTTGATAGTTAGAGAAAATATTAAAGTATCTTCGGTTTTATTAAATATTGTTTATGGGCTGTACTGTAAATCTTTGTAATGATTTGCACTTTTAAAAGAATATATGGGTTATGACGGTGGAGTGGAACTGAATTATTAAAATTTGCTATTGAATATAGAAGATCTAAGGGGATTATAAGTGCCAGAAGAAACGTGTATGTTGTTGAGTATAAGGATATTAAAGGAACAATTATATTAAGAGATATTTTAAAGAAGATAATGTAGGGTAATAAAATGAGAAAAGAGATAACAAAGTATTTTGAAAAAAATAATAAAAGTTTTTCATATTATTATGATAGTGAGGATTTTAGCAATTTAGATAAAGATATTAAGTGTTTTTTTAAGCGTTATGGAATCCTTCCGAAAGAAAGAAAAGATAAAACAGACATTAGTTTATTTAAAGAGGAGTTTGGATACCAGTTGCCTGATGAAATTGCAAAATATATTAATATATTTTGGCATCCAAGTATATTTGGTTATTTATTTGATTCGGAATGTATAGTATTGTTTTCTGTTCTAAAAAAGGAGGGAGACAGTTGTAATGAAGTGTTATTTTATAAAAATGGATTAATGGATATGGCTAGGAATTGGGTTGAAGTTGGAGATATAAATAAATATATTCCAATAGGATGGCTAAGTTATTCTGGTACTTATGTTTTATATGAAGTTAGTACAGGAAAAATCTTTTTAGAGGATAGAGAGGCGGAGGTTGATGGTTTAATAGAAGAAAAACCCATTGCAGAGTCAATGAGTAAATTGATAGATAATTTGAAACTAAAAATTTGATGAGCCTCTGGTATTTGCAGAACGGATGAGTTACCGTGTCCTGAAAGGAGCCCTGAGCGGGTTGCAGGAGACCTTGTGAATTCCTTACCAAAGAGTAATATTTTGTATAAGATATGTAGAATGGGGAATTAAAATGGAATTAGATATTACAGCGCCAATCATACCTTATGAGGGATTTGGAGAAATAAAATTATATAGTTCAAGGGAAGAATTGTATGATGTATTAGCTTTGTGTAATGAAGAGTCAATAACATTATATGAACAATGGATTCGTTATGATATTCAAAACAGTATTGCTTTGTATTTTCATTTAACAAACGATAATGGATTTTGAAGAGGTTTGGGAATCTGATAAAGGAGTGACTATTGAAACATATGCATCAACACGGAAGATTTGGAGGATTTCTATTTTTGTTCCTGAGATGCTGTTAGATAATTTTTTTGATGAATGTAACTGGTAATTAGAGTATTTTTTATAACGTAGAAGTAATCTTTAATAATAAATAGTAGTAATTTAATGTGCTTAGAGTCGGGAGGCCATACAATTGAAAAAAGTAAGGGAAATGAATAAATCAATCTTTCAAAATAATCTTTTAATGACAGTGAATTAAATTTATCCAGATATTGATGAAGAAAAAATAAAATTTAAGGTGGTACCTGTATATGAAAAAGATAAGCCACACGATGCAACAGATGATGTTATGCGTTTGGTTTTATTAAGCGAAAAAAATATTGGAAATAGACTATTAACTACGGAGGAAGTTGTAAATTTAGCCGCAAGTTTTTCTCCATTTGTACCCATCTGGATTAATATTTCGTTTGACAGGATGGAAGGGGATAACTATATTTTTAATTTTGAAACTAGTTTAAGATGTAGAAAACCTTCTTTGTTGAGAAATGCAGAAACCGGGCATCCACCTTTTCAAGCGATAAAATGATTTTTCGTTCCATAGAGCTTGTTTTGTGACTTTGTCACTGAATTTCTCCTTTTTTTCTCCTATACTAAATAAAAACGAAAGGGAGAACAATCATGACAAAACGAAAAGCTGTTGTCAATAGTAAGGATTGCGTAGCCTGTGGATGCTGTATCAAAGTTTGTCCGAGAAATGCAATCTCTATTCCCAAAGGAATATCTGCTAAAATTGATAGGGATCTGTGCGTGGGATGCGGAAAATGTGCCAAGGAATGTCCTGCAAGTATCATCGAACTGGAGGTGGCAGAGCAATGAAAAGAAATAAGAAATGGTATGATTATCTTTGGATTGTGTCATTGACCTATTTAGTTCTGGGATTTTTTAATATTCTTTTTGCATGGTTGGGGCTGTTCTGCTTTTTTATACCGCTTTTCATTGCAATCATCAAGGGAAATAAAGCCTACTGCAATAAATATTGCGGGCGGGGGCAGCTTTTTTCCCTGGTGGGAGGCAGGTTTGGATTATCTCGGAAGCATGATATCCCCAGGTGGATGAAATCAAAATATTTTCGGTATGGATTTTTGATTTTTTTCTTTGCCATGTTTTTTCTGATGTTGTGGAATACCTGGCTGGTATTTGCAGGAACCAGAAATTTGAAAACGGTTGTCACTATGCTGTGGACATTGAAACTTCCCTGGCATTGGGCTTATCATGGAACCTTGTTTTCGGATGGTGTCGCACAGTTTGCATTTGGATTCTACAGTGTAATGCTTACTTCGACTGTGCTGGGATTTTTGACAATGATTTTGTTCAAACCCCGTTCCTGGTGTGTATATTGTCCGATGGGAACAATGACGCAGTTAATATGTAAACAGCGGAACCGTCATCAAGAATAGAAAATGTGACTTTGTCACAGAAGCAACAAGAAGACCATGATAAAGTAAAAATTGTAAAAGCAGATAAGAGAAAGGAAGGTAAATCATATGTCTGTACTTAATGTAAACAAAGAGAATTTTGATTCTGTCACAGGTAGTGGCCAAGTGGTACTACTGGATTTTTATGCTGACTGGTGTGGTCCGTGTCAGATGCTGTCTCCTGTCGTGGAAGAAATTGCAGAGGAACACCCACAATTTGTGATCGGCAAGGTAAATGTAGACAAAGAACCGGAACTGGCGCAGAGATTTGAAGTCTTAAGTATCCCTACCTTAGCGGTAATGAAAAATGGAACCGTCATAAATCAGTCAGTAGGTGTAAGACCAAAGTCGGAAATCCTTGCCATGTTAGAGGGTTAGTTTTCGAAGACGTTTTTTATCGAGAAGAACGACGCCGCCTCTGGAAACTTCTACGATACCTTCTTCTGAAAAGTATTTCAACATTCGGGACACAACTTCGCGGGCAGACCCCATATAACGGGCAATCTGCCCGTGTGTTAATGTTATGGTATCCGAACCAATTCTTGAGGATTCATCGGAAAGAAAAATAGCCAGTCGTTTATCCAAACTCATGAACAGAATTTGCTGCATGACCCACATGACGTCGGAAAATCGGTTGACAGCGGTTTCAAGGGCAAAAATTTTGACTTCGGGGTTTTGCTCTGAAACACTAGCAAAAACTGGCCCGCTGATTACAAAACATTCACTGTCTTCTTCCGCATCTATGAACACATCAAATGTGATGGCGTTCAGCACGCAGGAGGCAGACAACATACACAGGTCGCCTTTGTGCAGGCGGTAAAGAGTGATATCTTTTCCTTCTTCTGACATGATATATAGCCGAAGACTTCCTGACTGAACAAGAATCACACCGGAACATTCTGTACCATCGTGGATATTGCTTCCCTTCGGGTAGGAGCAAGCATAGGAGTTTTGACAGATCATGTTCCGGTCTGCTTCCGATATTTTATTCCAAAAAGGAAAGATTTCTTGATAAACGGATTTCAATTTTAATTCTGGCATTTCTTTCTCCCCATTCTTCATAAGATGTTTTAGCATACTCTTTTACTTATTTATATTCCAATCCTATTGTGCCATGATATTTTGGAAGATTCAAGTCATTAAAAGTTCAGAGATCTATGGTATGGTTTTTTTCATAAGGATTGGAACGTAGATACTTTTTTGTTATAATGATTGGAAAAGATTTTGGGAAAAGGAGCGTAGTGTGAAGGCAATGATGATATTGCAAGTCTTCGCGACAAGTCGCTCGGAAATGAGGATTTATATGAAGAGAAATTATAGTTGTAGGCTAGAACGATATTTGAGCCTGGTCTGTATTTTGGCAGTTGCAGTGTCCCTGATGATGTCAGGTGAAAGGGTGCAGGCGAAAACGTTCAAAAAAGGGTTTACCTACCAAAAACTGCCCGCCCATATCAGGAAAAAGATTACCGGGGTTTCCTATCGAAAGAACCGCCATATCAAGTATCGGGATTTGCGTTATGTCAAGGTTAGATACTATGATTTTGACGGAGTGGTTCAGGAGGGGGAATTGATCGTGAACAAGAAAATTGCGGACAAAACGGTACGAATTTTCTATGAGTTATACAAGATCAAATATCCGATAGAACGGATTGCCCTGGTAGACGAATATGGAGCAGATGATGAAAAATCCATGCGTGCCAATAATTCTTCTGCCTTTAATTACCGCACGGTGGCAGGGACCAGCCGATTGTCGAAACATGCCCTGGGAATGGCGATTGATATTAACCCACGGATCAATCCTTATATTAACCGTCAGGGAATTCTTACGCCAGCCAATGCAAAGATTTATCGGAACCGTGATGAAAAAAAGTGTAAAGGGAAATATGCATCCCATATGATCCAGCCGGATAGTAAAATAACAAAGATATTTAAAAAGTACGGTTTTACCTGGGGTGGAGATTGGAAATACAGCAAAGATTACCAGCATTTCCAGATGTAAGATCGGGAACATAAAAATCCTCTGAACTCTTGATTTGATATTCAAAAGTTCAGAGGATTTGTCAGTAACAGGGGCACCAGGAATCGAACCCGGCTCTGGAGTTTTGGAGACTCTTATTCTACCGATGAACTATGCCCCTATGCAATTATGTTATGCTTGTGAAAACATACTCACAAGCGACTAGATTAGTATACATTACTATGATACAGATGTCAAGAATTTTTTATCACTGCTTCTTTCTTATTCGGTTTCGTATTCAAAGATATATTTTTCATAGCCATTAATTACTGTCGTGTGTTCGAGGAAATTACATTCCCGTGGCAGTTTATGATTATAATTCAGGTGCATATGGCCATGCAGGAAATACTTAGGCTGATATTTATATAATAGCCTGCGGAATACTTTGAATCCCATATGAGGCAGGTCGTTACCGTCATTGAGCTGGTAGGCAGGTGCATGGGTTACCAGTATGTCAAAGCCCCCATGGAACAGGAGCTTTGGCAGTAGTTTCCGGACACGGCGTGTCATTTGTTTCTCAGTGTACTGGATTGTACCATAATTATACTGCATGCAGCCACCCAGCCCCAGGATTCGTATGCCATTATATTCATAGATCGTATCATCAATGCAGATACAGCCTTCCGGTGGTGTATCAATATAACATTCGTCATGGTTGCCATGGACATACAGAACAGGTGCTTTGGTGTAGGTTGCAATGAAGGACAGGTAATGAGGTTTCAGGTCGCCGCAGGAGATTACCAGATCAATGCCGTCAAAACGGCCTTCCTCATAAAAGTCCCATAAGTATTTTGATTCCACATCTGCCAGTACAAGTATCTTCATAGTAGGGAGGTTCCTTTCTGTTCCGGTGTAGCGGTATCCAGTCCACGCAGTTCCACGACTGGTTTCGCCGAATCTTTCAGTTCCTCTAGAGTCGGTATTCGTCCCACTACGTTTTCGGCCAGCCAGTTCATGGTTAGGATATCTTCTGGATACAGTACATCCGTATCAGAAATCCGTTCGATGCTGTTCTGATCGGCAATCGGGCCCACAAAGGGATGAAAAATGCCCTGTTTGATCAAATTTTTGATCAGCCGTACCAGTTTTTTGGTCTCTGCAGGTATCCGTTTGGAACAAAATACATCAATGACGCCAGCGGATAATCCCCACCAGTAGTTCATGGCCTTGCTTTCTCCGGCAACTTCTTCCGTCGGCAGGGTTCCTTGAATGATACTATTGACCAAACGCTCGTAAAATACTCCCCAGTTATAAATTGGCATTGCCAAATTGGTTTTTTCGCCATCATGTATCGAGTACAACCCATAGTTTTTGGTATTTCCATGCGGTGCTACCATTTCCTGTGCCGAGATATAATTGATCTGTTCGTTCCAAAAGAGCTGCTCGGCGTCTGTCAGCTTTAAGGTGGACCAGGATAGATATATTTTGGCATAAGGATTTACCATTTTGGCGCCCAATGCAAAAGCGTTTATGCTGGCGGTCATGCCGTAGATCGGATAATCTGCAATATAGCCAATTTTGTTATTTTCGCACATAGCGCCAGCGATTATGCCCGTCAGGAATTTGGCTTCATACAGACGGGTGTAATAAGTACGCACCGTGTTATGTGGAGAATTTGGTGCACAGTTTAGGAATTTAACCTGTGGGTGTGCGGTTGCTGCTTTTAAGCTTGCTTTAATCAGCTGTGGTGTGGCGGTAAATATGATGTCATATTTCTCTTTACAGATCTGTTCTAATAATTCCTCTGCCTTGGTTTCTGTATCTTCCGCCAGGAATGATTTGGTTTCCACAGCGTCCCCTAATACGCTGTCCAGGTGCAGACGGCCCAATTCGTGGCCATAGATCCAGTCGGACGCTTTCGGATCTTTGTCATAGACAAACGCTATTTTTTTCTTGGCCGGGATAATTTTATTAATTACGGATTTAACGACATTTGTACTCTCCTTGGGATCCATTACCAGCTCAACGGTATCTTCCCCGGTCAGCAAAATAATTTCCGGCCAGATTTTGTCCAGATGCTTCTTGATCTGTGCCATCGTCAGTTCTTTTGCTTCGCTGTAGGAATAGAGGGAGAGATAAAAGAGTAACGCATCTCCGCAAGTGATATTTTCCAGTTTCAGTCCACCCTTTTCCTTGTAGGCTTTGTAAAAGATAGAATGGAAGGAGGAAAAGTCCAGCCGTTCCACATCGGTCCATTTCTGTGTTTTATCCTTGCCGGTCGCTTTCAGCAGTTTTTCATAGCTGCCCAGCTTAGAAAACTGAACATAACTGATTTTAGTCAAGTCATAAAAATCCATAAATTCATAGTAAATCTGTATCTCCAAATCATCACTTTTCTTTGGAACTTTTCGGATGACTTCGGCAACGACCGTCGGAGAATCCAGGTATTTTAATACACTGACACGTTTATTGCCCTCAATGACATAGTATTTGTTAAGATATTCATATACTTTGATGGCATCCCGGATTCCTTCCTCCACCTGCGCATCCTGCAGAACAGACCATTTGTTGGCAAATTCGCTGCCAAAATCCAGCAGTGGCATAAAATTAGAGGCAAACGCATTGGTTCTGCCGGCTGTGCTGGTACCGATGACCTGATATAAACGGATATCCATGATGCCAAGATTGATTTCACATTCGGTATCGGTTAAGGACAAGATATCATCCAAAACCGGGAGATAAGGATACAGGCCTTTGGCAATATTCTTTTTAAATGCTTTTTGTCCTGCTTTTTGTGCTTTCAAATATTCTTCGTAAGCCATGTATTTCTCCTTTCTATTCTTTCAAATTTTGTTATGTAGCGTTATTTAGAGCAAAGGGTTATATTCATTTACCCAGTGCCGAAAAAAGGGAAACCCTGCAAATTTTCATTGCCTATCATACCATAAAGTGTGTTGGAAATGTCATCTATTTTTGTCAATTTTTCTCTTAGTTTTTGGCAAAAATGACTAGTACAGTGGCGATTAAGTTTTTGATGCGTTCTCGCAGGATGATTGTATTGGATACAAGGAGGAAAATGGATAGTTTAGTGGGTGCTACAACTAGATTTTCCGACGCAGTCGATGAACAATGGAACAAGCGAAACTGTCAGTGCTTTCGTATTCTTTGTGCCAGGTCTACGATGGATGAATGAGTATCATTCTATAGAGAAGTATGGTATACTGGGGTTATCTCTAAATTACAGATTGCATGAAAAAGGAAGTAAGTGATAAGATAGATCTGGACAGCGATACAGACAGAATGATTCATTGTGGCAACGGTATTTAGATATTTTGTAAAAGATTATGGATCGGAAAGCAAGAAATAGGACAGGATGGACAGAAACGTGGCAGTGGAGAGACAGGAACAGAACACAGAAAAAAGCGATGGGATTAACAGGGGGGAAATGGGTTTTCTGAATGGCGGTTATTCTTTAGACCATCAGGAGTCGCCTACCGAGCGGACCAGGGAGATTGAGCGAAGTATTATCAAGAAATTCCGTAAACCAATCTGGCGGAAATTTACGAAAGCGATCAACGATTATGCATTAATTCAGGATGGGGATAAGATTGCGGTCTGTATCTCAGGTGGGAAAGATTCCATGTTGTTAGCGAAGTTGTTACAAGAGTTAAAAAGGCATGGCAGGAATAATTTTGATCTGGTCTATCTCATCATGAATCCGGGATACCGGGAGGAGAACTGGGAATTAATTCAGCACAATGCAAAGATATTGGGAATTCCGTTGACGGTATTTGATACCCAGATCTTTGATATTGTTTCTACCGTGGAGGAAAGTCCGTGTTATCTTTGTGCCCGCATGCGCAGAGGCTATCTATATAACCATGCAAAACAGTTGGGATGTAATAAGATTGCACTGGGGCATCATTTTGATGATGTGATAGAGACTACCTTGCTGGGGATGTTATACAGCGGTAAATTTGAGACAATGATGCCGAAACTGCACAGCCAGAATTTCGAGGGGATGGAATTAATCCGTCCGATGTATCTGGTTAAGGAGGAGGCGGTCAAAGCGTGGCGGGATTATAATAAACTGCATTTTATCCAGTGTGCCTGCCGCTTTACCGAGTTGTGCGCTGGGGGAGATGGAACGCAGTATTCGAAACGGGATGAGATGAAAGAGCTGATCCGTCAGTTTCGCGCTACCAGTGATATGATTGAGACGAATATATTTAATAGTACAAAAAATGTCAATCTGGATATGCTGTTAGGATATAAACAGGATGGTATCCGGCATCATTTTCTGGACGATTATTAAGAAATGAGGTTTCTATGAGACAATTTGATTACAATTTGATTAAGGATCCGCAAATATTTGAACAGAACCGTCTGCCGGCGCATGCGGAGCTGTCTTCGTGTTACCGAGGGATGGGGAAGACCTCTCCTTCCGGGAAGGAAGCGGAGCTGTCGGAATCCATTCGTTTTCTTTCTTTGGATGGCGAATGGAACTTTTCGTATGCAGAAAATTATGCGCAGTCCATTCGAGGATTTGAAGCGATGGAATTTGATTGCCATGGTTGGGCAGAGATCCATGTTCCGGGACACATTCAATTACAGGGATACGATATACCGCATTATACGAATACGGCTTATCCCTGGGATGGCAAGGAAGATGTGGCGTTAGGCGAGGTGCCGGAGCGATTTAATCCGGTGGCAGAATATGTAAAATATTTCGATCTGCCAAAAGAATATGTGGGACAGGAATTACGCATCTCATTCCAGGGAGTGGAGAGTGGTGCTGCAGTATGGTTGAATGGAAATTACGTAGGATATTTCGAGAATAGTTTTGACCCAAGTGAATTTGATATCACAGAATATGTTCGTCCGGGCGAGAATAAACTGGCGGTACAGGTTTTTAAGTGGACGTCCGGCAGTTGGTGTGAGGACCAGGACTTTTTCCGTTTTTCCGGGATCTACCGTTCTGTCTATGTGTATATTGTGCCGGAGCTGCATTTGGAAGATCTGACGGTGCGGACATTGCTGGACGATACCTATCGAGATGCTGTTTTGTCCCTGGAACTGCGGACAAATCGGGAGAATGGCACGGCGGTCGTTTCTCTATGGGATTTTGATACTACGAGTGTAGAATCGCAAGCTATTCTGGAAGCGGAACAATCTCTCTCGGAAGGGAAACCTATGACCTTTGAGGTAAAGGAACCCAAACTGTGGAGTGCGGAACACCCGAATCTGTATTTATTGCGGATAGAATTGAGGAATGAGTCGGGGGAACGGATCGAGGAAACGACGCAGTTGGTGGGATTTCGGCGTTTTGAGATCCGGGATCATATGATGTGTCTCAATGGAAAGCGAATTGTATTTAACGGGGTAAACCGTCATGAATTTAGTGCCCATACAGGAAGGGCGGTGTCAGATGAGGAGATTTTACAGGATATCTGTACTATGAAGCAGAATAATATCAACGCAGTTCGTACCAGCCATTATCCCGATGATGTGAGAATTTATGACTTGTGTGACCGCTATGGAATCTATCTGTTGGCAGAAAATAATATGGAGACTCATGGAACCTGGAATAGAGCAGAGGCAAAGAATAATCCGGAATTGATTATTCCGGGCGACAAGGAGATCTGGGAACCGATGCTGCTTGATCGTGTCAATTCTTGCTACCAGCGAGATAAGAACCATCCTTCTATCCTGATCTGGTCCTGTGGAAATGAATCCTATGGAGGAAAAGTAATCTGGCATATGGCAGAGTTATTCCGTCGTCTTGACCCAGATCGACTGGTACATTATGAAGGGATTTTTCAGGACCGAAGATATCCGGATACCTCGGATATGGAGAGCCAGATGTATCCTCCGGTAGAGAAGATCAAAGAGTTTTTGGAACATGACCGGAGTAAACCATTTATTTGCTGTGAATACTCCCATGCAATGGGAAATTCCTGTGGGGCAATGCACAAATATACGGATCTGGCGAAAACGGAACCTAGTTACCAGGGGGGATTTATTTGGGATTATATTGACCAGTCATTAGATGCCGTTGACCGCTATGGAAATCCGTATCAGGCTTATGGGGGAGATTTCGGTGATCGTCCGTCGGATGGGATTTTTAGCGGAAATGGAATTGTGTATGGGGGAGACCGCACCCCGTCTCCCAAAATGCAGGAGGTGAAATTTAATTATCAGAACATTTGTGTGAAAATGGACGAACATTCCATTTGGGTAAGCAATCAATTTCTATTTACGGATATCAGGGAATTTCAGTGTGAGGTATCTCTGTACCGTGATGGCGTATTGCAGCAGAGGGTATCGTTAGAAACAGCAGTGCCTCCTTTGGAGCAGAGAGAGTATTCCATGCCGGAGTGGGACCGAGAGATTGCTGGGGAATACTATGTGATCGTGTCTTTTCAGATGCGGGAAGATACACTTTGGTGTCAGCAAGGGCATGAGGTGGCTTTCGGACAATTTGTCTATCCAGACAAAACCGGAGGTGAAATGAGCTGGATGCAGAGAATTTCAGCGCCAACGGAAGCAAAATTTTCTGATATTAAGGTGATTCGGGGGTTTCAAAATCTGGGTGTACGGGGAGATGGCTTTGAAATTCTGTTCTCAGATTGGGAGGGGGGCCCTATCTCCTGCAAATATGAGGGCAGAGAATATCTGAGTATTGTGCCGATGCCGAATTTCTGGCGGGCGCCAACGTCCAATGACTATGGCTGCCGGATGGAACAGAGGTATGCACAGTGGAAGATCGCCAGCCTCTATCGGTATCATCGGACGCAGGAATTCTGGGAAAAGGGAGGCTCCGAAAAGATTCAGACAGAGAATTTATTCCAGACCTCTTATACCTATCATATGGCTACGGAGCCGGCTAGTTCCTGTAACGTGACTTATACCGTATATCGGGATGGTAGGATTCGGGTTCGTTTGTCCTATGATCCGGTTCCAGAACTGGGAGATATGCCGGAATTTGGCATGATGTTTATACTGGATGCGGCTTTGGATCAAGTGGAGTGGTATGGTCTTGGGCCGGAGGAAACCTATGCCGACCGCAAACATGGTGGGAAATTGGGGATTTATCGGAACCGTGTCACAGACAATATGGCAAAATATCTGATGCCGCAGGAATGTGGAAATAAAGAAGGAGTGCGGTATCTAAAAGTCACAGATGCAGAAGGGAAGGGCCTGATGGTCAGCGGAGACAGCTTGAGTGTATCAGTTCTGCCCTATACGCCCCATGAGTTGGAATATGCTAACCATAGCTATGAGCTGCCGCCGGTTCATCATACGGTGCTGCGGGTAGCCAAAGCGCAGATGGGGATTGGAGGAGATGATAGTTGGGGCGCCAAAGTGCATCCGGAATATCGGATTGATGTCTCTCAAAGAGTGGAATTTCAGTTTATCATCCAGGGCGTGTCCTAAGTGAATGTAAGACACAAAAGAAACAGGGAAGCATTTTTGATGGGGAAGCTTTGCACGGTTTCCTGGAACGACAGAAATGGAGAATACGATGGAGATGATAGAAGTGGCAGGAAAGGCTGCCCGGATACAAAATAATATTGCCAGAGTAATTATTGGGAAAGATCAGGTCATTCGCCAGATGCTTGCCGCTCTGTTAGCGGGTGGACATGTTCTGGTAGAGGATACGCCAGGAACGGGAAAAACCATGCTGTCCAAGGCTTTGGCAGCATCCATGGACGCTGGTTTTGGCAGGATTCAGTTTACACCGGATCTGTTACCGGCGGATGTGACCGGCTTAAATGTTTACAACCAGAAGACGATGACATTTGATTTTACGCCGGGACCGGTGTTTACTAATATCCTCCTGGCGGATGAGATTAACCGGGCGACGCCGAGGACGCAGTCCAGTTTATTGGAATGTATGGAAGAAAAACAGGTCACGGTAGACGGAGAAACGAGAAAATTGGCCGAGCCATTTTTCCTGATTGCCACACAGAACCCGGTGGAGACAGCCGGCACCTATCCTCTGCCGGAAGCGCAGATGGATCGGTTTGCGATGCAGTTATCCATGGGTTATCCAACGATGGAGGAAGAATTGAAAATTATGGACCGCTATATCAACGACAATCCTCTGGAGGAATTAAAGCCGGTCTGTACGTCGGCAGAGGTGATAGAAATGCGGGATGCGTGCAGACAGGTATTTGTGCATGACTGCGTGAGAAAATATATGGCACAGATCATCCAGGCAACCAGGGAACACAGCTCGTTATCTATTGGGGTCAATCCTCGGGGAACACTGGCGTATCTTCGTTGTGTGCAGGCATATGCGGCAATCCAGGGCAGGGAGTATGTGACGCCGGACGATGTCAAGGCGCTGTGTGTCCCGGTATTGGCACATCGGTTATTATCCTACGCAACTAATCAGAGTGGGGCAGTACAGAATATCCTGGAGGAAATTATGGGTAGGATTCCGGTGCCGACAGAAGATTGGAGCAAATAACGGCAGCCTCGGATGGGCAGAAGGGAAGGAAGCATGGAGTTTGTTTTGGTGGTAATATTGGTTTGTCTGTTATATGGAATACAACACCGGTATTTCAGGAAACATTGGAACCGGGAACTGCATGTGGATCTGAACTTTCTGAGTAGGGGCATCAATGCGGGGGAGAACTGTAGGCTGGAGGAAGTGATTACCAATGGGAAACGTATGCCGTTGCCTGCATTACAGGTAAAATTCCGCACCGATGCATCCTTTCGTTTTCATGAGGATGGAAATTCCGTCACGACGGATTATTATTACCGCCAGGATTTATTTTCGGTGGGAGGCAGGCAGAGGGTTACTTGCTGTCTGAAGTTTTGTGCCAGGCAGAGAGGTTTCTTTCAAATCACAGAGGTGGATATCCTGGTTAAAAATTTCTTTTTTACCGCACAATATTCTATCCGTCAGTCAAATGAAACGGCACTCTATGTCTACCCCTACAAACGGGATACCAAATCATTTGATTTTCTATATCGTCAGATGATGGGGGAGATCATTGCAAAGCGGAGAATAGAAGAAGATCCGTTTGCGTTTCGGGGAATCCGGGAGTATCACAGATCCGATCCGATGCGCCGAATTAATTGGAAAAGTTCTGCCAGAAATGGATCTCTGCTGGTTAATAGTTTTGAATCCACAGCAACGCAGACCGTATGTGTCCTGTTAGATGGACAGACGCAGTCGGTCTATGCCCGGAAGAAGATGCAGGAGATGGGGATTTCTATGGCGTCTTCCATTGCAGGAAAGCTTCTGCAAACGGGAATACCCGTATCATTGTATTCCAATGCCAGGGATATTTTGACCGGGGAACTGGTAAAGATAGAGCCGGGATCCCACCGCAGGCATCTGGAAACCATTGACCGGGGGCTGGCGCGTATTGATCTGGATCAGCCGATGGCGCCATTTGCGGAATTAATACATAATACCGTTGCCCTGGAAGATGATGGAAAATGTTATCTGATCGTTACCTCAGACGACAGGCCATCATTGCGGGAGGAATTTTTACGGCAGCGAAAGAATATGACAGAAATCTATGGGATGATTCTTTGCGAATCTATGGAACAGTGGGAACCATTCGAAGGGTTCTATCCATGGGAGGCAGAGTGAAAGCGCCAGGATGTTACTGACAGCGGATCCTAAGGTGGATTTGCCATGGAAAGAGGGAGGTGGAATGATTGCAGCAGGGCAAGGGCAGAGATTATTATGAAGGAATCCATCTGTTACAGGATGTTTCCATCTGGATCCTCCACGGAGCGGCATGGCTTGGTGTGTACTTCTTTTTGGATAGATATATGCACGGAGAAACCCAGCTTTTGTTTGGAATATTCTGGATCTGCACGATTACATTGGCAGCCGTTTTGCTGCGGCATTTTTTTCATAAGCTGCCGTTTTTGCTGGCAGGACATGGTTTTCTTTACGGATTCGTATTGTTGTCTGCGCACGAAACCACCGATTTAAAAGAGGAGCGGGTAATCTTTTGTCTGCTATTGATAACGGGAGCTCTGCTGGGAAGTATTCAGAAATGGCGCTTGGGTTTTGGACATACTTATTATACGTTTCCGTGGTATCTGATCCCGGAAATCCTTATCTTATATTTCTATGGAATGTATCAGTCTGATCCAGCATACCAGATGATGGCATTTGGTCTTTTGGCAGTTCTTGTGATGGGGCATTTTTGGTGCATGTATCTACAGGGAATGAATGATTATCTGGATCAGAATAAAAAGTTAGAAGGGATCTCGGAGAGCAGAATTTTTCGGATTAATACCAAGGTGGTCTGTTCTCTGATGATCGGGATGTTACTTGTAACTGTATTCGCAGGGATGGTCCAAATAGATCATTTTTCGGGACAGATGGGCGAATCCCTGGCCGCAGTGTTTCGGATGCTGCTTGTGGGATTACAGTCTCTGATCCGTGCGCTGCAATGGTGGAACCAGGGGAAAACCACGGAGCAGCCGGAGGAGATCGAAGCACCTTCTGCAACAAAGCTGCCGGAACCTTCCGGGGAAAGTGTGGACTCTGGTTATGCTGCCGTTGGATTGTTGTTAAGTCTCCTGGTGTTCTTCTATCTGGTATATCGTCTGGCAAAGGCTTTTGACGATAAGGATGACCATGATTGGAAAAGACCAGATTATGGTAGAGACATTAGGACAGAGGATCAGGTTGAGAAGATCGTCGAAGAAGAGAGAAGACGTTTTCCTCTCTTTCGTACAAACCGCCAAAAGGTTCGTTACCTGTTTAAAAAGCGAGTGAAAAAGAATTTGAAAGGCCAGATTCCGGTGACTGATACCGCATGGGAACTGGCGGAAGAAATGAAAAGACGGGAAAAAGAAAATACTTCTGCGCTCCTTTCATTGACGCAGCTCTACGACGTGGCGAGGTATGGCAGCAGGGAAATTTCAGCAGAGGAGATCCGGCAGATCAGAAGATGAGGAAGGAGACAATATGGTCGAGAAAGGGGGAGATACGATCATTTAGGACGAGAGATTTTAGGCATCAGTATTCAGCTTGATAGGATGATAGGAGGGGTTTCGATTCATTCTGTATAAAGGAGGGGCATATTCATGAGAATTTTGAAACGACGGGTAATGTTTGGTAATTTGTTGATATTCTTTCTGATCGTCTTTGTTGTAATGGGCCTAACCGCCTGCTCTGGAACGGGGGATCCCACCGCAAATCCGGTTGCCAGTGAGGCAAAATTGACGGAGAAAAAGGATGATGCAAAAGAAATGCGGAAACCACAGGAAACGCAAGAGCTTCAAGAGGTACAGGCAGCCAGTACGCTTACCCCAATAGAGCAAGCGCATATTGATACAGGAAGATGTGGTAAAGATGCTGTATGGACATATGACGGAAATAACAGGATATTGTATATTACCGGTACAGGGATTGTGGATGGAATTATCAATGATTCGCGAGGATTTCGTGAATTTAATGGATCAGATCAGATTAGGGTAAAAGAAATTCATATTGAGGAAGGGATTACGGCATTAGATGCCGGGCCCTTGTTTCTCAATGTTTATGCAGATGATTCAGAAGAATTGGGATCTGAAATGGAAGAGGTCAAACTTTTTTTGCCGGATTCTTTAGAAAAGATTGGTGCGGCTACCTTTGATTACCGGGATCATCCATTAGGTATTCGGCATATCCATCTGCCATGTGGAGTGCGCTATTTGGATGGGGGTGCTTTTTGGGGAATGGGGGATGATAAGATGGATTATTATGATGGAGAAGAAGATCGAGAAAAAAAGAAACTGAACATTACAGTTGACAGCAGTAATCCATTTTATACGGTGAAGGATGGTGTGCTTTTTACGAAAGATCAAAAGACACTTGTATATTATCCGTCAGAAAAAAGAGATTCCGTTTATCATATTCCTAAGTCAGTAACCAAAATCAAGCCGCTTGCCTTTGCCAGAAATTTTTATTTAGAAGAGGTTGTATTGCCGAGCGATCTTAAAGTGATTGGTGCGGGTGCTTTTTATAATAATAGCCTGCTTTCTAAAATTAACTTGGAACAGGCAGTTAAAATAAAGAGTATTCGTGATTTTGATGGGATAGAACATAAAATATACCGTGCTTCGACTGGAAAAGAAGCAGCCTGGGAATCAGGATATGACGCGGACACAGAGTCTGGATATTGTGATTTTTCAGAGTGTATGCAAACGATCCATGGTTATTATCGTGATACCACTCAAGTTCGGAAAGATGCCTATTTTCTGGGGACATTTGAAGGGACCAGGCTGGAATCTATTTCATTTTCAGATGAGTTAAAATATGTTTCTTATAATACCTTTAAGGGGTGTGCCGATCTAAAGAAGATTTCTATTGGAAAATCCTATGCCGGAGAAATTAATCCAGATAATATTTGTGACAGAAAGGGGTTTTCTTTATATAGTCTACCACCTTTGGAAATCCAGGTATCAGGGGAGAATCCGTATTATATCGTCAAGAATCACGTTCTTTACAGTAGGGATGGAAAGGTTGTTTATCGGGTTTTAAGCTCCTATCAAAACGCTACACTTGTTTTGGATAAAAAAGTTCAGAAAATTGCTAGGGCGGCTATTACCGGGCATACTACACCCAAGATACTGCGGAAAGTGATCGTATTAGGTGACTTGAAACAAATTTCCAAGGTAGCTTTTGCAGCCAGCAATATTGAAAGTTTTGAGGTGACTGGCAATGTGGATCGGATTGCGCCTGCGGCATTTCATACCTGTAACAAATTGAAAAGGTTTATCTGCCATGGTTCCGTCAAACATATTGGTAAAGAGGCGTTTTGTTATGCTGAGAATTTGGAGAAACTATCTCTTGGAAAGAAAATTAAGTCTATTGGGAGGGACGCTTTTCAGGGGTGCAGATGGATAGAAAAGCCTCGTGTTAAGAAAAAATGAAATTGGGATATCTAGCTCATAGACATATCCTGTAGCAATATATCGAAAATCAAAAAAGGAAATGCTGTTGCTCAGATGTCAAAGGAGGAAGGTAGCTCAGAAGTCAAAAGAGGAAGTCGTTGACAAACGGGAATCGGGTAGCATATAATTCAGAGGTATGAGTAGGCGGAAACGGTACGAAAGGATGCGCAGATATGGAGGATAACATAAAAGAGGAGATCAGACGGTTAAAGAAAGAAAACGATGTAGTAATCCTGGCACATTATTATGTGGATGGCGAGGTACAGGCATTGGCAGATCTGGTAGGGGATTCCTATTTTCTGGCAAAAAAAGCGACCGAAGTAACGGAAAAAAATATATTATTTTGTGGAGTTTCTTTTATGGGAGAGAGTGCCAAGATCCTAAATCCGGACAAGCGTGTCATTATGGCGGACGATACGGCGGATTGCCCTATGGCGCATATGCTGGATCTGGATCGTATTGCGGAGGTCAGACGGGAATACTCGGATGTTGCGGTAGTCTGTTATGTGAATTCTACGGCAGAAATTAAAGCGCATGCAGATGTATGTGTAACCAGTTCCAATGCGCTGCGAGTGGTACAGGCGTTGCCGAACCAGGATATTTTCTTTGTCCCGGACGAACATCTGGGACGTTATATTGCAGCAAAACTTCCAGAGAAGCATTTTATTTTTAACGATGGATTCTGCCATGTACATACGGGAATTGATCCAGAAGCATTAAAGGCTGTGAAAGAACAGCATCCGCATGCTCCGGTTTTGACGCACCCGGAATGTACCGAGGAAGTGCTGGCGCTCTCGGATTTTATCGGGAGCACTTCGGAAATCTTGGATTTTGCGGAACAGTCTGAGGCGGAGGAGTTTGTGATCTGTACGGAAATAGGCGTGTTTTATGAATTGGAATTACATAATCCAGGCAAGAAATTTTACTCGGTCGGTCAACATACCATGTGTCCGAATATGAAAAAAATTACGGTAGAAAAGGTCCTGCAGTCGCTGCGGACATTAGAGCCTGAGGTCAGGATGGAAGAAGATTTGAGGGTCCGTGCCAATGCGCCATTATCCAGAATGTTAGAACTGGCTAAGTAGTGAAATTGGCAGAGTAATGAAGCTGGTAAAGCGATAGAATTGGCAGCGTAATGAAATTGGTGGAGTGATGGATAAGAAAGAGTTTCGCTTTGCGAAACTCTTTCTTATCGAATAGGAAATTCCTCCTATTCGATAAAAAACACTCCGTGTGGATCGCACTCCGGCGGATGGGAATATGTTGCTTACAGCAACCCGCCGGAGGCGGAGAGTTTCGCTTTGCGAAACTCTTTCTTATTCTTGCACTGTGCCATTAGGGAAGAATTGAGGTTTCGTATGAGTGATAAAAAAACGGTAGTTGTGGGAATGTCAGGCGGCGTGGATTCCTCTGTGGCGGCGTATCTATTAAAGGAACAGGGGTATCATGTGATTGGTGTGACGATGCATACCTGGCAGGACAGGAAACAGGAGCATGTAGATATGGGGGATGTCTGCTGTGGCAGCAGTGCGGTAGAAGACGCCAGTCGGGTGGCCGAAGTACTTGGGATTCCCTATTATGTAATGGATTTTAGAGAGGAATTTCAAACGCATGTGATTGATTATTTTGTCCGGGAATATCAGGAGGGGCGTACTCCGAATCCGTGTATTGCCTGTAATCGTTTTGTAAAATGGGAGGCACTGTTGCAGCGCAGCAGGGAGCTTGGGGCAGATTATATTGCCACAGGCCATTATGCTAGAATTCGAAGATTGAATTCGGGTAGATATGCGGTGGAACATTCTGTGACGGCTAAGAAAGATCAGACATATGCATTGTATAATCTTACACAGGAACAGTTGGCGAGGACCTTAATGCCGGTTGGGGAATACGAGAAGGATCGGATTCGGGAGCTGGCAGAAGAAGCGGGATTACCAGTGTACAAAAAATCGGACAGCATGGATATCTGTTTTGTGCCGGATGGAGATTATGCTTCCTACATTGAAAAAATGACGGGAACACCGTCAAAGCCCGGTAATTTTGTTGATACCCAGGGAAATGTTTTGGGAAAGCACCGGGGGATGATCCATTATACGGTAGGGCAGCGGAAAGGATTGGGACTGGCACTGGGATATCCGGCATTTGTTGTCAGGATAAAGCCGGAGACCAACGAGGTAGTGATTGGCACGTTGGAGGATAATCTGTCCCAAAAAGTGTACATTCGCCAGGTCAACCGAATGGCAGTACCGGAATTTTCTGAGGATACCATGTATCTGGGAAAGATCCGCTATAATCATGCCGGTTCTCCCTGTAGAGTTCGTCAGTTAGAGGAAGACTTTTATGAATGTACTTTCCCGGAACCGCAGAGAGGTGTGACGCCGGGACAGGCTTTGGTATTATATGAACAGGGACTGGTAGCCGGGGGTGGAACGATTGTCAGAGAAATGTTGTAGGGATAGGATAGCAGGGAATACGCAAACTACCGCGCAAGGGATAGCGTTGATAGACCAATTGGAGAGGGAACATTGCCTGAATCGGGAGGAAATGGCATATTTAATTGCTTCCCAATGCCCGGAATTGCAGGATTATGCTCAGAAGAAAGCCAGAGCGGTTTGCGATAGCCGATATGGAAAAAGAATATTTATCCGGGGACTGATTGAATTTACAAATTATTGCAGGAACGACTGTTATTATTGTGGAATTCGCAGAAGCAATGCCTGTGCAGAGCGCTATCGCTTGCAGGAGGAAGATATTTTAGCTTGTTGTCGGGAAGGGGAACGACTGGGTTTCCGTACCTTTGTCCTGCAGGGGGGCGAAGATCCTTACTACACCGATGAGCGTATGGTTTCTCTGATTCGGCAGATCCGGCAGGAGCACCCGGACTGTGCGATCACGTTATCTCTGGGGGAACGGGAAAGAAGTAGTTATGAGCGGCTTTGGGAAGCTGGGGCTGACCGTTATCTGCTGCGTCATGAGACAGCTGTAGAATCTCATTACCGAAAACTGCATCCTCAGGAATTGTCTTTGGAACATCGGAAGCAATGTCTGAGAGACTTAAAAGAGATTGGCTTCCAGACCGGATGTGGTTTTATGGTGGGCAGTCCAGGACAGACCGCAGAATATTTGGCGGAAGATTTTTGGTTTATTCACGAATTGCAGCCGGAAATGGTAGGGATCGGTCCCTTTATTCCGCATCAGGATACCCCGTTTGCCGGGGAGGAACCGGGAGGTTTGGAGCAGACCCTGTATCTGTTAAGTCTGTTGCGTATTCAGCAGCCGGATGTGTTATTGCCGTCTACCACTGCACTGGCAACCATTCATCCGCAGGGACGGGAGAGGGGAATTTTGGCGGGTGCGAATGTAGTCATGCCAAATCTTTCCCCTATGGGAGTGCGGGAAAAGTATTTGCTGTACGATGGCAAGAAAAGTGTAGGAGGGGAGTCTGCAGAAGGTCTTAGTGAGTTAAAGAAACGGATGGAGAAGTTGGGATACCAGGTCGTGGTTGACAGGGGAGACCATTGTAGTTTAAGCTAGTACAACGAATATTAAGTAATTGGCGGTTTGACTTGCCTGTTTTTCCGATAGCACGACTCCCCAAGCCTCGATGTAGCCACCGCTACACCTGTGTTTGTGAAGCCGCACTCTCAGAAAAACATTCTGTGTCAAACTATCCAAAACTTAATTTTCGTTGTACTAGTACAGCATAAATGAATTCCTTTCAGGAATTTAATATCTGCTGTACTAGGAAACGCAACGGTCAATTGATTAGTATGTCATTATGTTGGGGCAAAAACAGATAGGAGATGGAGAAAATCATGAAACCAGACAGGAAATTAAAATTTGAAACATTACAGTTACACGCAGGTCAGGAGCAGCCAGATCCCGTTACGGATGCAAGGGCGGTGCCGATTTACCAGACATCTTCCTATGTGTTTCATGACAGCGCCCACGCAGAGGCACGGTTTAATCTGTCAGATGCGGGCAATATTTATGGCAGGCTGACTAATCCGACGCAGGATGTTTTTGAGCAGAGAATGGCAGTGTTAGAGGGTGGCGTAGCAGCTCTTGCCGTGGCTTCGGGTGCTGCTGCCATTGCTTATACATTGCAAAACCTGGCACAGATGGGGGATCATATCGTATCTGCCAGTAATATCTACGGAGGGACCTATAATTATCTGGCGCATACATTTCCACAGTCCGGTGTGGAGACGACTTTTGTCGATCCGGCTGATTTTGATGCAGTTCGTGGAGCCATTCGGGAAAATACCAAAGCGCTGTTTATTGAGACATTGGGGAATCCCAATTCGGATGTGGTCGATATTAAACAAATGGCAGAGATCGCACATGAGCATCGGATTCCGTTGATCGTGGATAATACCTTTGCTACGCCGTTTTTGGTGCGTCCGATTGAATATGGCGCAGATTTGGTCGTTCATTCCGCTACCAAATTTATTGGCGGTCATGGTACGACGATCGGTGGAGTGATTATTGACAGTGGGAAATTTGATTGGGAAGCATCGGGAAAATTTCCGTCGCTTACCGAACCTAATCCAAGCTACCATGGGATCAGTTTCACGAAAGCGGTGGGACCGGCAGCGTTTGTTACCAAGATTCGTGCCATTTTGCTGCGGGATACGGGCGCAACCCTGTCGCCGTTCCATGCATTTTTCTTTCTACAGGGATTGGAATCTCTATCTTTGCGTGTCGAGCGTCATGTGGAAAATGCATTACAGGTGGTGCAATTTTTGCAGAACCACCCGCAGGTAGAAGCGGTGCATCATCCATCCGTTTCGAAAGATCCGGTACAGCAGAATCTTTATCAGAAATATTTTCCACAGGGGGGAGGTTCGATCTTTACTTTTGAAATACGGGGTGGAGACCGTACCGCCAGAGATTTTATAGATCATCTGGAAATTTTCTCCCTGTTGGCTAATGTCGCTGACGCCAAATCTCTGGTCATTCATCCGGCGAGTACGACACATTCCCAGATGACAGAAGAGGAGCTGGAACGTGTCGGGATTTATCAGAATACCATTCGACTGTCCATCGGTACGGAACATATTGATGATATTATTCAGGATTTAGAGGAAGCATTCCAGGCAGTACGGTAGGGTCGTTGACATATTTTTGACAATCATTTACAATAAACACGGTTTGTATCGAAAACAGCAGGATAAGCAAAACAGAAATGGAGAGGGATATGAAAAAAAATGTGACCGCAGTAATTTTAGCCGCTGGTAAATCAAATCGATTTGCGCCGTTTACCTATGAGAAACCCAAGGGACTGCTCCGGGTGCGCGGTGAGATCCTGATTGAAAGACAGATTGAGCAACTTCAGGAGGCCGGAATTGAAAAGATTTATGTGGTTGTCGGTTTTATGAAGGAAAAGTACTTTTATCTGGAGGGGAAATATGACAGTGTGGAGCTGGTCGTAAATAACTCTTTTGATAAGAAAGGAAACTTATTGTCGGTCTATGCTGCCCGGGAATATTTTGGCAATACGTATCTGTGTTGTGCAGATCAGTATTTTACGGTCAATCCATTTATGGAAGAACCGGAGTATTCCTATCGTGCCTGCGTGTTCCAGGATGGCAGTTTTCAGGAATTCCAGGTTGCATTAAGTAATGAAAATATTATCACGGGATTTCAGGTGGGTGGTCATGATTCCTATTGTATGGTAGGACATGCCTATTTTACAGAGAGTTTTTCCAGAAAATTCCTGGATCTGGTGGAAGTGGAGAAAGAGGAGTTCGGTGTTGCGAATTTGTTCTGGGAGGAATTTTATGCGAAACATCAGCAGGATTTAACGCTCCATGCCAAAATAATGGAGAATGGTAAGGTCATGGAATTCGATTCAGTCGAAGAGCTGCGGAGCTTTGACCAGGATTTCCTTAATAATATTGATTCAGGAATTGTCAATAATATCTGTCAGATCTTGAAATGTGAGCCGAATGAGATTAAAAAGATCGAGGTCATTCAAAAGGGGTTGACAAATGTGTCCTTTGCGTTCTGGGTCAAAGATACACAGTATATCTACCGTCATCCAGGTGGAAATTCCGGCCATCTGGTAGACCGTGATGCAGAAGTATATGCGCAGTACCGGGCGAAAGAATTGGGTCTGGATAAATCGGTTATCTATATTGACCCAACAGGATGGAAGATCTCATATTTTGTAGATCATTTGGTTGAGTGCTCTTTTGATAAATATCCTGATCAGCTCAAAAAGGGAATGGAGTATTTGAGGATTCTTCATTCAGCGGATTTCAAGACGGTTAAGAATTTTGATACTTACGAAGAGGCACTCCGCCTGATAGAAGTTGCATCTGCCTCTAAAGGGGATCTGAAAACAGAATTTGGCGATCTGATAGAAAAAGTGGGAAGACTGGATAAATATGTAAAAGAAGATGGATTCCCAAGAGTATTGTGCCATAATGATATCTATGAACCTAATTTCCTGGTTACAGAAGAAGGGGATATGTATCTGATTGATTGGGAATATACTGGCGTAAATGATCCGGCAAGTGATATCTGTGGAATATTAAGCCGTTATCATTATACAGATGAGGAGATTGAGAATTATTTACGGGCGTATTTTGACAGAGAGCTGACAGAAAAGGAGCATAGGCATTATATTGCCAGTATTGCTGTATGTGCATTATACTGGCTTTCCTGGGGCTTGTATAAAGGCAGCGTGAATGATGATGACGGTTTCTTTATGTTGCCGGCGTACCATAACTGTCTCCGTTTTATTGATCAGGCGTTGGAATCCTATGAATCCAAATAAGCGGTATATGGTATCAGTGTTTGCCGTAGAAAGTCTGTCTGATGGACAGAAAATAATGAAAGCGTAAATATTTATGCCATCGTTCCATTCTGTAAGACGATGGCATAAACTTTGAAATTATGGAATGTACCAGGGTGTAAAATAGAAGAGTATTATTGCACCAACGGCACATAGATCTTGTAATGGTAGGAAAGACAGGAAGGAGGCTCACAGCATGAGCACGAACAAGAATGTGGGGATAATTTTGGCGGGAGGTGTCGGCTCCCGTGTGGGTGCAGACTGCCCGAAGCAGTTTATAGAGATCCAGGGAAAACCGATTCTGGTCTATACCATCGAAAAGTTTCAGAACCATTCGCAGATTGATGCTATTGAGGTTGTCTGTGTGGCTTCTCATATAGAATATATGAAGGAACTGGTAGAACGATATCAGTTGACCAAAGTAAAATGGATTGTGGAGGGAGGCGTTGATTTTCAACATTCCGTGATTCAGGGAATCAATCATTTGAAAGGAATTCTGGATGAGAATGACCAAGTATTGATTCATTATGGCGCTTCTCCCTTTGTATCGGAAGAGATTTTGACGGATGCAGTAAAAGTATGTGCGGAAAAGGGAAACTGTACTTCTGCCACTCCAATGTATTTGCTGGTAGGGAAGCGGGATGAGGGTGGTGTGTCCTCCAGCGAATGGTTAGACCGGGATGAGATTATGCAACTCAATGCACCGCAGACATTTCGGTTTTCCTATGTCGTACAGCTCTATGAGGAAGCCATAGAAAAAGGATATCTGGATCAGGTGGAACCACATACGACTTCTCTGATGTTCAAGATGGGCAGGACGATCTATTTTTCGAAGGGGGATCAGACGAATATCAAGATCACGACCAAAGAGGATCTGGATCTGTTTGAGGGATATGTGTTACTACAGGAGCAGAGGAAAAGTGTGTAAAATGAAATCTATTTTGGATTATGAGACGGTTTCCTATGAGGAAGAAAAAAATGCGCTGGTTATTATTGATCAGACGAAGCTACCGGGAGAAATTGAATTGATTTCGCTGACGACAGCACAGGAAATTTGGGATGCCATTTATCTGCTCAAGGTAAGAGGTGCGCCCGCGATTGGCGTTGCAGCGGCGATCGGATTCCTGGTGCTGGCACGTCAGATGGAAACGGATAACATGCAGGAATTTATTGGATTTCTGGAAGAGAAACGGGCATTTTTGAATTCTGCCCGTCCCACGGCGGTCAACCTCTCTTGGGCTTTAGACCGTATGATGCAGGTGTGTTATGATCATTTGGAGGATTCTGTGCAGAATTTGAAAAGGCGCCTGATGCGGGAGGCTATGGAAATTCGCCAGGAGGATATTGAGGTATGCCGTCGGATCGGGGAATATGGTTTGGCATTGCTTCAACCAGGGGATGGGATTCTGACACACTGTAACGCCGGCCAATTGGCAACCTGTAAGTATGGGACGGCGACAGCGCCCATTTATTTGGGACAGGAACGGGGCTATCAGTTCCGCGTATATGCGGATGAGACCAGACCGTTGTTGCAGGGTGCTAGATTGACTGCTTTTGAATTATATTCTGCAGGCGTGGATGTGACGCTGCTGTGCGATAACATGTCTGCCAGTTTGATGCAGCAGGGTTTGGTACAGGCGGTGCTGGTGGGATGCGACCGCGTGGCAGCGAATGGAGATACGGCTAATAAGATCGGAACGGCGGTGGTGGCGGCAGTGGCAAAGCAATATCAGGTGCCTGTGTATGTTTGTGCCCCGACTTCAACGATTGATTTTGATACCCCGACCGGAGCTGAGATTGTCATTGAGCAGAGGAAGCCGGAGGAAGTGTCCCATATGTGGTACACAGCTCCTATGACGGCAGAGGGGGTAAAGATTTACAATCCCGCTTTTGACGTGACAAATCACGATTTGATTACCGGATTTATTACGGAACAGGGGGTAGTCAAACGTCCGGAGGAGTTATTGCGGAAAAAATAAATAGAGAAAAACGGAAGCATATAAATGACTGGGATAGAAAAGAGGCGGCTATTCAGGATGCCTTGTGGATCTATCAGAAAGAATCGAATGTTTGGAAGGTTGGGGAATGGAAGAGCAATTTTGCAGGACAGAATTATTGCTGGGCAGTCGGGCGATGGAACGGCTGGCGCAGTCCCGTGTTGCTGTATTTGGCATTGGCGGGGTAGGCGGCTATGTGGTAGAAGCCCTAGCGCGCAGTGGGATAGGCGCAATAGATTTGATTGACCATGACCAGGTCTCTCTCTCTAATCTTAACCGGCAGATCATTGCGACCAGGGAAACGGTGGGAAAGAATAAAGTAGAAATCATGCGGGAGCGGATTTTGGCGATTCATCCAGACTGTAAAGTGACGGTGCATCCGTGTTTTTATTTGCCGGAGACGGCAGAACGGTTTCAGTTTTCAAATTATTCCTATGTTGTGGATGCGATTGATACAGTAACAGGTAAGATTCAGTTAATTTTGCAGGCACAAGAAGCAGGTGTTCCTGTCATTAGCTGTATGGGAACGGGAAATAAATTAAATCCTGCGGAATTTATGGTCGCTGATCTCTATGAAACAACAATCTGTCCTTTAGCTAAGGTTATGAGAAAGGAATTAAAGAAGCGGGGAGTGGAACAACTGAAAGTCGTGTATTCCCGTGAGAAACCAATTGCTGTCAAACAGTCAAAGGAGATTTTGGCAAATCATAGCCAGAAGCCGGAAGATTCTGCTGGAAGGCGGAAGGCGGTTCCGGGATCGGTTTCTTTTGTACCGCCAGTGGCAGGATTTATTTTGGCGTCGGAGGTCATTAAAGATTTGATTGCAGATTTACAGTAAAGTTTTTGGCTGTATAGACGATATAATAACAGAATGGAATGATCTGGTACGGATATTGTCAGGACCGAGAAATGAGTTTGGACGAGACCAGTATCAAGTAAACGGAATACATAGCTACGGAGAGCGCACGAATCCATGGAGGGAAATGGACCGTGTGCTTTTTTATCGAATAGGAGATTCCTCCGATTCAATAAAAATACTCTGTGAGAAAGGGTTAATCAGTTTTTATAAAAAATCTATGTAGACAAGGAGGAGAACAATGGCAGTAGGGATAGTTCAAGCCAGACCTGTGGATCGAGATAGTGCGTATGCAGGTGAGCAATCTGCACCGAAGATATCCTATCTGGATTATTATGATGCAGCATGTATGGCAAAAGAAAAGAAGAAAGAGGAGGAATCCGACGATGATTTCCCCAAAGAAAGGAAGGGGAACCGTTCCCAACCATCTGTGAAGGGAATGGCAGATTCATGGAAGACGAAACAGTCCCGTGGTGAGACTGTGGCATCAGAGGATGTAAAACCACAACATTCTATGACATATCGGGAGATGTTGGCAAGTAAAATCAATCAAATCCTGGAAAAAATAGAAGCTGGAGCTATAAAGCCGTCTTTTCCAATTGGGGCTGCTTATTTTACCTTAAAGGAATGGGAGCTGTTTCTTGAGGCTTTTGATAAAATTCAGGAGGAAATGAAAAAAGAGGCTGGTCAGGAAGTGCCGCCGGAGGATACTACGGTCTCTGGCAAGGAGAAATTTGGAATCGAGAAAGAACTGGCATCGGAACCGGAGGATCCTCTGTTGCGGTTACTTTCCGAACATACGGTCAGTAGCTATCCGTCGGAGCGAGAAGAGGAGGAGGAACTGGAATATGTTACTTATTATTCGAAAGAGGGGATCTACTGTAAGAAGACGGATTCGACTGGCCTTACATGGGATATCCCATTGACAGAGGAATCCCAATATGAGCGGGTAATAGAATTTTTAAATCATTTTCCCAGAGGTGAAAATCTCCGGTTCAGTTGTCATAAAAACTTCTGGCAGGATTTCCTGGATGGTTCGTTAGACCAGGAGGGATTTCTGGACTTTATGGACCATCGAGTGCACAATGGAGTTCCTAACTATCTGGATGAAAATGAGAATGGAATGTGGGTAAATAAAGAGGCATTGAAATACGCTAAATATATGAATCAACCCGGACTGTTTCCATTATTTTAACCATTTTTCTGTTGATATTCGGTTCCCCATGCTACCATGGCGTCTAATATTGGTTTTAGGCTATATCCGGTTTCGGTTAGAGTATATTCGACCCGTGGTGGCACTTCTGGATAGACTGTTCGGGTAAGTAGGCCGCTATGTTCCATGGAACGTAAATTTGCCGTCAAGACTTTTTGTGATACCGCTCCAATGGACTTTTTTATTTCTCCAAATCGTTTCGTACCGTCTAATAATTCTCGGATAATCAATACCTTCCATCGGTCGCTGATCAGCATTAACGTTGTTTCCACCGGACAAGCTGGTAAATTTTTTTCCATAAGAAACCCCCATTTCTTCCTAATAGTTCCCTTTTGGTAACTATAGCACAAAAAAGTGCTTACTTTACGTTTTCTCTGTACGGATTTATTATAATCTTGCAAGCGGAAAAAAACAAGCCGCAAATAAAGAGAGAAAGAAGGAGGAACACATTATGAACAAAAGTACATTTCAAACAGTAAAACTCACGAAAGGGGAAATGAATATCTACGATTTTGGCAGTGTAAAACTGCACGCCTATAAGACGAATGATTTTATAGATGACGAGGTGTTCATCGTGGAGAAAAATGGTAAGGCGGTTGTCGTGGAATCTCCGTGCTTCTTTGACAACAACAAGGAACTAACCGAATACCTTGAAAATGTTGAGGTCATGGGAATGTTCGTTGCTTATCACGGTGCGGGAGCTACTTTTCTTCCTAAAGTTCCGAAGTATGCCACACAGAACGCCGCACTCTATTCCCAAAAGGGAGGAGGCAAGGCTCTGATTAATAACTTTACCGGTACATTTGGTGAGAGCTTTGATTCTTCTGTTCACGAAATTACCAATGTGATTGAGCCAGGTAAGATAACGATTGGGGATATTGACTTTGTCATCAAGCAGACAGACGACGCTTTTGATGTAGAAATCCCCGAAATCAATGCAATTTACACCCATATGATGGGGCATGACTGCCATTCTATCGTTGCAGGGGCAGGCCATGCCGATGCCATGATTGCTGAGCTTCGTGGCTACATTGAAAAAGGTTATGATCTGATTCTTACCTCTCATTATACCCCGGAGGATTTGAAAGATGCTCAGACAAAAATTGACTACCTGGAAAATCTTAAAAAAATTGCCGCAGGTGTTCAAAACGCAGACGAATTCAAAGCGGAAGTAGGGAAGCAGTATCCACAATATCGTGGTCAAAATTATCTGGATATGACGGCGGGATTCTTCTTTGCTTGATCAAGTATTCTGAAATGGTCTGGATTTCGATGGAATGAATATTTGTCCGCAAAAAGCAGTGATTGGAATGGAGTAGGAGATGACACAGAAAGAAAAAAGAATTTATTTAATTAAGTCTCTTTTGGGGGAGCAGTCCCGGTATGCAGATATGCCTATTCCGGCAGAGGAACAGGAGCAGAAAAAGTTACTTCGTTCACTGTTCAATATTCGTCGGCCAAATTCTATATCAGAGACATTTTTACAAATACAAGATGAGTATTTGCAGGAAGAAACAATACAAAAAGGTGTGATTTCCTTAGAGGATCTTTCCTCTGTACAACCGGGAATTTACCTTTGGCAGGGCGATATTACCCGTTTGGCTGTAGACGCAATCGTAAATGCGGCTAACAGTGCTATGTTAGGCTGCTTCGTTCCCTGCCATGGGTGTATCGACAATGCGATTCATTCTGCTGCAGGGGTGGAACTCCGTCTGGAATGTTCCCGGATCATGGAACAGCAGAAAACCGAAGAACCTACGGGAAAAGCAAAAATTACCAAAGCATATAATCTTCCCTGCCGTTATGTAATCCACACGGTTGGTCCAATCATCTACGGGGAAGTAACGGAAAAAGATGGTAGCCTGCTGGCGGACTGTTATCGTTCCTGTCTGGAACGGGCGGCAGCTTATCAGTTAAAAAGTATTGCCTTTTGCTGTATTTCTACGGGGGAGTTTCATTTTCCCCCGGAACAAGCCGCCCAGATAGCAATTCAAACGGTACAGGACTATCAAAAGAAGCATCAAAATAGTCTGGAGGTGGTTTTTAATGTTTTCAAAGACAGTGATTACGAAATCTACAAACAACTCCTGGGATAAAGGGGAAGTAACATCTTCTATCGAACAAATCAGAGAGAAATTAAATCGAGCGGATGCGATCGTGATTGGCGCGGGGTCGGGACTGTCAACATCTGCCGGATTTACTTATTCCGGGAAACGCTTTGAAGACTACTTCTCGGACTTTATCGAAAAATATGGTTTCAAGGATATGTATTCTGGTGGGTTTCATCCATACGATACACTGGAAGAACATTGGGCATACTGGAGCCGGTATATTTATATCAATCGGTATATGGATGCCCCAAAACCAGTCTATCATAAACTGTACGATCTGGTGAAAGACAAAGATTATTTCGTGCTGACAACGAATGTGGATCATTGTTTCCAAAAGACCGGTTTTGATAAAGACCGACTTTTCTACACCCAGGGGGATTATGGTCTGTTCCAGTGTAGTAAACCTTGTCATCGGAATACTTACAACAATGAGGCTATTATTCGGGAAATGGTTGAAGCACAAGGCTATGTTATTGATACGAATGGTACATTGATTCTGCCGGAAGGCGTATCGCTTAAAATGACGGTTCCGTCAGACCTTATTCCGTATTGCCCGAAGTGTGGGGAGCCCATGAGCGTGAATCTCCGGGCAGACCATACTTTTGTAGAGGATGAAGGATGGCATCAGGCTTCGGAACGGTATGTAGAATTTCTCCGCAGACATCAGAATGAGAAAGTGATGTTTTTAGAGGCAGCAGTTGGATTCAATACACCAGCAATAGTAAAATACAGCTTTTGGCGCATGGCACACGAATGGAAAGATGCGGTTTATGTCTGCCTGAACTTTGGAGAGGCATATGCGCCTTATGAAATAAAAAAGAAATCTATTTGTATCAATGGAGACATTGGAGAAATTTTGTATCAGCTTTAGGTAAAAAATCTGCAAATCCTGACCGTCCTGAGGTTAAGAAATATGAATTACTTGACAAAAATACCCTATGGGGGTATATTGTGCAAAGAGGCAATATACCCCCATAGGGTATTTAGGGTTTCAGAAAAGAGGAATTTTATGGCAGAAAAGCAAAAGAAATGTTGTCAGACGCATAAGACAAAAGAGCGCTCCGAGAAAGAATATCAGGATTTGATCCACCGCTTAAACCGAATTGAGGGGCAAATTCGCGGAATCCGTGGCATGGTGGAAAAGGACGCTTATTGTACGGATATTCTAATGCAGGTGGCGGCCGCCAATGCCGCTCTAAATAGCTTTAACAAAATTTTGTTGTCCAATCACATAAAAACCTGTGTGACGAGGGATATTAAAGAAGGAAAGGAAGAGACAGTGGACGAATTAATCGGGATGCTGCAAAAATTAATGAAGTAGTGCTAGTGTTTCACATGGCGCTTTGTATCTATGTGCTGCCTGGTGCAAAGCAATTTTTACGAAACATCCAGCGACGTCGGAGACGGAGAATTTTGCTTTGCGAAACTCTTTGCTTTGAGTAAGAGGCAGCGCAGAGGAGAGGATTTGTATGGAACAATATGCAGTGACAGGGATGAGTTGTGCAGCGTGTAGTGCCAGAGTGGAAAAAGCAGTATCCGCAGTTTCCGGGGTACAGTCCGTATCGGTTAGCCTTCTGACTAATTCTATGGGTGTAGAAGGAATAGCAGAACCGGCAGCTGTGATCCAGGCTGTACAGGAGGCGGGGTATGGTGCTTCACAGAAAGGAAAGGGGACAGATACCCAGGAAAATAATACATCGGATGCATTAGAGGCTTTGCAGGACCATGATACCCCGGTATTGAGGAAGCGGTTCATCGTTTCTGTTTTTTTTCTACTGGTTTTGATGTATTTTTCGATGGGGGCAATGATGTGGGGCTGGCCGTTGCCGTCTTATTTCGCAGATAACCATGTGGCGATGGGATTGCTACAACTCTTGCTGACTGTGATTATTATGGTGGTAAATCAGAAGTTTTTTATCAGTGGTTTTCGTAGTTTGTGGCACAGGGCCCCCAATATGGATACGCTAGTAGCGTTAGGGGCTGGAGCAGCATTTATCTATAGCACATATGCATTATTTGCTATGACGGATGCACAGGTGCACCATGGAATGGAAGCGGCCATGCATTATATGCATGAATTTTATTTTGAGTCCGCGGCCATGATCCTGACCCTGATTACGGTGGGGAAGATGTTGGAAGCCCGCTCTAAGGGGAAGACCACGGACGCCTTAAAGGGATTGATGAAACTGGCACCGCAAACGGCAACGGTAGTGCAGGATGGTGTTGAGACAGAGGTTGGCATTGAACAGGTAAAGATCGGGGATCATTTTGTGGTACGTCCGGGTGAAAATATACCTGTGGACGGAATTGTCCTGGAAGGAAGTAGTGCGGTGAATGAATCGGCGCTGACTGGCGAAAGTATTCCTGTAGATAAGGAAACAGGAGATACCGTGTCGGCGGCAACGGTGAATCAGTCCGGTTTTCTTCGCTGTGAAGCGACCAGAGTAGGGAGGGATACTACTCTTTCCCAGATAATTCAGATGGTTAGTGATGCCGCCGCAACCAAAGCACCAATTGCAAAAGTAGCGGATCAGGTATCCGGGATCTTTGTGCCGGTTGTGATTGGGATTGCTCTATTGACGATTGCAGTCTGGCTTCTGGCAGGGCAGACTGTGGGATATGCATTAGCAAGGGGAATCTCCGTTTTGGTTATCAGCTGTCCCTGTGCTTTGGGACTGGCGACTCCGGTTGCCATTATGGTAGGGAATGGCGTAGGCGCCAGACACGGCATTATGTTTAAAAATGCGGTGTCTCTGGAACAGACCGGAAAGATGCAGATCATTGCCCTGGATAAGACCGGAACGATTACCAATGGGGAAGCCAGGGTAACGGATCTCTTGCCAGCGGACGGAGTTCCGGAAAAAGATTTGTTGTACTATGCCTATGCACTGGAGCGTCACAGCGAGCATCCTCTGGCAAAAGCAATTCTGCTGTATGGACAGGAACATGGGGTGCAGGAGACAGAAGTCCGAGATTTTTCGGCAGTGCCAGGTAACGGACTGCGGGCAGTTTTTGAGGGAAGCTCCCTTGCCGGAGGGAATGAGCGTTTTATTTCCGAACAGGCCCCAATACCGGGAACAGTCAGGAAACAGGCAGAACAGTTGGCGGAAGCAGGAAAAACACCATTATTTTTTGCTAGAAACGGCAGATTGCTGGGTGTGATTGCAGTGGCGGATGTGATGAAAGAAGACAGCATACAAGCGGTGAAAGAATTGCAGGGAATGGGATTGTATGTTGTAATGCTGACAGGAGATAACGAGAGGACAGCGCAGGCAATTGGTGCGCAGGCAGGTGTCGATGAAGTCATTGCGGGAGTATTGCCGGATGGAAAAGAGAATGTGATTCGGCATTTCCAAAAACAGGGAAAGGTAGCCATGGTGGGGGATGGAATCAACGACGCCCCTGCGCTGACCAGGGCGGATATGGGAATTGCCATTGGTGCCGGCACAGATATTGCGATTGATGCGGCAGATGTGGTTTTGATGAAAAGCAGGTTGCGTGATGTACCGGCTGCCATTCGCTTAAGTCGTGCTACCCTGCGAAATATCCATCAGAATTTATTTTGGGCTTTTTTCTACAATGTCGTGGGAATTCCATTAGCAGCCGGCTTGTGGATTCCGTTGTTTCACTGGGAATTGAACCCGATGTTTGGTGCAGCGGCAATGAGCTTATCCAGTTTTTGTGTCGTGACGAATGCATTGCGGTTGAACCTTTGCCGGCTCTTTGATGCCAGCAGAGATAAAAAAATAAAAACCAGGTATGCCGGGGAAACGGTTTTGGCTGATGCCCCGGACACCAACCAAAAGGAGGAAAACAGGATGAGTAAAACCATGAAAATTGAAGGAATGATGTGCGGACACTGTGAGGCGTCTGTTAAGAAAGCGTTAGAAGCGCTGGATCAGGTAGAGAAGGCAGAGGTCAGTCACGAAGCTGGTACGGCGGTGGTGACGCTGAAATCAGATGTGGGGGACGCAGTCTTGGCGAAAGCAGTGGAAGACCAGGATTACAAAGTACTGGGGATTGAGTAAACCCACGGGGAACCGAGGAATATCAATGAGACTCTGGTGGAGTTTTTGCAATTATAATG
Source organism: uncultured Clostridium sp. (assembly GCA_947644195.1). Lineage (GTDB taxonomy): Bacteria > Bacillota > Clostridia > Lachnospirales > Lachnospiraceae > Butyribacter. The sequence goes on from CANRZB010000007.1 coordinate 38,776, forward strand.
TTGTTGTAGGATAGTTGGTGCAGGGAATACGAGAGGAATCAAAAGGAGATTTCGTATTCCCTGTATTTTTGTGGTTAGTGGAATAAATATCGTTGCATTAGCGGATTTAATCTAGTACAATATCCCATAAAAGCAGACGGAAAGCAGGTGGTAGAATGGAAAGGACAGTTACATCCGCCAATCCGGTGCCGAAGAAGGGCAGAACGGTAGCCATTGGAGTGCAGGATTTTGAAAAATTAATCTCCAATAATTGTTTTTATATTGATAAAACAGCGTTTATTCAGGAATGGTGGGAAAGTAATGATGAGGTTACGCTGATTACCAGGCCCAGACGTTTTGGCAAAACTTTGAATATGAATATGCTGGAACGTTTTTTTAGCAATCGGTACCAGGGGCAGGGTGAGATATTTGAGCATCTGGATATTTGGAACAAAGAGAAGTACAGAAAGTTGCAGGGGACTTATCCGGTTGTGTTTCTGTCTTTTGCCGGAATCAAGGAGAGAAATATAGAGGATGCCATAGAAAATATGAACTCTAATTTGGTAAGCCTGTATAATCAAAACCGTTTTCTGTTAGAAGAAGAGTTCTTAAACCCGGTGGAACAGGAACAGTTTCAATCCGTTACAATAGGGATGTCCCATGTTACAGCAGCGAAGTCTATTCATTTTTTATGCAGTTATCTCTATAAATACTACGGCAAAAAAGTCATTATCCTGCTGGACGAATATGACACGCCTTTGCAGGAGACATATGTAAATGGCTATTGGGAAGAGCTGGTGGGCTTTACCCGGTCATTGTTTAATAATACCTTTAAGACCAATCCTTATCTGGAACGGGCGGTAATGACAGGGATTACTAGAGTTAGCAAAGAGTCTATGTTTTCTGATCTAAATAACCTAAAAGTTGTAACAATGCAATCTGATAAATATGCCTCTTATTTTGGCTTTACGGAGGCAGAGGTATTTGCTGCAATGAAGGAATTTGGATTAGCTAATCAAGAGGAAGTTAAATTCTGGTATGATGGATTTACCGTTGGGGATCATAAAGACATCTACAATCCATGGTCCATTATTAGTTTTCTGGATGAACGGAAGCTGGACACCTATTGGGCCAACACCAGTTCCAACAGTCTGGTGGGGAGTCTGGTACGGACGGGGGATATAGAGATAAAAATGCAGTTTGAAGATTTGCTACAGGGAAAGACCATTCACAGTGACATTGATGATGAAATGGTTTTCAATCAACTGGATGACCATGATGCCAGTGCTGTATGGAGCCTGCTGTTTGCCAGCGGATACCTTAAGGCAGTGAAGATACAGGGCGAACGTTATGAGCTGGAACTGACGAATTATGAAGTGCACAGGATGTTTGAAACCATGGTAAAAGGCTGGCTCCGAAAAGACAGTATCCACTATAACCAGTTTGTCAAGGCAATGTTGCAGGCGGATGTGGAATTTATGAATGAGTATATGAACCGTTTTGCACTCAGCGCCATCAGTTATTTTGATGTGGGAGGAAAACCTTCAGACCAGGTGGAACCGGAGCGGTTCTATCATGGCTTTGTTCTGGGGCTGTTGGTAGACCTTCGGGGGAGGTATGAAGTTCTGTCCAACCGGGAGAGTGGATTTGGGCGTTACGATGTCATGCTGAAACCACTGAATGACACAGATGACGGCATTATTCTGGAATTTAAGGTTTATAATGCCAGAAAAGAAAAAGATCTGCAAGAAACGGTGCAGGCGGCATTGCAGCAGATTCAGGATAAAAAATATGATCAGTCCCTGTTAGACCAGGGGATTGCAAAGGAGCGGATACGGCAGTATGGTTTTGCGTTCCGGGGGAAGGAGATTTTGATTGGCGATGGCTCCCAAGAGGACGTGGCTGATTGATCTGGTTTAGGAAAGGCTCTGCGATTACTGGAAGAAATTACTTGCTTGACAATGGGAATTCCTTTGGCTGAAAAAGCCAGGGAAGTGGAATTGGCTGGTAATGACATACCGGAAAGGGAAGAAAAAGACGGTCAAGTTTAAAATCAAATAAATTGCTGCAATTAAAAGGTTGCTGTAGGATGGTAGGTACAGGGAATACGAGAGGAATCAAAAGGAGATTTCGTATTCCCTGTATTTTTGTGGTTAGCGGAATAAATATCGTTGCCTTAGCGGATTTAATCTAGTACTTGGCTTTGTAAGAAAATTTCATTGCGTTTGCATAAAGATAATGTTATACTTGAGAATGGTTTGTAATATTTTGAGGGGAGAGGACGTGGGATTGATCGATGAATGTCCTCTGACAGGAACAAAAGTTAGGAGAGAATTTCATGAGTGTATTTACGAAGATTTTTGGAACACACAGTCAACATGAAGTAAAACGTGTCATGCCTATCGTGGAACGAATCGAGGCGATGGCGCCGGAATACGAGAAACTCAGTGATGCTGAATTGCAGGCGAAAACGCCGGAGTTCAAGGAGCGTCTGGCGGCGGGGGAGACTTTGGATGATCTTCTGCCGGAAGCGTATGCGACTGTCCGGGAGGCAGCTACCCGTGTTCTGGGGATGCGTCATTATCAGGTACAGCTCATCGGTGGCGTGATCCTGCATCAGGGCCGAATTACCGAGATGCGTACCGGTGAAGGTAAGACGTTGGTATCTACGTTGCCAGCCTATCTCAATGCTTTGGAGGGCAAAGGTGTCCATATCGTCACAGTCAATGACTATCTGGCAAAACGTGATGCGGAATGGATGGGACAGGTTCATGAATTTTTGGGATTAAGCGTGGGTGTGATTCTGAATTCTATGGATAATGATGAGCGCCGGGAAGCTTATAATTGCGACATTACCTATGCGACAAATAATGAGCTGGGATTTGATTACCTGAGGGATAACATGGTGGTCTACAAGGCTGATCTGGTACAGAGATCCCTGCATTATGCGATTATTGATGAGGTGGACTCGGTATTGATTGACGAGGCGCGTACCCCGTTGATTATTTCCGGGCAGAGCGGCAAATCCACGAAATTGTATGAGGCATGTGATATCTTTGTGAAGCAGTTGACCCGCGGACAAGCCAAAGAATTATCCAAGATGGATATTCTGATGAATGAAGAGGAAGAGGAAACCGGCGATTATGTTGTCGATGAAAAGGATAAGAATGTCAATCTGACCGAAGAGGGTGTGCGCAAAGCAGAGCGGTTCTTCCAGGTGGAGAATCTAGCGGATCCGGACAATCTGGAATTACAGCATAATATTAATCTGGCGTTGCGTGCTCATTCCCTGATGGCAAGGGATAAAGATTACGTGGTTAATGACGATGAAGTTTTGATTGTCGATGAATTTACCGGACGAATTATGCCAGGGCGCCGTTTCTCAGACGGTCTGCATCAGGCGATTGAGGCGAAGGAACATGTCAAGGTCAAGAGAGAGAGCAAGACATTAGCGACGATTACTTTCCAGAACTTCTTTAATAAATATGAAAAGAAATCCGGTATGACCGGTACGGCGTTGACGGAGGAAAAGGAGTTCCGCGAGATCTATGAGATGGATGTGGTGGAAGTGCCAACCAATCTTCCCGTTGCCCGTATTGATTATAATGATGCGGTTTATAAGACCAAAGAGGATAAATTTAATGCAGTCATTGCGGATATTGTGGAAGCGCATGAAAAGGGGCAGCCTGTTCTGGTAGGTACGATCACGATTGACACCTCAGAGTATCTGAGCGCTAAATTGCAGCGCAAGGGAATTCCACACAAGGTGTTGAATGCAAAGTTCCATGAATTGGAGGCGGAGATTATTGCTGATGCCGGCCAGATGGGGGCAGTTACGATTGCAACCAATATGGCGGGTCGTGGTACGGATATTAAATTAGGTGAAGGAGTAACTGAGCTGGGCGGTCTCAAGATTATCGGAACAGAGCGGCATGAGTCACGCCGTATTGATAATCAGCTCCGTGGACGTTCCGGTAGACAGGGAGATCCCGGGGAATCCCGTTTTTATATTTCTCTGGAAGACGATTTGATGCGTCTGTTTGGTTCCGAACGTCTGATGGGATTATTTGAGGCAATGCCCGATGGAGAGCAGGTAGAGCACAAGATGTTATCCAGTGCGATCGAAAATGCCCAGAAAAAGATTGAGGGAAATAACTTCGGTATCCGTAAAAATCTGTTGGAATATGACCGTGTCAACAATGAGCAGCGTGAGGTAATTTATGCAGAGCGCCGCCGGGTGTTAGATGGGGAAAGCATGCGGGATACCATTTACAAGATGATTACTGATGTGGTGGAATCCTGTGTCAATTCGGTAATTCCAGAGGATGGCAATGCCGAAGAATGGGATATGAAAGAATTGAATCATGTGCTGCGCCAGACGATTCCGATGGATAAGGTAAGACTGACGGAAGAACAGAAAAAGCATGCTACGAGAAAAGAACTCCTGCAGCAGATGAAAGAGGAAGCGGTCAAGGTCTATGAGGCAAAAGAAGCAGAATTTCCGGAGGCAGACCAGATCCGTGAAATTGAGCGTATCATTCTTCTGCGAATCATTGACCGGAAATGGATGGATCATATTGATGATATGGATCAGCTTCGCCAGGGAATTGGCTTGCAGGCATACGGCCAACGTGATCCGGTACTGGAGTACAAGTTTGCCGGATTTGAAATGTTTAACGATATGATTGACTCTATCAGCGAAGAAACCGTTAAGGCATTGACCCATATCCAAATTGAGCAGAAGGTGGAGCGGGAGCAGGTGGCAAAGCCGACTGGAACAAATAAAGATGAAAGTTTAGCTGCTACACCGAAGCGCCGAACTACCAAGAAAATCCAGCCAAATGATCCGTGTCCATGTGGCAGCGGACGGAAATATAAACAGTGTTGTGGGAAAAGGGCATAAGAGTTGAAGTTTCACTAAGCTCGTAAAACTCGCCAAGTGAAACTAAGTCAACTCTGGAAGAACGCAAAAGCAGCGTTCTTCCCATCGAGATCCGATTGGTTAGTGATGAATTTATAAATGGTTTGTGCTGTGCAAATTCTTCGCATGGAAAGCCCATTGATTAACGATGTATTTTATGGAGTATTGATTATTTATAGAAAGAAGGTGAGCAAGTTGGTAGAATTTGACAATATCAAAATGACATTATCTAATTACGAACAGCCACTGCTTGAAATGGGGAATTCACTTTGACCTTGCTAACAAGACAGATCGGGTAGAGGAATTAGACAAAACCATGGAAGAACCTGGTTTTTGGGATGATCCTGAGGGTTCCGCAAGGATTGTGCAGGAGCATAAAAAATTAAAGTCCGTCATTGAGCGTTTTGAAGCGTTGACCGACAGCAGGGATGACATGCTGATGTTGATTGAGATTGCGGAGGAAGAGAATGACGGCAGTATTTTGCCGGAGGTTGAGGAGACCTTACAGCGGTTTGAAGAGGATTTTGAATCTCTTCGGATTGAAACCCTGCTCAGTGGGGAATATGATAAAGACAATGCAATTCTGACGCTGCACGCTGGTGCAGGCGGGACAGAGAGCTGCGACTGGGCAAGTATGCTTTGCCGGATGTATCAGCGTTGGGCAGAGAAAAAAGGATTCCAGGTAGAAATGTTGGATTTCCAGGATGGTGATGAGGCAGGCTACAAATCTGTCACGTTACAGATCAATGGAATCAATGCGTATGGTTATCTTCGTTCCGAACATGGTGTGCACCGTTTGGTTCGGATTTCTCCATTTAATGCGGCCGGAAAGCGTCAGACTTCTTTCGTGTCCTGCGATGTTATGCCGGATATCGAGGAGGATTTGGATGTCGAGATTGCGGATGATGATATCCGAATTGATACTTACCGTTCCAGTGGTGCGGGTGGACAGCATATTAACAAGACCTCATCGGCAATTCGTATTACACATTTTCCGACCGGAATCGTGGTACAGTGTCAGAATGAGCGTTCCCAGCATATGAATAAAGATAAGGCAATGCAGATGTTAAAGGCAAAGCTTTTTATTCTCAAACAGCAGGAACAGTTAGAAAAGGCCAGTGGAATCCGTGGAGAGTCCAAGGAAATCGGCTGGGGCAGCCAGATCCGTTCGTATGTGATGCAGCCCTATACCATGGTAAAGGATCATCGGACGAACGCAGAAATTGGCAATGCGCAGAGCGTACTGGATGGAAATTTAGATCCGTTTATCAATGCTTTTTTGGCGTGGAACGGAGCAGGAAATTAAAATAGCCGATGGGATATTTTCGGTTTTTATGTGTTGTTTGTGCTGCCTGTGGCGGCATGGCTGGAAATGTGTTAGAATTACATGAGCTTCATTGAGATACGATAACAGGGAGGATGAAGATATGATAAACGTAGGAGTATTAGGTTATGGTACGGTGGGATCTGGAGTGGTAGAAATCATTCAGACGAACCATGATATTATCGCAAAACGTGTGGGAACCGAGGTACAGATGAAATATGTATTGGATCTACGGGATTTTCCTGGGGATCCGGTGGAAAAGATTCTGGTACATGACTTTGAAGTGATCAAAAATGACCCGGATGTTCAGATTGTTGTGGAGACAATGGGTGGTCTGCACCCGGCCTACGAATTTGTCAAAGCTTCCCTGGAAGCTGGTAAGAGTGTATGTACTTCCAACAAAGCTCTGGTAGCAGCGTTCGGGCCGGAGCTGTTGCAGATTGCGGCAGAAAACCATGTCAACTTTATGTTTGAGGCCAGTGTCGGAGGTGGGATTCCGATTATCCGTCCATTGAAAACATCTCTGGCTCCAGATGAGATCGAGGAGATCTCCGGTATCTTAAATGGGACGACAAACTATATTCTGACAGAAATGACAGAGAAAGGTTCTGTGTTTGACGATGTATTGAAAGATGCGCAGGACAAAGGATATGCAGAAAAAGATCCAACGGCTGATGTAGAGGGATACGACACTTGTAGAAAGATTGCTATTTTGACTTCTCTGGCGTATGGAAAACAGTTGGATTTTGAAGATATTTACACCGAAGGAATTACGAAAATTACAGACCGGGATATCTGTTATGCCCGAAAACTAAAGGCGAAGATCAAGATTTTCGGATCGAGCAAGAAGGTGGGAAATCAGGTCAGTGCTATGGTTGCGCCGAAGCTGATTACTGCAGAGCATCCATTATATAGTGTGGATGGTGTCTTTAATGCGATCTTAGTCAAAGGAAATATGGTGGGCGATGTGATGTTTTATGGGCAGGGTGCCGGGAAATTAGCGACGGCAAGCGCAGTCGTTTCCGATGTCATGGATTGTGCCCGCCATCAGGGAATCAATATCGACACCTTGTGGGAGCCGGAAAAACTGGATCTTGTACCTGTGGATGATGTGAAAAACCGTTTCTTTGTCCGGGTATCCGGGACTCCGCTGGAGAATGAAGCAAAAGTGGCTGCTGCGTTTGGTAAGGTAACAGCAGTAGATGCGGGCTATCCCGATGAATATGGCTTTGTAACGGATGATATGACCGAGAGAGCGTTTGCTGAGGCGGCAGAACGTCTGGGGAACGTGCTGGGAAAAATCCGTTTTGATTCATAAAAGGAGGAAGCAAAAATGTTAATCGTTAAGAAATTTGGTGGCACATCGGTTGCCAATAAAGAACGCATTGTCAATGTAGCGAAACGCTGTATTGAAGATTATAAAAAGGGAAACCAGATCGTGGTCGTTCTTTCCGCCATGGGAAAACAGACGGATGTGCTGTTAGAGATGGCGAATGAGATCAATCCCAAGGCATCCCGCAGAGAGCTGGATATGCTGCTGACAACCGGAGAACAGACTTCTGTAGCGCTTATGGCGATGGCAATGGATGCGCTGGGTGTTCCGGCAGTGTCTATGAATGGCTTCCAGGTAGCAATGCACACCACGACCGATTATGGCAATGCGAGATTAAAACGTATTGATACCGAACGAATCCGCTATGAGCTGGATAACCGTAAAATTGTTGTAATTACGGGTTTCCAGGGCGTGAATAAATACGATGATTATACGACTTTAGGACGCGGCGGTTCCGATACCACGGCAGTGGCATTGGCGGCGGCCCTTCATGCAGATGCCTGTGAGATTTATACGGATGTTGATGGCGTATTTACCGCTGATCCAAGAGTAGTACCGGATGCACGTAAGTTAGATGCGATTACGTATGATGAAATGTTAGAGCTTGCCAGTCTGGGTGCGGGCGTCCTGCACAATCGATCTGTTGAGATGGCAAAGAAATATGGCGTACAGTTAGTGGTACGTTCCAGCTTGAATACCAAGGAAGGGACTGTGGTAAAGGAGGAAAGTAATATGGAGAAAATGTTGGTAAGCGGAGTTGCAATTGATAAAAATGTAGCCCAGATTTCTGTAGAGGGATTAGAAAATAAGCCGGGAGTAGCCTTTAAGCTGTTCCAGCATCTGGCAAACCATAAGGTAAACGTAGATATGATTCTACAGTCTGTGGAACATAATGGTACCCAGGATATCAGCTTTACCGTGACGGAGGAGATGGCAGACACTGCGATGGAAACCTTAGAGCGTCATGGAAACACCAGCTTAAAATGTGAGAAGACTACGGTTTCTACCGATGTGGCAAAAGTATCCATCGTAGGAGCCGGTATGATGACCAATGCCGGTGTGGCTGCCAAAATGTTTGAGGCATTGTATGATGCGGGGGTAAATATCCGCCAGATTTCAACCTCTGAGATCCGTGTCACTGTGCTGGTTGATGAGAGGTATGTGGAGGATGCAGCGCAGGCAGTGCATGAGGCGTTTTCTTTGGCACAGGTAAAATAGAAAAAGAAATCAAAAGGTATTTGATAATAGCATCCAACTTTTTCAGGCGGGATGCTATTTCTTTATTTACTTTCCGGGAAAGTTCATCAGAAAAAATGCACCGCTGATGATAAGAAACCTATATCATTCTTGAATTTTTATGTATTAGGTGTCATAATAGCAAGGAGGTTTTTTGTTCCGCAGTGAGACAAGGTTTCGCTGTTGGCAGCATGCCCGAAAGTAGGAAAGAGCAGAAAAATAGAAATGGAGACAAATCATGGATATCACGAATAAGATCGCAGAAGAGTTAGGAATCCACCGCTGGCAGGTAGAAGCCACCATCCAATTGATTGATGAGGGCAATACCATTCCGTTTATTGCCAGATACCGTAAGGAGGCGCATGGTTCCCTGGATGACGAACAATTGCGTAACCTGAACGAACGGTTGGTATATCTGCGCAACTTAGAAGAGAAAAAAGAGCAGGTACTTGCAACGATTGAGGAGCAGGGAAAGTTGACGGACGAGCTGCGGTCGCAGATATTAGCTGCGGAGACACAGGTTATGGTAGAAGACCTGTACCGCCCATATCGACCAAAACGCCGTACCAGGGCTACGATTGCCAAAGAAAAGGGATTGGAACCGCTTGCAGATCTTATTTTGGCGCAGGAAACAACAGAGAGTATCGAAGTTGCTGCCGCTGCCTATCTGTCAGAAGAAAAAGAGGTAGTAACCGTCGAGGATGCCATCGGGGGAGCAAGAGATATTATAGCGGAGATGGTTTCCGATGATGCAGATTACCGCACTTATATCCGTGACATTACGAGAGAAGAGGGAATGGTAATCTCCACAGCCAAAGACGAAAAAGCGCAGTCGGTGTATGAAATGTATTATGACTTTCAGGAGCCGGTTAGCAAAATAGTCGGTCATCGGATTCTGGCTTTAAATCGTGGAGAGAAGGAAAAATTTTTGGTGGTAAAACTGGAGGCGCCAGAAGAACGGATTCTGCGCTTTCTGCAAACCAAGGTAATTACTGGAGAGAATGAATATACAACACCGATTCTGCAAGAAGCGATCGAAGATAGTTATAAACGTCTGATTGCTCCGGCCATTGAGAGGGAGCTTCGCAATGAATTGACGGAAAAGGCAGAAGACGGAGCGATCCATGTCTTTGGCAAGAATCTGGAACAGCTTCTGATGCAGCCACCGATTGCCGGGAAGACCGTGCTGGGATGGGACCCTGCTTTCCGTACCGGTTGTAAATTGGCGGTGGTAGACGCCACTGGTAAAGTGCTTGATACCAAGGTGATTTATCCGACTGCACCACAGAATAAGGTAACTGAGGCAAAACGTGAAGTCAAAAAATTAATTGATAAATATGGGATATCCTTAATTTCCGTGGGAAATGGAACGGCGTCCCGGGAATCGGAACAGATCATTGCGGACATGCTGCATGAGATTCCAAAGCCGGTACAATACATGATTACCAATGAAGCAGGAGCTTCCGTATATTCTGCCAGTAAGTTGGCCACGGAAGAATTTCCAAACTTTGATGTGGGTCAGCGCAGCGCCACTTCTATTGCCCGCAGAGTGCAGGATCCATTGGCGGAACTCGTTAAAATAGATCCGCAGTCCATCGGCGTGGGGCAGTATCAGCATGATATGAACCAAAAAAAGCTGGGAGAAACTTTATCCGGTGTGGTAGAGGATTGTGTAAATAAGGTAGGGGTCGATCTCAATACGGCTTCCGCTTCTCTTTTAGAATATATTTCCGGGATCAGCAAAGCGATTGCAAAAAATATTGTGGTTTACCGGGAGGAAAATGGAAAATTCCAGAATCGGAAAGAGCTGCTTAAAGTACCGAAATTAGGGCCGAAAGCATTTGAACAGTGTGCTGGCTTTATGCGGATTACCGATGGGAATAATCCACTGGATGCCACCAGTGTACACCCGGAATCGTATGATGCTGCCAATGCGTTGCTGGAGAAGCTAGAGATCTCTCCAGAAGAATTGAAAAAAATTCAGTCGGAGGCAGTAAAACAGCAGCCTTCCCACAAGAAATCCGCACCAAAGAAGAAACAAAAAGAATTTGTGGTAAGAAATACGAATACTGCATTTGGTGCTGCCTTTGCCAAGGCATTTGGGGAGATGTCATTGCCGGCAGGGGAGGAACAACCTGAGAAAGAGAATCGGACGGCAGTTTCCGCTGGCACGATTGCGAAACGTGTGGGCAATAAAAAGGCCATGGCGGAAGAATTGGGGATTGGAGAGCCAACGCTGATTGATATTATAAAGGAGTTGGAAAAACCGGCGAGGGATCCAAGAGATGAGATGCCGAAGCCGATTTTACGGACAGATGTGTTGGAATTAAAAGATCTGCAGGAGGGAATGGTTCTCAAAGGAACCGTTCGAAATGTCATTGATTTTGGTGCTTTTGTAGATATCGGCGTCCATCAGGATGGTTTGGTGCACATTTCTCAGATGTCGGACCAAAAATTTGTAAAACATCCGTTAGATGTGGTTAGCGTAGGGGATATTGTGGATGTTAAAGTGATGAGTGTGGATTTGAAGAAGCAGCGGATACAATTAACAATGAAGGGAATTTAATGGTATGAGCTTTTGGAAAAATTGGTTGGTAGAAGTCAGAAGAGGATCTAAGATTACCTACAGTCCGTCTGATTTAAATAAACTGGACCGGACCTATGAACGTGAGGTATTTGAACAGACGAAACGCAAGGTGATGTCTCCGTTTCGAAAAGAGCCACAGCGCTCCTTTACCGCGCAGGTAAGAGATTATGCCTTTGAGCAGATACTGGACCGCAGGCTGTATACGTTTACGCATATTTTAGTGATTCCTAACCCGTATGGACTGGCGCAGCAGACGGCCCTCCTTTTGTTTAATTCGTCCAAAGAGTACCGGGTTCGATATCGTGTGCAGGGAGATGATGGAGCCGATTTTGTCGCAGAAACAGAGCCTACAAAGAGACATCGTGTGGCGGTTATGGGACTTTATCTGAATCGCAGCAACAAGGTGGATCTCTATCTAGTGGATGAAAATGACGAGATTGTGAAACACAGGATGATACGGATCTATGTGCCGGACGCGCCCATTAATTCACAGGGAATTGTAACGAAAGTGGAGCGGAAGCCAGAGCTTCCGATGCCAATGATGATGGTTAATGGTGTTACATTTAAGCCGATGGCATTGGATGGCAATGGAGCGATACGTTATGCACTTCAGTTGCGGACAAACCGTATGGGTATGATTCCTCTGCAAAACGGACATTTTCTGTTTGCTGACCGAACCGCAAGCTGTGTGAATTCTCTCGGAAAGGTTCAACCTTGCCGTTACCACGAGATGGATTATCTGGGCAGAGTCTACCGCACTTTTATCATTAAAGAACCGATTAGTCCGATTGTGGCGCAGAATGAAGATTCCCTCTATCTGGCAACAGCTTCGGATGTAGAACACAGCAATGACTGTATTATGGAACTGGATATGAACCATGGTGAGATTGTGCGCAAGATTGATCTGGCTCAGATCCTGGGCAGCCAGTATCGGGATGTTTCCGATTGGACCAAGCTGTCCTATATGGCATACCACGATGGCTGTCTGCTACTGACCTTCCGTCGCCTGCACACGGTATTTTGCCTGGAATTGGATACATTGCAGCCACGCTTTATCCTGTCTGCTGCCGGAGTGTGGGATGGCACAGAGTTAGAGAAATATGTCCTGCAGCCGGAGCCGGGAACCCAATTTCCCATGGGATGGCCGTGCAGCGCAATTTGGACCGGTGACAATACTATGTTGGTCTTTAACGGCAGGGCAAAAGGAGATCTGGAACAGGGATATTCCGATCTGGAACATTCTGAAGTGGCAGAAATCGTCTGGAACCAGGAGCAGAATAGCTACAGCTGTCGATATTCCCACCAGAGCGACCGGACATTGACCTATGGTACAGCAATGCAGCTGCCGGATCAGAAGATGGTATATCTGCAGGGTTCCGTGCAGAAGAAAACGGACGACAGACGTTCTGTATTAACTATGGTAGACCAGAAACAGGACAGTGAGGGTAGCAGGCTGACACTCTCTAAAGCATTTATCAATGCCTGGGAATTTCAGCCGGATATCGCTTCGTTCAGTCAAATTATAGATGTAAGGGAACAGTGTGTGTTTGGAAGTCTGCATATGCCGAAAGTATTTACCGGAAAATTGCCGGAACTGACCACGGAGAAAGTACCGAAAACTTTTTTCCGCAGACCACATTTATGTGATAATCTCTTTCTGTTTTCTATGCTGCCGGGATCTCTTACCAGGATATATTTCGTCGGAAAGAATCATGCCTATGTAGAGGATTATTCCCAGTTAGAGGAGGGCAGCCGCCAGGAAGTGTTTGCCATTCAGGTCGATGGATTTGAGCCGGATGAGTACTTTATTTATTTAGAGTTTGATGGGATTGCCAGCCGATTAAAAAATGAGATACGGATTTTGCCGTAGCAGATTTTTATAAGCAGATTCGGTATGATAGAAACGGGCCCTGCCAGTCAACAAGTAAACGTTGTTACCCTGGCGGGGTCTGTTTTGCGGTTGCATTCTTTGAGATTATTCGTTATAATTGCACTATGAGTTTTGGGGTTACAACTTGAAAATTATGCAAAACCTACAAAAAGGAGGGTATTATTACATGGCAAACAGATTTGTATTGAATGAGACATCCTATCATGGTGCAGGAGCAATCCAGGAGATTGCTGCCGAAGCAAAGGGAAGAGGGTTCCAGAAAGCATTTATCTGCTCTGACCCGGATCTGGTTAAGTTTGGTGTAACACAGAAGGTAATTGACGTACTGGATCAGGCAGGGCTGTCCTATGAACTGTATTCGGATATCAAGCCAAATCCGACGATTGAAAATGTACAGAATGGGGTGGCTTCATTCAAAAAAGCAGGTACGGATTATATTATTGCCATCGGCGGCGGTTCTTCTATGGATACTGCCAAGGCAGTGGGAATCATTATTAATAATCCAGAGCATGAGGATGTACGCAGCCTGGAGGGCGCTGTAGATACCAAGAATAAATGTGTTCCGATCTTTGCAGTCCCTACTACAGCAGGTACCGCAGCGGAGGTTACGATCAACTATGTTATTACAGATGCGGAAAAGAACCGCAAAATGGTATGTGTAGATCCACATGATATTCCGGTGGTAGCTTTTATAGATTCTGAAATGATGGCTTCTATGCCGAAAGGACTGACGGCGGCTACTGGTATGGATGCGTTGACGCATGCGATTGAAGGATACATCACCGCGGGAGCTTGGGAATTGTCGGATATGTTCCACATCAAAGCAATTGAGATCATAGCCCGGTCTCTGCGCGGCGCCGTAGATAACACACCGGAAGGTCGGGAAGATATGGCGTTAGGCCAGTATGTTGCTGGTATGGGATTTTCAAATGTTGGACTGGGATTGGTTCATTCCATGGCACATCCTCTGGGTGCATTGTATGATACGCCGCATGGAGTTGCCAATGCAATCATTCTACCGACGGTCATGGCTTATAATGCGGAAGCAACCGGTGAAAAATATCGTGATATTGCAAAGGCAATGGGCGTAGAGGGAACCGAGAACATGTCCCAGGAAGAGTACCGTAAAGCAGCCGTGGATGCGGTTCAGCAGCTCTCCGTGGATGTGGGAATTCCAGCGGACTTAAAGGAAATTGTCAAGGAAGAGGATATTCCGTTCCTCGCACAGTCTGCTTATGATGACGCCTGCCGCCCGGGAAATCCAAAGGAGACCAGCATAGAAGATATTACTGCGTTGTATAAGAAATTGCTGTAATCTTTCTGCTGGCTGTCAAGAATGACAGAATAATTTGAATGATATAATTAATATGTATAAAAGGCAGTGTCTTTTCCTTGGGATCAGATATTGCCTTTTATGCATTTTTGGTTACGTGTTTGTTTGGTGGGTGAAATTTGTGTATGATTTTGTGTATGAAATTAAAAAAAGTGCTTGCATTTTTAATGGTACTAGTGTATACTCTATCAAGTACGGTACAAATGACGTACATTATATCATGTGCGCGTAGCTCAGCTGGATAGAGCGTCTGACTACGGATCAGAAGGCCGGGAGTTCGAATCTTCTCGCGCACGCTACCAAGTCCTTGAGTATTCAAGGACTTTTTTCTATCATAGGAAATTCCTCTGGAGTTCCTATGATAGAAAAACACTCCATGGGGATGCGCACGCAAATCCAATGTTCCAGCAGTTCCAGAAAAGAAGGGAGATCATCTATGTTTCAAATTCAGAGATTAGAGCAGATGGTAGGCAGGGATCATATCCGGTCGCAGGAACCGTTATCGAAACACACGACATTCTGGATTGGCGGACCGGCAAAATGGTATGTGGAACCGGATACAACGGAAGAACTGGTTCAGGTGGTACGCTATCTGAGGGAACAGGGAGAGCCTTATTTTATTTTGGGAAATGGGAGCAATGTGCTGGTAAATGATGATGGAATTGACGGTGTTGTGGTGTGTACCCATAATGGCAGAGGGGGCAGCCTGGAATCGGTGGGATGTTTTACCGAAGATCAGACGATGCGGCAATTTTTCTACGAAAAGGGATATTGTACCCCGAAGGAAGGGAAGGGTCGGGTTCTGTTGTATGCAGGTAGTGGCATCCTGCTTTCCAAAATGGCTTCTGAGGCGGCGAAAGAGAGCTTGACAGGATTAGAATTTGCTGGGGGGATTCCGGGCACCTTGGGAGGTGCAGTCACGATGAATGCGGGAGCCTATGGGGGCGAAATCCGGGATGTGATTGTCAGCGCCAGGGTATTGGACCGGGATGGTGTTGTTCGTATCGTCAGCAGGGAGGAATTGGATCTGGGATACCGAAGCAGTTTGATCCAGCGGGAGAACATGATTGTATTAGATGCTGTGTTTGCCCTGGAAATCGGGGAGGAGCAGCAGATCCGGGAACGGATGCAGGATTATAATGAGAGGCGCCGGGCAAAACAACCCTTGGAATATGGTAGTGCCGGCAGTACCTTTAAGAGACCCGAGGGATATTTTGCCGGTAAGTTGATCCAGGATGCCGGATTGCGCGGTTACCGAGTCGGGGACGTAATGGTTTCCGAGAAGCATTGTGGTTTTGTAGTCAATGTGGGAGAGGGAACCTGTGCGGAGGCGAATCAGGTTATTGCACATGTGCAGAAGACGGTACAGGAGCAGTTTGGTGTGGAGCTGGAAACAGAGGTCAGAAGATGGTAGGCATTAGAAGAGGCTCTAACATCAATGATATGCACAGGGGCATATCGTCGGTTTCCATGTAATATGGAAAGAGTGGTCTTAGGTGGAGGGGATTATGGAGAAACGTTATGTGATTGTAACTGGAATGTCTGGAGCGGGTCGGAGTTCTGTGCTTAAAATGCTAGAAGATATGGGTTATCTCTGCGTGGACAACCTTCCGGTACGGCTTTTGTCAAAATTTACCAAGCTGATTGACCTGGAAGGGGATGATTCCAAGCAGGTCGCACTGGGGATTGATATTCGCAATCTGGAGGGATTGGCGGAGTTGGACAGGACGTTGGATACCCTGGAAAAGGAAGGGTATCATTATGAGATCCTATTTCTGGAAGCGGATAGCAATGTTCTGGTAAAACGTTATAAAGAAACCCGCAGAAACCATCCATTAGCTCTGCAGGGCAGAGTGGATAAGGCGATTGAGGCGGAACGGGTAGAATTATCCTTTATCAAACAACGTGCCGATTATATTCTGGACACCAGCCATATGCTGATCCGGGAATTGAAACATGAGATAGACCGGATCTTTCTGGGTGAGGAAGAGTATGAGAATTTCTTTGTGACCCTGCTGTCTTTTGGGTTTAAGTATGGGATTCCGGAGGATTCTGACCTGGTGTTTGATGTGCGTTTCCTGCCGAATCCGTTTTATATTCCGGAACTTAAGCCCCTGACCGGAAACGACCGGGCCGTCTATGATTATGTGATGGCGGCGGAGCAGGCACAGATTTTTCAGAAACAATTGTATGAGATGATTCGGTTTCTGATCCCAAATTATATTACAGAGGGGAAGAACCAAATTGTCATCAGTATCGGTTGTACCGGTGGCAAACACCGTTCTGTTACAATGACAAGGGCATTAGAAGCACAGATGAAACGGCTGCCATATACGGTAAAAATGGAACATCGGGATATTAACCGATAAATTCTGGTACAGAAGTTCTATGTCGCTGTGCAGAGGAGATTACCGTTATTCTACGAGAAACAGTATTCTCTTGTCATGGCTGTTTGAATTTGTGCGATTGCTTTATTGCACAGAAACGGAGGATACCATGTCTTTCTCTGGCAGGGTAAAGGAAGAATTAGGGAAACAGGTCAGTCAAGCACGACATTGCCAGTTGGCAGAATTTGCTGCGTTGTTTCTATTGTGTGGCAAAGTAAGGCGGGGATCCAGAGGGAAAATTTCTTTGGAGATTCATACAGAAAACTTGACAGTTGCGCAAAAATCTTATATGTTATTAAAGATGGCGTTTGATACCAGCATAGAAATACGGATTCGGAATCACAGTTTAAAGTCGTATACACCGGCGTATTATCTGGTAATTCGGAATCAGGCTGCGGTGATGCAGATATTAAAAGCGGTAAAGCTGTTGGATGAATCGGAAAGTCGATGGGGCGATTTTTCGGGGATACCATACCGTCTGGTGCAGAATACCTGTTGTAAGCGGGCGTATTTACGTGGTGTATTTATGGCGGCTGGATCAGTGACCAATCCGAAGAAGGGATATCATCTGGAGATTGCAGTGTCTTCTGCCAGTTTTTGCAGGCAGCTGCAGGAGATCGTTGTATCGTTCGGTATTGAGGCGAAAATTGTAGAGCGCAAGAAATATTATGTGCTATATGTCAAAGAGGGCTCTTTGATTGTTGATTTCCTCAATGTCATGGAAGCGCATTTGGCTTTGATGGAATTTGAAAATATCCGAATCTTAAAGGATGTCCGAAATTCTGTTAATCGACAGGTGAATTGTGAGACGGCGAATATTAATAAGACAGTGACGGCTGCGGCCAGACAGATTGAAGATATACAATATATAGAGCGTCGTAAGGGGTTTCGTCAGTTAAATGATGGTTTGCGGGAAATCGCAGAATTACGTCTGGATTATCCAGACAGCTCCCTGACTGAACTTGGGCAGATGTTATCCAAGCCCTTAGGTAAATCCGGTGTAAATCATCGTTTGAGAAAACTGAGTGATATTGCAGTGCGGATGAGGGAGCAGAAAGAGTTATTTCCGGATCCAAAGGAGGACGAAAGGTCATGATCACAAAGAAAATCAAGATTCAGATTAAAAGCGGGCTGGAAGCCAGACCGGTAGCAATTCTGGTACAGGTAGCCAGTCAGTATAGCAGCAAGATTTATGTGGAATGTGAAAACAAAAAAGTCAATGCCAAGAGTATCATGGGTATGATGGCATTAGGGTTGGCAAGCGGCGAAGAGGTTGTTGTGTCAGCGGATGGAGATGACGAACAGACTGCTATGACAGAGATTGAAAAATATCTAAGTTCAGCGCATGCATAAAAAAGATAAGGGTAAAAAAGATAAGAGATGGTCACTTATTGATTGTCTCTTTTTTTTTGCGGTTATTTAGGGTATACTAGTATGGTATCTATTTAGGATTTCTAGTACTGGAGATAGAATGTTACATAAGAGATTTAGGATGAACACGGCCATGGATATGGCGTCTGACAAATCGTTCGGGGTCGTGGCAGTCTTTTGAAGTAGAAATGGGGAAAACTATGAGTTTTACACATCTGCATGTCCATACGGAATATTCCCTGTTGGACGGCTCCTGCAAAATACCAAAACTAATGACACGGGCAAAAGAATTGGGAATGGAACATTTGGCAATCACAGATCATGGCAATATGTATGGCGTGATTGATTTTTATCGTGCAGCGAGGGATGCTGGCATCAATCCGGTCATTGGCTGTGAAGTCTATGTGGCGCTGGGGTCTCGTTTTGATACGCAAAATGTAAAAGGGTCGGAACGTTACCACCATCTGGTATTGCTGGCAGAAAACAACCAGGGATACGCCAATCTGATGAAAATTGTCTCTAAAGGGTTTACGGAGGGATTCTATTATAAGCCCCGGGTAGACTATGAAGTCTTAACAGAATACCATGAGGGAATCATTGCGCTAAGTGCATGTTTGGCGGGAGCTGTGGCAAGCGCTCTACGGCAGGGCCAGTATGATCTGGCGAAACAGGAAGCGCTTCGTCTGTCGGAGCTGTTTGGGCCAGACCATTTTTATCTGGAAATGCAGGATCATGGGATACCGGATCAGGCGACGGTCAATCAGGGATTGATGCGGATGAGCCAGGAAACAGGCTTGGAACTGGTCTGCACGAACGATGTGCACTATATCCTTGCGGAAGATGCCGAACCGCATGATCTTCTTTTGTGTATCCAGACGCAGAAAAAGGTACAGGATGAAGACCGGATGCGCTATGAGGGTGGTCAATATTATTTGAAATCTGAGGAGGAAATGCTGGCGCTCTTTCCTTATGCAAAGCAGGCGGTTGAAAATACATCGAAGATTGCTGCCCGCTGTCATGTGGAGATAGAATTTGGCAAGTACAAGTTACCACAGTTTGACGTGCCGGAGGGTTATACCGCATGGGAGTATTTAAATAAGATCTGTAAGGAGGGCATGCAGGAGCGGTATCAGGAATTGACACCGGAATTATCGGAACGATTGGATTATGAATTGGAAACGATCCATACCATGGGATTTGTCGATTATTTCCTGATTGTTTGGGATTTTATAAAATATGCGAGGGATCATGGTATCAGTGTCGGACCTGGCCGAGGGTCAGCGGCGGGTAGTATTGTTTCCTATTCTTTGGGGATTACTAATATTGATCCCATTCGATACGATCTGCTGTTTGAGCGTTTTCTGAATCCAGAAAGGGTAACCATGCCCGATATTGATATTGATTTCTGCTATGAAAGACGCCCGGAGGTAATCAAATATGTCATGGATAAGTATGGCAGGGATCATGTGGTGCAGATTGTTACGTTTGGTACGATGGCGGCGCGCGGTGTGATCCGTGATGTGGGCCGAGTTCTGGATCTGCCCTATAACTTTGTGGATGTGGTTGCAAAATCCATCCCTATGGAGTTAGGGATTACCATAGATAAGGCATTACATTCCAATCCAGAGCTGCGCAGCTTATATGACAGTGACGACCAGGCACGGAACCTGATTGATATGTCCCGTAAACTGGAAGGGCTGCCAAGGCATACCTCCATGCATGCGGCGGGAGTGTTAATCAGCCCAAAGCCGGTGGATGAATTTGTACCGCTCTCCAAGGCGTCGGATGGTACCATTACCACCCAGTATACCATGACGACGTTGGAAGAATTGGGTCTGCTCAAGATGGATTTCCTGGGGCTGCGGACGCTGACCGTGATCCAGGATGCGGCAAAATTGGCAGGAATCCAGGATCAGGATTTGATGGAGATTGATTTTGAGGATCCCGCTGTATTTGAAATGATCAGCTCCGGGAAATGTGAGGGTGTATTTCAGCTAGAAAGTGCTGGTATGAAGCAGTTCATGAAAGAACTGAAACCCAGAAATATGGAGGATATCATTGCCGGAATTTCTCTGTACCGCCCTGGGCCGATGGATTTCATTCCGCAATACATTCAGGGAAAAAACAGTCAGGAAAATATTGTTTACGACTGTCCGCAGTTGGAGCCAATTCTCTCGCCGACGTATGGCTGTATCGTTTATCAGGAACAAGTGATGCAGATTGTTCGTAATCTTGCGGGCTACAGTTTTGGCCGGAGTGACCTGGTGCGGCGTGCCATGTCCAAAAAGAAGGCCAAGGTGATGGAGGCGGAACGGCAGAATTTCATCTACGGAAATGAGGCGGAAGGCGTCAAAGGCTGTATTGCAAATGGGATATCAGAGCAGGTTGCCAACAAGATTTACGATGAAATGATTGACTTTGCGAAGTATGCTTTTAACAAATCCCATGCGGCAGCTTATGCGGTTGTGGCATATCAGACGGCATATCTGAAATATCATTATCCGGTAGAATTTATGGCGGCGCTGATGACATCGGTCAAAGATTATACCGTTAAGATTACGGACTACTCGATGCATTGCCGGGAAATGGAAATTCAGATCCTACCCCCGGATATCAACAAAGGATACGCCGTGTTTTCCGTGGATCAGGGGAATGTTCGCTACGGAATGGCGGCAGTTAAGGGTGTGGGGACCCAGGTGGTTAGCACCATTGTGGAAGAACGGGAACAGGGCGGAGAATACCGCTCCCTGCAGGATTTCGTGGAACGTCTGAATGGCAAAGAAGTCAATAAGACGGTGATCGGTAATCTGATCAAGGCAGGGGCATTGGATTCTCTGGAGGGCAGCCGGAAACAGAAGTTGCTGGTCTATCAGCGAATGATGGAAAATATAGCGAGGGAACACAAAGATGCGATGGCAGGTCAAATATCTTTATTTGATCTGGGGGATGAAGAATTGGTGGCCAGGAAAGAAATTCCGTTCCCGGAAGTCGGGGAATACGAGCAGGAAGAATTGCTGGCGATGGAAAAAGAGGTTCTGGGAATCTACATCAGCGGACATCCTCTGCAAAACTATGCGGTATTGATGGATCGAAACTGTTCCCACAATTCGGCAGATTTTTTGCCGGAGGATGAGGGAGAAAATGCAGGTATGCCAAGGGTGCAGGAGGGGGAGAATGTAGTTATCGGCGGAATCATAGAAGCCAAGACGGTAAAGACTACCAAAACGAATTCCCTGATGGCTTTTCTGACGATTGAGGATATGTATGGAACGGTGGAAGTAATTGTATTTCCTAGAGACTACGAACGTAGAAAGGAATTGTTGGAGGAAGGGGCCAAGGTGTTTGTGCGTGGACGCGCCCAGGTGGAAGAAGAACGGGGTGGCAAGGTGATCTGCCAGAATGTCATTCCTTTTGCACAGATACCGTGTGAGCTATGGGTACGTTTTGTAGATAAGGCCGCTTATCTGGAACACGAAGCAGATTTTTTGCGCACGATAGCGCCATATGATGGTAATGATCAGATCTGTGTCTATCTGGATGCGGAAAAACAGGTAAAACGCCTGTCCAGACAGTATCAGACCGATGCCAGGAGGATTGCCGCTGACGGTGTGCTGATGGATTTTCCGGGGATCTCTGGTGGAAAAGAGGAGATTTTGGCAGGAAGATCTGTTGCAATTCAGGAAAAGAGTATTGAAAAATTTTGAATTTTAGCGTAAAATTTTGGAATGAGAAAATAGTTGGAATAAGGTACCAATACAACGAATATTAGGATGTTTTACAAAACAAACCTGGTATTCACTGCACTAAAAGCAGCATGGAGGAATAAAATGGATAATGCAGTAAAAACAATTGGGGTATTGACAAGCGGCGGCGATGCGCCGGGAATGAATGCAGCGATTCGTGCCGTTGTGCGGACTGCCATTGCAAATGGCGTGAAGGTAAAGGGAATCCGCCGTGGATATGCGGGGCTGTTAGAGGAAGATATCTTTGATATGAATTCTTTATCCGTATCTGATATCATTCAACTGGGCGGGACCATACTATATACCGCAAGATGCCGGAGATTTCGAGAGCCGGAGCATCAGAAAAAAGCTGCGGAAATCTGTCGAAAACACGGGATAGACGGTGTTGTGGTAATTGGTGGAGATGGCTCTTTTAATGGGGCAAGCCGGTTATCGGAGCATGGTATCAATACAATCGGCGTGCCGGGAACCATTGACCTGGACATTGCCTGCACAGAATACACCATTGGTTTTGATACTGCAATTAATACAGCAATGGAAGCAATTGACAAATTGCGGGATACTTCCGAATCCCATGAGCGCTGTAGTATTGTAGAGGTAATGGGACGCACGGCGGGCCACATTGCACTGTGGACTGGCATTGCCAGCGGCGCCGAATATATTTTGACCACGGAGGAATATCATGGTGATATTCAGCGTATTATAACCAAGATTAAAGACCGCCGTAAAATGGGAAAAAAGAATCACATCATCATTAATGCCGAGGGAGTAGGAAATTCCAATGAGATGGCGAAAGTCATTGAGATTGCTACCGATGTGGAAACTAGGGCAACCATTTTGGGACACATCCAGCGAGGTGGAAATCCTACCTGTAAAGACAGGGTATATGCTTCTGCCATGGGAGCGAAAGCGGTAGAGCTTTTATGCGAGGGGGCTAGCAATCGAGTTGTGGCATATAAAGATGGTGAGTTTATAGATTTTGATATCCAGGAAGCATTGGCGATGCAAAAGGGCCTGGATCCGTATTTGTTCCATATTACTAGAAAGCTAACGACCAGGATTTAATGTTATCTCTGGCCGACGTATATGTTATGATTATTGCACTGTCAGCATAACATATACCGTATAGCAGCAGGCAGTGCAGAAATGAGGAAAAAACTATGAAAAAATTATTGAAATTTATTGTGGCAATTGCAGCAGCGGCCGGTATTGTGTTAGGGGTACTCTATGTTCTTCGTGATCGTCTGGGTTTTGATTCCGATGGGGATGATGCAGAGGAAAACGACTTTGACGAAGTATTTGCGGATGAAGTGGATGACCGGGAATATGTCACGCTGGATATTGACCAGGAAGAAGAGCAGGATAGCGAAACGGAAGAAGAGAATTAGATCCGACGCTGCTTTTCGCTAATGTACGGGTACATTTTTTTGTGATAAGAGTGTCAGTACACTAGGAATTTATTGTTTTTTTAACAGGGCATCAGAAGGGATGGTTTTTTCTGGTGTCCTGTTTTTTTTCGTTTGTAGATGGGATAGATGTTGATCATGGATAAAAGATAGGCGGAAACAGGATGCTAAGGATGCGATTAAAAGGAACCATAGATAATTTCTGTAATCTGTTCTGCCCTTTGCTTCCAGGTATGCTCTGCGGATACTTTTTGATATGCAAGGTCTGTAATTAACTCTGCTTTTTTGTAGTCGGTTAGATGACGATGTATTATCTCGTTTAAGTGATCTAAATGATTATAATCAATGAACAAAATTTCCTTGCCGTTATCAAAGATCTTGTCCAGATATTGATTTCGATCAGATATGCAAAGAGTTTTTGATAACATGGATGAAAAAATTCTTTCATGAGCGCCAGAGTGAAATCCAATGTCTGGGTGAATAGTTATTTTTGCATGGTTTATCAATTCTAAGTTTTCTTCAAAATTTACGGCTGGATGAAAATGGATATTATCTGCTTTTATCGTACATTTTTCCCAGTCTTGCCCGTATATTTCTACACAGTAATCTTCTCCTGCCATAGTTTCTAACAGTCGGTCTCGATAAATCCCACGTATGTAATGATCTACAATATTGCCTATAATGTTGAGCCATTCTGGAAACTCTTCTTGAGTTAATACGATTCCAAGATTTTGCAACGCTTTGGAAAAAGCATCTTCTTGTTTTAGTTTGGGATGTGATAATATTTCATTTGCCATAGAAATAGAGATTTTGCTGGCAGGTTCCGGTGAATCGTGCATTATTTGTAACAATTCATTGCATGGTTTAAAAGTACCTGTAAATAGCACGTCAATCTTACGTTTGTTGTATGCGACAGGTGTTCCTGTATAGCCTCCACCGTGATAGACTGTGTGGACAGAACGGATGTGAGGATAGTACTTGGAAAGATATTCGCTGTGATAGTTATCAATACATAGGGCATGAAAATCATGTAAATTTTCCTTTAATATGGCATGATGATGCATGGGATGATCTACCAGGAAATAATAATAAGGTGCATGGATGTAATCCTGAAGGTATTTGCCATTTGATAATTTTATATTGCTAATAAAACAATTAAAAGATAGAACAGCATCAAATGACTCATCGCTTAGTTGAAAAATCCGTTCTAATGCATTGCTTTCACCTAAATCAACCACGGTAGTCTGGATGTTCAGTTCCTGAAAAGCAGATAGCAGGTCATTCATGAAATAACGTAAAGTACCATAGGGAGCATTGACTTGATAGATAAGAAATTTTTTGCATAATTTGTGCATGTGAATTGTGTTTCCCTTCGTTTTCATAGCTTGTAGTGTATAATTTCCAGTGTATAAAGTCAAGTCGTTTTTCTCTATATGATAATGAAATCTGGATGGAAAGTCAGGAAAATTGATGTTCTTCTGACGAATTGAAGTGAAATGAAATGAATAGTAAATAGAATAGATAAAGTATTGTCAGTAACCTTGGATTTTGCTAAGATATTATAAATAATAAAGAGTAATGTAGAACAACAGTAGGCAGGCAAAGATATTTGCAGGACATGCTAGTACAACGAATATTGAGTAATTGGCGGTTTGGCTTGCCTGTTTTTCCGATAGCACGACTCCCCAAGCCTCGATGTAGCCACCGCTACACCTGTGTTTGTGAAGCCGCACTCTCAGAAAAACATTTTGCGTCAAACTATCCAAAACTTATTTTTCGTTGTACTAGATTATAGTTGAGTAATAAGTTGTCCTTATAAGAGAGTAAGTGTAAATAACCATGAATATAATATGTTTAAAGGAGTGGTATCATATGATTGATATATATACAGAAAAAAAACAATCAACTGATTGGATTCTTCAAAATGATTTATATTTTAATTTAAATACAGGAAATGAAGAAATGTCTGAAAATGAAATAAAAATCATTCAGCAAGTGGATCAGGCAAAACTGACACCAGATAAGCACATTGAAACAAAATATGGATTAGGTACAATTCGTAATTTGTCATCGGGATGCAAAACGTTACTTAATATTGTAAAGCATCCTGATAAAGTGGTGTGTGTAGAGGAATGTGGTCCAAATGTACTTGAAATTATTTTTACGATGGATAATATAAAGATATATATGTCACGTCCTACGCTTACAGAGATTCCAGACGATGCAGAAATCAGATTTAATGATGCTGATGTGGTAACTGGAAATTCTGGGTACAATACTTGGTGGGGTAAAGAGTATGAAAGGAGAGAAGCAAATGATATATAAGAACATCGCATTTAAAGCAGATCCATTTTCATATGATTTAGCGTTCAATGATAGAATAACTCTTGTTGGTGGAGACAGTGGTACAGGTAAAACAGTTCTTTATGGAATGTTGGAAGACCTAAGGCTTACCGACGAATATAAAGGGATAAAATTGTTTAATTACAAATCAGATAATCTTTTAGAGTCGATGAAAAAGTGTAGAGATAATTTTATTGTGATTGATAATGCGGATATTTTAATGGATGATGATATCAGAAGATTCATCAATTTTGAATTTTCCAATCAATATATGCTTTTTTTAAGAAATTGTGATGGACTTAACGTATCTGATAAGAGTTTTAAAGTGTTGAAGCTTGTTAATAACAAAATAACACTGGAAGAGGAGTTGTAATATGAAATATGTGTGGACAGAAGATACGGGCGCAGGACTTCACTTCTGGAAATTGGTTAATCAACTTTTCTTTGAAAATGCACTTGTGGTTGAAAGTAAAGAAAGTAATCAGGGCATCTTGGATGCACTAACAGTTTTGGAACCTAAAGATAACGATGAGTATTATATTGCTTTTGATTATGTGTTAGACAATCAGGATATTCGCAATAAGCATCGTTTACTGAAATCAATAGCAGAAAAGTCAAAAGGAAAGATTATAATTTTGGATATAATTTGTTTTGAATATTTAATTCTTTCCTTTGACAAGCTGGTAACATGGACAGGCACTGGAAAGGCAGATAAAATCAAGATTCGTGAAGAAGTTTTAGCGGCAATTGAGAATCATAGAATCAACTTGTTAAAGATTGATGACGAGAAGACATTACAGTATTTAGCAGGTTTTAAGAGATATTCTACAGAGCGGGTGATGAAAGCATTGGTAGGTGAATTTACGCAAAATGAGAAATGGTCTGTTAAAGGTACACTTATGGGAGAATGTTGGTATAAGGATTGTTGTGTATCCAATTTTCCGGATAATTTTAGGTGTGGTAAACCAGAAGTTGGAGATGGAAGTGAAAAGATGCGGATGCTGATACAGTCAGAGGTTATGTATAAAATGATATCAACTATTATCGGATAAAAGAAAGAGGGAGATATATTGCAATTTAGAAAGGGAAAGAGATTTTTGGAGATTAATCATGTCAATAGTATATAGAAGATGAACAAAGAATGATCTGGAAACATTTAATCACCAAAACGACGAAAACATAGTTTGCATTTTTTCCAACCCCTATGCTATAATAGCACACGGATCGAAAATAAGTTCGGTTTTTTAAGCAACATGATAGAAATGAGGGAATACAGTGGCAGAGTATACGGGAAAAGAAATCGTCGTTTTAGAGGGATTAGAGGCAGTGCGGATGCGGCCGGGAATGTACATCGGTTCCACCGGGTCTCGTGGGTTGCATCATCTGATCTGGGAAATTTTAGACAATGCTATAGACGAGCATCTCGCAGGATATTGTGATGAAGTACACATTACCATGCAGCGGGATGGAGGCATTAGTATAGAAGATAATGGCCGTGGGGTGCCGATCGACCTGCATCCCACACAGAAGATTCCGACGGTACGCGTTGTCTATACGGTACTGCACGCTGGGGGCAAGTTTGGAAATGGCGCCTACAAAGTATCAGGTGGATTGCACGGCGTTGGATCCTCGGTGGTCAATGCTCTGTCGCGCAGCATGAGTGTGGAAGTCAAGCGGGATGGGCTGATCTACCATGACGCCTATGCTGATGGAGGAAAACCGATTAGCCCCTTAATCAAAGGCGAACTGGAGGTAATCGGGAAATGCAGGAAATCAGAGACCGGCACCAAGGTTACCTTCTATCCGGATCCAGAGATCTTTGAAACCGTAACATTCAAGCCTGAGACCGTCAAAAAGAAATTAAAAGAAATCGCATATCTCAATAAAAATCTCAAATTAGTTTACTATAATGAAGCGGATGAGGAGGAGCGCACTTATCTGGAAGAGGATGGAATCCGCAGTTTCGTATCTTATATTAATCGGGAGGCATCCGTTATCCATGACACTCCCATATATGTAGAGGGAAAGAGCGGAGATATTGAAGTAGAAGTGGCTTTTCAATATACGCACAATTTTTCAGAACAGATCAACGCCTATTGTAACCGGATCAATGTCGCCGACGGCGGTACGTTGGTCACGGGCTTCAAGACGGCATTAACCCGTATCATGAATCAATATGCCAGGGAGTTAGGGATTCTCAAAGAAAAAGATGAGAATTTTGACGGAAAGGATATTCGTAACGGTATCGTAGCGATCATTTCCATCAAGCATCCAGATCCTCAGTTTGAAGGGCAGACTAAGACGAAACTGGGAAATACGGATGCCAAGGTAGCGGTGGAGGAAGTCTTTAGTGCGGAAATACAGCACTATCTGGATAAGAATGTAGACATCCTGAAAAATATTCTGGACAATTCCATGAAATCCTATAATGCCCGCAAAGCAAGTGACAAAGCGAGAAATGCTGCATTGAAGCAGCTTGGGGATATGGATGCCAAAGGCAAGCTGGCGGCATGCACTTCCAAGAAACCGGAAGAGTGTGAAATTTATATTGTCGAGGGGGATTCTGCCGGCGGAACGGTAAAGACAGCCCGAAACCGTAAGACACAGGCTGTTCTGCCATTACGGGGCAAGATTCTGAATGTAGAGAAAGCCGCGTTAGAAAAAATATTAGTGAACAATGAAATAAAATCCATGATCACTGCGTTTGGATGTGGAATCGGGGATGCCTTTGATTTGAGCAAACTGCGCTACGACAAGATTATTATTCTGACCGATGCCGATGTGGACGGAGCGCATATCAGTACCCTGCTTCTGACATTCTTTTATCGGTTCATGCCGGAGTTGATCTATTCCGGCAAGATCTATCGGGGACTGCCACCGTTATATAAAGTGGATTATGAAAAAGCGGCCGGCGCAAAGCCTACGGCGGCAGACGAGGCGGCGCAGGTGCATACCTCCGGGAACAAGAAAAAAGGTAAAAAGAAATATTCCCGCTATGTGTTCAATGATTTTGAGTTAGAAAAATTCCGCAAAGTGAAGGGGAATAAAATTTTGGGAATACAGCGTTATAAGGGCTTAGGAGAAATGGATGCGGAGCAGCTCTGGGAGACAACCCTGGATCCCGACAGCCGGATCCTGGCTCAGGTCAGCATCAGCGATACCTTAGAGGCCGATGATATTACCGCCACATTGATGAGCAGCAACGTTCCGCCCCGCCGGGAGTTCATTATGGAAGAGGCAAAATATGCCACGGTTGATATTTAGAAAAAATAGTAGGCACAGTAAAGCAGTGCAGAAATCAGGAGAACTATGAGTACACAGAAAGATTCCATTATTCAATTAGACTTTACGGAGGAAATGCGTAATTCGTATCGGGATTATGCAGTCAGCGTCATTATTTCCCGCGCCCTGCCGGATGTGCGCGACGGGCTGAAGCCTGTGCAGCGTCGTATCCTGTATGCGATGACGGAGTTGGGGCTGGACCCGGACAAGCCGCATCGAAAAAGTGCGCGTATCGTCGGGGATACCATGGGTAAATACCATCCCCACGGGGACAGTTCCATCTATGACGCCCTGGTACATATGACGGAGGACTATTCTCTGTCCGTGCCGCTTGTGGACGGCCATGGTAACTTTGGTTCCATCGACGGGGATGGGGCGGCGGCCATGCGTTATACGGAGGCAAGATTATCCAAAGGCGCCATGACCATGTTGGAAAATTTGAATCAAAATCTGGTGCCATTTGGCCCAAACTTTGACGAGAGTGAGCAGGAACCTCTGGTTTTGCCAGCGACCTTACCCAATCTATTGATCAATGGAACAACGGGAATTGCTGTTGGCATGGCAACCAATATGCCTCCTCACAATCCGGGAGAAGTGATAGACGGCGTCATTGCCTATATGAAGAACCCTGAGATTACCACCAGGGGCTTGATGAAACATATCCAGGGGCCGGATTTTCCAACGGGGGCAATCATTACCAATGCGGATGAGATTGCACAGATTTACGAGACCGGAGAGGGCAAACTGCGTGTCCGTGCCAGGACAGAGATAGAAAAGAGTGATTATGGCAGACAGAATATTGTCATTACAGAAATACCGTATACTGTGGCGGGCAATAAGTCCAAGTTGTTGGAAAGCCTAGTGGCGCTTGCCAGGGACAAGGTCTTTGAAGAAATCTACGATGTGCGGGACGAATCTTCCAAGGAGGGAATTCGTCTGGTCATTGAAGTTAAAAAAGACCGTGATATCGAAAACCTTTTGAATGGTCTGTATAAAAAAACGGCGATGGAAGATACTTACGGTGTCAACATGCTTGCCGTCAAAGATAAACAGCCAATCACGTTTTCTTTGAAACGTCTGGTTCAGGAATTTGTCAGTTTTCAGGAAGAACTGTATACCAAGGAATATACGAATTTATTGGAGAAAGCGCATGCCAGACAGGAAATTGTGGAGGGGCTGATCAAGGCGACCGATGTCATTGATCTGATTATTGAAATCTTGCGGGGCAGTTCTTCGGTCAAACAGGCGAAAGATTGTCTGGTAAACGGCAACACCGAGGAGATTAGCTTTAAGACGAAAGCGTCAGAGAAACAGGCGCAGACGTTAGATTTTACGATGCCGCAGGCCGAAGCGATTCTGGCGATGCCGTTAAGCCGTTTGGTCGGATTGGAACTGCTGAAGCTGCATCAGGAAAACGATACGCTTACCGCAAATATCGCAGAATATAATAAAATTTTGGGTGACCGTGCGGAACTGCATCAGGTTATTATGACTCGCCTGAAAGCCTATAAAAAACAATTTGCAATACCGCGCAGGACAGAACTTGCCAATTTAACCATCAAAAATTATGTTGTGGAGGAAAAGGAAGAAGAACTCTATGTGCTGATTGACCGCTTTGGTTATACGAAGTCTATGGATGCCGGGGCATATGGCAGGATGTCGCCGGATAATCTGGAAGAATATGTCCATATTGTGCCTATCAGAAATACCGATAAACTATGCGTATTTACGACTGCGGGCAATATGTATCAGGTCAAGGCGAAAAGTATTCCGAAAGGGAAACCGAAGGATAAGGGGACATTGATCCATAACCTCTGCAAAATTGAACAGGAGGATCCGCTATTATATATCTCTTTTGAAGAATTGTTTGATTCCCAGCTGCTGTTTATTACCAGGCATGGTTTTGTCAAACTGGTATCCGGAGTGGAATATGAAACCAACCGCCAGCAGATTGCCAGTACCAAACTCGAAGAAGGAGATGAGGTAGTCTGTGTACAATCCGTTCACATTGAGGATGTCATTGCCGGTGACCGCAAAGTCATTATGATAACAGAACAAGAGTTATCCTTGGGATTTGGTCTGGAAGAAGTCAGTGAATTCAAGAAAACCAGCCGAGGTGTCAAGGGAATTGCCCTCACGTCAGGAGATCAGGTACAATATGCCGGGTTTGTCACACCGGAACAGGAAGTGATTACGTTTGACGGAAAAGAATTTCTGCCAAAGAAGATCCGCAACCGGAAACGGGCAGCCAAAGGACAGAAGGCAAGCATCCGAAATAACCCTTGATTTGCAGGAGGAATGTTGTTTTGCAGCAGGTTTTCACGGACATTGCATCGTGCAAATGGCTGCATTGCGAGTAAAACTGTAAATATTATAGATGCATTATACAGAAAGAAGGAACGTTACTATGAAAAAAATACCATTTGTAACCAAAGAACAAGTAGAAGAGATTGTAAAAACCTATCCCACACCATTTCATATTTATGATGAGAAAGCAATTCGGGAAAATGCCCGCAAGCTAAAGAAGGCATTTGCCTGGAATAAGGGATATCGGGAATATTTTGCCGTGAAAGCCACCCCCAATCCATTTATTCTAAAAATCTTGCAGGAAGAGGGATGTGGTGTAGACTGTTCCTCCCTGACCGAGTTGATGATGTCGGAAGCCTGCGGGTTCCGAGGAGAAGATATCATGTTTTCCTCCAATGTAACGCCGGTGGAAGAATACCAAAAGGCAAAAGAATTGGATGCTTTTATCAATTTAGATGACATTACCCATATTGAGTTTCTGGAGCAGGCAGCCGGTATTCCGGAAACCATTTGCTGCCGTTTTAATCCAGGCGGTGTCTTTAAGATGGGCACCGACATTATGGATCATCCGGGAGACGCAAAATATGGCATGACGAGAGAGCAGATTGCAGAAGCATTCCGGCGTTTAAAAGATTTGGGAGTAAAACGCTTTGGAATACACTCTTTTTTGGCAAGCAATACAGTGACGAATCAGTATTATCCGACGCTTGCGGGGATCTTATTTCAGCTGGCAGTAGACTTGCATGAGGAAACAGGGGTGGAGATTGCGTTTGTCAATCTTTCCGGCGGAGTCGGCGTACCATATACACCGGACAAAGAACCGAATGACATTGCGGTAATCGGCGCAGGCGTCCGCGAGCAATTTGAAAAAATTATGGTTCCGGCGGGGTTAGGGGATGTCGCCATCTTCACGGAGCTTGGACGTTTTATGCTGGCTCCCTATGGCGCTCTGGTTACCCAGGCATTACACGAAAAGCATATCTATAAAGAATACATTGGCGTGGATGCATGTGCTGTAAACCTGATGCGTCCGGCAATGTATGGGGCATATCATCATATAACGGTGCTGGGGAAAGAAGAGGAACCTTGTGACCACAAATATGATATTACCGGATCTTTATGTGAAAATAACGATAAATTTGCGATAGACCGTATGCTGCCGAAGATCGACCTGGGAGATTACCTCTACATCCATGATACGGGAGCTCACGGATTTGCTATGGGATATAATTATAATGGAAAATTAAAATCAGCAGAACTTTTATTGCAGGAGGATGGTAGTGTGAAAATGATTCGTCGTGCCGAAACCCCGCAGGATTATTTTGCTACGTTTGATTTCTGTGATATTTTTCAAGAAAACTAAGACAGCAGCCAGGTGTTCCAGTCCCTAGAGATGACTGCTTTGGCGCTATTTTCATCAAGAGACAAAAGAAGCCGATTCCAACAAAATCGGTTTCTTTTTGTCTTTGCACTAAAGTATTTCAAGATTTCTCCGATAAAGTTAGTGAAGCATAGAGAAAAAAGCAGATAGGTGGTGAAGAGCATGAGAGTAGATGCATTAAACCAGGTTAGTCAGTTGTATCAACAGGCGAAACCAAAGAAAGTTGCCAAGACAGATAAATCTTATGCCAAAGATGAGCTTCAGATTTCCCGGGCAGCACAGGATTATCAGATTGCCAAGAACGCAGTCAGTGAAGCGCCGGATGTGCGGGAAGACAAGATCGCAGAGTTCAAGGAAGCGTTAGCTTCTGGGACATACAATGTATCGTCGCAGGAAATCGCAGAGAAGATGGTAAACAAATATTTTGATTCCTTCTTCTAATCGCGGAAACAAATGTTGATCCGAGAAATGAGGTTATAAATTGGCTAGCTTAGTTGATGAACTGATTTCGGTACTGCAGAGCGAAGAGGATATTTACCGCAAGCTGATACCGGTTTCCGAGCGGAAGACCAAAATACTGATCCGGCGTGACTTGAAAGCTTTGCAGGAAGTGACGGAGGAGGAGCAGGAACTTTTGGATCAGGCCGCTGTGCTGGGTCACAAACGGGAGATTGTGATTCAAAATATGAGCACGGTACTAAACCGGGATCCAAAGGATATGGATCTGGTAGGGCTGATTGAACTGCTGTCCAAGCAGCCGGAGGAGAAGAAACGCCTCAGTATCTTGCATGATTCACTGGTCCAGGTAATGAAACGCCTGGTCGATGTGAATGAAAAGAATAAAGATTTAATAGAAAATTCCCTTGAAATGATTGAATTCAATATGAACTTCATTCAAAGTACACGGATGTCGCCGGGAAATAATAATTATGATAAAAATGCAGCATCAGCCAATGGAATGAATGTGAACTATTCCGCAGGTTCCTTTGATGCGAAGCAATAGATCTGGAGCGGGCAGGACTGCCTGCAGCTCCGGATGCATTTTCCGGATGTACAGCCGTGTATTTTGTGTTGTATAGAAATTAGTAATAGATTGGAGAGAGGATACCATGAGTTTATTTACCAGCTTTGATATCGGTGTGTCGGGACTCCGGGCATCGCAGGCGGGGTTGAATACCGCAGGACATAACTTATCGAATACGAAAACCCAGGGGTATACCAGACAACAGAATATATTGACGGATGGATATTATGAAAACTTCCGTTATACCGATAAATCCACCTTACAAATTGGTTCCGGGGTTACTGTGGCAGAAGTCCGGCAGATCCGGGATATGTTTTTGGACCGGCAGTACCGTCTGGAAGTCAGCCGGGATAAATTCTATGAAGTTCAGTATGATACTGTGACTGAAATTGAGGATTTGATGGGGGAAATGGAAGGGGTGGAATTCCAGTTTGCGTTAGATGATATGTGGAAATCCATTCAGACCTTATCCCTGGATTTGCAGAACGTTACCAATCGGGAGCTGTTTATTTCAGAATCTGTATCTTTCCTGAAATCAGCACAGGATCTGTACGACGGACTGTATAAATATCAGCAAAATCTCAATATGGAGATTAAGGGTCAAGTTGATAAGGTAAACAGCATTGCAGAGCAAATTGCTGTCTTGAACCGGGAGATTGCCCGCTCCGAGGCATCGGGACTGGAAAATGCCAATGATCTGCGTGATGCCAGGAACCTGTTGATGGATGAGCTCGCAGAAATCACATACTATACTTACAATGAAGATCGTACCGGCAAGGTTGATATCTATATTAACAGCGCTCCATTGGTCAACGGGACAAAAAATTACCATATGGGTGTGGAGAGACTGAAAACATATGATGAAAATGGAAATTTAGAATCGGTTTCCCCGATGTATGATGTCCGCTGGTTAGATAATGGCTATGAAGAAGTCTATGACTTGCAGGAAGCTTACTCTTACAGCAAAAAGACAGACACCGGTACTCTGCTGGGTGTTCTTACCGCCAGAGGAAATTTCCGTGCAGACTATACCGATCTTCCGATCAAACCGAATAAGGATGATCCGAAATATCATGAGAATGGGGTTTTCGATTCCGATGCCTATGAGATGGATCTCTATCACTACGAAAATGATCTGAAAGAATATAATAACACGACGGGCAATTCTATCATCACGCAGGTGGAAGCTCAGTTTGACCAGTTGATCCACGGCATTGTTACTATGATTAATGATGCGTTCTGTCCAAATATTGAGCAGGAACTGACCGGTGTAACCGGTACGAACAAAGATGGAGATACCGTTAATTTGACCGACGGAACTTATAAGATCCTGGATGTTATTCATTGTGCGGTTGGAACGGATGACAATATGACCATCGGTACGGAAGTATTTTCCCGCAAGATGGTGGACCGTTACCAGGTTCTGACGCTGGACGCCCAGATCTATGGAACCGATGCAGAGGGAAATCAGATACCTCTGGCACAGGAGATCCAAAATGCAGACGGTACGACAACCTATCAGTTGTATGTTTATAATGAAGAGGATATGGAAGATCCTGATTACCTATATACTTTGATGAGCTTGGAGATCAATCAGGATTTGATTTCTGATTATGCGTTACTTCCGGTGAAATTGAATCCTGCATTGGGAGAAACGGGTGGATATAACCAGGATTTGTTAGCTGGCCTAATCAAAGATTGGTATAAAGACTTTGCAGTATTAGATCCGAATAACCAGACCAGTTTTTCCGTCCATGAATATTATCAGGCACTGGTTACCGGACTGGCGACTCGCGGTAATACCTGGAAGAGCATTGTGGAAAACCAGGACCGGGAAGTTGAGGAAACAGAGCAGATGAGACAGCAGATTATGGGCGTGTCTTCGGAGGAAGAGATGGTCAGTCTGTTGAAATTCCAGCATGCTTATAATGCGGCATCAAGATATATTACAGTGATTGATTCCATGCTTGGTTATCTGATTGAGCGTTTGGGCGCTTAGTATAACGGCGTGAGTTAGGTAGAACAAACAGAATGGAGGAAACGATATGCCATCAACCTTTTTTGGACTGAACATTGCAGCATCCGGTATGGCTACTTATAATGCGGGGCTGAATACAACAGGACATAATATTTCGAATCTCAAGACAGAAGGATATAGCAGACAGCGGGTGATCCAAAAGGCAACCGATGCCCTCTCCCTGAGGACTTCCTATGGTATGATGGGAACCGGCGTGCAGGCGACGGATATTGTGAATGACCGCAGTGAATATTTTGACAATAAATACCGCCAGTGTCACAGTACCTTTCAGAGATATGCGACAGAATCCTATTATCTGCAGAGTGTTGAGAACTATTTCTATCCTAAGGAGGAGAATAGCGGAAGCGTAGCGAATTCTTTGACGAATTTCTTTACTTCCCTGTCACATCTGACCACTTCTCCGATGGATACTACCATTCGGACCAATATTACAGGGTATGCGGCTACGCTGGCATATTATGCCGAGCAGACAGCCATTCAGATGCAGGAACTTCAGTCCGAAGTTAATATGGAGATTGAGGCTACCGTAAAGCAGATCAATGCTTATGCGGAACAGCTTTCCTCTTTGACGAAACAGATCAATGCCATCGAAGTATATGACCAGACGGCAAATGACCTGCGGGATCAGAGAGCGTTGATTATTGATAAATTATCCGGGTTAGCGGATGTGACCGTGACGGAGAAAGCGCCGGCAGACGGTAACGGGACGAATCAGTACATTGTCACGTTGGGCGGTGGAGTTCTGGTAGATACGACCCGGTATAATACATTAAATTTAATTGCACAGGAAAATAAGGTTAGTCAGAATGACATTGAAAACCTTTATACCATTGAATGGAGTTACGGACAGGGATTCGACTGTCATAACCCAATCTTGGGAGGAAAACTCCAGGGATTATTTGATATCCGGGATGGCAATAATGCAGATAACTTCCGAACCACCATCAAGGAAGTGACCGCCCAGACCATTACCCTGGTAACCGACGGACGAAGCAGTGTCAGTGCACAGGATCTGGCGCAGTTAGATATCCCGGTTGGGGACGGTGTGCTGACGATCGGTAAACTGGATTATGAATATTCTTCCTTTACCGTTGACATTGCGGCAGATGGAACGTATACCTATACGTTTACACTCAAAGACGAATTAAGTGATACCGGAGTGGACCGTCTGCAGGAGATTATTGATGAAGCTGATCCAGAGAAAATGCAGGCAACGGTAGGAGATTCTATTGGGTTCCGTGGAATCCCATATTATATGCGGATGCTCAATGAATTCATTCGTACGTTCTCTGCTAATTTCAATGCGGTGCAGAATAAAGGTTATGATCTGAATGGAGACCTGGGCAGGGATTTGTTTGTAGCGACGAGCAAAACGGACGGCAGGGAATACGATATGACCGAATTCCTGAAAAATACCCATGACGGTTTCTATTATCTCAATGGATACAAGGTATTTGATAGTGAAAAAAAGGATGCATATGAGCAGGATGGTTTTACCTTTGAAGCGATTGTTGACGAGGATAACTATTATAGATTGCTGGACAGCAAAGGTAACTTTGTAGAAAAGGTTTATATCCCGGATGATGACAGCAAGATCTTTTCTTTTACCTCTACTCCGGGGAACGCAACTTCTGTCAGCTATTATGCGATGACAGCATTGACGTATGATGCAGCCAAAGATCTGGTAGCCAATGGTGCACTGTTGGCATGTTCCGCTGAAAATATTGAGGGAACTGCAGGCTGGGAGGAAGCTAAAAATCTGGATAAGATGGTTGCGCTGGGAATGGATAACGCTATGTTTAAGCAGGGAGATCCTCATTCCTATCTGAATGTTTTGGTCACAGCAACACTGGGTGTAGATGCAGACAGGGTTAAGAAATCTTCTGAAAATGCAGAAAATATTCTGAATTCCGTAGATAACCGCAGAATAGCACAGACAGGTGTCGATGAGGATGAAGAAGGACAGAACCTGGTGATTTATCAGAACCTTCTGGCATACCAATACCGTGTGTTATCCGTGATGAATGAGGTGTTGGATAAACTGATTAATGGAACCGCAGTCTGATCTGATGAGAATGGAGGAATAAAATGAGAGTTACCAATTCAATGATTTCCAATAGTGCGAGACAGCATATTTCCACTGCCAAGAATAAACTATTGACGGCGGAGGAACAGTATACAACACAGAAAAAGATTCAGCGTCCGTCCGACGATCCAACGATTGCGTCCCGTTCCTTAAAATTCCGTACTACTGTGGCACAGTTGACACAATATGTTACGAAGAATGTTGAGGATGCATTGGATTGGATGGATAATACCGAGGGGGCGATGACGAACGTCAGCTCTCTGATGACGGAAATGAAAGGCGTCTTAAATGAGGGTGCCAATGGCCCGTTGGAAGCGGATCAGAGATTTTCTGTATTGGCGCAGGTACGCCAATGTGCCAATGCTATTTTTGAGAATGAGGCAAACGCAGATTATGCAGGACGTTATCTGTTTACCGGATATCGTACTGATACCTCTCTGTTGTTCCCGACGGCGACAGATTCTCTGGAATATAAAATCACACAGAAGTTTTCTCCGTCTGATATTGATTTGATTCGTAATGTAACGACCGGGATTGCTTACCAGGATGGGGCAACCGAAGAAGATTACGCAGAAATGGAAACGAAAATTAACGAGTGTTATCGTGTCCAATTGGCCTATGATAACTGCTCCAAGGATCCGATTACCGGAGAGACCGATGCTTTCAGCATGAAGCTAAAATGGGGTGATGCCGCAGACGAAGAGAAAGATGTTCAGTTCTTGGCAATTTCTCAGGAGGAGCAGTATACGTTTGACCTGGAAACTTATAACCAGGAAAATGGAACCAATTACGAAGCGTTCTATGTCTATGATGCAGGAGAAGTAGTCTTTAGTACGGCGCTGTATGGAGAAATCCAGTCTAAAAATGCAGAGATTACCATTGACTATTCCAAGAAAGAGTTTGATAAAAATGATATCCGTCCGGAAATGTACTTCCCTTGCACTAGTTATAACACGGTTTCTATGAAAACCGTGGAATATGCGGATCCGTCCGGACAGGAGATTACGTATGAGATTAATACCCGTCAGAGTATTTCTGTAAATACCCAGGCGAAAGATGCGTTCAGTACCGATATTTACCGTGTGTTAGATTATATTGAGCGCACCATACAAGGTGTCAAGGATGTGGAGAACCGAATCGCTGACGCGGAGAAACGGATTGCCAATACGCCGGCGGATGATACAGAGACTCTGGCAGCGTTAAATAAACTGAAGGATTCCTTGAAGAATGAACAGGAATTGCGGGTAAGTGTCATGAATAGCGCCTTTGGTATGGGGCTGACCATGGTAGATACGACAGCACAGACGTTGGATGTCGCTACGGCGGATCTGGGTGCAAAATATAACCGGACACAGTTGACTTACAATAAATTGTTGGATAACCGTACTATCGCAGAAGAACAGCTGTCCAATAATGAGGAAATGGATATTTCCGATGCTATTATTAATCTGACGCAGGCGGATAATTTATATCAGGCTTCCCTCTCTGCAACCGCAAAGATACTGGGGAATTCTCTGTTAAATTATATATAGCACATTAGTGTTAGGCAGAACGGAGGCTGCCGCACGAAGCGAAAAAAGAACAAAGAGTTTCGCTTTGCGTGGCAGCCTTAACATTTCTTTGCGCCAGAAGTTACTCGCCATAGTACTACGGCATATTTTATTTGGCGGTTACCACGTTGGGGTTGACGAAGGCAGACAATTTTAGGATCAGAATGGAGGAGCATATGAAAATCAATACGAGGTATTTTGGGGAAATTGAGATTGGAGAAGAGAAGATTATTCATTTTGAGGATGGTTTATTTGGATTTGAGCAATATAAGGACTATACCATCATCTATGATGTGGAGTCTGAGGATGAGCCGTTTTTCTCCTGGATGCAGTGTGTGACAGAGCAGTCCCTGGCATTTCCGGTGGTAAATCCGCTCAAGGTCAGCAAAGATTATAATCCGGTGGTTGAGGATGAATTACTGGCAGGATTGGGAGAGATGCAGGAAGATGATCTGGTGGTTTTTTTGTTGGCCACAGTACCACAGGATGTTCAGAAAACTTCCGTGAATATGAAAGCGCCATTGGTCATTAATGCTGGTACCAGACAGGGGATTCAGATTGTAGCAGAAAATGATGATTATGAAATTAAACATTATTTGATGAAAGAATAAAAGGGGTTAGAGATTGTTGGTGCACAGATACTGTGCAGGATTGGAGGAAACTATGCTGGCATTAGCTCGGAAAGTAAATGAATCGATTGTGATTGGAAATGATGTGGAGGTAACGATACTGGAGATCAAGGGAGATCAGATTAAGATTGGCGTCAATGCGCCAAAATCAGTGCCTATTTATCGAAAAGAACTGTATCTACAGATTCAGGAAGAAAATAAACAGGCGGTAGCAGAGGTAGATCCGTCTGCATTACAGGGATTATTTTCTGGAAAGAGTAAATAAATGAAAAAAAATGCCGATAAAACATATAACGAATCTATGTCACAGGAGGTGACAGAAATTCCGTCAGAAATTTAGAGCAATGAAGAAGTAACATCACATGGAGGTGAGACGATGGAAATTGGTATGGTTAATGGAACAAACAGGGTGTCGGAGGTAGCAGCACCAGATCCGGTGAAAACGGTGAGTCAG
Organism: uncultured Clostridium sp.; assembly: GCA_947644195.1. Lineage (GTDB taxonomy): Bacteria > Bacillota > Clostridia > Lachnospirales > Lachnospiraceae > Butyribacter. Next base: position 79,381 of record CANRZB010000007.1, read on the forward strand.
GCGGCTCCGAAGCCGGAACCGGTAGAAGGTAATTCTTTTGTTAGAACGGATGCATCTTCCGGTCAGAAGGACGTGGAACAGAAAGAGCAGTTGGGAAAGGTCTTTGAAGAGAAAGACCCTACGATGAATTCAATTGACTCTGCATTTTCTTCTGCGAACAGCAAGTTAGCGAAGACGCGTTGTGAGTATTCTTATGATGAGAATACGAAACGTGTATCCATTAAGGTTTATGATAAAGATAGTGATGAATTGATCCGGGAAGTTCCGCCGGAGAAATCTTTGGAGATGCTTCAAAGAATATGGGAACTGGCCGGAATCATGGTAGATGAAAAGAGATAGGTAATGTGTGCCGTCAGTTGGCGGTGGAATGGAGGGATATTATGGCAATCAGAATGACAGGTTTGACTTCTGGCTTAGACACTGAGTCAATTGTTGCTGCTTTGATGGAAGCACAGAAAGCGAAAAAGACCAAAGTAGAGAACAACAAGACCAAATTGGAATGGAAAAAAGACATCTGGACCAGCTTAAACAAGAAATTATATTCTTTTTATACTGATTTTGCCGGGAAAATGCGCTTTCAGACCAATTATATGACCAAGAAGGCATCATCTTCCAATTCATCCAAGGTTACTGCAACGGCAGGCTCCAGTGCAGCTACCGGTTCCTATTCCGTGAAGGTAAACAAGCTGGCAGCAGCGCAGAAAGTGACGAGTGCTAAGCTGGGAACCTATCGGACAACAGATAAAGACGGAAATCCGATTGATGCGAAGGTAACTTCGTCGACCAAACTTGCCGATCTTGGTATGAAGGCAGACGGTTCTTCCCAGATTGAGATTACTACTGGTAAGAAAACGGTTTCGCTGATCGTCAATGAAAACACGACAGTCAAAGATTTTGTACAGTCTTTATCGGATGCAGGATTGAATGCGACTCTGGATGAAAAGCAGGGAAGATTCTTTATCAGTTCCAAGGAAAGTGGAAAGGAACAGTCCTTTACCATTATGACGAAACAGCTTGATTCTACGCAGAGCGCAGCTTTCGCTGATGTGAAGACAGCGGTGGATTACAGCAATTTAACAGCGGCACAGCAGAATACCGTGACACAGGCGTTGGCTACGTTGCAGAGCAGTACCGCGGATGACAAGGTAGAGAAAGCAGTTAAGACCATTGAGGATATGCTGGATAACCGGGCAAAGACTGCTTCTACCAAGAAGTACAAAGAAGAATTGACAGAATCCTATACGAATCAATATATCAATAAAACCACGATAACCAACGATGACGGTACGGAAACTGTGGTTGAGACTTTGACAGAGGATGGTATTCAGGCGTTAAAAGATGCCAACCTATATCAGGAAACCGAAATTAATGATACATGGGTGCAAGAAGACATTGATAAAGCAAAAGAAATAGATGCTGAAAATAACTTGAAAAACGCAAAGGCATTGATTACTACCCAGGTGGCAAAGGATCTGAAGACAGACGAATATAAGGATTTGATTGAAGCGGATGTGGAAGATGCCAGGGATGCCAGGGGTACTGCGGTAGAGGATACTCTAACAGCATATGTTTCTTCCGTTGAGACCGGAATTACAACGGGCGATGGATCAGAACTTCAAAAACTGGGTCTGGGTAACATTGATGGAACGAAAGTTACCGAATCCAGTACCGGAGTAGGTATGGTAGTGGTAGAAGCCGAAGATTCTGAAATAGAATTAAATGGAGCGACACTTACCAGCAGCAGTACCACGATGGAAGTCAATGGCCTAACCTTGAATCTGACTGGTACGACAGATGAGGCTGTAACATTATCTGTGACAAATGATACCCAGGGTGTCTATGATACGATCAAGGAATTTATCAACCAGTATAATTCCATCCTGGCTGATATGAATAAATATTATAATGGGAAATCAGCGAGAGGTTATGAACCGCTGACTGACGAACAAAAGGATGCGATGTCAGATTCCGAAGTGGAGAAATGGGAAACCAAGATTAAAGATTCCCTGCTTCGCCGCGACAGTACTTTGGATGGTTTGATTTCTACAATGCGGACTGTCATGACCGGTACCACGATCACTGCTTCCAACGGCAAGACCTATTCTTTGGCGAATCTGGGTATTACCACCGGAAAAGATTACAAAGAATATGGACTGCTTCACATTAAAGGGGATGAGGACGATACTGATTATGCAGATTCTACCAATACGTTGATGGATTTACTGAAAGAAGATCCGGCGGTGGTAACGGAAGTGTTATCTGGTATTACGACCAAACTTTATAATGGTCTGCAAAAGAAGATGTCTGCTACTTCCTTGAGTAGTGCGTTGACATTCTACAATGACAAAGAGATGAATAAACAGTTGTCAGCATACGACAAGGATATTAAGAAATGGGAAACCAAGCTGGCAGACATGGAAGACAGGTACTACAAACAGTTTACGGCGATGGAGAAAGCACTGGCGAGTCTGCAGTCACAGCAGTCTTCTCTGGCTGGATTCCTCGGCATGTAAAGTAAAAGTTTATTATAGGTATGTAGCATCATGATAGATTTTAGCCCGTTTTTTGGGGAGAAAGTCTATCATGATGATGCTGTTTATAGGTAGATAAAGAAATAACCATGTTTTTTGCAGTTTGTGTGAACAGGGGAAGACATGAGATCGAGTTGACAAACAAAAGGTTTCACAGAGGAAATTTCTGCGGAGACAATATGGAAATGGAGAAAAAGAATGGCAACATATAATAGGGCTGCGATGCAGTATCAGAAAAATGCGGTGCAGACTGCTTCGCCGGCAAAACTTACATTAATGTTATATGATGGTGCAGTCAAGTTTTCGAATATGGCGATAGAGGGACTGCATGAAGGCGATCTGGAAAAAGCGCACCAAAATATTATCAAGGTACAAAAGATTATTGTGGAATTCCGTTCTACGCTGGATATGAAATATCCGGTAGCCAAGGATTTTGATGTTGTCTATGATTATATTTACCGCCGCCTGGTAGAGGCTAACATGAAAAAAGATGTAGAAATCATGGAGGAGGCATTAAAATATATCAAAGAGATGCGGGATACCTGGAAAGAGGTTATGCGCTTAAATAATGTAACATAACATGGATCATGCAATTGGCAGACCGGATTATCACTATGAAAGAATAGGAATAGTCCGGTCTGTTGGGATTTATCGGTGTGAGTATTTATGCTTTGGCAGACAATCGAAAAAGAGAGGACATAGGGATATGAGTACAGAGACTAATGTATATGTGAGTGCATTGCAGGATTCCCTGCGCAAAAAGAAAGAAGTATTGCAGCGCCTATTAGAGTTAACACAGGCGCAGAGCGACACGTTACAACAGGAAACGGTAGATATGGACCGTTTTGAAGAACTGATGGAAGCGAAGGAGAGCCAGATTACTGCCCTAAATACTCTAAATGCGGGATTTCAGTCGTTATTCCAGAAAGTGGAAAATACCTTGCAGGATCGTAAATATCAATATGAGAAACAAATTCGGCAGATGCAGGAGGAGATTCGGGCAATTACAGATCTGAGTGTACAGATTGAGGGGTTGGAACGTCAGAACCGAGATGCTTTTCAGACCTATCTTGTCAAAGAGCGCAAAGAGATTCAGACCGGACGTGCCAGTAGCCGGACTGCCGTATCCTACTACCAAAATATGCCGAACCAGCATCATGAATGGCAGACTTATTTTATGGACCAAAAGCAGTGATATTAAATTACAAATTTCACAAAAAAAATGGAAAAAAGGGATTAAGGAATGAAAAGAATTTCCGATATATATAGCAGGTAAAAGATTACCAACATATCCTTTGAATTGATACGTACGGGTTGACAGGAGAAGGATGGAACAATTATTTATCACCGTTGGCAAGGATGCCGACGTAATTTCAAGGAGGAATTGTTATGATAGTACAACACAATATGACAGCGTTAAACGCAAACAGACAGTTAGCAGTAACAAACACAAACCTGGCAAAGAGCACAGAGAAGTTATCTTCTGGATACAGAGTAAACCGTGCAGCAGATGATGCAGCAGGACTTTCTATTTCTGAGAAGATGCGTGGACAGATCCGTGGTCTGGAGCAGGCTTCTACCAATGCTCAGGATGGTACTTCTTTGATTCAGACAGCAGAGGGTGCTTTGGCTGAGATGCATTCAGTAATTCAGAGAATGCGTGAGCTGACCGTTCAGGCTTCCAATGATACTTATGTTACTGCAGACCGTCAGGCTATCGCCCTGGAGCTTCGTGCATTAACTTCTGAGATTGATCGTATTTCTTCTCAGACAGAGTTCAACACAATGAAACTGTTATCTGGTGGATTCACTGGTAAGGTTCTGCAGGTTGGCGCAAATGCTGAGCAGGTTATCACATTTGGTATCTCTGCAATGAGCTCTTCTGCATTAGGTATTGGCGATGATGCAGTTGCAGCAGTTGTATCTGCAAAGAATTCTGGTAACGATATTACAGGCGTTATCTCTGTAATCAACAGTGCTCTGACTAAGATTTCTTTACAGAGATCTACACTGGGTGCTATCCAGAACAGATTAGAGCATACAATTGCAAATGCAGACAACACTGCTGAGAACTTACAGGCAGCAGAGAGCCGTATTCGTGATCTGGATATGGCTGATGAGATGGTTAAGTACTCTAAGAGCTCCATCCTTCAGCAGGCTGGTCAGTCTATGCTGGCTCAGGCAAACCAGGCTACACAGGGTGTTCTGTCATTGCTTGGCTAATACTAGCTGTATTATCAAAATCCGATATGGGGTCTGTCGTTTGGCAGGCCCTGTATTTTTCTTGTTTTATAGGATTAGGCTATCAAAAGGTTGGAAAAAATATCTCAGTAATGAAAGTGGACTTCTGGCACCCTAACTTTTATAGGGTTGTGTGAATTATTTTCGAAAAAGGGTTAAGGAATCGTTAGAATCTCCGATATATATAGCAGGTAAAAGATTACCGACATATCCTTTGAATTGATACGTACGGGTTGACAGGAGGAGGATGGAACAATTATTTATCACCGTTGGCAAGGATGCTGACGTAATTTCAAGGAGGAATTATTATGATAGTACAACACAATATGACAGCGTTAAACGCAAACAGACAGTTAGCAGTAACAAACACAAACCTGGCAAAGAGCACAGAGAAGTTATCTTCTGGATACAGAGTAAACCGTGCAGCAGATGATGCAGCAGGACTTTCTATTTCTGAGAAGATGCGTGGACAGATCCGTGGTCTGGAGCAGGCTTCTACCAATGCTCAGGATGGTACTTCTTTGATTCAGACAGCAGAGGGTGCTTTGGCTGAGATGCATTCAGTAATTCAGAGAATGCGTGAGCTGACCGTTCAGGCTTCCAATGATACTTATGTTACTGCAGACCGTCAGGCTATCGCCCTGGAGCTTCGTGCATTAACTTCTGAGATTGATCGTATTTCTTCTCAGACAGAGTTCAACACAATGAAACTGTTATCTGGTGGATTCACTGGTAAGGTTCTGCAGGTTGGCGCAAATGCTGAGCAGGTTATCACATTTGGTATCTCTGCAATGAGCTCTTCTGCATTAGGTATTGGCGATGATGCAGTTGCAGCAGTTGTATCTGCAAAGAATTCTGGTAACGATATTACAGGCGTTATCTCTGTAATCAACAGTGCTCTGACTAAGATTTCTTTACAGAGATCTACACTGGGTGCTATCCAGAACAGATTAGAGCATACAATTGCAAATGCAGACAACACTGCTGAGAACTTACAGGCAGCAGAGAGCCGTATTCGTGATCTGGATATGGCTGATGAGATGGTTAAGTACTCTAAGAGCTCCATCCTTCAGCAGGCTGGTCAGTCTATGCTGGCTCAGGCAAACCAGGCTACACAGGGTGTTCTGTCATTGCTTGGCTAATACTAGCTGTATTATCAAAATTCGATATAGGGTCTGTCGTTTGGCAGGCCCTGTATTTTTGAAATGGAACATGGGAGTCAGACCTTAGACAGGAGGATGAGATGGAACAGATCAAGCAGCAGATACAACAGAATATATCAGAGATTGATGGAGTGGTAGAGTTGTTTTACCAACAGAAGACCCAGGAAGCTTACGGCCAGTTAGATCAGGTCTTGGGCAAGCTGATGGCTACGATCGAAGCGGCAGTGACCTATCAGCAGGAACACACGGAAGTGGAGATTGATATTAATGGTTTGACAGAAGCGCTCAAGGAAGCATTGTCTGCAATGGAAGAAAAAGACGCCATTTTGATGGCAGATGTGTTGAAATATGAGGTAATCGAAAAGCTGGAAGCTTTGATCGAAACCCTATCATAATAGAGGATAGATATCGGTGAGGAGACAAGGATGGATCGCTATCAAAAAAATCTGGATTTACTGAAAGAACATCGGACACCATTATATGACTTATATATAAAAGCAGTGGATCAGCCGGAAAGGGCTTACCCATGTGATGAGATTACGGTACAGACCGCCAAGGATGGAAGTCCGATTTTTCATATTTGTAGGGAGGGTCAGTCGGTGCGGCTGAACAGCCCTTACCGTCCGGTACAGGAGGCGGAGCGCTGGGCATCACAGTTTTCGGGTGAAAATATTTTGGTGAATGCGATGTTGTTCGGACTTGGCAATGGCATGTTTGCGCAGGCGTTATTGCATAAGCTTCAAAAAGATGCCAAGCTCTTTCTCTGCGAACCAAATTTGGATATTTTTCATACTGCTTTGCAGGAGATGGATTTGGAGGAATTGATTCGGGATAAACGGGTGTTACTGTGCCTGGATGATGTGAATCCAGAGGAATTTTATGCATTGTTGCGTGGAAATACCCATTGGACAAACTTGGATACACAGATTGTCTGCCATCATACCGGATATGAAAAGTTATTCCCGGAAGCATACCGGGATTTTCTGGTATCTGTCAAAAAGACCAGTGAAATGGTAAAAGTGAATAAGGATACCCAGGCACATTTTGCCAAGAAGATTGTGCCAAATATGATTAAAAATATGGCATTTCTGCGGGAAGGTCGTATGATTAATGATTATTTGAATATTGTTCCAAAAGATGTCCCGGCGATTATTGTGGCTGCTGGACCATCTCTGGATAAAAATATAGAGGAATTGAAACGGGCAAAAGGAAAGTCATTTATTCTGGCGGTTGATACTGCCATGCGCCATCTGTTAAAGCATGGAATTATGCCAGATGCCATGGTAACACTGGATGCTGGGAAGCCCCTTTCCTATATGAATATTGAGGAAATTCGGGAGATACCGCTATTTTGCGTCCTGGAATCCCGTCATGAGATTTTGGAGTACCATACTGGTATCAAAATATGGTTTCAAGGTGGAACTTTCCTGGAAAAAATAACAAAACAATATGGGAAGGAATTCTTGCCGTACCAGCCAGGAGGATCAGTGGCAACAGGAGCTTTTGCGATTTGTGCTGCCCTGGAGTTTGAGCGTATCGTATTGGTGGGACAGGATCTTGCATACAGTGGGGATGTTACCCATGCAGGAGGGAAGGTATCCCATGTATTAAATGAAAAATATGGGATCAAGATGATTGAGGGAATCGACGGGGAACCGATTAAATCTCGTCATGATTGGATCATTTACCTAGACTGGTTTGAGGAATCTATTCAGTCCATCCAGGATAAAACGGAAGTGATTGATGCAACCGAGGGGGGAGCTATGATTCATGGGGCTGAGATAATGAGCCTGGCTGAAGTCATTGACCGGTATTGTAGTCGTGAGGTGGATATGACGGAGATCTTGCAGGGGCAGTCACCAATGTTTACCGAGGAGGAATATGCCCTTGTCTGTGAGGAGCTTCGCGGTTACATGGAAGAGCTGCATGAGATGGAGCAGGAGGCAGTAAAAGCGGCGGAAAATTGCAAAGAGGCTCTGGAATTGCTTAAAAAGAATACGGGGAGGAAACGTCTCGATAAATTACAGCGCAAAGTTCTGAATACAACGACGAGAATCAGTGATTATAAGGTGTATGATATTGTGGATATCTGTATGTCCAGGATATCAAATCAATATTTATCCGGGGTGTTTGTGGTATCCGATGACAGCCATCAGGATGAAATTGATATGTATCAAAGTTCTGAGATGATATTTCGGGGAATCGCTGATACCGTACTGGAAGTACTTCCTGTGTTTGAAGAGATGGTGCCAAGATTGTAAACGCTGGTAGAATGTTTTTGGATTTGTTATACTACTTAACAGGAAAAGGATCGTAGGAGAAATGGGATAGATCTACGATTCTTTTTCTACTTTTGGGAATACGGGAAGGGGAAACCGATATGAAAGTATTATTTGTCATTGGGGTATCACAATACGATTCGACTGCCATTTTTATGAGAGAAATGGCAGAGCGGATGCAAGCGTCAGGATGGCAGACGGAGTTGCTGGATGGCAGGACAGAAGATGGATACGAGCAACGGCGGGAACAGGTATTACAAAAGAAATACGATGTGATTTTTACGATCAACGGGATGCTGTTAGAGGAGGATTCCGCTCTGGGGGCTGCATTGCTAAAACAGCAAGATGTGCTTTATTGTACCTATCTAATGGATCATCCTCTGGTGCATGAACAGAGACTGCGAACTTCTTATCCCTATGTATTTGTTCTCTCACCGGATCGAAACCATACAGCGTATACGGACCGATATCTGCCACACATTTGGGGCACTGCCTTTCTACCTCATGCTGGATGCCGTATGCCGGGTACGATTCTTCCCTACCAGGATCGAAAGATCGAGATCTCGTTTATGGGATCTTATCTTCCGCCGAAACAGATTCGGGAGCAGTTTCGGGAATACCCACAGGAAATGTGTCTTTTGTTAGAAACGACAGCGGATATTTTGGTGCAGGAACCGGAACGCACCTTGGAAGACGCGGTGCAAGTATGCTTTTCCCGGTATGGTGTGGTTATGCAGGAGAGTGAAATGTCAGCAGTTATGGCAGAATTTCGTATCGTTGACCGCTATATCCGCAGTTATTACAGGGATGCGGTGATTCGAACTCTGGTGGAGGCTGGGATCTCTGTGGATGTGTACGGAGATGGTTGGGAACGCTTTGCCACAGATGCAAAAGAGTTTCTGCGGATTCACCCTGCGGTTTCCTATGAAGAATCCCTGGCAGTGATTTCGGATTCTAGGATATCATTAAATATTATGCCTTGGTTTAAGGATGGCTCCCATGACAGAGTATTTACAGCTATGTTAAATGGAGCATTGTGCCTCACGGATGGCAGCGCCTATCTGGAGGAGCAGCTGAGAGAGACGGAACATGTTTATTTTTATTCCCTGAAAGGATTGAAATATTTACCAGCGAAAGTGCGCCGTATTCTGGCAAATACAGAGGAGAGTGCTGCTGTAGCAGACGCAGGAAGAAAGCTGGCGGAAGGAAGCCATACCTGGGCGCACCGTGCGGATGAAGTGATGGATTATTTAGAACAGTTGATCGCTATGAAAGCGGAAGGGCAGCAGGAAGCGCCGTCTGACCAGGAGTGGATGCAGCAGTTTTATCGAGAGGTTGTTTGTCCGAACCAGGTTTTGATGCGAGAGCTATCTGGTATCGTGCAGTATTTGCGCCGCCAGGATTATTTTCATGCTATGAAAAGGACAGCTTTTGTGATGGATCGACTCGGGGAAGTGTTGCCGTTTTATCTGCAATGGAAGCCGGTGATCAACGGAACAGAATCTATCCTGGAGGAAAGCGTATTACTGTCGACAATGCAGGAAATATTAGAGGCACAGGAGAGGAACGATTATGTGTGGCTCGCTGATTTGCTTGCCCTCAAATTAATGCCTTTGATCCGCCAGATACAGGAACAGTTCGCAGGGCTTGCGCCCGAGATAGAGACTGGATTAGAGAATTATCGGATAGAATGGACTTCTGCAGGAGTATATACTTTGGCTGTGAGGGAGGATGGTGATTGGAACTATCTGCACACCAATGACAATCCTTGGGAAGAAGGGAAAATCCTGGCTGAGACTTGGTTTGATGGCGAACATTATGATTACCTTGTCTATGGGTTGGGACTGGGGTATCCTATCCAGGCGTTGTTGGATCTGGATTTGGCGATCACGGTTACGGTACTGGAAGCGGATCAAAATATTCTTACCCTTGCAGAGGAATATGGAGTAGCGCAGTCTCTGAGACAGTCTGGACGAGTCAAGCTGATTGTCGATCCAGATGGCAGAAAAATGGTTCAGATGGTGGCGGATCTCAAGGATACCGAGCGGTTTGTGATTCACTATCCATCGCTGTGCCGGATTACGAATGGGGAATATCGGGAACAGTTAGAGGATTATTTTGTGGAATATAGTTCTGCACAGGTACAGTTACCTCGTATGACGGGAAATTTTGTCAGGAATAGAGCGTATTTTGGAAAGGAAGTTTCGGCTCTGCGGAGTTGTTTTGCAGGTAAGACGGTCTATATTATTGCGGCGGGGCCATCCTTGGACCGGAATATGGAGGAACTTAGGAACGTAGGGGATGATGGAATTATTTTGGCAACGGGAACTGTGCTCAAGAAACTGTTAGCAGCAGGAATTCACCCGGATTATGTGATCATTATTGATGCAGGGAAAACAACTTACGTGCAGACAGAGGGAGTACAGGAGACAGCGATCCCATTATTATATCTCTCTACGGTTTATTACCAGATTCCGGCAGAGTATCCGGGAGATCGCTATGTGATCTTGCAAAAGGATTATAAGAAAAGTGAGGAATTTGCACGAGAACACGGTTATGAAACCTATGAGTCCGGTGGTTCCGTTACTACGACAGCAATGGAACTGGGGATCCGCCTGGGAGCGAGCCGTATCGTACTGGTAGGTGCAGACTTGGCATATACGGATGGGAAAAACCATGCTGCGGATACCGCTTATGTCAGGGAGAGAGAGGAGAGCCATGGATGTATGACCGAGGATATTCATGGCAAACCGGTTATGACAGCGCGGAATCTAAATATCTACCGTAAATGGATAGAAAAACGGATTCAGCGGGAACAGGCATCCGGTATCCAATTTATAGACGCCACCGAAGGAGGCGCCAGAATTTATGGAACAGAGCTCTGTAGACTACAGGATGTTGTCCGTCATGGAGAGGAGATGTGATGCAAATAGAGAAGATCAGTATTGTGGTTCCATGTTATAATGTGGAGGGGGTACTGGACCGGTGTCTGCAATCCATTGTAGATCAGAGCATCGGGTTAGAATCTCTGGAAATTATTTTGGTGAATGATGCATCCACAGACCACACCTATGATAAGTTATGTGAATGGGAGCAAAGATATCCAGATCATATTATGGTAATTAACTGTACGGAAAATGGTAGGCAGGGAACGGCCAGAAATATTGGGATGTCCTATGCTACCGGCAGTTATATTGGGTTTGTGGATTCGGATGACTGGATTGATGAGAAAATGTATGAGGTCTTGTATGAGGCCATTACCCACTATGATTGTGAAGTTTCCGCTATCTTATTTCAGCGGGAACTGGAGGATGGCAGTGTTGTGCGCTCGACCAAAAAGTTTCAAAGTAATCAACGGCATGAGATTCGTACTATGGATGAGAGGAAACGTTTTTTAACCCAGGGAGGCCTGCCAGGAGGAGTATATACAAAATTATATCGGAGAGATTTTATAGAAGCAAATCAGTTGTATTTTCCAGAGAAATTGTTCTACGAGGATAATTTTTGGGGTGCCCTAATGGGATATTCTCTTTCCTCCTATGTTGTTATTGACAAGATTCTGTATCATTATATGATTAATGACAATTCTACCACGACGGGCAGTGGGGCCAGGCATTTAGATCGCCTGAAAGTAGATGTGATGACGGTGGAGGAGTTAAAGAACCGTGGATTTTGGCAGGAATATCATGATGAGATAGAGAGAAGTTTCTTGAAATCTTATTGGTGTATGATGCTGCGTAGAATGATTTTACAGTTTCCGGTTTTTCCCTATGATATCCTGGATATCATGCGAAAAACAGTAAAAATTCTGTTTCCAGATTATAAGAATAATTCGTATCTCACTTCTTTTTCTTTGGAAGATAGAGTATTTTTGGAACTGATTGAATTAAAACTGAGTCGAGAGGAAATGGACCGTGCTGTACAGAAGTATCGGAAAACATTTACGGAGGAAGCATACGAGAAATATCAATAAAACAGAGTGTTATTATGAGAAATCAATCGCTGGTGGATTCCTGTGCTAACAGGGAAGTCCATTCCAGGACGGAGAGAATGATGGCGAAAGAATATACCATAGACATACAGGGACAACCAACAAAATATAGCGATTCTACACGTGAGATCAGGATGTATTTTGCCGAACCGGATACCAGGGTGGAGGAAGGAAATGGGGTGTTACTGCTTCTTGCTGGCTACGGCGGCCATGGGATGTCGCGGGTATACCAGAAAATGCGTCGTGTTTTTGCAGACCGATATCATTTTTTTACGGTACAGTGTGATTATCTGGGATACCGGGCGATGCAGAACGACCATCATCTGACGGTAACCGAGGACATGCTCAGGCAGGTGCTGTCTCCCAGGGAGTTTCACAATTTAAGAAGGGATTATGCTTCTCATCAGCATTTATTGGAGGGGAAGGTACTGTCCGGGTATGTGCCTCTCGAGGAAAGTGCCGATGATTTCAATGAGATGGGGCTATGGCAAGCCATGGATAATCTGATGGCGGTCAAGGTATTGTTAGATATTCTGCAGGAAAATGGGATGGAAATCAATCGGGAGCGAGTGTATCTTTATGGTCAATCCCATGGAGCCTATCTGGCCTATCTGTGTAATTTTTTGGCGCCGGGGTTATTTACCGGAATCATTGATAACAGCGCCTATCTGCTGCCCTACTATCTGGAGCATGACAGGGAGGTTACGAAAGTGGGAGATACCGTAACGCTCCAAAAATGGTATCATTATCTGATTGCCGACCAGGATTGGGATCGGGAGAGTTATGATTTGCGGTATCTGTATGCGGACTATGTCAATGATGCCCGCCTGGTTGTCTATCATGGGGAAGAAGATGAAATGATTCCTCTCCGGGAGAAAAAAGAATTTTTGGATTCTCTGCAGAATGTTTCCCTGCATGTGGTAACCCATGATGAGATTGACGGTGAGGTCTTTCGGTCGGCAGGACATTCTTTGGGGGCAGACTTGTTAAAAGTATTTGAACTGGCGGTAAATGAGCTGGATCATGGGGAATGGAAACGACCGGAGCATCGGCCGGCTGCATTTCAAAACCATGTTTTCGAAACAGGGAACTATCGGTATGAGCTATCCTGGCAGAATGGGATACCGGTTCTGTCCTATCTGAAATTAGCAACAGACACTTAAGAGGAGCGATTGGCAGGAGGTAGATTTGTAGTGAAAATAATTTTATTAAAAGGGGTCTCTCAGTATGATGCTATGCGTCAGTACATTGACCAATGGGAGCGTTGTTTCCGGGAAATGGGGCAGGAAACAAGAGTTTTTGATGTGGTGCAGGGTGATACGACGGAAAAATTAAAAGAGATTTTGTGTACCTGGCAGCCGGATGTGGTAATCAGCTGCAATGCCATGTATGCGGAGGTCATAGAACAAATGATGCCGGAGAACAGTCTGTTTTGTACGGTTCTCTATGATAATCCTGTCTTTCATGGGGAGCGTCTGAAAGCACTGGGCCGCCGTTCGATTGTGCTCTCCTGTGATCGGTTTTATGAGACATTTCTCCGCGACGAGTATCCGAATCTCCGCAGGGTAGGGTTCCTGCCGTTGTCAGGCAGTCAGGTGCAGACAAGGAAACCTTATCGGGAGCGGACGGTTGATCTGTTATTTACGGGATCCTATTTTGATATTAATCATCATTATGAGACAATCAAGAAACTTCCAGAGAATTTACAGATCATAGCTGAAAATATTATTACTGTCATGATGGAAGAACCGAATACCGTTCTCTGGCAGGCGATGGATCAGGTGTTGCAGGGATATGGGATTACATTTTCACCGTCACAGCGGTTAGAGGTTTTACAATTATTCCGATGTATTGATATCTTTGTCCGGGCATATGTGAGGGATCAGGTCATGTTGCATATCGTAGACGCTGGAATTCCCGTACATATTTTTGGGGGAGGATGGAATAAATTCTGCTGTAACCATCCAGAAAATCTGATTCTGCATGAGGGGTATGGAGATACTTCCCTGCAGATGCTGGCAGATACCAAAATTTCGTTAAACATCATGCCGTGGTTTCGTGGTGGTATCCAGGAGCGGAACATTGCGGCGATGTTAGCGGGGGCTGTATCTTTGACCGATTCCAGCACATATATTGAGGAGCAGTTTCAGGATGGTGAGGATCTCGTTCTCTATTCCCTCAAGCAGATGGATCAGATCCCGGCTATCATCCGATCCATCCTAAAGGATGAGGAGAAAGCCGCAGCGATTGCGGAGGCAGGATATCAGAAGGCGCTTCAACAGCATACCTGGCAGCATCGAGTCGGAGAGATGCTTCAAATCATTAAGACGGAGCTTTCCCGTGCAATTTGACGGGAGGAAAGATAGGGAGAAAGCGATGAATCATAATGAGGTAATGAAAGAATGGGAACAGTTTTTGCGAAACTATGAAAATGTCCCGATTCCCAATCTGGATGAATTCAATCAGGGGACACTGAAATTTCAGGAGAGAATACAGGAGATTAAGTTTCTGCCAGAGGAAGAAAAAAGGGAATTATGTGCCTATGCGATCAATCATGTGGATCGTTTTCAGGAATTATTACAGATTTATATTTATTCTGTACTAGCCTATTTCTTTGAGGGCGGGAGTTATGCCGGAAAAATATTGGAATTGGTGAGGAACAGTGTCATTCTGTTGGAGGACAATCGTTTCTTTGTCTATCAACAGCTTTTGGCATATTCATTTCGGTTTGCGGATTATTTAAAGCCCGAGGATGGCAGGAAACTTCGTATGATGTACCGCGAGATTTACCACAGTTACCGGGACAAATTAGGGATTGTTCCAGCTGTGGTGCCGGAAGCACAGCGGAATCCTAAGATTGTTGTCTTTCTGATTAGCCAGTATTTGAATGAGCAGCATGGACCGACCAAGACGGTATTGGATCGTTGCGAGGTAATCGCAGATAAAATGGGGGCAACACCGGTTATTATCAATACGGCGGAACTGTGTGCAGCTATCGGATATATCCCCTATTTTCTTCCTCTATTTGGAAATTACCGGAAGGAATTGCAGAATGTGAGGCAGGTCGAATATCATGGTAGGCAGTTTCCATATATTCAGTGTAGCGAGAATATGCCTAACCCAGAGGAAATGGCAGGAGTGGTACAGACGGTAAAGCAGTTGAATCCTTACTGTGTGATTCAGATTGGCGGCAGCAGTATCTGTGCAGATTTGTGCAGTAATTATTATCCGGTAATTACGGTGGCAACCGTGCCATCCGGCATTATGACTTCGGAGGGACAGTTTCTTTTGAAAGGAAGTCCGATTACGGAAACGGATCTGCAATACATACGGGAACTGGGATTTTCCGATCAATATTTGCAGTATGGCATGTTTACCTGGTCATTTAAGCCTCAGACGACGAAAGCGTCGAGAAAACAGTTTGGAATCCCGGAGGATGCCTGTACGGTTATTATTGTTGGCGCCCGCCTGGACTTTGAGGTGGATGAACGGTTTATCGAAGAGGTACTTCTGCCCGTGATGGAGCATGGTATTGTGCCAGTATTTGTAGGGAAGTTTCATTTTTATTCGAAGCGGGCGGAGCAATATCCATTGCTTGGGGAACGATCTGTATATACTGGATTTGTCGATGATATTCTGGCGGTCAATGAGATATGTGATATCTATGTAAATCCTGGTAGAAATGGTGGAGGGACTTCCGTGGTGGAGGCGATGGCGAAAAAGCTGCCTCCGGTTTCCCTGGACTATGGCGATGTGGCTTTGGGAGCCGGGGAGGAATTCTGTGTCAAAGATTATCCAGAGATGGTGCGTCGGATCATCCGGTTGCAGGAGGATTCGGATTATTATGCGGAGATGTCTGAGAAAGCCTATCGGCGTATGCAGTATGTGACGGACAGCCAGACGATTTTCTGGGACGTATTTCAGAAGATCCGTTCCTTACCGGAATTTCACGGAGAATTTAAGGAAAATAGTAAATGATACGATATAATATGATAGTAGAGAAAAAACAGGGAGGTTTCCGTATGTTAAACGATAAGACAATCTTAATTACAGGTGGTACGGGTTCTTTTGGCAAAAAATTTCTGGAGATGATTTTTGACCGTTATGAGCCGAAAAAAGTCATTATTTATTCCAGAGATGAATTTAAGCAGAGTGTCATGCAGACAGAGTATGCGAATCGGGTAGATATGAAGCGCGTTCGTTTCTTTATCGGGGATGTCCGTGACAAGGACAGGCTGTATCGTGCCTTTGAGGGAGTGGACTATGTGATTCATGCAGCTGCGATGAAGCAGGTGCCGACATGTGAGTACAATCCCATGGAAGCGATCAAGACGAATATCCATGGTGCCCAGAACGTGATTGACGCTGCTTTGGATAAGGGCGTGAAAAAGGTGGTGGCGTTGTCTACCGATAAAGCGGTGAATCCGATCAATCTATATGGCGGGACGAAGCTGGTTTCCGATAAATTATTCATTGCTGCCAATGCATACAGCGGTGTCAAGGGAACGGTGTTTAGCGTAGTGCGCTATGGGAATGTAGCGGGAAGCCGTGGATCCGTTATTCCGATCTGGCAGAATATTATTGACCAGGGTGGCAAGGAACTGGGAGTCACAGATATGCGGATGACCCGTTTCTGGATTACGTTGGAGCAGGGGGTAGAGTTGGTGTTTAAGGCCATGGAAGAATCCAAGGGCGGAGAGACCTATATCTCGAAAATTCCATCGTTCCATATTGGAGATCTTGCCAAAGCCATGCTGCCGGATTGTACGATCAATGAATTTGGGATCCGGGAGGGCGAAAAGTTGCATGAGGTTATGGTAACCAGGGATGATTCCCGTTCTACCTATGAGTATGATAAGCATTATATTATCTACCCGGATTACAATTGGGTTTCCAAGGATAATGTCATGCCGGGTGGCAAGCGCGTAGAAGATGGGTTTGAATATAATTCAGGAAATAATACCCAGTGGTTGGGTGTGGACGAGCTGAAAGAGGCTTTGAAGCATATGTAAATTTGCTAAATATATTATATAAGACAGGGAGGGTGTGACTCATTGCGAGTCACACCCTCCCTGTTTCAGAGCTCTCATTTCCTGAAAACTCCTCTTTGGTCCCTATGCCATTTTTATGAAGAATTATCATTATTCTATCAAATCCAGCAATTTCCCGGCTTCTTCCGCCATATTGCCGGATACGGTTTTGCTGTTCTGGGAGATTTCTACATTCTTTTCGACTACCTGGGAAATAGCATCCAAACCGTCGACGGCCCTGGAAACGGTCTGGACATTCTGCCGTACCATAGCAGTGATTTTGTTCACATTGCTGCTGGTCTTTTGGATCTCGCCAGCTACCGCAGCAAATTCATCAATGGTCTGCTGGGTAATGGTCTTGCCTTCTTCTACGGCATGAATGGAGTTGGTGATTAATACACTAGTCTGACGGGCTGCCTGGGCACTTCTGGCTGCCAGGTCACCGACTTCGGTTGCCACGACTGCAAATCCCTTGCCCATTTCCCCAGCTCTGGCTGCTTCAATGGAAGCATTTAGGGAGAGCATATTGGTCTGCTGGGCAATGGCATCAATTTCTCCAATAATTTTCTCGATTTCCACGGACATGGAACTGATTTTTTGGATGGATTCTTCTAAGGACTGCATTTGTATCCCGGTCGTTTCCATTTTTTGGGAGGCAGCTTCTGTGATCTCCGCTGCCTTTACGGATACATCCGCGCTGGCGCTCAATTCCTCTGCGAGGCTGTCCATGATCTTTTCCAATTGCGCTACGGCTTCTTTTTGTTCTTCCGTACCATGTTGGATTGCATCGGCAGTAGTCAGGGTATCCTGGGAAGCAGTATCCAAATTGGCGCAGACTTTCTTGATATTATCAATCAAAACAAGATTGTTTTCCATGTCTTCTTTCTGGTGTAATATTAAATCTTCGTTTTCACTGATATTCTGACGGATCGAAGCCACCATTTTGTTGACACTGTTACTGAGCAGGGAGAATTCTGGATTTCCGTGCTCCTGTACGGTAATTTCAAAATCACCGTCGGAGATTTGCTTCACAGAATTGGTAATGCTCTGGATTCCTGTGACAATTTTCTGATCCATCATGCGGTTGATCAGAATGAGCAGGATGGCAAAGATGATACACAGGCTGATGGATATTACAAGTGTCTGGCTGATGGTCGTCTGGTAATATTCCGAGAGAGGCATGAAAGTACCAATAAACATGTCGTTGTATTTTTCAGCGACATAAACACCCAGTTTTCCGTTTATTTTAGCGAATCCGTGTCCTTCTTTTGTTGGTATGCCCGCTTTTTTTGCAGTCTTTTCAATTAGTGAAGAATCAGGGTGAGCAAGAATTTTACCGGAAGAAGTGTTCACGGCATAGATATAACCTTTTTTACCAAATTCAATATCCTTTAGAACGACGTCAATCTGGTTCATCGCTAACATCTGTTCCAGCATTTCCGGCCGGATTCCTACTTGAACCAGTCCTTCGGCATCTTTTCGTGCGACACCTATATACTGCATCAGGATTCCCTCGGCCGCATTTTTCTGTGGCTCCTGCACGATTTCTACAGAGGGATCTTCCACTATTTTCATAAATGCGGCGGATTGTTCCCCGCTTTTCATATCAAAACCAATATAATCGTCCACAGTACCGTGGGTAATGAACCCCTCTTTGTCTATAATATGTAACTC
>CANRZB010000008.1 GCA_947644195.1 uncultured Clostridium sp.
TTTGGTATAGAGGCTTTTGGATGATTGGATTTCAAAAAATGGGGAAAGTCAAATATTGTGTTTTGGATAATTTTTGAAAAAGCAGGAATAGGTACACAAATAACACCGCAGCATCATTGACAAATTGCCAGAAATCCACTAACCTGTCTTTAGTAAATAGATCAATAACATCGTACATTCAGGAGGCCTGCCATGAACATCGCTGTCTGTGAAGACAACCAGGAAGAAGCCGAATGGCTCTGCGACATGATCCGATGCTGGGCGCTTCAAAATAAATTACAAGCAGATATCATTCCATTTGCAGACGCCGCATCCTTTTCTTTTGCGTTGGAGGATCAATCCTTCGATGCACTATTTCTTGATATTAAAATGCCGGGAGAAGACGGTGTATCATTGGCAAAACGGCTCAGAGAGCAGTCCTGTGATATTCCTATTGTATTTGTGACAGGGGAACGGGAATATATGATGGAAGGATATGAAGTAGAAGCCATCCATTATCTATTAAAGCCAATTGACAAAAATAAAGTCAGTTTCTGTCTGGACCGCATCTATGAAAAAAACCATCGACAGGAACCATTTATTCTAATACAAAAAGAGAATACTACCGTAAAACTGCTGCAGCGGGAAATTTACTTAATTGAAGTCTTTTCCCATACACTGGAATTCACAACCAGGAAAGGAACTTTTCAGGCACTTTCTTCCATGAAAGAAGTGCAGGAACAACTGCTGCCAGAATGGTTTATTCGCTGTCATCGAGGTATTTTAGTAAATTTACTTTATGTATATTTTATTGAGAAAAATCATCTGACTCTGGCAGATGAAAAAAACGGTTTCTACCGAAAAGTCCCTGTCAGCAGACGTTTATACACAGAAGTAAATAACGCTTTCATCCAATTCTATAAAGAAATAAGATGAACATTTCTTTCATTGAAACCAAAAGTCCGTGCAGTGTTCAACACAAATACCGGTATTGCAGCCTTCTGCAAAGAAGACTTACAACACGAATACCAAAAGCGCAAAAAGGGAGATTTGCTATGAAAATAGAGCTAACAATAACCACAATATGTATTTTGATCATCTTCCTGCTTCTATTGGCAACTGCGGGAATCCTAATTTTACGGCTGGTTCTTTCCCGTCAATTCATTCGGGAAATTGAGCGGTATCAAAATGAGTTAGCCAATCGTCAATTCGAAGAGATCCATAACACGTATCACGAAATGAGAGGTTGGCGCCACGACTACAAAAATCATATGCAAGTATTAAAAATTCACGTGGAAAACCGGGAATGGGAACTCGCCCTCGCCTATATTTCCCAGATGAACGAAGATTTAAGCAACATAGACCACGTCATCAAATCAGGAAATGTCATGGCAGATGCCATAATCAACAGCAAAGTGTCCCTGGCAAAATCTCGGAACATCCAATTAAATGTTACCGCAAAAGTACCAGAGCAGCTTCCGATCTCAGACGTAGAATTCTGTGTTATTTTTGGCAATTTGATGGACAATGCAATCGAGGCTTGTGAGAAAATATCAAATCCAGACGATCGATTTATTCGCATCTATATCGGGTTGTTTAAGAAACAGTTCTATCTGTCCATTACCAACAGTACGAATCAAAAACGCCGAATTCAGAAATACTATTCTCTGAAAGGAGAAGGACACGGATTCGGTCTGTACCGGATTGACAAAATTATCCGTGAAAAAAACGGTTATTTAAACCGGAAAGACGAACCCGGTGTCTTTACCACCGAATTCATGCTCCCTTTCCGTACAGCTGATGTTCATAGTATTGACAATATCGGCAAACCGCAGTCAGATACTCCGTAGACGCACAACCGCTTATGTCATCAAAGGAACCGTTCATGTATTCTGTCACAAACTCCGTCGATACTATGATATTCTTTTCCTGTCTCATCATGTAATCAGTACCACAGAAGCTGATTCCCTGCGTTAAACCGCAGGGAATGTGGTCTACTATTCACTTGGAAACGGGGGATTGTATGAACAAAACCAACTACTGGACCGCTTTCTGCGGATATTTAAAATATATTTGGGACCGCAAAAAAACTCTATATCTATACGGTTTATTATTTTTTCCTGCCTACATAACTGGCAATTATCTACAAATCTATCTCCCCAAAATGATTATCCAGAATCTGGAAGACAGGGCCTCTATTCCTATTATGGGACGTAACTTACTGGCTTTCGTTCTACTGTTGACATTCTGTATCTTTGTCCGGGAAAAAATGAAATCCAAGGCGGAACATGGCAACCGCCAGATCATACAGCAGATGAAAAATAATTACACAGAAAAATTACTGTATATTGATTATGAATATCTGGAAGATACAGAGTTTCTCTCTCTGCGGAATAGGGCGAAAGAAAGTCTGTTCGGCGGCGAAATCGGCACCCAGGAACAGGCCAGACTCATGGATTTCCTGCCCATCCTCATCATGATTACCTCTGCTCTGGGAAACATGGGATTATATCTATTCTATCTGGGAAAACTGTCCGGCTATCTCATTCTCCTCCTGTTTGCCGCTGTTCTTTTCAGTACACTGCTAAACATGAAGCTCTTTCGTAAGCATGAACAAAAATATGGTTCAATGGTATCCGATTCCTGGCAGAAGATGGATTATGTCGTGCGCAAGACACAGGATTTTTCCATGGCAAAAGACATCAGGATGTATCAAATGAATTCCTGGCTATCCGGTCTGGTAGACGGCTTTCTGGCAGAACGACTGCATCTCAAAAAGAAAGAATTATCTAACCGGGGAATCGGGGACATGGTGGCTGTTACCAGCCTGACTATCTTTCAGATCGCTGTACTGGGAATGGTTCTATGGCATTTCCTTCAGGGTACTTTGAAGGTATCTGATGTTATTTTCTATGTCAATATGACTCCCGCCCTGTACAAACTTCTAGATCAGGAGGTCTCCACCAAAAGTATCCATCTGTTCCAGATCCTGACAGCGTATCAACGATTTCAAAACTTCATGCACTATGGCAGGGATACTGCAAGACAGAAGACAATTATCCAGCAGAAAGCACCTGCGATTACCCTGGAACATGTCAGTTTCGCCTATCCCAAAACAGAAAAGATGATATTACAAGACATCAGCGTAAACATCCCTGCTGGAGAAAAAATTGCAATCGTCGGAGTCAACGGTGCTGGCAAGACAACCCTGATGAAACTGCTTTGCGGCCTGCTGCATCCAACCAGCGGCAGAATCCTGCTCAATGGCGTAGATCTGGAATCCATGAACGCTGAAGAGCGATATGCCTATTTCTCCTGTACATTCCAGGATGTGCAATTTTTACCGGTCTCGGTCCGGGAAAATATCTCCCAGGAAATCTGCATCGCCCCTACCGCCAAGGCAAAAACCTTTCAGACAAACGAATCTCCGTCCAAAAGTTCAGACGCACGAATTTGGCATTGTCTGGAACAGGCAGGAATCCAAAAAGAAATTCAAAATCTACCCGGGCAATTAGATACCTTACTGGAAAAAAACCTGCAGGAAGATGCCACAGATTTCTCCGGCGGACAACGACAAAAACTAATCCTGGCAAGAGCGCTATACCGAGATGCCGGAGCTTTGATTCTGGATGAACCGACTGCGGCTTTAGATGCCTTGGCAGAGAATGAAATCTATGAAAAATATGCGGAGTTTGCAGCCGGAAAAACTTCGTTCTTTGTATCACACCGCCTGTCCTCCACCCGGTTCTGTGACCGAATTCTGCTGTTAGATGGTGGAATAATTGCAGAAGAGGGGACACATGAGGAGCTTTTGGCACAGCAGGGCATCTATGCTGAAATGTTTGAAATGCAAAGTAAATACTACCAAGAGAATAACTAATCATTGTTGTTACAAATAAGACGCCGAGCATTACTCGCTGGCAGAAATGAGGTGTATCATGGCCGAAGAAAAATTTTCACTTCGAGAAATTATCCGAATCAATCTACGGGGACTCTCCCTGATCTATTCCTTAATCCCGTGGAATGGATTTATGACATTTCTCTCCGTTCTGTCAGATGTCGTACTTTCCTATTGGGAATATTTCTTTCTGGCAAAATTGATGGATGATATCCTTTCCAGCGCTGCCAGAGAAACATTGGTCTGGGATATTGGATTATTAACCATAGGACATTTACTGATGACCTTAGTCTATAAAATCTTATCCGTTCTATATATGTACGGCGGCTCCAATGTCTGGGATATCGCCAATGCTCATCTGAATGAAAAAATGATGTCTATGGATTATGAATATATGGAATCCGAATCAATCCATAATAAACGGCGGGATATTGATATCACTGCCCGTTTTAACGGAGGCGGGATCTGCGTTCTCTTTTGGTATGCGACGCCTGTCATGGAACGAGCCCTGCAGATGATTATTGCGCTCAGTTATACGATCTATCTGATCAGCCGCTGCCGGATTGCCTTTGCTGGGGAACCACTCAAAGCAATCGCTTTCGTAGGAATATTTATTTTTCTGTTTGCTCTGCTGCTGGCCATCAGTTCCAGAAAAAATAAACAGGCGCAGGAAACCATACATCAGTATGATGAGAAAAATATCCCAAACTATCGTTTTTACCAGTTTTATCTCAATGAATACATCGAAAAAGAGGAATGTGGTAAAACAATCCGGATGTTCCAACAGCAAGAACTGCTTTCTTCTTATGTGAAAAGACTATTTCAAAAGCTGCACGATAACATAGATAAAATTTGTCTTACCGATCAGAAAAGAAATATTTGGCTGGGTTCCATAGGGGCAGTAATCTCTGGTCTGATCTATTTCCTGTTAGGTATTATGGTCTCCAAACATGCGATTACCATCGGCAGTGTCTGCCTTTATGCCGGATGCATTACTAATTTTTTATGGCACTTCCGCATGTGGATGGAACAATGGGTAGATCTCGTTACCAATACTAAATATGTGAAGATGTATCTGGATTTTCTGGAAATCCCAAATAAGAAATACGAAGGCACGCTCCCCATTGAAAAAAGGGATGACGATCAGTTTACGATAGAATTTCGTCATGTATCGTTTCGCTATCCGGGGTCTGACCGGGATGTCCTCAAAGACTTTTCCATCCGTTTCCATATCGGGGAACGTCTGGCAGTGGTAGGGAAAAATGGATCTGGCAAAACTACCTTGATTAAATTGCTTTGCCGCCTGTATGATCCTACCGAGGGACAAATTCTGCTCAACGGAATTGATATTCGCAAGTATGACTACCAAGAATACTTATCCCTGTTTAGCGTCGTTTTCCAAGATTTCAAGATCCCGGCACTTCCTCTGGGACAGACGGTTGCGGTTTCCAGAAACTATGATGAAGAACGGGTTATTTCTGCCTTGCACCGGGTAGGATTAGACAAATTGCTTAACAAAATGCCGCAGGGACTGGAAACTCCGATATACACAGATTATGACCAGAACGGAGTGGATATCTCCGGCGGGGAAGCTCAAAAAATAGCCATCGCCAGAGCTTTATACCATGATACACCGTTTGTCATTCTGGATGAACCGACCGCAGCGCTGGATCCATTGGCAGAATATGAAATCTATTCCCATTTTAATGAACTGGTAGGCACAAAAACTGCAGTCTATATCTCCCACCGTCTTTCCAGCTGCCAATTCTGCAATGACATACTGGTCATTGATGAAGGAAAAGCGGTGCAACGGGGAAGCCATGAGAAACTGGTACAGGATCAGAACGGGCTCTACTATATTCTGTGGCACACACAGGCACAGTACTATCAGACGGAAAACATTCTTTAAAATGCTAAAAAACAAAACATAGATCTCCTTACAATCAAAAAGATTCCTTTTACTCATATTACGGGTATATTGATCTTTTTTCCAAATTATGGTATATTTTCCAAATAATGGAAGGGGAGATACCTATGATAAAAAAATATACAGAACAAAATGTTTTGGACGCTTTTTATGAAAGAATTCATCTGATTTTTGAAGAATTCGATAACATTTACCTATCATTCTCCGGCGGAAAAGACAGCGGGCTGCTTCTAAATCTCGTAATGGACTATCAAAAAAAATTTTATCCTGAGAAAAAAATCGGCGTATTCCATCAAGATTTCGAAGCACAATACAGCGTTACCACAGAATATATTGAACGAACTTTCCTCCGCATAGAGAATGAGGTGGAACCTTACTGGGTCTGTCTGCCCATGGCTACCCGAACCGCATTGAGTAACTATGAGATGTTCTGGTATCCGTGGGATGACACGAAAAAAGAAGCATGGGTTCGCCCCATGCCAAAACATGATTATGTCATCAATCTGGAAAACAACCCCATGATCACCTACAAATATAAAATGCATCAGGAAGACCTGGCGCGGCAGTTCAGCCGATGGTATCATATGTCCCACAGCGGAGAAAAAACGGTCTGTCTCCTTGGGATCCGAGCTGACGAGTCCATGCAGAGATACAGCGGATTCGTGAACAAAAAATATGGATATAAAAACCAATGCTGGATCAGCAAAAAATTTAAGAACGTATGGTACGCATCCCCGATCTATGACTGGAGCCACAACGATGTATGGCATGCCAACTATCTCTTTCAATATGATTACAACCATTTATATGATCTATATTATATGGCAGGATTACAAGTTTCCCAGATGAGAGTAGCCTCTCCTTTTAACGACTATTGCAAAGACAGCCTAAATCTTTACCGTGTCATTGACCCTAAAATATGGACAAAACTGGTAGGCCGGGTACAGGGTGCCAACTTTGCCGCCATATATGGTAAAACAAAGGCGATGGGCTATCGAAACGTTACCCTTCCCCAAGGACACACCTGGGAATCCTATACAAGGTTTCTGTTAGATACACTTCCCTTGAAACTACGTAACAATTATGTGCAAAAATTTAATACCTCCATGCGGTTCTGGCACAAAACTGGCGGCGGTTTGGATGAAGAGACCATACAGGAACTGCTGGAACACGGCTACCAGATCAAACGAAACGGAATCTCTAATTACACTTTAAACAAAAAATCCAGAATTATTTTCACCAGTAAAATACCGGATAATACCGATGACATCAAATCCAGCAAGGATATTCCAAGTTGGAAAAGAATGTGTTACTGCATCCTTAAAAACGACCATACCTGCCGCTTTATGGGATTTGGCCTGACGCGTGAACAGCAAAAACGTATTAATCTCATCAAACAAAAATACAAAAGCATGGAGGAGATCAGCTATGACACCTAAAAGTCCCGTTTACAATATTATTTCAGTTCCTATTGAAAAAATTATCCCCAACGCATATAACCCCAATGCTGTCGCTCCGCCAGAGATGAAACTACTCTATCAAAGCATCAAAGAAGATGGCTATACCATGCCTATCGTTTGCTACTATTCCATGGAAGATGACAACTATATTATCGTAGATGGTTTCCATCGTTACCGAATAATGTTGGAGTATTCTGATATCTACGACAGAGAACAGGGCATGCTCCCTGTTTCTGTCATTGATAAACCCTTGGACCATCGTATGGCGAGCACGGTACGTCATAACCGCGCCCGAGGAAACCATGACGTTGACCTGATGAGCAATATTATAAAAGAACTTCATGAAATTGGTCGTTCCGATGCATGGATTGCCAAACATCTGGGCATGGACCGGGATGAGATACTGCGCCTGAAGCAAATAACCGGACTAGCAGCATTATTTAAAGATGTTAATTTTGGAAAGGCTTGGAAGCCGGAAAAAAATTAAAATTATATTTCCCCTCTACCTAAATTTGGGGCTCATCCAATCTACGCTGGATGAGCCCCAAAGCTTTATCATTCTATTAGTTACTTGAGTATATCCTTGCCACCGATCTGCTCAATATTTACAGCACCATGCGTACCTCTGTCACATCGGTCAGCTTCTCTGCCGGAATATAATTCTCTTCCTGCTTTTCGCCATTGATATAGAATTCACTGCAGCCAGCTTCTTTTCCATTTGGATTCTCCACATGGATTACAATTTTCTTGCCGCGGAAATTCTTCTCCATACTCATCTCTTTCCAATCACTCGGAATGGTCGGCGCTACCCGCAATCCGTCAATATCTGGACGAATACCACAGATTCCCTCGACACATCCTACCATACAGGTGGTAGCCGTACCAGTCAGCCAGTGCACATGGGAACGACCATGGAATGGACTTTCATCTCCCTCCGTATACTGACCATGTACATATGGCTCCAATTTACGGATCTCGGCCTGGTCATTCTGGGAAGATGGAGAACTTTCCTCAAAATATTGAAATGATTTATTGCCATGTCCCATCAATGCTTCCGCCAGAATAATCCATCCCTGCGTCTGAGAGAATATACCGCCGTTTTCTTTGGTAGATGGTGGGAAGAGCCCAGCTAATGCCCCATCAAAATAATGATCTACATAGGAAGGTGCCATAACTTTAGCACCATATGCTGTATTCAGTTCCCGATCTACAGACTCTAATGCTTTCTCCGCCTGCTCTTTTGTCGCCAAACCAGAAATTACTGCCCAGGACTGCGGATTTAACCACATACTTGCCTCTGGGTCTTTCTTGGATCCAATCAGCTCTCCTGTCTCCTTAAATCCACGATTATAGCGGTCGTCTTCCCACCACAATTCATTGATCTTGTCCCCTACCTGTTTCTGTGTCTGATCCAGATAAGCGATATATTCTGTATCATTCTTTTTCTCAGCAAACTGGCGCATAATCGTAAATGCATAATATAACTGCATTGCCACGAAGGAAGATTCTCCCTGTGCCCCCAGACGCAGACAGTCGTTCCAGTCTGCATGCAGACCAGCTGGTAATCCATGAGGTCCCAAATGGTTCATAGAAAAGTCTATGGCTCTCTTTAAATGCTCATAAACACTTGCCTTTTCTGGCACATTTGACCAGGTAATTTCCTCATCAATAAAGTCCAGATTGCCAGTCTCCGCAATATATTTAAATACCGTTGGGAACAGCCATAATGCATCATCCGCACGATAGGCAGGATGTCCCGTCTCCTTTACATAATCCGGATCATCCGGAGTTCCTTCATGCCCGGCACGTTCGTCATGGTCAAAACGTACTAATGGCAGACCGCCTCCATTATCAACCTGTGCTGATAACATAAAACGAATCTTATCTAACGCGGCCTCCGGATCTGTATGGATCACGCCCTGAATATCCTGTACCGTATCACGGTATCCATATCCATTACGCTCTCCACAATAAACGAAAGAAGCCGCTCTGGACCAGGTAAACGTCAGGAAACACTGATATGCATTCCAGGTATTTACCATACTGTTAAACGCTGAACTTGGTGTGTTAATCTTGAAATTATCCAATTTCGCATGCCAATATGCCTTTAACTCTTCGATTTCTTTATCACATACAGAACCATCTTCATAAGCTGCGATGATTTGATCTGCATCGGCTTCCTTATAACGTCCCAGGATAAATGCCATTGTCTTGGTTTCCCCCGGTGCAATCTCCAAAGCAGTGTGCAATGCTCCACAACTGTTTTCATTATAGTTGCAAACACCATCACATTCCCCACGTTCTACTGCAATCGGATTGCCATAATCATGATACATGCCGATAAAAGCTTCTTTATCCCCATTATAGGATGTTACTTTTTGACCAGCCAGACCAAAGAAACGCTCCTTACCGTTGCTTCCATCCGGTCCCTTATACCAGTTCGGATTAATCTGCTGATAGATTTTGTTTCCACGAAAACTGGTTACTGTCGTACAAAGAGAATACTGTAAATTAACCTGATCCTGATTGTAGTTATCATCATTGGACAGTTCAGCATAGCCAAACACAGAAATCTTCCTTGGCTGATCGGATGTATTGGTTACCTTGCAACACCATACTTCATATACTTTATTTAAAGGTACGTAATACATTGCTTCAGAATGAATACCCGCATAGTCCGCAAACATCTTAGTGTATGCTGTACCATGACGTACTTCACTTTTATATTCATTCAGATCTTTTCCAACCGGCTGCCAGGACGCAGACCAAAAATCTCCTGTCTCGTCATCCCGTAAATAAATATAACGCCCTGGTGTATCATCACTGTTAAAGTGATACCGGATAATTCGTCCATTTGCACCACTTTTGACAAAGCTGTACCCTCCTGCATTGTTGGAAATGATAGCACCATATTCCGGGGATCCCAGATAGTTACACCAAGGTGCCGGTGTGTTCGGTTTGGTGATGACATACTCTCTATGATCATCATCAAAATAACCAAAATTCATAAGTTTGTCCTCCTTGATTCGTTTCATGAAAAAAGCTGTACTGCCCTTCCGGTATTCCGCAATACCGAACCAAGCACCACTTCGTTACTTCACAATTAATCTTATTATAAGACAAGGATACCGTTAGTTCAAGAACAATCGGCGCATTTTTTAACACTATTTTGATACCAACAGAGTTCAAAGAAAAAAAGAGTTCCGTTCCCGAAACTCTCCTTATTTCCTTCGACAAAATCGTCGAAATACATTTTCCTAGTACAGCAATGATACCTTGCAAATTACCAATATAGGGGTGGTAACTCACATATTCATCGATTCAGGCATTTAAAGGATCTCCGCTGTCAATTGGCCGATCATCTCACATTGAAATTGTCCCTGCATTAACAGTGACCAACCCATATTATTTTCTCGATCCATCTCTGCCTCTTTTTTATCCTTCTCCTCAAACGGATCTTTTTCTTTTGTCTGCTGTTTCTTTTTGCGTCTTGCCTCTTCCAAGGTATCCGGCAATTTAGCATAAGCACTGCTCTCCCGTAACGTTTTAACTTCATGCTCCACCATTGCCGTCATATATTCTGCTGCCGGATCTCCTGCCTCTTCCATCGCTTTGATGACTTCCATTTGTCCAGATATTACCTGCTGTACTTCCTCCTTTGATTTACAAGACTTCAAACGGGATCGCAAAGCTTGCCTCTCTCGCTCCACCCGCATTGCAATTTCATACAAGGAGGGATTATGCATCCGCAAAAAAGATAATTCCTGTGAAGTCAACCGTTTTCCGCTTTTTAATTTTGCCATGATCTTTTGTTCATATGCCTTACATTTTTCCTCATCCATTTTTCCCGCCGGATCCAATAAACCGGCACGAAACTTCTCCCACGTTTCTTCTGTTTTTCTAAGACGCTGGTCCAACTCGGATTCTTTTACGATTGCAAATGCTTTCTCTATGGAACTCATAATCCCCCTCCATTCTATCATCCTAACGACAGTATACGGCCAAAAAATCTCTGTTATATATATCGGTGTATTCCTCAGATTCATTACCTAAAAGGACCTACCATCATCCCCTCTTTCTTAAAACATTACTACGGATAAAGCATGATAAGGCGCAGAAACATGATTTATTTCCACGCCTTATCAGATACAGCAGATCGTTATACTCTATTAGCTAGATCCTCTATTTGAGTAGCAACTACTTTCAAAAAAGATTAAGCAATCCGCTTCTTGATCTCTGCCACTTCCTGTTTCAATTTCTCCATTTCTTCTGATAAATAATTAACTTTAACCTCATAGGCCAGATTCTTGTCAGCGACAGAAATTGCTTGATTTAATTTGTCCGTTAATTCCATAAAGTTTTCAGCCAATAAGGAGATATTTCTATCTGTTTCATTTTCAATATGTAGCTCCAACTTTTTTACTTTGGAATTGACTTCCGACATTTCCTTCTTCAACTCCGCAATGTCTGATTTCATCTCTGCCATTTCTGATTTGATCTCCCGAATTTCCTGTAAAATCAAATCTAACTTTTCGCTATCCATCATATCATCACTCTCCTCATCAAAATATTTTCCAACTTTCCGTTTCCCACTTAACAATAACTATAGCATATATCATCCGATATGTAAACACCCATTTTGGTGCATTAATATACATATGTTGTTATAAACTTCTCTAAAGATTATATATATTTTTTCTGTCATACCAAACAGGGGAGTTATCTTATAAAAAATACCATAAAAACTATGTAGTCTCTCATACGTAACTACTCCTATTTTAAGAAACCTTACTTTAAAGATTTCATCAATTTATCTCACTAACAAACATACAAGAAGAAAAAACTAGGATAGTCAGCCTGATGAAACTATACTATTTTTATTCTGGAAACGGTCAGAAGAAATCATTCCGTATGAGGAAAAACAATAGGAAACATTATGCCAAAAGATTGCCAGAAAAATTCTACATAACGATTTGGATATATTTCTATGAGTTCTGTCTCTGCATAAACTTTTTCAAATCAAGCACCATATGCCGATAGTTTTTCCTCTGATCAGAATCATTCGAATGATTTTTTTCCACATATCCTGAGATCCAAT
Source organism: uncultured Clostridium sp. (assembly GCA_947644195.1). GTDB lineage: Bacteria > Bacillota > Clostridia > Lachnospirales > Lachnospiraceae > Butyribacter. Next base: position 12,363 of record CANRZB010000008.1, read on the forward strand.
CTTCCAGGTCCACATCCTCCTGGTAGGAATAAGCTACAATCGCCAACAAAGATAGCCTGTTGTTCCTTTGCCATATTTCTGTTCCATATTTCATCGTTCTTCCCACCAGATCTTTGAGGGAATCTCGGTAAAACTCCAGATCATGGCGAATCTCTAACGGATCAATCCCGACCATTTCTGAAATAAATTCCTCCTCCCCAATATCTGACTGTTTTTTTCTTCCCTTGACAGCATTAGGTTGTTTCTTCTGCCTAGCAAAATCTTGATTTTCTTTGGTATTCAGAAAATCCAACATCAATTTTTCCAATAATTTTATCTTTGGAAGAACAATGTATTTATCTTTAGTGGCTCTGGCTTTCCCCGTCTTTTTATCCGTACACAATTCATCAAAACTGACACCATCAATTGATTTACCATGAAGCTTATCAGCAAAGGCTGACATAAATGCAATAAAAGCGTCCTCTGGACAACCCGTTTGTAAGAACCGTGCATACAATCCAAACCATAGAAAACTATTTTTCGAATCAAATAGATAGGAAACTTCCTCTGTTATAACACTGCCCAAACGATTTACCATGCTGCGAAATTCCCTGAAATCTTCTACTTTGGCATTTTCTTTTAAATATTCACAAATAATTTCCTGTTGTTTGCTCCAATGATCCAGATATTTACTTGCCATCACAGATTCAATGACTACTCTGTCTAACGTACCATTTTTTGCTTCGGATTCCTTATAACCTTTTCCTTCACGAAAAAAAGACATGGCAGAGATCTCTTTTACCAACACCGCAAATTCTTCTCCGATTCTAGTCATTCCCTTCTGCGATTTACTCATTGCCTTCCCCTCATTGTATCGAATGATATGATAGGCAATGTCTTCGCTGTCACAGTTCAGGTATTGATCGCATTTAAATGTATAGTCCAGAAATTTCTCCTGTAATTCTACAGGAAGCTGAGAAAACTTTTTATTTCGAATGTCACATTCCTGGTATTCACTCATAGGAAACCCATTCTCGTCCAATATCGGTCTTCCTTTGGCATCTCTAATTTGCGCCAGATATTGAATCTTCCATTTTCGAATATTTCGACAGATTTTAAATCCATCGTTGGCATAGGAATAACAATTGGTACATCTTTGCTTGCCATCCAAATCCCAAATTACAGGAGTGCCATTAATAATTTGCTCCGCAAACACAATTTCCGGCAATGGATTACCTTGCAAAATATCAGAAACTAAATTTCCTTTCATGGAAGGACTCCATTGATCTGATTCCCGTTGTAAAGGATGGTCAAACCGAATCGTCCGGTTTTCTATTTTTTTATTAATGGATGCAATCGAATATTGCATTGGTTTGCTCTTTTCCGCCGTTACTGCTGTCATCATCATTCCATCCTCCCCTTGTCCAACCAATCGACCTTGCACCAAATAACCAGATCCTAGACGCTCACGCCCTACGTTTTCATCTGTTTTGCTCCGTTTTCCGGGTATACTTTCTACACAGGAAAAACCTGCACTTTTTCTCCCCTGTCCACACTGCGCCATCTTTTCAGAGATCGACACGCCAATTTGTGGATGACACTTTGTTGAGGTCTCTTTCAAAGCAACATTTGCTGTACAGGAACAATCTGTTCTTTTTTTGTCCTGTCCATACTGTGCCATCCGTCCAGACACCAACACGTCTAACGCCGATTTACATTTATTTTGGCTCTCTTCCAGACCAACATGATCCGCAGTGAAACGATCTGCTCTGCTTCCGTTTTTCCCACACTGCGTAGTCCGCCCAGACGCACGCATTTCTATTCCGGGATACCTTTTTATCTCATTTCGTTTCAGTCCACTACTTTCGGCACAAGAACGCACTGCTTTCTTCCGCTCTATGCCAAACGTACGGTACTGCCATAGCCTGTCATTCTGTATCCCGGAATCATTATTACTGGAATTGATAAATAATTGACGAACGGTCTTAATATTCTGAAAAGAAGTAATCTGTCGAAATTGTCTCCTATATTCCCTGTCACTCAAACCCAGTCTCTGCTCAATCTGAGAAACCGAAAATCCCTCCATCTTCATTCGAAGAATCTGCCTCTGAATATTCGGAAGCGTATCTAAATAGCGCTCCACTCCCCCCTCCTGATTACCAAGCACCCGTTCCAATACCATCGTATCCATATCAAAATCAGATGGAATTTGATCTATGATTGCGCTATTTCCTTCCCCTCCTACCGGCGCATCTAGACAGAGATCTGCAACCGGCACAGTCTTTGGCCTGCCCTGCTCATCCAATACCTGGTTTCCATATTCATCAACCTCCTCCACTCTGGCAACTCTCTTTGCACTGTTTCGTTTCTTAAATTCATCCATGATTCCCAACTGCAACGCACGATACAGAAATCCATCAAAACAACCTTTTGCCGGATCATAACGATGATTGCTAATAATATCTGCAAATACATCATTTGCTACTGAATAAAAATCATGGTAGTCCTTTTCCGAAACTCCTCCAAATTTCTTTAATATCATATGAACCACCTGACGAAGTTTCCTTGCATTTTCCGCATAATACTGACGAATGATCTCTTCCATGCAAACATCACCTCATATCTGAATTTAAGATCTTCCAAAAATTACCAGTTCCTTGATTTATTATAGTATAGAACACACGTTCTGTTTTGTCAAGAACATTTTCGAATGTATGTTCGTCTTTCTGAAATTGTCTTTGACAAAAAAACAAAAAAGAAATTTCAAAAAGCAGAAAGAATACATGGACGCTAACGCTACTTTCCCGATTCATTTCGGCAATCCTTCCTTTCCTGGAAAATAAATGGGGAAAAACAGCGACGCCAATGAAAAAAGAAAGGAACAACGCATATGAAAAACACTTTTTATGAACTATTGGACAACACTGATAATCACAACTCTTATTATGGAGCACTTACTCTCTTTGATTTTGAAGGACATCAGACCATGAAAAGCATGGCAGATAAAATCAGCAGGGATTGGAGTTTTGACAGGTGGTGCCAAAAACAAGCGGAAGCCAGAGATCGAATGAAAGGTATGCAAGAGCCAGCGTTTCACGAAGCTCGTAAACTCGCTAAGTGAAACGAAATCAACTCTGGAAAAATGGCAATTGGGTAAGAAAGGTGGTTAAAAATGAACAACTACGGAATTAAAATCAAAAATATTGAAGCAAGTACGTTATGGGAATATAATCATGGAGTTCGAAACCATTACGAATTTACCAATTCCATGTTTACGAATAGCTTATTTCTGGATTATCTCATGGAACATGGTCTAAAACTGGAAAAAGACGATTCTACCAAAGATATCATCTGTCTGGAATTTCATTATGGGTCCCGCTCCTATGAGGAAGAACAGAAACATTTAAAAACAATAGCCAGAAAAGCTCGTCAGGAATATAAATTAGCCAAATCACAGTGCTATGAAAAACAAATCATACAAAAAAAGAACAAGAGAAGGCGCATTGCTTCCTTATATATAAATGCACAGAACCTCCAAGACAACTATATCCATTATTCCAAAGAAGAATTACGAAAAATGATTTATCGAGACGGAATTGAAATCGAATATCTATCCAGAAAGCGAAATGGCGAAATAAAAAAACGGGAACGAATTCACTATAACATGTTATATCGCAGCACAGGAAAAGCAAAAAAGGGGTCTTGTATCTTCCTATGCGACCGATTATACCATCAAGCCCTTTCATTTTTGTACATGGGAATCCAATTACCGGAAAACCATGCTCCCCTGGTAGAAATCAGCGCCTATGCGCCCCTGATTGCCAGCACGATTGTAGGAAAAATCCAAATTGATCCCAAAAATATTTTGATCCTAAAAGATGTTGACCGCTCTTTTTCTACCAGTGTCATAAGTGTAGAAACCGATGAAAAAAAACACTGTATCACAAAGTTTATTCAGAATTATCCATTAAAAAACACATTATTTGATGGACAGGCACTCATCGACAGCAGCTTATTTCCGGAATGGGGGAATGGATACCTTTTACTCCGCCATCATTTCTGTAAAATGGCAGCATTCCATGCGGAAATTCAAACCTTTTTCCGCAATTATTTCGGTAATGAATACGAAACCGCTACCATTCAGGATATGTTTGGAACGGAACACCTTGTTCGGGATATCAAACTGATCACTACAGATAATGCCATGAAATGGCTAAAATTTGGGGTAAGCTATCAAGAATGGTGCAACAAAGTTTCTGAAAATAATAACCAGTTCGGCATTGTAAAAACAGCGCATGAAAGCAAACTGGGCGAGGTCCAGAAAATGAGCTATCAGATGGTAAATTCTCTGGATCTGTCTATCATGGAACAAGTGGTCCAGAAAAGTATCACTTATGTCAATCAATTAAAACAGGATGCGGAATGTTTTCTACAGTATTTGGAAAAAAATAAAAACTTCTCCAATGATTACGAGGTGTTAATCGCTCTGTGCCGTCAGAATCCAGATTTTATCAGAAGCTCTTACTTTCGCAGGCGCAAGAGAAAAATTATTGAAAACTATGTATTTCAGATGAAAACGGGAAAATTATTACAGGATGCCGAAAATCTGGTAATCGTTGGATCCCCTTACGCCATGCTTCTGTACGCTGCAACCGGTCAGGAGGAAAGCGTCGATAACGATATGACATTTGATCAAGAGCCGGGTACTATTCAATGCTACACAGAGCGCTTCCCGGCAGATAGTCATCTGGCTTTTTTCCGAAGTCCGTTCAACAGCAAAAATAATCTTACCTATTTACATAATGTTTCCTCCGAAATTCTGCCTAAGTATTTTCATTTCGGTAAACAAATCATTGCCGTCAATCTCATCGGTACAGATTTTCAGGATCGGAACAACGGAAGCGATCAGGATTCCGACAGCGGTTATACCACCAATCAGGAAGATATCGTCGCATATGCAAAAAAATGTTACGGCGAATATCCTACCATTGTCAATAATATCCCTATGGATCCTAAAATTTATCAAAATAGCAAGGAGGAATATGCCAGGCTGGATAATGAGCTGGCCGGCTCCCAATTAAATATTGGCGAGTCCAGTAACCTGGCACAGATTGCACAAACCTATGCCTGTAATTTTACCGATTCTAAATATATGCAATATGTATGTATTTTGGCAGTATTAGCTCAGGTAGCCATTGATAATGCGAAGCGCCGATACGATATTAACCTAGGAGATGAAATCAGACGTATAAAAAATGATATGGATATCAAGACTCACCGATACCCTTCCTTTTGGCATGCCATTAAAAAGAACGTTTCGTGGGAACAAATTAATAAAGATCTGCAATGTCCCATGAATTACCTGTATCAGCTCAATCTTTCCGAGTTCCATCATCCAGATCCAACACTACCCATGAGCCATTTTTTTGAGAAATTTCCTATGAAAAATAATATACGGACGTGTCGGAAAGTAGAAGACCTGATTGCAGAATATTCCATCCATTTATATCAGTACCATACAGACGATGACCAAGAAGATGATGAGTACCTATTATTAAGAAGTGACTTTGACGACCTCATCGCTTCCATTCGAAAAATAAAAATATCACAGAATTACCTGGGGTTATTTTCCTGGATGATTGACCGTTGCTTCAAAATTCTGCCCGGATCCCTCCGAAACCAGAAAAGCATCTCTTCCAAGGTCAACAAAAACAAAGCCATCCTTTTAAAAGTATTATATGAAATCAACCCGGATAACCTACTTCGATGCTTTTCCAAAAACAGCTAAACCAACGCTGTTTTAGCTGTCACTTCCCCGAACATGAAACAACGGAATATTTCATATAATAATCCCCATCCTTCGATCAAGATTTATATTTTTGTACAGACTTAATGGAAACGGTATCGAGAAATCCCTTGATTTTATTAGGATTGTCCAATCCCTGCAATGCCCCCTGATGAAGAAACTAAGGCAACAGCATTTACTTATTGCCATTTTCAATTACTGACAAAAGGATAAATTGTTGTTATCCGTCAAATTCCAGTATCCTGCTGTTTCGTTCAGAAGTAATCTGTAATGTCCGAGACAGACAAAATTTTGTTCTGCCGTAGTGCAATAGCCCTTTGTGAGAAACGCTACCTTGCAGTGACGTATCTGTGTGTGCTCGGAAGCACTGTCTGAACACACATACAAACGTAGCATGTGGGGAGTTTTGCGATCGAGCACACGGATAGACCATACGTCACGCAAGGTAGACCGTTTCTCCAAAGGGTGTAAACTTGCTAGGCAGAGCAAATTTTGTCTGATCGGACATACCAAGATTCTATTGGACGAAACAGCAGAATGAATCAAGTAAATAACGGATAACAATAATTATCCTATGGAATCACAAATGGCAATAAGTAAATGCTGTTGCCCTGATGAAGAAACGGACTTCCCCGTTTCCCTTCCTTCTAACTATTTCTCAATTCTGTTGCAGATGACGGGACTGCGGGTCCGCAGCCCTGTCACCTGTGTCTTTTGCAGAACAGATCGGTTCTGCCAGAAAAGGAGGTAACCCATTGAAAACAAGCTATTTTGATTTATTGTCACCGGAACCCCTTTCGATTCCTGGTGTTTGCAATGTCCTCTCCCCCCGATTACGGGATATTTCTCAAATTGGTTATGAGACCTACCAATACTATCTATCGGTACTTCTCATGGATGTCAAAACCTATTTTGCCATGTTGGGAGAACAGGAAACCTACGACCGCCTGTCCGAAGAAGAAAAGGCGGAGTGGAATATTTTCGATTGTTTACTCGCTGGCTGGCAAACCCGAAATCTACTGCAAGAAATCCTGGACTTTTTTATTCAGGAAACGATTCAATACTCTCCAATCCGACACTGTTTTCTCGTGCAGGAACAGGACATAGAAACAGGTAGTATTACCGCAGAAAACTATCCGGAACTCTGTGCCCTGATCTGTAAACGAAACTGTATCCAATCACGGACAGAAACGAATCTTTCCGAAGTAAAAAGCAAAAAAGCCATAGAGATTATCAAAAAACTGCAGAAAGGAAGGTCGGAAAAAAACAGACAGACCAAAGCAGACAAAAACATGGAATTGGGAAACATTATTTCTGCTGTTGCCGGGAAAAGCCCGACCCTGAATCTCATCAACATCTGGGATCTGACGATCTTCCAGCTCTGGGACAATTTCTCCAGGCTATCCCACAACAGTATCTATGCTATTCAATCCATGAGCGTTGCTGCATGGGGTAATAAAGATAATACCTTTGATGCAGCCGCCTGGTTTCAAAGAATAGACAACGACAACCCCATTACCTAACCAAAGGAGGAACAAATTATGAACAATCCAACTATGAGTAACAGAGAAGTATGTGATCTGATTTTCGTCGATTACGCAACCAAAAAGCCTTTCCTGAACGTGGACTTCGCAAACGTATCCACCACGGAGCTGACAGGGGAATCCGTATTTGCATACGGTGGTAAAGGCCATCCGAAACGCGTTCAGTTCGCCGGAGAACGCGGCGGCACAATGACCATTGAGACACAGATCCAGACGGTGAAATTGTGGCAGTTAATCACTGGCGGTGAAATGAGCAAATCTGCGAAGTTCGTTACCAGAATCGAAACAGCCGTTGACGCTGACGGCACTTCCATCGACCTGGCAGAAGCACCGGTTGCCGGAAGCGTTGTTGTCTATGCCGACGGAGATGACTGTGGCACAGAATTAGAGTGTACCGTAACCGGTTCCAAAATCACCCTGTCTTCTGCATTGACAGCAGCAGATAAAGTCATTGTCTACTATATGAAAGAAATGACAAGCGGCGTACAGAGAATCAATATCAAATCTACCAGCTTCCCGAAGAACTTCATCGTTTATGGCGATACTGTTATGAAGACAGAGGATGACCAGATTCTCCCATATAAGCTGACGGCATACAAGGTGGCTCCACAGAGCAATCTGTCATTAAGCTTCTCTAACTCCGGAGATCCGGGATCTATCACGATTACCTGTGATCTTATGGCAGACAGCGACGATAACATCCTGGATCTGGTATTAATCGAAGAGTAATTTCCCCCTATTACGAAAATCAGGTTTACCATCAGGATTGTATTGTAGTTTGCTTAGGGATAATACACTGCAATCTTATTTGTAGTGTATTATCCCTATTTTTTTGCTTTTGAAAGAGAGGATCACTATGTCGCGATTAAAATTAAAAACCTTGCAGGATGTCTTTGACTGTTATGGAAAAGAAAATCTGGTCCCGATTGACCTGCTCAAACAAGTTATCTTCTATACTTCCCGGGGAATCCAGCCCGTCTATACCTGTGAATCTGAAAAAATGAAGCGCAAGGGCCAACTGGTATGCTGGTTCCTGAAATCCGAAACACAATGGGCCTATCAGAAATGGAAAGAAAACCGGCCAAAATAAATGAATACAGAAAAGAGGTAAATTATGGCAAATACCGTTGACAAAGTAATAAAAATTGCGACCGCCGAGGTAGGCTATTTAGAGAAAAAATCCAATAAAAACCTGGACAGCAAAGTGGAAAATGCAGGGTATAACAATTACACTAAATACGGTAGAGATATGCATAAAATCTGCCCCTCTGTCATGGATTTCCCTGCTGCCTGGTGTGATGCCTTTGTAGACTGGTGTTTCTATAAAGCATATGGACTAACCGCCGCCAAAAAGCTGCTTTGCGGGGGCTTTAATGACTACACAGTAGCTTCCGCACAGATGTATAAAAATAAGAAAGCATGGCACACCTCCAACCCAAAAGTTGGCGACCAGATCTTCTTTAAGGATTCCAGCAGAATCTGCCATACCGGATTAGTCTACAAGGTAGATTCCAGATATGTTTATACGATCGAAGGAAATACCTCTGGCAGTTCTGGTGTCGTCAAAAACGGCGGCGGTGTATTTAAGAAATTCTATACCCTGTATAACAGCAGGATCGCCGGATATGGCCGGCCAAATTACGATGTCCCAAAATCAGTACAGAACAATTCCAAAAAAGTACCACCCCTGGCATCCTGTACTCCAAATCTAAAGCAGGGAAGCAAGGGAACCCAAGTCCGGTATTTACAGCAGGATCTCAACTTCGTCCTGGGATGTAAGCTGGAAATCGACGGAAAATTTGGTCCGGACACAAAGAAACAACTGCAAAATTTTCAGAAAAAACATTCCCTCACTGCCGATGGAATCTACGGAACAAAAACCCATACAAAAATGAAAGCCAAATTAAAAGGTTAAAAAATGCCATCCACATCCCCAACTTAAACAGAATCTATGGAGGAACACTGATATGAAAATGAAAGTAAGAGAGCTAATTATTTTAAATCAATTCATCAAAAATTTAATTGACTGTGATGCTGCACAAAAAATCCAAACCGTTTTTAAATTCAAACTGCTTGGTATCCTCAAAAACATGGAAATACCGATTGCCAATTTTGAATTAATCCGAAATGAAAAAATCAAGGAATACGGCACAGAAGATGAAACCGGCATGATTTCCATTCCAGAAGAAAATGAATCCCTAATGAAACAGTTTACAGAGGATCTAAACGAACTCCTGGAATCCGAGGTCCATGTCCCTATTGAAAAATTAAACATAGATGAAGTATTTCAAGCTGGTGTTTCGGCGGACGACCTGGTTGGTTTATATGGGATCCTTGAAGATTCCCAGGACAAATCCTCTTGTAACAAATCAGAGAGTTTCAATAATAACCTTTTAAAAAAAGAAAATAGTGAGAACTTTCATTGAATTCTGAATTGATCTTTTCCTGATATCATGATAGAATCAAAATATCAAATATTGTATAAGGAGGATATCATATGCAGATTTTGAAAAAAGTTTTTGTCATGACATTATGTGCCTGTCTGTTATTTTCTTCAAACATAGCAACAGCACATTCCGGAAGAACTGATCATCACGGCGGACATCATGATTACAAGAACAGAAGTGGACTTGGCGATTACCATTATCATCACGGTTTGGAACCACATTTACATCCACATGGAGTATGCCCTTACACTTCCTCGACAGACAAGAAAACAACGACAAAGCAAAAATCATCCGGCTATAATGCTTCTACGATTAAAAAAGTGCAGAACAGACTCAATAAATTGGGATACCATTGTGGTTCTCCTGACGGGCACTGTGGCAGACAAACCCAAAAGGCTATTCGGAAATATCAGCGTAAAAAAGGGTTGACGGTAAATGGCAAGATTAATAAAAAGCTGTTAAGGAAATTGAAGATCAAGAGTTGATATCAATATCTATTTTTATAAAACTTTAACCAAAGCAGTCAATGAAAGGGTGCTATTGCAAAGTTCAGAAAGAATCTAAAGTAGCAATAGCACCTTTTTTATTGGCTAATTTATTTTATATGATAATCCTACATTCCTGTTAGTTCATTATATATCAGATTGTCCCTGCGAATCCATCGCAAGGATATCCCCATAAAAATCAGTCAACATAATATATTTTTCTCCATCAATCGTGACTGTCCAAAGAAAATGGCTGTTTGTGGATGGCAAATACTTTGTCTTTCCTTCAAATGCATAAATAGTCGTTTCATATCCCTTTTGACACACAATCGTCTTATTCATATTTGCAGTATCAAATGGGGAAGTCGGAGTAAGCGCAAATACAGCGGTAAGATCTTGGTCAAAACCATGTTGATAAAAATATGTTACTACAGCATCTTCATTCGTCATCGAATCTTTTCCACCAAATTTAATATCGTAATCGGAACGATTCGTAACTATAAAATCAAGTCCATAAAATGTACTATTTCCAATTTTTTTACTATAAATGGAATCAGCCCGCAACGTTATATCCGGACATACAATGGAAATATTACAAGAGTATTCAAATCCGTTGGTATCCTTACAATATATTTGAACAGATCCTGTTGCAAATGGAATAACCACTCCTCCGAACACAGAAGCAATATCTTCATCAGAACTTCTCCAACTTTCTGCTGTTGCTCCAGACAAAGATAGCGTAACTGATTCCGTTATTTCAATCTTACTCGAAGGGACTTTTAATACTCCTTTCGCAGGGACTGTGGGCTGAACCGTCGGTTCTGCAGATGGTAAATCTGTTGAAGCTCCTGGCTTTGGCGTAGGATCTTGTTCTTTTGTCTCTGGGATAGAGGATGGATCAGCAGTTTTTGATTTAGATTTAACGGTAACTTTGCATTTATATTTCTTCCCCAAATATTTCGCAAGAATGACAGTTTTGCCCTTTTTTTTGGCTTTCACTTTCCCCACTTTATTTACTGTGGCTACTTTTTTATTGGAAGAAGACCATTTGACCTTGCCCTTGCTTGCATTTTTTAATTTTAGATTTTTTGATTTGCCAACAACGAGTGATAAAGACTTCTTACTCAGTGATACTTTCCTGGCTGCCAAAACTGCATTTGATGGCACTAAACTAATGATCAATGCCATAAATAAAATAATACTAATCTTTTTCTTCATATTCATATCCTCCTGTGTGTTCTGTGCAAAAACCTATCTTGAATCGATTAATCATTGTAATCTCGAAAAAGGATCACTATGAAACAACTTGTATTAACATATCTTATAGCCTAGTATAAAGTCATATTCATAGTGTCAATTATTAGTATCATTACAAAATATCATGCTAGGATGAAAGAAGATACCAAAGAAAACATCAGAAAACTCCATGGTACCTACCATGTTTTATATAAATAAACACCAACCACTGCCATTCCGGCAACCACACTACCAAAGGAGGTAACACCTATGAACGACCCTATCCTAAGCCTTCAAGCCAAACTGGACCAGGCAAAATCTTCCCAGGACGTCAGCAGTGATATCTTGGAAATCCAGAAGCAGCTTGACAATCTCAAACTACAGGCAGAAATAGATCCCCAATCCATATCTGCTCTAGAAAAACAATTAGATAATCTACTGGGAAATAAAATTACGGTTTCCAGTATAGAAATTGATGAAACACAAGTCCAACAAATCGGACAGAAAATTGGAAGCGCCATCAGCAATAACATCACTAAAAGTGTCCGGGAAGCAAGTGGAGAAATCTCTTCAGAAATTCAAAAGATTGGAAAACAATCAGAAAATGCAAAACCATCTCCAAACGGAATTTTTAAAATATTTGATGACTTAAAAACATTTGTAATAACAATGAATGCATTTAAAAGCTTCGAGAACATCGGTAAATGCCGTATGAGTGTACGGATTTCAAAATATTGTCATCGTTTTGGATATGCCCTTCCTGCCTAAGCGGATCTGTCACAAAGGTAGGAATGTGTGAGACTCGTCACCTCACGATGTTCTATAAAACGAACCGTAATTGGGGATTGCTATTCCCCAGTGCTGGGAAGCTACATTATAGTGAATAGATAGTGCCGTAGGGCTACAACGTGACCGGAAACGGTGGGCGTGACATGCACTCCGAAAGGATGTCAGTAATGGCAAGAAAACATACGGCTGGTCATAAGGGAAACCTAAGTGACGTGTCCATAAAAACGGACTAAACCACCAATCAGCAACGGAGTCTCTTATCAGATACAATTCGTTTCAAATATAGCAGATTCTATATTGTTTAAGAAATAAACCAATCTGACAAGGGAAGTGTTCACAGAGTATAAACGGTTCTGAGTCGCAAGGCTTGTAAGAGGTACTCGAAACCAAGAAGGAAAACTTGCCGGGGAAATTCCCCCACATAATCTTATGTGCGTGACTGGGTACAAACCAAAAGAGTGATGCTGCTCTCCTGTTTCTGAATAGCAACCATGAAACCATGGGCAGAAACAGGAACATGCAAGGAGTTCTCCTAGCCGTATGTGGAGGAAACGGAGACGCCACAAATAAATACATCCAATAGAATAGAGGACACGAAACATAGAAATCAAAAAAATACAGGCAGAAAAGGATCCTAGCGAGATCCCCTTTCGCCTGTTCGCAGAAAAAACACAGATGTCAGAAATACGCTTTACATTTCAAACACTGGAACTGCTTCCCAACTTGAGACGCTTTGGTAAACCATGCAGATTGATTCCCATTGACCCGCGAAACCACCGTACAATTGCAGTAGGGACAATGCACGCCCCATGGATTCCCCATCGCCCTTCCCTCATACTCCGCATCAATGCGAGCATTAATACGACCATACTTTGCATGGTTTTCCTTTAATTGGTCCATTGCTTTCTGATCAAATTCCGGAGAGGTTTTGATGACCTGCTCGATAAACTCCTGTTTAAGCTCCTCCGTCTTAAACATATCATCAATGTCCTCATCTAAATATTCCGCTGGCACCGGATACATTTCTCTATCACATAAATAACATTTCTTTTCTTGATTAATATATCTCTGTTTAAAATTCCCACAACGTTTACAGTAATATAGCATATTTCCTTCCTCCCTTTCTTTTCTATCGTTTTACAACATATTCTAAAGTTAAAGAAAAATTAGAAATACGCTTTACATTTCCAACACTGGAACTGCTTCCCAACTTGAGACGCTTTGGTAAACCATGCAGATTGATTCCCATTGACCCGCGAAACCACCGTACAATTGCAGTAGGGACAATGCACGCCCCATGGATTCCCCATCGCTTTTCCCTCATACTCCGCATCAATGCGAGCATTAACACGGGAATTCCTCTCACGATTTTCCCTTAATTGGTCCATTGCTTCCTGATCAAATACCGGAGAGGTTTTGATGACCTTCTCAAGGAACTCCTGCTTGAGCTCCTTCGTCTTAAACATATTATCGATATCCTCATCTAAATATTCCTCCGGCACCGGATACATTTCCCTTTCACAAAAGTAACATTTTGTTTCTTGGCCAGAATACATTTTTTTAAAATCCCCACACTTTTTACAGTAATGTAGCATATCCCTTTTCTCCTTTTTCTTCTTATCAGTTTATAATACTCTCTAAAGTTAAAGAAGAATCAGAAATATGCTTTACATTTCCAACACTGGAACTGCTTCCCAACTTGAGACGCTTTGGTAAACCATGCAGATTGATTCCCATTGACCCGTGTAACTATCGTACAATTGCAGTACGGACAATGTACACCCCATTGATTACCCATCGCCCATCCCTCATACTCTGCATAACTGTTATCACGGGCAACCCTCTTTTGGTATTCCTCCAGTTTATCCATTTCCTCCTGATCAAATTCCGGGGAGGTTTTGAGAACCTTCTCAATGAACTCCTGCTTGAGCTCCTCTGTTTTAAACATATCATCCTCGTCCTCATCTAAATATTCCTCGGGCACAGGATACAACTCCCTATCACAATAGTAACATTTTTTTTCTTGGCCATCATATCTCTGTTTAAAATCCCCACACCGTTTACAATAATATAGCATATTCTTTTCCTCCTTCACTCTTTCCCGGATAGGATTACTCCCCTGATTTAAACCTTATTATAGCAAAAGCAGAACCAAAAAGCCACCACTTTCCGCCGGCTCCACATCCGGCACCCCCACAGCATGATATTCCAAACCTTTGACAAAGGCTTTGACAGATGGACCAGCAAAATCGGTATCCTGGGTACCTCCTTCCACGACCTGGGTATCGCCATCCGCACCTCATTCCAATCCGCACAGGATGCTGTCCGCAACCCGGATTCTTCCGCAGGCTTCCTGGACACTTTCCGGAAGAACCTGGGATCCTATACAGTCAGCGACCAGGAGTACAAACGAAATAGGAATGGAGACATTGTAACCTCTCAAAACATCGACTCCTACATCCCAAAACTGACAAAAGAAGGTGCAGACCAAAAGCTTACCAAACTGCGCAAGAATCAAAAAAAAATCCAAACGGGAAATGGGAAGTCCTGGAGTGACTTTTTACCCCCAGACAATGAAGAAAATAAATATCTCCTCGACCTGATCCACCAAACGGAAGACCTCTCCGACCTGACCGGAAACGACCTGGTGGAGGCCAACCAGAGAGCACGAACCGCTGCCATTGCCCACAATGAAGCGATCAAGGCACAGACTCTCTCTGCCAAAGTGGGCAAAGTTGCCCTGCAGGGGTTAGCCACCGCAGGAGGGATGGTTGCCGGCCTCCTGATTGCCAAAGGCATCGAACTGGCTGTGACTGCCATCGACAACCTGATCCACCGGGAGGAACGTCTGGAGGAAGCTGCCAAAGAGGCCAGTGAAAACATCCAGAATTCCTTTTCCTCCTTTCAAAGCATGAAACAATCCACCAGTAGCATTACCCAGGAATTTGCCGAACTATCCCAGCATGTCAACCAAATTACGGGGGAAAACATCGACCTGCCGGAGGAAGAATACCAGCGTTTCCTGGAACTCAGCAACCAGCTTGCCGAAACCTTCCCCAATATCGGTTACACCATCGATGAAAATGGCAACAAGATCACAGGCCTCTCTGGTAATGTTGATGAGATTACTCAGAGTATTAATAACCTGATCCAAGCACAGCAGACACTGACACATCAGGATATCAGCGACAACATGGAAGATGTCTATAAAAAATCATATAAAGATATCAAAAAACATAAAGAAGAAATTGAAACGTTAGAAGGACAAAAAGGTATGATATCAGATGTGCAGGAAGCTGCAGACCAACTACTCTCTGGGAACAATGTTGATTTTCAGATCAACACAGATGAAGACCGCAAGGTATATTCCAGTATGGTGAACATGTTCCAAGGTGTCGGGATGAGCCTTTTCTTACAGGAAGGCAAGCTCCATCTAAATTCCACGAAAGAGGAAGCGGATCTGAGCAAAGAAGAAATCGATCAGCTCGAGAAAGAAGCCCAAAAAATCAATGAATTCATTACTGCAGATAATCAGTCCATCGATAAAGAGATCAAAAAACACCAGAACAGAATCCAAATGTCCCTAGATGCCCTGGCACCAGAAACACTCTCCTGGCTCACAACCGACCAGAACTATTCTAACATCGTCCAGTCGTATGGAAGCGAATTAGGCACAGCCATCCAGAAGCACGTCCAAGCCCTGGATCCGACAGAGCCAGACATCAAAAAATGGGGCAGTATGGAAACCTGGATTAACGACCACATCCTGGCGCCATTGTACGATACGGATAACGAGGGCCTGCGGGAAGCATATACCCGGCTATTTACCGATATGGATCTTCCCCTGGATTCTGCCATGAACTATTTGGATGAAATTGAAAAATATTATGAGGAAAATGGCATATCCATCCCCGTCATTTTTAAGGAACAGAAAAAAGACCTGAAGCAGGCAAAGAAGAACTTTGACGAAAGAAATAAGAAATTCAAGACAGGCAATGTGGATGGACTAAACCAATTCTTTCAGGAAAACAGTATTGATGAGGCAGATGAATATGAAAAATGGTGTTCTGTCACAGAAGGAATCACAGATGCCACAGAAGCCATGGAAGCATGGAAACGCCTGAAAGAAGACGAACAACAGCCTTCCCTCTCCTTCCAGGAATCCTGGGACACCATTGGCACCACCGGCAGTGACAAAGATAAACAAACTGCCCTGGAAGCAAAAGAACAACTTCTACAACTGGCAGAAGCAGGGAAACTGACCGCCGATGAACTAGAGAATTCTTCTGTCGGCACTACCATTATGGATCAGACCAAGTTGTCTGCAGAGGAAGCCACAGAAGCAGTGAATCAACTGGTCAATAAATCTTCCCAATTGTCTGCCTTACAGTCCGGCATCCAACCAATCTCCGATGTCCTTGCCCAAAAGCAGGAAAATCTGTCAAGGAAAGAAACCAGAACCAAAGGAATTGACAACAGCGTCCTTGCAGGATTTGATGCCAGTATCAAAGGACTGGATTCCTGGAAAGAATTTGAGGAAACCCTGGCTAACGGGGAATCTAACATGGAGCAATGCCAGCAGGCAGCAAGCAAACTTGCCACCGAATGGGTCAATAGCAATAACTTCCTCAGTCAATTAGACGAAACCAACAAAGATTACTATATCTCCCAATTAAAAAGTATTGGAATCGCAAATGCAGAAACCGTTGTGACCGATGCGCTTATCAAAAAGAAAAATGGTCTAAATGCAGAAAAGAAATGGCTCAAAGCAACTACAAGCTCTCTGGCAAACGCATCTGTAGAGGAAATTAATAATCTTGCTAAGTTAAAGGGTTGGTCCAATCAAACCAAAAATGCACTCTATGCGCTGGCGTTGCAAAAAAAGCTGATCAACGGCACAACGCTGGACTTCTCCTCCGATCTCAGTGGAATCATAGAATTTGTTGAAAAATTGGGGTACTCTGCGGAAGCCATGAAAACCTACCAACAGGTAAAAGCAGGAAAAAACGGATCGGCAGGCATGCCATCCAATGTCAGCGAAGGCTATTACGGGAATAATGCGCAAAAGGAAATGGACAAAATCCTAGAAAAATTAAAAAAACCAAAAAAAATAAAAATAGATACCCCACCTAAATTAAATGATAATGACACAACAGAAAATAACATTACACCTGCCAAAGAAGCCAAGCAATCCTTCAACTGGCTAGACCGCACCATTACCACCCTGACCCAGAAGGTCGACCTGCTCAAAGCCAAACTGGAAAACCTATTCTCCGTCAAAGCCAAAAACCAAAACCTAAACAAACAGATCAAAGCAGTCAGCAAAGAAGTTAAGGCATATTCCAAAGAAGAAAAAGTTTATACCAGGAAAGCAAAAAGCATTAAATTTTCCGACAAAAATTTAAAAAAGAAAATCGATAACGGACAAATCAAAGGGAAAAACTATGGCCAATTTGTCAAGGAATATGGCGAAAAAAATGCTCAGCAGATCCAGGAATACATGGATCTCAAAGATAAGGCTGCCACGGCAAAACAGAACAAAGCCCAGGCAAAAAAAACAAAGCGGGAATTAGAAATCCAGAAGGAACAGACCTGGGTCGACCACCATAATGCAAAAAACAGCCAGTATGATGCAGAAATTGAAAACGCTGTCACTGCCAAAGAAAAAAACAAGCTGGAAGACAAAAAAATAAAATCAACAAAAAAATCTTATCAACGCCAGATTAAAGTAGCCAAAAAAACCTATGGGGCAAAATCACCCCAAGTATCTGAATTGAAACAAAAAAAGGACAAAGAAATTCGGGACATCAAAATAGAGAAGCAGGAGAACCTCCAAAACGAGGCAGAAGGATACCGGAATCAATTAAATTCCCAAAAAGAGATTGCTGCCACCGCACAAGAAAAAAACTCCTATCTGGCAACCGAAGTCCAATATATTAACAAATCCTACCAGGCGCAGATTGCCATTGCAAAACTACAAAAAAACACTGCCCTGCAATCCCAGCTTGAAGCAGATCTCCAAAAAGAACTCCGCGATAACAAAATCGAGCAGTTGCAAAACCTCTCCGACGAACAATCCGCCCTGTATGACCTAAACCAACAAAGGGAAACAAATGCGGAAGGCGCAGCGGAAAAGAACAAGTTTGAAGCGCAGAGCCTGGAAAACCTCAAGGCACAATACAGCTATGAAATGCAGATTGCAGGGGAAAAAGGCGACCTGGTAGAACAGGAAAGGCTCCGGCTAGAATTAGAACAAAAAACCGAGGAATCTTACCAGCGGCAGATCGACAACATCAAAGAGGAATATGCACTAATCACGGACCTGAATAATGCAAAAAAAGCAACAATCAACGCCAAGATAGGCGCATTACAGGCAAATGGATACAATGTCTCTACAGAACTATATGAAGAACAGCAGAAATTAGACCAGGAGAACTATACCAAAACGGTAGAGGAAATCAATAAAATTTCCCTAAAAATGAAGGATCTAAGTGGTGATGCCCTTACTAAGGCCGAGACCGAATTGGAAACCCTCAAACAGCAGGCATGGGAATACCAGAAAGCATGGGCAGAAGTCCAGAAAACGATTAATGAAATCAACCTTGCCAAAATTGAACGCATTGGGACCATGTTAGGCTATCAGTCAGATGATTTGAATTACATGCAGGACATCCTCTCTCACAGTGATTTTACACCGTCTGATAAAGAGACGGGTGGACTGACCATGGCGGGACTCGCAAATGCCGCCCTTACCTTTGCTAAGATGGGTAATAACAATGATCAGATTGCCAATCTTTATGATCAAATTGCAGAAAAACAAAGGCAGTTAGATTCCGGGGAATACACGGGTCACGTTGATGAGTTGGAAGCAGAAATTAATGAACTGATCCAAAAGGCACATGAATTAGAAAAGGCAAATTATGACTCTGGGGAATCAATTAAAACCCTTGTCATAGACAGCTTAAATTCTTTAGCAGATGCATTAGATGAAAATATATCCAAGTACAAAGATGCATTACAGGCACAGAAAGACCTCTATGATTACCGCCGGAAAGTAGCAGACCAGCTCAAATCCATTGCCTCATTGGAAAAACAACTGGGAGCATTACAGGGCAGCGACACAGAAGAGGCACGTGCCAGGATCCAGAAGTTACAGATCCAGTTAGAAGAGGAACAGCAGAATTTGAAAGATATGGAATATGACAAGTATCTCCAGGACCAGGAAGAGATCTTAAATAAAGTATCCGAAGATTTCCAGGACTTCATTGCTTCCGTAGCTAACATGAGTGTTTCTGAGATATGCAAGGGCGTGGGCGATGTCATTTCAAACAACTTAACTAAAATTACTGCCTCCATTTCAGAAGCATTTACAGAATCGAGAGAAATTTCTAACATTGCCACCAGTATTAGCGGTTTATCAGATGCAATTAACCAATTACAGTTCAGTGGAAGAACAAAAAACTGGAAAGACGAAGACGGAAACCTACATTATGAATATACAGATAATATCGGTAACTTAACCCATATCACGAAGGACAATCAAGGTAACGTGATTAGTGTGACCGAAAATGGCCAACAAGTCAACATTCCCCAAAAAACAGTTACGAGTACAGAAGCTGGAACTACTTTCAACAATGAGAGACAAAAAGTTATAGATATCATTAATACTTACGATAAATACGCACTGGGAAGATCATCGGATTATAATACCAGCCTCCTATTACAGTATTTAAAATTTGAATTTGGAAAAACGCCAACCAAAGAGCAAGAAGCAGCATTGCTCCAAACACTTGGTGTAACAAATGAAGACGATGCTATTCGAAAATTGGTAAGTATGGGATTCTATGATAGCAACAACCCAAACCCATATATTCCAGAAAATACTTTCATACCATTTTTAATTTCACAGAAATTGAATGTTGATCCCAAACTTCTAGCTAAACTCCGTGAATTACAAGGCTTCTCCCAAGGCGGCATTGCCACTCAACTCAACAAAATTGCACTTGCCAACGGCGACGACGGCTGGGCAACCCTGAAACGTGGTGAAAGTGTATTAACCCCTACCCAAACAGAACAGTTCCGGAAACTAACCGAGAATCTCGTCCCACTCAACACCATTGCCGAATCTATTACGTCCCTGCCAAGCAATCCCGTTCCAGTACGTCACTCCCCTGCTTCCAACACTGTGGTCCGCAGCGTCGACATTCATCTGGACGGCAGCCATGTCATGGATGTGGAAACTTTCATCAAAACATTACATAATCCAAAAGTCTTAAAAGAAGTCAGTAATGGTGTATCTAGTCAGGTAAATACCATGATGAGCAACAAGCTAGGAAGATTTTAAACAATCACAACGGTGCATCTCAGTCCATGTCAGATCATAAAGTAATACTCTGACATGGACTGTTTATGACAAAGAACCCACGCAAAGGAGGAAAAAACATGACTTTAAAAAGAAAAATCAAGCGCTTAGAAAAACAAAACGACCACCTGCGCAGAGAAAACCATGACCTGGGAAACCAAATTCCATCTTCAGAATATGCTGATAAAATAGACCGTTCTTTGGAGCGGTTTGAACACATCAATGATGATTTAATGCAGTTATACCTAGAACTTCATAAAAACCAGAGACTGCGCATACACACTTATTGGAAATACCGTTTTGCAATATTTCGAATCAAACTACTGCAATGGTGCAAACGGCAATTTGCCCCATCATCCTTTGGTGGAAAACAACAATCATCATAATACAATACAAAATCCTATCAATTAAATTACAACACAAGGAGGAAAACCCATGTATGCAGAAGCATTTGAATTTAACGGTGTAAATTCCCGGGATGCGGGGATATGCATTTTGAATTTTGATGGATTTAACACCGATGGCACAGCATCTGTCGGAGACGAAATCCAATTTATCACAAGCCGGCCAGCACATTCTGAGCGTCTTAACTTTCATGGATCCAATAGGGAACAGACCTTAACATTAACTTTCCAGGTTGGCAAAGATCCTACCTCTGCTATCGACATGGAATTTACCAGATCTGAGCTGGCATTTCTAAAAGCCTGGCTGGAGAGACGTGACGGCTACCATTTTCTACGCTTTTTTCAGAAAGGATATGAAGACACTTATTTTTACTGCCAGATCCATATAGAATGGATCCGCATTAATAGCATGATCGTTGGTGCTGAATTATCTGTGACCTGTAACGCTCCCTATGGATACAGTGGGATTCAGGGCATTGATGTCGAATTAACAGACGGAAAGAATAGTTTTATCGTCTACAATGACAGTGATAAGCAGGGTGGTTTGGAAATTGACCAGATAGAAATCGGAATTACCGAAGGAAACGATTGTACCCTGACCCTGACGAACCAGTTGGAAAATATCTATACCTTAGCTGGACAGAATACCTCCGGTACAGGCAGAAACCACGTTACCCAGATCCAGCATTGCAACCGGGGAGAACAGATTATCATTGATGGATTACACCACAGTATTTCCACCTCTAAAGAACACCAACACAACCATACGAACGGTTCCATCAGCGAGGATTTTAATTTCTGTTATCCTCGTCTCATCAATATTTCCACAAATCTTCCATTGCTCAATTATATCCCGTCTAATGATAATTACCCTTCCTATGACGAAAACCGAATCAACCGCTTTACAGTAACCGGCGCACCCTGCCATGTTACCTTTGCCTACCGAACGATAAGGAGTGTGATGCCATAATGAACCCATTTCAGATCAACAGAGACCGAACGATTGACCAGGATGCAATATTCCTGGTTGATCGTCTATTCCATCCCATCCAGAACGGAGAAATCTATCCCGTATCCGATTTAAAGGTCACAGCAAACTTAAATAATAACTGGGAATGTCAGTTTACCGTATACCGAGAAACCGACGGTATTCCAAATCCTCTCTGGAATCAGATTACCGACCTGGCATTAATCAAGATAGAACATCGAGGAATCTTTGAACTGGAAGCCCCTGTTACCGATGAAGCCGGCACCTTCAAACAGTGTAGCGGCAAATCTATCTGTGAAGCAGAGACCAGCCAGACCTTAATAACCTTAGAAATCAATACCGAAGATGACATCAGCAGAGAAAGCAGGACTAATCCGGCAGATACCTATTATGAAGAATTTCCCACCATTTTCTACCGGGATATTAATGACATCAGCGTATTCAATCATTTAAAAAATTCCCACCATGCCGCTTTGCTTAAAGCTCTTCGTGATGATGAAAAAAGGGAAATCCTGCGAAAATCTTCCCTGCTCCACCGTATCTTCTCCGAAATGCCGGAATATGCAGAGAACATTAACGGGGAAAACATAGACGATTCCCTCAAAAGCCTTCAATATACCTTTTCCTGGAGCGGTACCTCTGTCTATGAGATCTGCCAGGACATTGCAGAAGAAATCCAGTGCATTTTTATCTTTGACCGATTCCGTCGTTCCTTTGAGGTACGTGATTTAAAAGACCATTGCGAAATAGATGGATGCCGTGATATCCAGGATGGAATCTGCCCTATCTGCCAAAAAAATGGAACAACGCCAAAAATCTCTTCCTTTGGTGAATATTCTGGGGTAGAAATAGACACCTATAACCTGGCGGAAA
Source organism: uncultured Clostridium sp. (assembly GCA_947644195.1). GTDB lineage: Bacteria > Bacillota > Clostridia > Lachnospirales > Lachnospiraceae > Butyribacter. Next base: position 35,276 of record CANRZB010000008.1, read on the forward strand.
CCATTACTCTGTCCGGAAACAAGGACTCCGTAAAAAACTACTTTAAAATTGAAGGTGCAGATGACATCATTACCAACCGAATCTCTAACCGTCTCATTGGAAACGGTTACCTCTGGAAAACCGGGTCATTACAGCGCTCCCAAATGTCAAAAGAATTACTCGCCGCCTTGGAGGAACGGGAGCGGATGATGACAGAAAACTATGACGCAGGGTCTCCATACCAGAATATCCAGGATGAATATAATCAACTCTGGGACCAATGGAATACACTGGAACAGCAGATCCTTGAATACCAATCAGGAATGATGCCCAGCCCGGAAACTGCTGACAAAAAAGCGGAGGACATCTTCGAATACCTTTTTGGTACAGACGGCAAAATTAATTCTGCCTATGCAAGCAATCAGTTTCAAACAGCCAGCCAGATAGCAGATTCTGTAATGAATTATGCCAAATTGCTGATCTCTACGGGACACACGCTAGAATATGATAGTCTGACTTATCAGACAGAAACCTGGGAGGGACATGAAAATATAGTTACCTCCATAACATTCCAACCACACATATATTTGGACGGGCACTATTTGGACGAACAGAATTCTATTGATACACAGAACTCTGAAAATGATCAAAAGAAACCCAAATATGCGGATGAATATCCTACGCAAAATCCCATCAGCATTACCTTAAAGGTTATTCCAGGATACCACATAACAACGAAGGATGAGGATGGAAAATCCATATATACGACAGAATACTATAATTATCTCCGTCACATTCTGGATACTGCCATGGCGAAATCTGACATTACCGACGAGATCTTGACCATGGATCCAGCTACTCCACATAATATCAGCCCGGAAGCAACTTCTTTTACAGATCCCAATACCCAGGAGATACATCCTTTGCCTTCCACTCATTACTCCAAATACTGTTACAATCGGCTGGATTCTTTCTGTAAATCCTTTACATCCTGCACCACTGTATTATCCAAGGAAAATGGGAAAATATCGACCAAAGGAGAAACCGTTGACATATTAAATTATCTGAAACCGGACGGCAGCACATCTTCTAATATCCAGGCGGATTTACTTGGAAAATATCAACAATATATCGAACTTCTCTCCGCCCGGATGCAATGGCTAAATTTCCAGATTTCCAGCTGGAAAACAGATCAGGAAACACTCATGGAGCGAATCCAGGAAATCAAGAAAATCTGCGACATGGAGTATTGTTTGGTCCAATATGCCCGCAAAAACAATCCAAAGCAAAATCTCTGGCATGAACTTTGTTCTTTCAAAAGGCAGGACACCTACCGCAATGAGAATTTTGCCGGAGAAGGTATCAGCGAAGCTGATCTGATGCAAAACGTAGAGGATCTCCTAAAACGCGCCGAGGAAGAAATCGAATCTGCCTGTAATATTACCTACTCTGCCACTGCCACCATCGGCAATCTTTTAGTCATGCCCGAATTTAAACCCTTCTGGAACAAATTTGATCTGGGCAACTATATACACATGGTCATTGACGGACAGATCCATACCATGAGGCTGACCGGAATTACTTATGACTACAGCGATCTCTCGCACTGTTCTGTAGAATTTTCCGATGTGATACGGAAAACCAATAGTAAGACGGAAGAAATTGCTAATATTTTATCCAAAGCTACTTCTCTTGCTTCCAGTGCAAAAACTCTGTCACGTCAGGCAGAGCAGGGAAAAGAGGCAAAGCTTACCATAGATGCCATCAAAAATGACGCCCTCAATCTCGCCCATTCCAAAATCATCACAGCAGACGACCAGGACTTTACCATAGATCAATATGGCATCACAGGTAAATACACAAATCCTGTATCCGGAGAGGTCTCAAGCGAACAGATCCGAATCATCAATAACCTTCTGTGCTTTACCGATGATAACTGGCAGCATACCCAAACTGCTCTAGGAAAAATCCAGTACCAGAACCCGGAAACCAATCAATATGAAACGAAATATGGCTTGATTGCAGACACTCTCATCGGCAATTTGATCCTTGGTGAAAAACTAATGATCCAAGATATAAATGGCTCTGTACAGATTGACGGAAACGGTATTTTACTGGATAGCGGCGCTATTCATTGGAAAAATGAGATCCCTCCCAAGGAGATTCAAGATTTAGATCAAGAGCTGACATCTTTCCGAACAAATCTCAACCTTGCCTTGGGAACCACAACGATTTCATCTGACTCTGTCATTTCCCCAAAAATTGGCGGCGGGTATGCCTATTTTGTAGATGGTAATAACTCCATCTTATTGAATCCACATTCAGAACCTGTACCTAATTGCAGTGGAACTACCAGCGCTAAAGATGAAATGTTCCATATTATCAGTAACAACAAGTCGCTCTTAACTGTAAACAAATCAGGGAGTCTTCAATTGGGATTTGGTGAACTGGGTAAAACAGATACTGTCCTGTTTTCTCCTACGGGCATTACTTCTCGTGAAATCATTGCCGGTTCCTCTGGAGAAAATAAATGGGCTATGACTGCAAATAATCACTTTGGAGTAACCACGGATGGCGAATTATATGCTGAAAAGGCTAATATTACAGGAAAAATCACAGCCACTTCCGGCATTTTCTCCGGACAGATCACTTCGAATGACATTAATATGACAGGCGGTAATCTGTATCTTCCGATCAATACTGACAACAAGGAAACGGCTGACAGTGAAAAAATCATTGTATCCACAAATGGAATTGAATCTACGGAAGGTATCCTACTTTCCGGACATAAAAACATTAATTCTGATGACAGCAATAGCACAAAAAAATATATTAATATCAGCTTACAAACGGACGAGTCTTCTTTCACCTTCCAAAAAGATGTGACCTATCAATTTAGCATCCAAACAACGGCTACTCTCGGATTTTATTCCTCATTTGTCCATGGATTATTGGGAAATAGCAGTGAAATAAATCCATCCAGTAATGGGTTACATTCTTTTCAATGTATCAAGAAAGATATCCATACCTTTGTTATCTTTTTCAAGGGGAATGGCTCCTCTTATTCCCATTTATGTCTACTAATCCCAGATGCAGAAGATTATAGTTATAACCATCAAATATCATTTCAGGCCTTCAAAACAAATCTCAATGCATCTAATGTGTCTATCTCCCCTAATAAAATAGAGGTATGTCATTCCGACTTAAATTCTGTTATAAAATCTGAATTACATAATGACAGTATTTCTTTTACAAACGGTAATTATGGAGGCAAATTATCCTTTGACGCCTCGGGAGAATTATCTTCTAACACCAAAATCCATGCTCCCAACCTTCAGGAAAAAGAGTGGGCTCAGATTTATTATTATCATGGAAATTTTAAAAATATTTCAACATCCAGTGTTTTTAGCATAGCAACAGAACTAATAATACAGATCAGTGCGTTTGACTCAAACGGAAACCTTGCGGCTTATACTTGGTACGTAAATCCAGATACCATATCATCCCCTGCAGGAATCCACCTTCTCTCAGGATATAAAACAGGAAATTTTGAAGGTTTTGCAGAAGTTTTATTAGGACGAGATATTGCCAGTATTCAAAAATTAATAGTATCAAACACAGATCTCACAAACCAAGCAAAGTTAACAATCAGTTATCGTTAATTCATGCAGAAAGGCAGGTTACCAACATGGAAATTATCGAGGAAAAACAAATTGAACATCTTGTAAAAAACGGTGTGATCATTGCAACACAGGAATACTTACTAAGAGATAATGAAACCAGACAAAAGATTGGAGAGGTGATGAGAGAATCTTACGGAAACTGGAACAGTGACCGCGAGCGTCTAACACAAAAGGAACCTCCTGAAATTGTCCATGCTGTCATGGCAATCTGGGGAGATGTTCCTTTGATTGAGGAACCTAAAAACACTTCTGATTCCCTAAATTGATATAAAAGAAATTCTCCCCTAAGATCCTTTCCATTTATTTCCCTAACCAAAAGGAGGAACTCATGAAAGCATTTAATGACGCCTATAACCTGGCAGCGGGATTTATCGTCTCTATTATGACTGCCATCTTTGGCATTTACTGGTATATTTTTGCAGCCTACCTATTATTTAATATTCTGGATTGGCTGACCGGGTGGTACCGATCACGCAAAATTAAAAAAGAAAGTTCGCGCGAAGGGCTACTGGGAATTCTCAAAAAATTGGGCTACTGGATTATCATTGCAGTAGCCTTTCTGATGTCAGATGTTTTTGTTCATCTCGGAAATGATATTCTCGGCATCAATCTAAACTTTTTAATGATGATTGGCTGGTTCACTCTAGCCTGTCTCATGGTAAACGAAGTTCGGTCTATCTTAGAAAATCTGGTGGAATGTGGTTACCACGTTCCTTCGGTACTCATTGACGGGCTGGATGTCGCAGATCAGATTATTAATCAGGAACATGAAGATATAGAATAACGGAAAAACAAGGAGGTAACCATCCATGGAACTCATCAAAGAAATTAACTTAAATATCAAACAACCCAACAATGTTCAACTCATTCATGTCATGCAGGGATCCATACAATCCGTGAAAATAATCGCCCATCTATATGATGGCAACCAACCTTATATAATACCGGATACCGTATTAGAGTATCAACTTTTAGGGGTTCTCCCATCAGGCAAGTACCTGATGGATGGCAATGTTTTGAAGTATGACGCAACCAGTGTGACCTTTTTGATCAATCAAAATATGATGGCAAAAGCGGGCTATGTCTCTTTCTCCCTTTCCCTCATTGATTCCCAGGACAATTCGATTGCAGAAACCTATCCTGCCAAAATTATGGTTACCGCAATTCCGGGGCAGGAGAGCGAACAAGTCGATGAAATACCCATCATTACGCAATCTCTGGCTGAAGTTACCGAAAAAACCAGAATTGCTGTCCAGTCTGCGAATACAGCGAACACAAAAGCTGCCGAAGCCTCCGATAGCGCCATGCATGCTGCTCAGTCGCAAGCCAATGCAAAACTCTCGGAAACAAGTGCCTCCAATGATGCTGCCACAGCGACATCGAAAGCAGCCCAGTCAGAGACAAGCGCTGTCGATGCCGCAAATAGCGCTGCAGATGCCACACTATCTGCTAGTACGGCTGCCTCAAAAGCTAATGATGCTTTCAATAGCGCAAACACAGCAAACACAAAAGCTGCCGAAGCCTACGATAGCGCAAATCAATCCCAGAGTTATGCCATTGGAACTGGAAATGTCCGGCCAAACGAAGCTATGGACAATGCAAAATATTATTTTGAGCAGGCAAAATCAATCTCTGAAAGTTTATCCGGAGCACTACGTCCCATGGGTACGGTAACATTTGCCAACTTGCCAGATTTAGAAAATGTAACAGCTGGAGATATGTATAATATTTCTGATCAATTCATTACCAATAGCAATTTTAAAGAGGAAACCGGTGCTACCATACCTGCTGGATCTAACATATACAAAACAGCAGATAACAAGTGGGATGTTCTTGCGGGCAGTCCGGTAACAGGGATCAAAGGAAATATGGAATCCTCTTATCGCAAAGGCAATGTGAACCTTACTGCCAACGATATTGGTGCTTTTGGCGACTGCGGTACAGCAGCAGACGGAACGGATTTAAATACATTAATTACCTCTGGGATGTACTTTTTTATGGCAGCACGAAATTACACAGATATGCCACCGAACGTAACAAACGGATTGATGCTTGTATACCGATATGGCACCATGTGTAAACAGATTTTTCTCAGATATGGTTCGCCTAATTCCAATGATAGCAATACGTATATCAGAATGATTGTTAATGCAGGAAACACAAATGCATCCGCAACCTCCTGGCAAAAATTCTCTGTAGATCAGGAAATTGCATCCAAATATCTTCCGAAAACCGGAGGTACATTAACCGGAACATTGCTTGGTACCACAATCATAGGAAACCAGATACAAGTAAAAAACACGGGACAGCCACAGGCGCTGATCGTCAGAACAGATAGTAATGGCAATACCGTCAGAGCAGGTATGCTGCAAATTTCCACAGGTAATAATTTAGGCATCTGGGATGTCACAAACAGTAAATGGATGTGCTATTCTAACTTAGATGGTACCAATGTCCGCTTTTTGGGAAAAGCGGACGACTCCTACAAAGCGGATACTGCCACGAAAGCTACACAGGATGGGAGCGGAAATAATATAGTAAATACTTACGCAAAAGCAACATGGATAAAAGGAGGCACTGGTATTAGCGGAAAATCAAGTTACACTGTTCCTAATACCGCCAAAGAAGTATTAATTCTGATTAAAATTAGTGTTCAGCAAAACGCCGTTGTTGGTAACTATATACTACCACTGCCCATAAGCGATTCTAATCTATTTACTAGCATATCTTCTTCCAGCACAATAATAGCATTAAATATAAACAGCCGGACTATTACCGGAAAAAGCGATAATATTATTTATGATGTATATTATAGATAACTAACATATCAACGATATAACATGGTAATAGAATGTACCTCAATCTATTACCATGTTTTTTCTCTTTTATGCTCCTAATGGTATATCCTCAACCGACACCACAGCCGTCGCTTCTCGCAGCCACTCCCGCTCCTCCGGAGTCAGATACGGCGCAAGCGCTTCATAAACCCTGGCATGGTATTCATTTAACAGCCTCAGATCCTCTGCCTCCATACATTCCGGCAGGATAGCATCCCGGTCAAATGGCACCAACGTCAAAGTCTCAAACCGCATGAAATCCCCATCTTCTGTCTGTTGGTCTCGCAGGCATAATATCAGGTTTTCCAGGCGGATCCCATATTCCCCCTCGATATAAACTCCAGGTTCATTGGAAGTAATCATTCCCTCCTGCAGCACCGTGCCAATATGATTTCCGATTTCCCGTTGCCGGATCCCCTGGGGGCCTTCATGGACATTGAGCAGGTAACCAACCCCATGTCCTGTGCCGTGATTATAGTCCAATCCCAGGCGCCATAAGGGTTCTCTCGCCAGATAATCCAGATGGGTACCACTAGTACCATACTTAAAATACGAATTCCCCAATCTGAGATTGCCACGCAGAACCGCCGTATACCGCTCTTTCTGCTCCCTGCTGATCTCTCCAATGGCAACGGTACGGGTGATATCTGTCGTTCCCTGTAAATAATGTCCCCCGGTATCCATTAACACCAACGTATTCGGTTCAATCGCTGCATCCGTTTTTTCGGTAGGTTCATAGTGAACAATGGCGCCATGTTCTCCCGCTGCAATGATGGGGGCAAAACTCTGGCCCAGATAATGCGGACGTTCCTGCCGGTACTGTTCCAGGCGGTTTGCCACGGCCAGTTCTGTCAATTCACCGTCTTGCAACTCCCCGGACGCCTGCTGCTGTTTCAGCCAGCAAATCAGTTTTGTCACGGCGACACCATCCTGTATGTGGGCATCTCTCATATTATCCATCTCTGTTTCATTTTTTACAGCTTTTGCAAGACTGGTAGGATTTGGCCGGCAGACAATGTTCACATCCTCTGGAATACAAGAACGCAGAGCAACATTGACCGATCTTCCATCCAACAGAATCCGCTTTCCCGCCTCCAATTGTTTTAAATCCTCATATATCTGAAAATATGGTTTTATCAATACACCATCCCGAGAAAAGGCATCCTCCACCGATCCCTCCCACGCTTCCTGTGCCATATACAGAATTGCCTGTGTCTGAGTAATCACCGAATACGCCAAAGCAACCGGATTGTATGCGATATCACTTCCTCGAAAGTTATAGAGCCAGGCAATGTCATCCAGAGAAGCCAGCAAATGCAGATCCACTTGTTTTTGCTGAAATTGCTGACGAAGATCCGCCAATTTCTCCGCACGGGTTTTTCCGCTATACTTCTCCTCCAACAGCCACACTGGTTCTGCCGGAAGTGACGGCCTGTCCTGCCAAATCTTACCCACCAGATCCTGGTCTTCCACATAGGTAATCGAAAGGGATTCCAACCGTTTCTGAATCTGATCCGCATAGGAAACACTGACGGTTCGACCATCATATCCCAGACATTGTCCATGCTTCATATGATCTCCCAGATAGTCGAGCAGCGCAGGCACACCCGGGTTTCCCATCTTCCACAGGGTAATTCCGGTATCACGCAGCTGCTCCTCTGCCTGAATAAAATATCTGCCATCGGTCCACAAACCTGCTTCCTCTGCCATCACGAGTAAACTGCCCGCTGATCCATCAAAACCCGACATATATTCCCGGCACTTAAAATACTCCCCCACATATTCGGAAGCATGAAAATCCGCTGAAAGAATGAGATACACATCCATCCCCTGTTCCAACATAAGACGGCGCAATTCTGCCAGCCGTTCCCTGATTTCCCTACGATTTTCTACCATAATTCTCTCCCTTCCTCTGTGCTTGGCTTGCTCGTATACTGACCCGCCTTCCTAGCGTACCGTGAATCATCCGTTGTACCAGACCGAAAAAAGAGACCAGGAACATCTGTGAAACATCTTCTCCACCGATCTCCTGGCCTCATCCTTACTATAGAATACGATCCAAACTATTTAATCCCCGTCAGATACAAGTACAAAATATACGTCTTATTATTCTGTTTTACGGTTGTTCGAATCAAAGAACTGCCTAATCTCTTAGCCTTATAGCGTCCCTTCTTATTAATCGTAAAGTTCTTCGTATTAAAGGATTTGTATTTTACCTTTGACTTTTTATTCAGATCTACAATACCAATCTTCGTTGATTTGTTCAGCTTTCTCTGTTTATTCAACAGCAGAGTCGGTGTTTTGATCTGTTTTGCTTTGAGTTTCTTAAGCTCTTTTGCATTCTTAAATTTCTTCTTTACAATCAGACGGATCACCAGACGGTTGGTATATTTACCCTTAATTGCGGTAATGGTCAGATTCGCCTTACCAACTTTCTTCGCCTTGATCACACCTTTTTTACTGATAGTAGCTACCTTCTTATTCGTTGACGTTGTGATAATCGTTGCGCCTTTACACTTAACCATCTTGACCTTGGATTTCGTTCCCTTTTTCATCAGCTTTCTCATATTAAAGCTAGGAATCTTCCATTTCTTGGCCATCGCCAACAACTGTTCATAGGTATATGGGCAACCTCTTGCCTTTAATTTTTCATTTACGGCCGCCTTCTCACGGGCTGTCATCTTCTTCCAGGTGGATTCTCCAGATATAATAATATCTCTGGTAGCATCATTTACCTTGGTAATCAGTTTCTTCTTGGCATCCGTGACATAATCCTTGATAAACTTCTCCGCCTTATCTTCCTCGGCTTTCGTGTACTGCGTCCCCTGGTTTGCAGAAGCCTTAACCTCAGATCCTACAATATCTTTGGAACCATTCGTCACATTTCCCGGGTTGACATCCTTTCCTGCCGAAATTGGAATTGCTACAATACGGTAAGTTCCATCTGCCGGCAGCTTGGTATAGGTAACCACACCCTGATTTCCTGTACTCCAAACCGTAGTACCCTTTTCATCAAAAACATAATTGCCATTGCTGTCAATCGTTACCGTAACCGGTTTGTACTCGTTTCCGTCTTTCTTTAAGATGGCATACTGATAATCCGTCTTGGCAGGATCTACGGCAATCGTAATCGTGTCGGTATCCTTATCATAACTCGTCTTTGGATCTTCGATTGGCAGGCTTTCCGTCGGCTTCTTGAGCTCTGTTGCATCAATTTCCTTGGAACCGTCAATGATCTTGCTCGGATCAATATCATCCGGGTTTCTGCCATCTTCCAATTCGCAAGGGATCGCTACAATACGGTAAGTTCCGTCTGCCGGAAGTTTTGTAAAGGTAACCACTTCCTGCTGACCATCACTCCATTTTGTCGTGCTGTCCTTATCGAATACATAATTACCATTTTCGTCACGGGTAATGGTCACTGGCTGATAAATACCATCCACTTTCTTTAATACCGCATACTGGTAATCCGGCTTGGCAGGATCTACTGTGATCGTTATTGTATCCGTAGACGGATCATATTCGGTCTTTGGATCCTCAATCTGGATACCAAGCGTTTCCGTATTGGTACGAATAATTTGTCTCTCCTTGATATCATAAGACTTATCCTTATCAACATAGAAATAAAGGATACCACCTGGAACTTCAGAGCTATAATATCCTTCCTTATCCGGTGTCAATTCATTTCCATTTTCATCTTTTACCACCAGATCCTCTGGCACTTTCTGGGTAATAAATTCCCAAACCGTGTATCCGGTACTTTCTGCCGTCGGTGTTACTTTGATAACACGTTTTCCATCTCCCGGATCTTCTCCTGGATTTGGATCAATCCCAATGTCGGCATTGGTTCTCTTGGCATCGTATGGAACGGAGCTAACCGATCCAGTGTAATCTACCTCATCCCCATAAACGACTACGGCTACCTTACGGTCAATGTCATCCTCTTTCAAAATGTAGTTCTTATCTGTCGCACCCGGAATCGGCTGGAACAGACCATCGTCATTCGTGACGAACCACTGGTAGGTCAATGTCGGCTGTGCCCCTTCCGGTATGACACCTTTCGTGTCTGCTGACAGAATCGTTCCTGCCTTTACAACCGGAATGTCATCATCATCCAGTGTTTTGTTTTCAATGGTTACAACACCTGAAATTGGTTCTTTCGGTGAATTCTTGTCGGTTACGGTATATGGGGTTGAAGTAACTGCACCCTCGTAATCCTCACCTTTTTCCTCATTCGGTGTAACGGTAACTACTAACTGTTTGCCCTGATTATCGGCTGGAACCGTATAAGTCGGTTCGTTAGCACCGTCAATCTTCTCATAGCTGTCCTTATCCGGATCATAGATATACCACTGATAATCCAGAACCGGCTTTGCACCTTCCGGTGTCACTCCATCAATATTTGCTTTTACAATCGGATCACCATTGCTTGCCTTGCCATCTTCCTCTACTAAAACGACACCACCGATTTCCACTTTCTTATGTTCGTTATCTTTTACGGAAGTGTTATAAGGTTTTGACTCTGCCAAATAGGTATGCGGTGTACCCTCATCGTCATTTTTCTCCACGGTCACACGCACGATAATCTTGTTACCCAGATCTTCTTCTGTCAGGTTGTAGGTCTGGTCAGTGGCACCATCAATAATCACAGGCACACCATTCTTATCCTGACGCAGCCACTGATAGGACAGATCCTGCTCTGGATCTAGATCCCATGCCTCGTTTCTGTCCAGAATATCGGTAATATCTGCTTCTAACGGAGTTCCTACCACACAATTCTGATATGGATCCCTGTTCAGAATTTCTACATCGCCTCTCAAAGGATCCTTGTCGTCCTTACCATCGTTAATCGGATCATCGGAATCATCTGCAGAATCCTTCGTTACTGTATAAGTCTGCTCTCCCAAGGTCTCATTAAACTTCTCGTCATCCCCCGGGAATCCACCAAATTCTATATAGAAACCATGAGTATCATCAATGCGGTGGTCATTCCAACGTCCCTGCATATATTGACCATAATATCCAAATGCTTCCTGAGGGAAAATTCCACCACCACCATTTGGCTCTGAGAAACCATCTCCGTCTTTTTCCGTTCCCCAGTTTGAAAAATGATTGTCATAGGTCTGGAACCCACCGGTTGTCGTACTGTTCTGCGAACTTGTCTGATAACCAAATTCCGTATCTGTCTCTGGTCCAGTAATCCATTTCCAGACGAAGTCCTCCTGCGCATTGCTGTTATCTTCTTTCATTCTGGCAATTGGCTGCCATTCGATGTCATCATCTCCATAAGCACTGCCCTCAGCCAATTTCGCACGGGTACATCCCAACCAACCTGTCGCGTTCCAGAAATTAGAGAAGATAAAACGGTCTTCTGCTCGGCTGGTAATTGTGGCAAGATATCCCTTTACTCCACCGAATTCTGCCTTTTTACACAGTTTGTACGCCTGATCCCAAGTCAGAGTAGCATTCGCTCCCCAGCCACCAAACGCGTAGAAATGACCATTAAAATACTTCAAATAAACCTCGGAACCATTGAGATTCACTTTCTTTTCATTGTCATTCAACGTAGTCGCTGAAATAGATACGATCTGACTGGCTGATGACGTAGTAACAAACTGAACACGGCTGATAAAGTCATCCAGCTTCGCTTTTGTCGTCCCATCTTTCCATGAGAACACAATCGTGGAATACTGACTGTCCGTAGAAACCTCGACAAACTTATCATCGGCACTCATGTAATTGTCTGCAATCGTTCCATCAGACAAAATACCCATTGCCTTGGTTGCATCCAATTTACTCTGGGGTATCTTGAAATATCCCGAATCTACTGTGATCGTCATGTCATAAAATTTCTTATTGGTATCCGACATTTTTACATTGGCATCCGGATACGTATAATAAGTACCATGATTCTCCAGTTGTCCTAACTCAATCGTTCCCCCTCCCGCTGCCTCGGCTGTCTGCTTCACGAACACCGGTCCGCTTAAACATCCAACGAGCATTGCAAACGCTAGGAGAAAAGACATGAATTTCTTCCTTCTTCCTTTCTGTTTCATTTGCACACCTCCTGTTAGTTTTACAATAATTTGATGACACAACCAGCACGTACAAATGAGCACAGCCCTGTGTCAGTATCAACTTTTATTATACTATCCCTACTATTTTATGTCAACAAAGTAGAACCCTTCGAATCCTTATTTTCCAGCCATTTTCTGGCCATTTATCACCAATTCTCTCCTTTGGAATCGTATCAATTTTTTGCCGATGAAAACCCGGATGCATCCTCCACTTTTAAAATCGGAAATCCCGTTTTCCTTCACACAGTTCCTCCAGATATTGGATCGCACGTTTCCGAACTTCCTCATTCGGCACATTCTGGATCTCCCTGGCAATCAAAGCCTCCCCAAGCTCTTTTGTTTCGGGGGCAGCATAGTCTTCCAGGTATTCCTTGAGTGTCATCAGGGCATTTGGCTGGCAGCAGTTGACAATCTGCCCGGATTTCAACAGAGACATAAATCGGTCTCCCGTGCGTCCTGCACGATAACAAGCCGTACAAAAACTAGGAATGTATCCCTGCGCCATCAACCAGTGAACCACCTCATCCAGACTCCGGGTATCGCTGACATCAAACTGTGCAGAACTGTCGTCCCGAACTGGTTCCGTATAACCACCCACACTGGTTCTCGAACCGCCGCTGATCTGGGAAATTCCCAATTTTAATACATGCTCCCTCGTCTTCTGGGACTCCCTGGTAGATACAATCATTCCGGTATATGGCACAGCGATCCGAATGACTGCCACTATCTTTTCAAATATTTCATCCGGCACAGCATTGCTGAAATCTGCCGTGTCAATATCATCTGCGGGGCAGATCCTTGGAACACTGATCGTATGCGACCCCACACCCTGCACCGCTTCCAGATGTTCCGCATGCATCAGGAGACCGACCAGCTCATAGCGGTATCCCTCCAGACCGAACAGCACTCCCAGACCAACATCATCAATACCGCCTTGCATCGCGCGGTCCATTGCCTCCGTGTGATACGCATAATCATGCTTTGGTCCGGTTGGGTGGAGCTGCTCATAGGATTCCTTGTGATAGGTTTCCTGGAACAATATGTAAGTACCGATCCCCGCATCCTTTAAGCGGGTATATTCTTCTACCGAAGTGGCGGCAATATTGACATTAACCCGACGAATCGCACCGTTCTTATGTTTGATGCTGTAAATAGTATCAATACTTTCCAGAATATACTCCAGAGGATTATTTACCGGATCTTCCCCCGCCTCAATCGCCAAACGCTTATGTCCCATATCCTGCAGAGCAATCACTTCCTTGCGGATTTGCTCCTGCGTCAGCTTTATCCTTGGGATATGGCTGTTCTTGTAATGGTACGGGCAATAGGTACATCCATTCACACAATAATTTGAGAGATATAACGGCGCAAACATGACAATCCGGTTTCCATAAAACTTCTCCTTAATCTCCATCGCCAGTTCCCGGATTTGCCGGTTGATTCCGGCATCCTCACATTCCATTAACACGGCGGCTTCCTGATGGGAAATTCCTTTCGCCTGTCTCGCCTTCTCCAAAATTTCCCGGATCAGCCCCAGATTATTCTTGTTTTTCTTCGCATACTCCAGAGATTCCAAAATTTCCTCGTGATTAATAAATTCCTCCGCTTTGAGAGATTTCATATTATATTGATAACTGCTCATACTTACCTCCACTAATCTTTCTTGTACAACGTAAATTACGGTTGGGATAATTTGATGCGTCAAACTGCCAATTATTTAATATTCGTTGTACTAGTAAACTATAACTGTCCTTAGGCGAGACGGAAGAAATTCCTCGTCAACGCCAGAACAGATTCTCACATTTCCCGCTCATCGCCCAGATAAAACAACGCCACCGTCCCCGGTCCAGTATGGGAACCAATAACGGTACCAATGCTGTCCATGCTAATTCCCTGAATCTTTGGAAAAGTTTCCAGAATCAAATCTCGGACTTTTTCGGCATCTTCCCGGCAGTCTGAATAACTGATCGCCGCCTTTCCCGCATAATTTGTTCCCTGTTCGGCATGTTCCTCCATCCGTTTGACGATCTCACGGATCACTTTCTTTTTTGTACGAATTTTCGCACGGGGAATCAATTTTCCAACCGCATTTACATTCAGCAGAGGGCAAATTCCCAATGCCGTCCCTAAGATCGCGCTGGTTGGAGAAATCCTGCCGCCCCTGACATAATTGGTAAGATCCGTTGAAAAAAACCAGGATTGCAGACGCATCTTATATTTCTCTGCCCAATGATAAACCTCATCCAGACTTTTGTTCTGCTTTTTCTGCTCTGCCAGATACTCCATCAGCAGCCCATATCCTGCCGACGCACCCAACGAATCCACGACCCGCACTCTGCGCTCTGGATATTTCTCCATCAATTCCTGCGCAGCGATATTGGCAGAATTAAATACCCCGGAAATACCGGAAGACAAGGATACATGCAGAATATCCTTCCCCGATTGCAACACCGGTTCCCAAAGCTCGATAAACTGCTCACTGTTTACCTGGGAAGTCTCCGGTTCTGCACCTTTCCTCATTTTGTCATAAAACTCAGAAAAAGAAACACTCTGCCCCAGATCATCCACAAATTCTTCCTCTCCGATATGGTAATGAAAACACGCATAGATGATACCGTTTTCCTCAAAAAATTCCTTACTGCGGTCTGCAGTCGAACAACAACTCAATACATAATCTTCCATTTTGCTCTATCCTTTACTTAATGATTTCCCGGCGTCACTGGCCAATCGTAATGTTGGCGCCATCTTGTTTCGGTTTCCCCTTTGATTCCAAAGCACTGCCATAGATAAATTCCTGCATCTGATCCACACTTTTCGATAAAGGCTCCGGAAGAATGATGGACATTCCCCTGGCCCGGGTTATCTTATACGCTCCCTCCACCGGAACATTCAAGGTCGCGATCTTAGAATTCTGTTCCCGCACCTTTACCCCCATTGTAATATATTTGACCAAATCATTTTTCTTGATATCCGTCGTCAGCATTGGCAAAATTTTAGGAATCATGGCAATCAGTTCAAGCGTTGATTTATCCTGTACTCTCTGAAACAATGCCTGCATTACGGTTCGGTGCCGCAAGGTCCGGGCAAAATCTCCATATTCCCCATCCCGCATCACATAACGCACACGGGCAAAGCCCAACGCCTGGTTTCCGTTCATATGATTCTTTCCCACTGACAAGGTATGGTTCGAAGGATCGGAAATATAATTTGTACTGTTCAAATATCGGACCTCTTTCTCATCCAGAGTAATGTCGATCCCACCCACGGCATCCACAATATCTTCAAAGGAATCAAAATTTACCAAAACATAACCATCCACCTCAATCCCGAAATTCTTCTTAACTGTCTTAATCAAACTCGCCATGCCACCGTTATGGTAGGCAGCGTTAATCTTATTGTCCGTATATCCCGGAATCTGTACATAGGAATCCCGCATGATAGACGTCAGCTTCAGTTCCTGATCCACACTGTTAATCGTTGCGATCATGATACTGTCAGTACGGCCTCTCCCCCCGCCAATGGCTTCTTCACCACACAGCAGGATATTAACGACCTCCTTATCACTCTCCACCGCGGCTGCACTATCTAACTGAATACTGTTCGGGTCCAGTTCCTCCAGATTTCCGGTATTCTCATCCGTATCAAAATATTCCTGGGCAGCAGGTGTTTCATCCTCTGCCTTCTGAATATTCATCTGATGATAAAAATAATCAAATAACGCATACGAGCCAACTGCCAGTACCAGTACAGCAGCCAGAACCCCCATTGCAATTTTCGCCGGAACCGGCAGTTTTTTTCGGACAGATTTATTCTTCTCCCCTACCGTTTGTTCTTCGTTCTGATTTTTCTTCATACCGTTTCCTTTCTATTCCAACACGCCAAACATAGTCCGTATTGGAATGTTGCGAGCGAACCCGCCTCTGTTCCTCAAACCACTGATCGAAAAGACCTCTGCCGCAATGACCAGAAACTGTATCCAAGCAGAGGTCTATGTATTTTAGTTCTTAAAGCTGTGTATCGGAGCCGGGATACGGCCTCCACGGTTAATAAATGCACTGCAGTCAAACTGGTTGACCGGCATGACCGGAGCATATCCCAACAGTCCGCCGAATTCCACAGTATCTCCTACCTTTTTGCCAATGACCGGAATCAGGCGCACTGCTGTCGTCTTCTGGTTAATCATGCCAATTGCCATCTCATCCGCAATAATCCCGGAAATAGTAGATGCCTTGGTATCACCCGGAATAGCAATCATATCCAATCCCACAGAGCAGACGCAAGTCATTGCCTCCAATTTTTCCAGGGTCAGGGCACCGTCTTCGACAGCATGGATCATTCCCTGGTCTTCACTGACTGGAATAAAAGCGCCGCTTAACCCACCCACATAAGAGGAAGCCATGACACCACCTTTTTTCACCTGGTCATTGAGCAGAGCCAATGCTGCCGTTGTTCCGGGAGCACCGGCACGTTCCAATCCCATCTCCTCAAAGATATCGGCAATACTGTCCCCGATTGCCGGCGTCGGCGCCAGAGATAAATCAATGATACCAAAAGGAATCCCCAGGCGTTCGGATGCCTCTCTCGCCACCAGCTGGCCTACTCTGGTTATTTTAAACGCTGTCTTTTTCACTGTATTACACAGAGTCCCAAAGTCCGTGCCCCGAACCGGTTCCAATGCTTTCCGCATCACTCCCGGCCCACTGACTCCCACATTAATGATCTCATCGGCCTCTGTCACACCATGAAAAGCGCCTGCCATAAACGGATTGTCATCCGGTGCATTACAAAATACCACCAATTTGGCACATCCAATACTATCGTGTTCCTTGGTAGCCTGCGCAGTCTCTAACAGAATATCTCCCATCAATTTCACGGCATCCATGTTCAATCCTGTCTTGGTAGACCCCAAATTTACGGAACTACAGACAAAATTAGTTGTTGACAGCGCCTGTGGAATCGAACGAATCAACAGTTCATCACTTTTGGTCATACCCTTAGACACCAATGCACTGTAACCACCTAGAAAATTGACACCTACCGCCTGTGCCGCACGGTCTAAGACCTGTGCGATCTGCACATAATCTTCCACGGAATGGCAGGCAGATGCACCCACCAGAGAAATCGGAGTTACAGAGATTCGTTTATTCACAATCGGTATTCCAAACTCTTTTTCGATGGCCTGTCCGGTCGCCACCAAATCTTTGGCAGTTGTTGTAATACGGCGATAGATCTTTTCTTTCAGAGCTTCCAGGTCACTGTCGATACAATTTAACAGGCTGATGCCTAATGTAATAGTACGGACATCCAGGTTTTCCTTCTCTATCATTTCATTGGTCTCTAAGACCTCATTAATGTTAATCATATCATACTCATTTCCCTTCTATTTTATGCCACAGACCACTAAATCCGATGCATCTCATTAAAGATTTCTTCCCTCTGCGCTTTAATGATGCAGGCCAATTCTTCGCCAATCTGTTCCAGTTCATCGACGATGGTTCCAAATTCTTTCGAACAATCTGCCACATCCACAATCATCATCATATTAAAAAATCCATCCACAATGGTCTGGGAGATATCCAATATATTTACCGCATTGCCAGCCAGATAGGTACACACCTTGGCAATGATACCGACACTATCTTTGCCGACTACCGTAATTACTATTTTTTTCCTGTTTGTACTCATGTTGTGAGTCTCCTTTCCTACAAGTCGATGTTCCGACTGATATCTATCCCGCATCATGGCCTGCCTTTCCAAATACAGACCTCATGCTATCTATACCGTAACTAATCTGGACGGCTGGTCTCTGTCAGCCACTTCCATCTCAAACGGCAGAATTTCTTTTCCCAGTTCCTCCCAAATCTGACACTTTACCGCCTGATACGCCAGTTCCGGATAGTTATTTTCTTTGGACAAATGTGCCAGAAAAACATGACGAAGTCCCTTCTCCATAAGCTGGCATAACAATCTCCCGGAATCTTCATTCGACAGATGGCCCCGTTCTCCCAGAATACGGCACTTCAAACGATAAGGATATGGCCCCGCTTCCAACATACTGATATCATGATTGGCTTCCAACAGCAGAACATCACACCCCTCCAGATACTGGACGATATACTCATCATAGTATCCCAGGTCCGTGGCAATCCCCGCCTTACAACCACCGGACTCTATTCTGTAACCTACCGGATCTGCTGCATCATGAGAGATATGGTAGGGAGTAATGTGCATTGAGCCCAGATCTACTGTCTGGTCCGGATAGATCTGAAATAACTGCTCCATCCGAATCACTCCCCTGGTGTCTTTTGCACGAATCCCGTCCAAAGTTCCCGCCGTAGCATAAATCGGTAAATCAAACTGGTTCGCCAACACCGGAATTCCCTGAATATGGTCAATATGCTCATGGGTTACAAAAATAGCATCCAGCTCTGCCGGATCCGCACCAATCTGCTTCATCCCATCGACAATCCGTTTCCGGCTAACTCCGGCATCCACCAAAATATGCTTTGTGCCATCCTCAATATACGTACAATTGCCACTGCTGCCACTGGCAATACTGCAAATTTTCATGATTCTCCTCATTTCTGCATGCATTCTATGCTTAAATTAAATCCATTGTATGATCACGGAATCTCCGGCAGACAATGGTTCTGTAAAATTACATTCCACACCGTTTTTCTTGATCTCCAGGCGCTCTCCATGCGCAACTTCCGTATCAATCGGATAAAAGTCCAACACATCCACCATAATATAAACCGGCTTTCCCTTAAGAATGACGGGATCTCCATTTACGGTAATAGCCATATCGGTTCCTCCGCCCAGCTGATTTCGTCCTATCCCGGAATCCACCCCATCGGCAGACGGAATTTTTTGCTTCTCGCTGTCCATGTTTGCGGACACCATTTTCTCCGGCATATTCCCACGATCCGTATTTACGGACACTACTTCTCCCGACATATTCCCACGATCCATATTTCCTGATACTGCTTCCTCTGGCACACTCTCTCTGTCCCTATTTTGGGATACTATTTTCTCCGGCATACTCCCATGATCCGTATTTCCTGATACTACTTCCTCCGGCACATTTTCGCTGTCCCTATTATCGGATACTATTTCCTCCGGTACGCTCTCTCTGTCCATATTTTCGGACACCGTTACTGATCTATCCGTTTTTTCCGCTTGCCCAGGTATTCGCTCCATCTCTGCGGTATCCCATGTCGGCGATTCCTCATGGCGCAGCTTCGGATCTCCAATCACAAAATCAACGGAAAAATTCTCATATACCCTGGTATCTGCCGTTGCCGGAAGATGATTGACCTCCGCAATGCCCTCCACCGTGACGTCCATATATTCCAGCACCTGTTCCAAGGTATAATAATCCAGTACCTCGATTTCATCTCCATCTTGAATCTCATAATATTCCGACACCAGATTTCCACCAACGGTAACCAAACGGGGCGAAGATACCGCCTTTCCATTGACATAATACACCAACGTAGACTTGTACTCTGGTATTTCGCCAATTTCCATGACCGCGCTTTTCCCCTTGGTAGAAGGAATAATTTCAATGACATCGCTGCGGTTAATTGCTGTATTCATCCCAGTCTCTTCCCCATTCAGGCGAATAACCGCTGCCTCTCCCGGCTCGCCCCGCAACATACGCTGTTCCCCGTTGACCGAATAGCGAATGGCATCGCCTTTCTGCGGAAACAAATCTTCATTGGGCAGCCCAATTTGCAACGCAGCATCCAAAACCGTCAGATTATTATTGTCATAAAGACGAATCCGTTCCTCATTGACATATACAAAAATGAAATTATTCCGCTGTTCATAATAATTCAGGCAGATACCCACTGGCGTAACCAGAAGAGAATCTACCGTGACGTCTTCCTGCAAAAACGTCACATCGCCCAGCACTTCCATGCCACGCAGCGCTACTCGTTCTTTCGGCAAATCCAGAAACTCCGCCAAAGATTCAATAAATCCCCGGATCTTACCGCCACCGCCAACGACAAAGACGGCGCTAACCGTTTTATCTCCATTCAATTCTATGATTTTGTCTGCAATATTTCTGGCCACCGTCTGCACAGTCTCCCGAACCGCTCCTGCTACTTCCTCGGAAGGAATGGTCATCGGTAACCCCATAATATCATGAAACTCTACTTCCTCCTGCACCGTACTGACACATTTTAACCGATCGGCTTCCTGAAAATCTACCAGATAGTGTTTCGCAATACACTCGGTAAACTTATCCCCCGCCGCCGGGATCATGCCATATGCAATAATACTTCCATCTCGCGTAATCGAGATATCCGAAGTACCTGCTCCTACATCCACCAGGGCGATATTCAACAGACGAAACCTCTCCGGTATCGCAACATTAATCGCTGCAATCGGCTCCAAGGTCAGATTAGAAACGGTCAAACCAGCACGTTCTACTGCCGCATATAAACCGTCCACTACCTCATCCGGCAAAAAGGTGGCAATCAATTCTGTCCTGACCGAATTACATTTATGACCTTCCAGATTCGAAATCGGATAATCATTCTGATAATACTGCTTAACCGAATACCCGACACAGTAAAACCGGGTGTCCTCTCCCTCCTGCTCCCGCAGGCTGGTATGTGCCTTTTCCACCGCCAGCATATCCAGGGAATACACATGTTCACTCGTAACAACAGTCTCCGAGGAAAACGTTACCTCTGCTTCCTCCTCCACCGTCTTTAGAACACGTCCGGCAGCAGCAATACATACATCCTGATAGGTACGTCCCGTCATCGCCTCAAGGCGTTCTTTTACTTTTACAATCGTTTCTGCTACCTTACCGATATCATGAATCTGTCCATCCAGCATCGCACGGGTTTCATGTGCGATGACCGCCTGGGCTGCCACAATAAACTTTTCTTCCCGATTTTTATATCCAACCGTCCCCACAATACTGCGGGTTCCAATATCCAGACCAAACACCAGATCCGAAGGTACTCCATTCATATTAATCTGATTCCCTGTATTGATTGTATCCATCCGTTTTTGACAACCTCCCTCTTTAAAGACAAGCCCGAATGATCCGCCTACCATTGTATCATAAAGAACATGAGAAATCCACGAACTTCTTCCGACCACCGAAATTTGTATATAGGTTCGGTTATTGCGCTTCGATCTGCCAGTCTATCGGCTCCACACCATGCGACTGCAAAAACTCGTTCGTCCTGCTAAAATGTTTACAGCCAAAAAATCCACGATATGCCGACAACGGACTCGGATGTGGCGCCTTGAGAACTAGATGCTTAGGGTTGGTCAACATCCCGGCCTTGGACTGTGCCGGTTTTCCCCAGAGCAGATACACAATCGGACGATCCTGGGCATTGACAGCCTGGATCACCGCATCCGTAAACTTTTCCCATCCTTTTCCCTGATGGGACCCCGCCTGGTGTGCTCGCACGGTCAACACTGTATTCAACAGCAATACCCCCTGATCTGCCCATTTTTTCAGATAGCCATGATTCGGAATCGAACATCCCAGATCATCCTGCAGCTCTTTATAAATATTCTGCAAAGAGGGTGGAATCTCCTGTTGGTCCTGCGGAACAGAGAAAGATAGGCCGTGCGCCTGATGTACATTATGATAGGGATCCTGGCCCAGGATTAACACCTTGACTTCTGACATTGGTGTAAAATGAAAGGCATTAAAGATATCATCTGACGGCGGATAGACCACTACCCTGCTGTATTCCTCTTTTACAAATTCAAATAATTCCCGGTAATACGGTTTCCCAAATTCCGGCCTGATCGCATCCAGCCAATCATTCGTAATCATTGCCATTTTTGTTTTCCTCTCTTTCTGCCGTTTCCTCGTCCATTTTCTACTGACGTACACTAATGCCCTGACGCTGCAGATAATCCTTCACATCAGATATTTCCAATTCTTTGTAGTGAAATAACGACGCTGCCAGAACAGCATCTGCATGTCCTATCGTAAATGCATCCGCAAAATGCTCAAGTTTGCCGGCTCCCCCCGACGCGATAACGGGAATGGATACCTGATCCGAAATCGTCTTCGTAAGCTCCAGGTCATACCCATCCTTGGTCCCGTCGCAATCCATACTAGTCAGCAAAATTTCACCTGCTCCAAGGCGGTCGGCACGAATCGCCCATTCCACAGCATCTATTCCCATATCTACCCTACCGCCGTTTTTATAGATATTCCAACCACCGTCCGGCCTGCGCTTGGCATCAATGGCCACCACCACACACTGGCTGCCAAATTTCATGGCGGCTTCCGAGATCAGGTTAGGATTCTGAATCGCCGCAGAATTTACAGATACTTTGTCGGCTCCCTCCCGGAGCACCGCTCGAAAATCATCAATCGTCCGAATCCCACCGCCTACGGTAAATGGGATAAATACTGTCTCAGCCACCCGGCGCACCATATCCAACTTCGTCGCCCTCGCATCGGAAGACGCTGTAATATCCAGAAAAACCAGTTCGTCAGCTCCTGCCTTTCCATAAGCAGCGCCAACCGTAACCGGATCCCCCGCATCCTTGAGATCCACAAAATTGACCCCTTTTACCACCCGTCCATTATTCACATCCAGACAGGGAATAATTCTCTTTGTAAACATCTTCTCCTCCATCTATATCCTGCAAAAATTACGTAGTATCTGTAATCCAATGTCTCCGCTTTTTTCTGGGTGGAACTGACAGGCAAACGTGTTGCCCCGTTCGACCGCTGCATGGATTCTGACAATATATTCCGTAGCAGCGGCCACATCCGTTTCTTCTGCCGCCTGCAGATAATACGAATGAACAAAGTATACATAAGCATCCTGCGGAATCCCCTGAAATAAGCGCGCATCCTCCCGGATCTGTAAGGAATTCCAGCCCATGTGAGGAATCTTATAACCGGATTTTGGGGGAATCGCCGTTATTTTCCCGGGAAGCAGGCCAAGCCCCGTAACTCCCGGCGCCTCGTCACTGTATTCAAACATCAATTGCAGCCCCAGACAGATCCCCAGAAATGGAATTTGGCGGTCATGCACTTCCTGAATCACCGTTTCCAATCCATAGCCTCTCAGTTTTGCCATCGCATCGCCAAAGGCCCCTACTCCTGGCAAAATCACGCGGTCCGCGCTCAGGATCTTCTGTGGATCTCTGGTAATTTCCGCATCCTCGCCTAGATGCAGCAATGCGTTTTCTACACTTTTTAAATTTCCCGCATCATAATCAATGATTGCAACCATATATGTCCCCTTTCCTCCATAGGAATTCCTCAAAGAAATAGCCCTCCGATGACCCACCGGTGGGCTATGTATCCATTCAAAATCACTGTCCGTCCATGGCTAACTGCACCACTTTCGTAGTATACTGGTTCTGATCTAATGCCAACAATGCATAGGCATCTTGTTCCGATATGCCAAATTCACTGTTCAGCAAACTTAAAATCTGTGCCCTGCATTGGTCCATATCAGATACCACGTCCAGCTCTTTGGCCGATTCCAGATTGGTATCATAACGCTCAATTCCGCGAAGCAGTGCATTGAGTGCATCTGGATAATAATTCATCTCATTATAATTTTGATAGGCATTGATTGCCCTCTGTACCTGCATAACTGTCTTAATTTTGTTGTAGGTATCTGGATCTTTCTTCTTTAGATCAGTACCCAAAATCTCTTGGTACGCCTGTGTATATTTCCCTAACTTAAAATAGGAATTTGCTGCCCGCTTCGCACGGTTTACTCCATGCAGATTGGTTCCCAGAATCTCCGTCGTCAGGAAAAGCACGGTAAAAATCGCAATGATCGCAACACCGACTTTATTAAGCTTGCCGGTTACCTCAAACTGTTCCTCCTTGGCAGCTTCTTCCTCTTTCTTGGCCTTCTTCTCAGCCTTTGCGGCCTCTTTGGCTGCTTTCTTCGCCGCCCGCTGCTCCGCTTTGGCTGCTTTCCTCGCCGCCTTTTGCTCATCCTTTTCTGCTTTTTGGGCTGCTTTCTCTTCCTTGCGAATCGCATCCTGCTCCGCTTTTTCAGCGGCAGCCTCTTTTTCCTGCTCCTCTGCCTGTCGTTCCTCTTCTGCAATCTCGTCGTTGACGACATTGCCAAATAACCGTTTCAACAGACCTGGCTTCTGTTCCTGGGAATCCTGTTCCGCCTCAGTTTCCGGAAGACCAATATTTAACACCTCGTCAATCTCATCCTCCAACAAGGTATCTTCTGAATTTTCCAATAAATCTAACAGATCCGAAGCATCCTCCGGGTTATCTTCTGACATTCCATCCTCTGTTCCAGAATCCTCCACTGCCAGATCATCCAGCAGCCCATCCAACAGATCGTCGGCTTCGTCTTCTTCCGGCATCGGAATCTCTGCCATCAAATCATCGATAGCTGCAATCGCAGCATCCGTATCTTCTTCTAAATCTGGCAACGGCAAATCCTCTACTGTGTCATCAATCGCATCCACGACAGCAGACACATCCTCCTCTTCCAAATCTGGTAACGGCATGTCGTCCATCGTATCATCAATCGCGTCAATGACAGCAGAGGGTTCCTCCCCTTCCAGGTCTGGTAACGGCATGTCATCCATAGCAGCAGAGGGTTCCTCCTCTTCCAGATCTGGTAGCGGCATCGCATCCATGATAGCAGACACATCCTCGTCCTCAAGGTCCGGCAACGGCATTTCTTCTGCAGTATCATCTATGGCATCTAAAATATCATCTGCACTTTCCTCCACGGAATCCGGTAACGGCATTTCCTCTGCGGTATCATTAATCACATCAAGCACTGCATCCATCTCATCTTCTGGCAATGGAGTGCTCTCGTCAAACAATCCCTCGGGAGCCGTACCAGTCATTTCCCCAATGGCATCTGCGATTCCGTCCGTGTTCCCATCTGATTCTGACGATTCACTCTCTCCTTCTCCCGCTTCCTCGGCAGCCATATTAGAACGCTCTTCCTCAGAATCCGGAGTGCTGTCCTCGAATAACCCTTCTGGCGCTTTTCCTGTCATATCTCCGATTCCATCTGCTATTTCATCCATCTCTGGCACTGGAATATCCTCTGTCATGGCATCCTGTGATACTTCCTGCGTCTCATCCATCTCGTCTGGCAACGGAATCCCCAAATCTCCCAGATCCGAAAGATCATCCAAATCTTGAAATTCCTCAATTCCTTCTAAAGCAGTCAAATCATCAATTTCTGCAAATCCCTCCAGAGACTCTAAATCTGCCAGGGAATTCTCATCGACCTCTTCTAACAAATCCTTATCATCCGGCATACTATACGCTCTCCTTACCTATGCTTCTTCCTCTTTAATTCCAACCAGATCATCCAATGCCTCCACCAGAGATCCAATCTCCGGTTTGGATAACTGTACGTCTGCTCCGAGCTGTTCTCCCTTCCGGCGCATTTCTTCATTTACCAAAGAAGAGAAAATAACCACAGGAATATGATGAAAATGCGGAGAATCTTTAATTAATTTCGTCAAACGGTGTCCATCCATTTGCGGCATTTCAATATCTGTAATCACACAGGAAACCCTCTTATCTAACAGACCGGATACCTGATATTCCCGCAACTGATCCCAACATTCCTGGCCATTATTGGTAACTGTAACATTCGCATAACCGGCCTGCTGCAGACAATTGAGAATCATCTTGCTCAGTAATGGGGAATCCTCTGCAACCAGAATCGGAGAATCATTTCGGGCACGGCCAACCATATGTTCTACATCGGAAGATTTCAGACCGGTCTCAGGATTAATCTTTGCAACAATCTGCTCAAAGTCCAGAATAATAATCAATTTGCCGTCAATGCGAACAATACCAGTTGCCATTCCCTCTCCGGGAGAGCTGTTGATCGTAGAATCCGGTTTAATAATATCTGCCCAGGATACACGATGAATCCCGGCTACTCCATGTACATGGAATGCTGTATGTAAGCGGTTAAAATTGGTAACGATAAACATATCACCATCTGTCGTTTCTTTCTTGGCCAAATGCATGACCTCACACAGATCAATGATGGAAATAATATCCTCACGCGGCATAAAAATGCCTTCAATCCTTGGATCCGAGTTTGGAATCGGCGTCGGTGTCTGATAGGACAATATCTCCCGTATTTTTGCAACATTAATCCCGTAGAAGTTTTCTCCTACGCGAAATTCCAAGATTTCTAATTCATTCGTTCCACTTTCCAGTAAAATCCCTGTCTCCATATGATATCCTCCCTAAGAAAAAATCTTTTTGCCCCATCACATCTTCTTGGCCTCCGGCACCATCTCCATCATAAGTTACCGAGAACTAAGATAATGTGATTGTTGTCTGCGTCATACCATTAGTAATCTGTAAAGTACCTCCTTCTACTGCGGTACCTTTATCCACTTCAAAGATCAAAACACCTTGTTTGCTCTTGCCGGGGGCAAGATTCGTCTTCAGATACTGTAAATCTCCTTTTGCAGTGGTTCGCTCCGGGGATCTTACCTGCTCTCCCTGCGTAAAGGTATAATCCAACTTCTGCTTAAATAAATTAACCGCCAGCGCTTCCTGTCCGGTATTTTTAACCTGGAACTTAATGATTAACAGTTCCTTCCCCTTGGAAGCTACAATGGATTCATATCCCTTTCCATAGGAAGCTTTCACATTGGCAGAAACAAACTGAATATCCAGTCCCGGTATCCCAAAAATCTCCGCACTGGAAACCTCCTGGATGGTTGGTTCCTCTGGAATATCTCCCGGCGCTCCCTCTGGATGATCACTACTGTTCTCCGGTTCCGGTGTTGCCACTGGCACTTTGGTCGGGGCAGGCGTTGGAGTTGCCTGTAATATGGATCGGTCATAATCCAACGCATATGCATAATCTGCATCGTATTTTAACATTTCTCCCGCCATGTATTCTGCAGCTTTATCATTATCAAATTTCGATAATTCCGGCACCTGGGTAGCACAAGACGTCAAAAGGACTGCCGATGCCGCCGTAATGATACTCGCAATAATTCTTCTTTTCATCTCATTGTTCCTCTCTGATGAATCACAATTTGTTAAATTTCATACACTATGATAATAGCATATTTCAACCAAAACCGTCAATGCTAACTGCTTTTGACTTTCTCCATTTTTATCCATCAGTTTCTATCCAGCTCAAACCAGAATTCCACGCCGTCCTTATGGTTCATGACACCACAGTCCTGATTCATGGAGTCCACAATCGCTTTGACTATGGATAAGCCGATTCCGCTGCCGCCATACTCTCTGGTTCTCGCCTTATCCACTTTATAAAATTTAATCCAGATCTTGTCGAGTTCCTCCTCCGGAATAGGCTGTCCGGTATTAAAGACGCTGATACGAAGCTTATCCGCCTGCTGCTCTACCGCCACCTCAATTCTCCTGTCCCCCTCCACATGATTGATCGCATTACTGATATAATTGGTAATCACTTCCTCCACCATGTACTCATCCGCCCAGACATACGCAGAACCAAAATCTTCGAATAAGGTAATTCTCGCATCTTTCTGCTCTGCCAGCAGAGTGGCAGACTGGATGACTGACCGGATCACCTGAATGATATCAAAACGTTCAAAATTAACCTGCTCTTTACCAAATTCGATCTGATTCAGCGTCAGCAGTTTTTTTACCATCTTATTCATTTTATTTGCTTCGTCAATGATAACTTCACAATAAAATTCCCGACTTTCCTGATCATCGGAGATATTGTCCTGCAATCCCTCCGCATAGCCCTGGATTAAAGCGATCGGCGTCTTCAATTCATGGGAGACATTGGATAAAAATTCTTTCCGCATTTCATCAATCTGAATCTTATTTTCAATATCATTTTGCAGCTCATTATTCGCCGCCTTTAATTCAGAAATCGTAGATTCCAACTTCTCAGACAATACATTGATGCTGTTCCCCAACACGCCAATCTCATCCCCGGTCTCTACCGGATAACGAACTTCAAAGTTGAGGTCTGCCATCTGTTTCGCAATGTCCGCAATCTGCAGAATCGGTCTGGTCAGGCTGTTTCCTACACACACCATCAGAACCATTGCCACCAGCAAGGCACCCATCGCAACATATCCCATAAATCGGTTAAAAATCTGCACATTTTCTTTCATACTCTGAAAATTGGTACGAAGATAGACAAATTCTCCCGAATCAAGCTGCCCGAACAACTCAATATAATTGGAACCGATACGGTCGTCCATAACCTTGTAAACAGAAAACCCATTTCCCCGCTGAATCAATTCCTTATCGCCTTTTTGATCAGAAGACCAATTTCCCAGATTTACCCCCGGAACATACTCTCTTGTCATATCCTCAATAATCCGTCCTTGTTCCTCTGTAATAACGTTTTCATTCGGATAATCAAAGGAATAAAATATTTTATCCAAAAAATTAGTTAATTGAAAAATATAGATACTCGTCGCACGGTCTTCCTCTAATTTTTCCAGGTATAGGGTGCTCTTGGACATGAATTCAGAATTTGCTTCTTTCTCCTGGTATTTTTGGTCCTCCGCTACGATCTTCCCTACCTGCGCATAGGAATCCCGCAGCATAGATACCTTTTTTAGCTGATAGAAATGCGGCAGAAACGCATAGTTCGTCACACAAAAGGTAATGATAGTCAGTCCCAGAATAAAAATCATCGCCAGAATCAGCTTCATCCGAATAGAGGAGGTATAGTATTTAAAATATCGTTTCACCGGACTCTCCTTTATACTTCAAACTTGTAACCCATTCCCCAGATTGTCTTGATATATTCTCCTTTATCTCCCAGCTTGCTCCGCAACTTCTTCACATGGGTATCAATCGTTCTGGCATCACCAAAATAATCATAGTTCCACACATGGTTCAAGATACGTTCGCGGGATAGAGCAACCCCCTGGTTTGTCATAAAATACGTCAATAGTTCGAATTCCTTGAAACTTAAGTCAACCCTGCTGCCGTCAATCATAACTTCATGTGCTGCCTGGTTGATGGTAATCCCTCCATTACTGATCACATCATCCTCGACAACACTGGTACGCCGGAGAATCGCTTCCACCCTGGCAACCAGAATTTTCGGGCTGAACGGTTTGGAGATATATTCATCCACCCCCAGTTCAAATCCCGTCAGTTCGTCTTTTTCATCTGACTTTGCAGTCAGCATAATAATCGGCACCTGCGAATACTGGCGGATCTCCTTGCATACCTCCCAGCCATTCATCTTAGGCATCATCACGTCCAGGATAATCAATGCAATATCCTTCTGCTCATAAAAAAGATCAACGGCATCCTCCCCATTCTCTGCCTCTACGACTTCATAATTTTTTTTCATCAGGAAATCCCGGACCAGTTTTCTCATTCTCTGCTCATCATCCACCACTAAAATTTTTAATCGCTCCATCTGTCAATCCTCCGCTTATTAATAACAAACAAAGGAACCGTTAGAAATCACTCTGCATCTGTTGAATTCTGGTTCTCTCTAAACAGTTCCTTTCTGTGTACGATATCATTGACCATAGTATACGATAAAAATATGTAGAAAGTGTGACTACTTCTTTTCCAAAGCTTCTTCTTTTTCTCGCAGCTCCTGCTCTTTTTGTTCCAGCTGGTTTTCCCAATCCACATATTCGTCAATCAGTTCTTCTCTCATCGTCTCCTTGTAATTGGTAAAATAGGTAAAAACGGAGTACCTCGACTGATAGGTAATAATCAAAATGGCGATAATAACTGCCACCAGAATCAGAATCGCTGTGTTTTTAATGATCCGTCCTGCTCTGGCGGATTCATATGCCTCCCGATAGCGTGCCACCTGTTTCTCCATCATGCTCTGATCCGGGCGTTCTGCCCGCTTCCCGGAGGCTGCCGCCGGGATTGGCACCGGAGCCAGAACCTCCTCTGCCACGATCCCCGAAGCTGCCAGTTTTCCCCGAAGTTCAGACAAATATGCGATTCCAATTACCGTGCGGAAAGATCCCTTCTCCACAGAACGATTGTAGACCTTGAGAAGTGCTTTACTGTCATTCGGGCTGGTATTTGCTTGAAGATATGCGATCGTTTCCTTTTCTTTCCTAGCACGTTCATATTCTTCCCGGCTCAAAAAAGAATACTCATCGATTCGATATTGCTCTTTTGCCATACCACATCACCTCTTTCCTTCCCCTCCCTATTCTTCCGTTGTAAATTCTGCATGCTCTGCAATCCAGTTTTTCACTACCGTCTGCAATGCCGTTTCCTCTAAATAAGCACGGTCTGCCTTTTCATATTCCTCCTTAGAATCATATGCTTCCGAATTATATGCATATTCCTCTTCTACAATCTCAGCATATTCCTCTTTTGTATAATTAATTTCCTCTTTTGCCGCAATCGCACGCACGACCAACTGCTCCTTAACGGTATCCTGCGCCAGCTCTGTCAGATCCTGGTCAATGAAATCCTGTTCATTCTCCCTGCCAAACGACTGGAATATTTCATCATGACTCATTCCATATAAATCCGCCATATCATAGTATTCCTGTAATACTCTGTCTTTGGCAGCTTTTAGCATATTTTCCGGATAAGCCTTTACTTTACTGCCATCCAAAACATCGGACCAGGAGTATTCCGATTTTTCTGCTTCATATTCAGAAGCAAGCTCCTGTTTGAGATATGCATTATACTCATCTGTTGTCTGATGTTCGCCATCCGAAATGGATTTTACAAAATCATCATTGTACTCCGGCATAATCTCATCCCCACAGATATATTTTACCGTAGCCTTAAATGTAACCCGTTTGCCATCAACGGATGCCTCCTCATAGGTGTCCTCCGGTACATCCACATCAAAGGAAAATTCCTTCCCTGTCTCTGCCCCGATAAAGGCTTCGGAAAATCCCTCCAGCCAATCATCGGTACCAATCTCAATATAATCACTGTCACTGGTTTCCTCTACCTTCTTGCCATCCACATATCCGGCAAAATCGGCATAGATCATATCACCATCCTGTACCGTTCCCTTTTTCTGCTCATAGGTAACATTCTCCTCCAGCAAGCTCTCCACCTCTGCCTGGATATCCTCTTTGGTCACGGCTATGGATACCTTGATCCCTTTGTATTGTCCCAATTCTACACAATCCTGTACATCATACTTACCGGAAATCGTCTTGGTGCTGAAATCATTCTGGTCCTTGGATTCCTTATTTCCCTGGTTCTTCATAACGATCGCCATAATCAGCACGCCGAGCAGGGCACCCACGACAAAAACGCCTCCCACAAGGATTGTCTCTCTCTTCGATAACGGAAAACCCGATTTCCGTTTTTTCTTCTGTTTCTGGTTATCCTGCTGATTCTGGTTTCCCTGTTTTGTTTGCTCCATATCGTTATTTTCCACTCCTCCATGGTTTGATGTACTCATGCTGTGAGCCTCCTTTTTTCAATCTCTTATTATCATCTTCTTGACATATTTTGTCCCATCATCATCCTTATATATATGTGGCAGTTTCATCGAAATCATACCAATTTTCCTTGGCCCCCTTCACAGGCTTCTCAAAGTGCTTCGGAACGTTCAAAAAACTGAAACAATTCCTCCATATTTTGAACAATATAATCCGCTCCGGCTGCTTCCAGTTCTCCCGGTTCCGCAAATCCATAGTATACACCTAACGAAGCAATCCCGCACTGCGCTGCTCCGAAGATATCCATTTTACGATCTCCCACCATCAGCACCCGGTTCTTGCGTTCCTCTGTAATCTGAAACCTCCGCAGCGCCTCGCGGATAACGTCTTCCTTGTTGTCGCGGGAGCCATCCATGGTCGCACCAGTGGTATCATTAAAATAGGAAAGCAAACCAAAATGCTCTATGATCCGTATGGCCATTTCCTCCGGTTTGGAAGTCGCCAGAGAAATCTTTTTACCCTGCTGCTGTAACAATGCCAAAACCCGGTCAATTCCAGTATAAGCTCTTGCCTCAAATAATCCGGTCGTCTGGTATCTCTCCCGATATTTATCCCGAAACCACTCTGCCTCCTCCCTGGTCATTCCGAGGATTTCCTGAAACCCGATAACCAAAGGCGGACCGATAAACTGTAACAAAACCTGTCTTTCCGGCACCGGACGGCCTCCTGCTTGCAATGCATATTCAATGCATCGCAGAATTCCCTGACTGGAATCTGTAATCGTGCCATCCAGATCAAATAAAACATATTCAAAATCTGTCATGCATCCACTCCTATGTTTCATTACCAATACAGCAATCGTATTCCTTATACTGCACTAGTTTCTTCTATCTATGTATATACATTACCCTATTTTCATTTAAAAAACAAGAAGAGCCTCGAACGGCTCTTCCTGTCGGATAACTCTCGTTATCCAGCGTATAATAGGGTGGGAGTAGAAAGTTTTCACTTTCTGAATTCAAGTATAACGATTAATTGTGTTTAAATTGTGTTTAAATGAAGTTGTTTTTATCAATCCTTTATCCAAAATTACATTTTGATAAAAAATATGATATTTTTTTCTCTTTTTCGACAAAAAACGCCTCCGCTAAGTATTACTAGTGTTTCTATGCGGTATTCCTCTCCCTCTTTTTTCAATTTTCAAAACATTTTCTCTGTTTTGATTGCATTGATTTTCAGTATCAATGCATACACGAATACAATCAATCACGGTATATTTGTATTTTTTTAGTGATTTTGCCTAAAAAAAATCAAAAAAAATATTGAAATTCTACAAATAATATGCAATACTGATACTGTTAGTGATTTCGTACTCAGAACGAATCCTCTGTAACAATCAAATAAATCAATTTATGAAGGAGGTTTTTGAGCAATGGCTTTAAAAAATCAATATTTGATCGACTTACTGGAAACCGTAAAAAAGAGAAATGCCGGAGAACCGGAGTTTATTCAGGCAGTGACCGAAGTCCTGGTTTCCCTGGAACCTGTGGTTGAGCGCAGACCGGACCTGGTGGAAGCCGGTGTCTTAGAGCGTATCGTAGAACCAGAGAGACAGATCATCTTCCGTGTGCCATGGGTGGACGACAATGGTAAGACACAGGTCAACCGTGGTTTCCGTGTACAGTTTAACTCTGCAATCGGACCATATAAGGGCGGTCTCCGTTTACATCCTTCCGTTTACAGCGGTATTATTAAATTCCTTGGCTTTGAGCAGATTTTCAAAAACAGCTTGACCACTCTGCCAATCGGCGGCGGAAAAGGTGGTTCTGACTTCGATCCGAAAGGCAAAAGCGATGGTGAAGTAATGCGTTTCTGCCAGAGTTTTATGACAGAGTTATGCAGACATATCGGACCAGACTGTGACGTCCCTGCCGGAGATATCGGAACAGGTGCTCGTGAGATCGGTTATATGTTTGGACAGTATAAAAGAATCCGCAACGAATGGAGCGGTGTTCTGACTGGCAAGAGCCTGTCTTACGGTGGATCACTGGCTCGTACGGAAGCGACAGGATTTGGATTATGCTATTTTACGAATGAAATGTTAAAAGCAAACGGCAAGAGCTTTGAAAATCAGACGGTTGTTATTTCCGGTTCTGGAAACGTTGCGATCTATGCTACCAAAAAAGCCACCGAATACGGTGGAAAGGTCGTTGCCTTATCTGATTCCAACGGATATATCCACGATCCTGACGGCATCGAGTTAGAGCTGGTACAGCAGATCAAAGAGGTAGAGCGCGGACGTATCAAGGAATATATTGACAGAACTTCCCACGCTAATGCAACCTACACAGAGGGATGCAAAGGCATCTGGACGATCAAATGTGATATTGCACTGCCATGTGCGACACAAAATGAAATTGATGAAGAAAGTGCAAAAGCATTGGCAGCAAACGGATGCTACGCTGTAGCCGAAGGCGCTAATATGCCTTCTACACCGGAAGCAATTGATGTTTACTTTGCCAACAATATGTTATATGGTCCTGCAAAAGCTGCAAATGCCGGTGGTGTTGCAACTTCTGCTTTGGAGATGAGCCAGAACTCTGAGCGTCTTTCCTGGACATTTGAAGAAGTTGATGAAAAACTTCACAACATCATGATCGAGATCTTCAAATCCTGTGACGAAGCAGCGAAAGAATACGACATGGCAGGTAACTACATGGCAGGAGCAAATATTGCCGGTTTCCTGAAAGTGGCAGAAGCAATGAAAGCACAAGGCTGCGTATAAGATTTCTCTCCATATTGAAATACAGGAATCCGTGCAAAGACGGAACAACACCATTTCCAACCGGATTCCCAACAGAACAGGCATCACTGCACGAAGCGGCGATGCCTGTTCTGATTTCCGCAAAACAATATTCTGATCTGTCTATAATTTCTGTTCACAGCAAATATTCTGGAAGCCTGTTTAAAATTTCTTCCGCTGCTTCCGGGATAAAGGAAAACATGGTTGGATAGGATAAAAAAACCGGAACTTTCCTTGGATGTTTTGTCTCAAAAAAATACGAGAGAATCCACTCTCTGCTGTCCGTTAGCTCCTGTTCCGTAATCATGCCCGTAATCTCATAAGGCGAAACTCTGCAAAGTGCCTGATATGCTTCCTGCATGCCCGGATACTCTTCCACCAGGCGAAAATCAATATGATCCACATCTCGCCCAAATAAGGCATATGTCTCAGGATTCTGTCTGGAATATCCCGCTTCCTCCAATGCCTGCAGTACATGAGGGTGAATTTCTAAAATAAATTTCTCATCCGTCAGCATATGCGTTAAATAGCCCAGATAGAGGGAAAAATTCCGCCCACTACCATATACATTCTGTGTAAAAAAGTCTTTCAGCCTTTTGCGAAACAGCGCTAAATGTTCCGGCTCCTGAAAAGTACCGTCCGGTATTCCATCCCGAAGATGCGTATGCAGTTTCATTTCTCTTTGGTAATTCTTTCTCGCCATGATCCCATCAGGACATATATTTCCGGCAAAAAAGAGTTCCGGCTCATAACGCTCTCCCAGTTCTCCCAGATAACGACCCGGATCCCTGCAAAACTGACGGTTTAACTCTGACGCAACTGCAATATGCACACAAGTCCCTGCCACTGTGCTTCCACCTCCTTTTATGGAACAAAGCATCCCTATCCTGAAATTAACAGAGGGGCTCGCACAGCGAAACTCTCTGCTTCCGGCGTTTAGAAGCGCCCTCACGGAGTGTTTTATTGAATAGAAGAAATTTTCTGTTCGATAAAAAAGGAATATTCATACTATACCGTACAAACATTCCTTTATTTGACCTATGAAGCATACTTTATTATGTATCAACTAATTTGTCTTCTTAAACGTGACTGTCGACGTCCCATCCCCACCAGTAGAGATACCACCTAATTGTTCTAAATTTACTAACTTATATATGATCTGCTCGATCTTTAAACCAATTTGAATCTCCGAAAGGTTATGAAAGGAAACAACAATCTCATCGTTTTTCTTCATTTTTCCAAAAACTCTGATTACATCTTCATATTCAGCCGTATAGGTCTCAGATTTTTTGCCAAATAATGCCATAGCCGTTTACCTCTTTCTGCTGCTATAAATAAGCTACTATTTACAGAATAAAATTTGTAACCATTTGCCACAACTCTTATCTACACTTATTCCTATTATACATGATATTAGAACATTTGTGAAGAGGAAACCGCATGGAAAAATTACAAGTATTTGGAAAAATCTAAGATTCTGTCGTTTACTTCGCTCTGGGATGCCATCGTACCTTCTACACAAATTTTATCTAAATAAAGCAAAAAGCTGAAAATCGGACTCGAACCGACGACCCCTTCATTACGAGTGAAGTGCTCTACCAACTGAGCTATTTCAGCACTGCAAACTATTTTATCGCATTTCCCGCAAAAAAGCAACCTTTTTTTGCATTAGATTTCTACTGTGCTGATTGCCCGTGGTTTCTCAATTTTTTCCTCGTTTTACAGCATTGGCATATAGCTCAATCATACGGAACAGGCCATTCATTTCATAGGAATCCAGAGAATCTGTTAAATGCACAAATTTCTCACAGTCCGATTCTGCTTTCATATATTTGCGCAAGGGAATAATCTCTCCAATATCTACCTGCAGAGCGATAATAATATTAATCAGACTGCTCCCGGAAAAGGTTTCCCCATCCTCTATGCGGCGAACGGTATCAATCGAAATGTTCGCCATTAAACTCAATTCCCACCGACTGAGATGATTTCTTTTTCTCAATTTCAATATATTGTTTCCGATCTCCTGAAACAAAAGCATTTTCTTTTCTTCATCAAAAATCGCTGTATCTGTCAAATAAGCCATATCTTCTCCTCCTCCCATTTTGCATAAAATAGGATAAGCACTTGCTTATATTATCCTATGTCTTTCATGAAAACAATAAAATCAATTCATCATTTTCATTTACCATTCCATAATGATTCATAACAGAGGCCCCTGTCAACCCGCCAGAAGCCCCTTTTTTGTCTATGAAAACAATCCTATTTTATCGCTTGGCCAGTTTTTTGATCCTCATATCCTTTGTGATTCCGGTCTTTTTACTCAGTAGCTTTCGGTATGCTTTCCTTCTGGATTCCGGCCTTCTGATGACCGCTTTCTTTTCAATGCCTTGAAAAGCATTTTTACCAACCGCTTTCAATTTTTTTGATCTGATCCTGACCTGCTTTAACTTCCTGTCATGATAAAATGATTTACTTCCAATCCGGTGAATATTTCTGCCAAGGCTGATAGATTGCAATTTCTTACAATTGCGAAACGCCCCTGCCCTCACTTCCGTTACTGGATATTTTGTTCCTCGGATCTTTACGGTTGCAGGAATAGAAAGCTTTCTGACCTTTTTATTCTTCACTCCAACGACAGAAACCTGTCCTTTCCTTTTCCCAGACTTCACCACTTTGTACTTCAATTTTCCAACCGTCTCCGTGTATCCTTTCCCAGAACCCTTTTTCTTACCATTTCCTTGAGAAAGTGTAGATGCTGCGATTCGCTTTGACGATACGCCTGTATCGGATTTTGCTGTTGTACCAGGCTTCTTTGGTGAATTTTCCCCTGGTTTTGTCGTTGTACCAGGCTTCCCTGGACTTCCCGTCCCCGGTTTTCCGGCTGTACCAGGCTCCCCTGGACTTCCCGTCCCTGGTTTTCCTTCTGTTCCAGGCTCTTGAGGCACTCCTGGACCTGGAAGTATAATATCTGTTCCAGGTTTTTCCGAGCTTCCAGGTTCCGGTGTTCCATTCGACCCAGGTTGTTGCGACGGTCTCGGTTCTCCTCCTGGTCCAGGTTGATGGGACGCTCCCGGTCCTGGCTTTGCTGTTGTCCCAGGTTCTTGGGACGTTCCCGGTCCTGGTTTTCCACTTGTCCCAGGTTCTTGGGACGCTCCCGGTCCTGGTTTTCCACTTGCCCCAGGTTCTTGGGACGCTCCCGGTCCTGGTTTTTCCTCTGTCCCCTGACCATCCGCCTTTTTCCATATTGCCTTAAGGTGTAAATCCGTTTTAACCTG
Organism: uncultured Clostridium sp.; assembly: GCA_947644195.1. GTDB lineage: Bacteria > Bacillota > Clostridia > Lachnospirales > Lachnospiraceae > Butyribacter. Next base: position 73,274 of record CANRZB010000008.1, read on the forward strand.
ATAGGATTTCATCGTCAGCCGTCCATCCCGTCCATATAGCAGAGTCCCCCCTGCATCATATCCTAAAAACACATAACCCCCTTTTTCCGGCACTTTTACCGTGTCTATGAGCTTCTCATTCTCATAAGCATACCAGGAATGTTGCAGATTACTGCCCCCATCTGCATCGAAAGATACCTGATAGGACACACCACACTGTTCAAAATCATAGTGATGCTTTCCGGCATAATCTCTGGTGGAAGAAGCACGCAAGCCGGCAAGTACAACCCCATTCGAAAACGTATCCTGGCGATCAAAAAGGTGGCAATCCTTATTCCACACAAACACTTTTTCAAGATTAGGACAATCCGCAAAAGCACGCTTTCCTACCTCTTTGACAGACCGTGGCAGCGTTACGGTCCGCAAACCACATCCCGCAAACGCTCCCTCTTCTATCGTCGTCACCGTGTCGGGAATACTGAGCTTCTCCAACTTGCTGCAGCCCTGGAACGCGTCTTTATTGATTGTCGTTACCCCTTTTGGAATCGAGACCTCTCTGATCTCTTGATTTCCTTCCAGAAATCCATCTGGCACAAGATTCTGATTTAGTTTCTCAGACCAATGGGCATACAGAGTGATATCCGTTTCGCCCATGACATCCGTTTCTGTTACCGGCGTTCCTTCCTCTAACTCCGTATACCACCCCAGGAAAAGATAATTTTCCCGAAAGGCAGCAGGTAATGTCCCAAAAACTTCCCCAGTTTTCCAACTTCGTGACTCTTCACTAATTCCTCCAGCTGCATGAAAATACACCGTGTGGCTCTCCGGGCGCCACATTGCATACAGCAGCTTGCCATCCGTCAGATCCCACTCCCGGACACTGACGCCTTTTTCGTTATAATAACAAACACCTCCACCGTCTACCGAGGAAAAATAGCCGCCAAAAGCCCAGCCCTTTTTCTCAGGAAGGCAGATCTCTGGCAATTTCTTACCATTTACCGCATAGATATCTGATGTGCCACCAGAACCTCCCTGCGTATCAAAGGATACAATATAAGAATTTCCGACCGAGGTAAACTGCCGTTTAAACTTCTCGGCATAGACATTGCCTGTGCTATTGGTGTAAGCGCCTATTTCTGCCTGCGCAGGAAAGGTATCCTGACTGTCAAAAATCACACAATTCTGATTCTCCACAGAGATCTTAGTCAATCCGGTACAACCCTGAAACACGTTTTCCCCAATCTCAGAAACCGTATCAGGAAGAGAGACACTCTCTAAAGATGTACAGTCTTTGAACGCCAAAGTTTCTATGGTCTCACACTGACCAAACGCTATATCCTTAAGATTGGTGCACCCATGGAACGCATCTTTGGGAATTACTTTTACGGAAGATTTTGACAAGTCTACCTTCTCCAAAGCTTCACATCCAGCAAAAATTCCTTCCCCTATGATTTCAACACCAGGGGATAGTATCACTTCCCGCAAGGGTGCTCCGGCAAAAGCATGATCTCCTATTGATTTCAGGTGATCCCCTATCTTAACTTCTACAATTTGTGCCGCAGAATTTCCAGCGACATAATCTGTGACACCATCTTTCTCAAATCCAACCAGAAGAATCATCGGATTGCCATTTTCTGCCGCATATGCTTCCGCGGTACTGCCCGCATAACACTGTACCGTCACAGATTCTGGAATGGTATTGGGATCCGGGGCAATTTCACAGGAAAGATGATCCACAAAAATCTGATTCAGAGAGGTACATCCACGGAACGCTCCTGCCCCCAGTGTTCTAATTTGTTCTGATAAAACCACCTTTTTCAGTCCTGCCATGCCAGAGAAGGCATTTTCTCCAATCGTTTCCACCCCGGAAAGATCCAGGGACTCCACCAAGAGATCTCCTGCAAATGCATGGCTGCCAATGCTTTTTACAGAGGCAGGAAGGATGATCTGAGATAATTTCGTACAGGAACGAAACGCCTCATTGCCGATAGCCGTAATGTTATCCGGCACGACAAAAGATTCCATGTCCGTTCCCTCAAAGAACCCATCCCCTATTTCCGTGTACAAAGAATACGTTATATTTTTCTCCTGGGCATAAGTTTCTCCGGCAGAACCTTGAAAAACTTTCAGCTTCGTAGAAGTATTTACTGAATTTTCCCCGATCACCATCTCAAAAGCTTTCATGGAAATCTCCTTGATGGAACTGGTGTTGAACGCATTTTCCTCCAAGGTACGAATACTGTACGGAAGCACCACTTTATTTACTGTAATCGTCCCAGAAAAGGCATCTGCCTTAACGGTCTCACATTCCTCAGAGATCGAAGGATCATCCGCATGTTTTGCGGGACAGAAAATTAATTCCCTCCAGTCCCTGGAATAAAGCAATCCTCCCGCAGAGGCAAAAGCCCCATTGTCGGCGTCCACTGCAATCTCCTCCAAATTGGTAAAACTTGATAACGGCAAAACTTCTAAGTTATCTATCTCCCTGCCCAAAACAATTTTTTTTGCCCCCAATATAATGCTGTCACTCTTCCACTGGTTGATTACAGAAGGATCCTTAGAATAAATGTAAAATGTATTGTCAGACGCATGATATTGGTAGAGCGGCGTCCAATGGGCGTATACGATCGTATCTCCCGCTTTTTGGTATGTTCCGCTCAAAGAGGCGAGACTTCCTCCTTCTGCCGAGGTATACCAGCCGTCAAAACGATACCCCTGCCTGGAAACAGAAGGCACGATCGAAGAAATCGTATCTCCATAGCGGATTGACGTGCTTTTTACAGCCCTCCCCTCCGAGATAAATGTGATATTATAAGAATTCGCTTGATACGTTCCGGTTACCGTTACATCATGGTCCGGCATAGAACTCGGCATGCCGCTCCAACCGGAAAAGGTATATCCCGTCATTCCCGCTATCGACGGTGCATAATTCGAAACATTGGCACCATAGGGCACACTGCCATTGGAAGAAACTACTCTGCCATCCACAACAAAACTCAGCGAATGGGTATTTGGCGCAGCATTTGCGGTCATAGTCACGTTACCCCCAGGCATGGTAAAGCTATATGGATTGGCGCTGCTGGAATACGTGCCACTCCAACCGGTAAAATGGTAACCGGTGCTCACGGAAGCGGATATGGTAACACTGCTTCCATACTGATAGGATCCGCTGCCTGACACAGAATTAATCCCAGACCCATTGATCAAGGACAAATTATAACTGTTCACTGTCCAATGGGCATACAATGTCGTCTGGTTGTCCGTACTGTATGCATTGACCTGGGATCCACCATTCGGGGATGTATACCAGCCCGTAAAGGTGTAGCCGGGACGTTCCGGATTCCGCTGAAACATGGCCTTATTGGGACTGGTATCAAGCGTATAGTAAATTGATCCATCGGCAAAGTTAATGTCATTGGCCACGCCAATACTTCCCCCGCCACTGTAGTTGTAGTCGTAATAATAGGCTTTTAGCATAATAGGCTGGATACGGTAACCTATTCCTATCTTCTGTTTAGAAATAGCTGTCTGTGCGCTGTGATACAATGTATATTCTATTGAATTAGGATCTAAATCATATTTATCACTTATTGCTGCTCCCTTATACACATATCCACTCTTAGAAAAAACATCATCTTTTCCAAGCTTCCCCATAATTGGTGCCCCTTGACTGCTTGTTGGATAAATCGAAATATTTTTAATATTATTTGAAAATATCGTACTATTATCCCAACCTAAGGATATTAGACCATTCCTAGAACCGATATTACTACCTGTTTCAAACATGCTAGTTCCTTCCGAATAAACATACCACACTGTATCCACCGCTGACACCTCCAGACCACCAAAGGCTCCGCCAGCCAAGGTCATTGCTACTGCCAGCAGCCCGGCAAATACTCTTTTCGCTTTCCTGAGTACTCCCGGCTTCCGGGCGCTTGTCCCGGCAGGACAGTCTTTTCGATTTCTCCTATTTACCATCTCTCTCATAAAACATTCCCCCTTTCAACGTTTGCATCTTGTATACTGACGCATTTGAAATAACTAACCTATTACTAATCTCACTGTTGATTTTCTTCCTTATCGTACTTTTTCACCCCCTTTTCTGTATAAAACCATTTAGATCACTAACAATTTCAACTATATTGTAAAATACTTTTATAAAAGAAAAGAGTTCATTTATGAGATAATTAAAGATAAATACCTGATTTTTGCTATATTTGTACTTGTGTTTCCTCTGAGAAAAATAATTGTAAACAAAAAAGAAATGTGAAAAGATTACTTCACTTTATCACATTTCTTTCTATCATGGATCACTTGCGTTTTTCCCACGGTATTATTGTTGCTTCAACCGGTCAATCTCCTCTTTCGTCAAGCGCCGATACTGTCCCGGCTCCAATTTCTCATCCAGTACGAGGCTTCCCATCCGAATTCTTTTGAGAGATACGACTGGCTTACCTAATGCCCCAAACATTCTTTTAACCTGATGATACCGTCCCTCCTGTATCGTCAGCAAAACTTCTGTATATTCTCCCACATCAGGCATTGCTGGATTCCATTTGCTTTGGTGTGATTCCACATGGGCAGGCATTGTCAAAGTAGTATCGCCTATATCCATTCCCTGTTCCAAAATCTGGATATCCTCATCGGATAAAAGACCTTGAATCTGCACCAGATAGGTCTTATCCACATGATGTCTGGGCGATAAAAGCTGGTGGGCCAGTTCTCCATCATTGGTAAGTAACAGCAGCCCTTCCGTATCAATATCTAATCTGCCTACCGGAAACAGGTCGCGCCTACAGCTCTCTGAAATCAGGGAAACTACGGTAGGTTTATCACGGTCCGTCGTTGCAGATACCACCCCCTGCGGTTTGTACAACATATAGTATTCAAATGGTTGATACCGAATCCCCTTACCATCCAGGCAGACATCCTGGCGATCCGGATCCACCTTGATTTCCGGCTGTAATACAATCTCTTCATCCACTGTAACCCGTCTTTTCCTGATCCATTGCCTGACTTCCTTCCGGCTCCCGGTTGTCACGTTTGCCAACAGCTTGTCCAATCGCATTTGCATACTGCCAATCCTCCTGTATCCTTGATAAAAGAAGCAGGGCATCGGATGATCCGATGCCCCAAAATTCTCACCATGGATGTACACCATTATAGCTGCTGATACAGCTCTGCATATCTCTTTGCTGAAGAATTCCATGAGAAATCCTTCGCCATTCCACGATCAATCATTTTATTCCATTCCCGTTTATGATTGTAGTAAACATCCTTCGCATACCGAATCGTGTTTAGCATCTCATGTGCATTATAATTTGCAAAGGAGAATCCGGTTCCCAGTCCTTCGTATTCATTATAAGGTTCCACGGTATCACGCAGGCCACCAGTCTCACGGACAATCGGAATCGTTCCATAGCGAAGGCTCATTAACTGGGAAAGTCCACACGGCTCAAACAGAGATGGCATCAGAAACGCATCACAGGAAGCATACAGTTTATGGGAGCGCTCATTCGAATAGAAAATATTTGCAGAAACCCTATCATGATATTTCCATTCAAAATGACGGAAAAGATTCTCATAGCGTTCTTCTCCCGTACCCAATACCACCAGCTGGGTATCCTCAGCACAGATCTCCTCGATCACATAATTAATCAAGTCAAATCCTTTCTGATCCGTCAGGCGAGAACAGATACCAATCATAAATTTCTTATCATTTTCTTCCAGCCCCAATTCCTTCTGGAAACCGCGTTTATTCTTAATCTTCTCCTTGCGGAAATTCTTGGCGTTATAATTCTGGTAGATCATTGGGTCAGTCTCTGGGTTGTATTCATTATAATCCAGTCCATTAACAATACCAACCAATGAATTACTTCTGGCACGCATCAATCCATCCAACCGCTCTCCATAGAACGGCATTTTAATCTCCTCTGCATAGGAATCACTTACCGTCGTCACCAGATCCGCATAAACAATTCCACCCTTGAGGTAGTTTGCATCTCCATAGGCCTCCAGTTTATCGCTGGTAAAGAAATAGGATTTTAATCCGGTAATATCCTGCACCTTCTTTAAGTCCCAAATACCCTGGAATTTCAGATTATGTATCGTCATAATCGTCTTGATTCCATGATAGAACGGATTCTCCAGGAACATATCCTTCAGATAGACAGGAATCAGACCTGTCTGCCAGTCATGGCAATGAATAATATCCGGTTTAAAATCAATGCTCGGCAAAGAAGAAAGGGAGGCTTTGCAGAAAAATGCAAATTTTTCAATATCCTCATGTATATTTCCATAAGGCTGAAAGCCTGCAAAATAAAATTCATTGTCAATAAAATAGAAGGTCACTCCTTCATATTGCATCTCCAGAATACCTACATATTGCTTTCTCCATGCCAAATCAATATAGAAATGCGTCTTATAAACCATCTGGTTTTTCCATTCTTCCGGGATACAAGCATATTTTGGAATCATAACGCGGACATCATATTCCTTTTTATTAAAATATTTCGGCAGAGATCCTACTACATCTGCCAGACCACCGGTTTTGATGAACGGTACACACTCTGACGCAACAAATAATACATTTTTCATGGAATACCTCCTTTGTTTTTAGGTTCTCCAGTCATTTTTTCAGTTTCACTTGTTATTATAGCGTAATTCAATATTTCTGAAAAGTATTTTTGAAACTTTTTATGTATCTTCTCCCAACCTCTCACGGTTCCCTGCAGAAAAAAGAAAAAAAAACAAAGATCCATGGAGAAATTGTATTACTCTGCCCGGGAGCGTCGAATTATAACAGATGAATCACATTGTCCACAAAAATGGACATCCCTATAATCTAAACAGGGAGCAAAACTCCGAACAATCATACTATTTCAGGGAAGTCACTCCCCACCAGGAGTATCCGTCCTCTGCTTTGCATGGCAGGAAATAGTAACCAAATTATAGTTGCCCTCTTTGGTATAGAACTGTAACTCCGGGGCAGAAAGGAAGCATGGATGCAGAAAATCAAAGTTTTAGTCGTGGATGACAACCGAAGAATTGTAAGTATACTTAAAGATGCTATAGAAAAGGAAAACGATCTGGAGATCGTAGGAACCGCTGCCGATGGGGAGGACGCTTTACTACAAATTAGACGCACTAAGCCAGATGTCGTATTGCTGGATCTGATCATGCCCAAAATTGACGGTTTGGAAGTTATGGGGCGTGTACAGCATCCAGATTTTCCGCATCAACCCGAAATCATCGTAGTATCTGCCGTCAGCCAGGAAAGCGTAACCGAGCAGGCTTTCGCATTAGGCGCTGCCTATTATATCCTGAAACCATTCGATACCAGGGTAGTCATGAGCCGTATCAAATCGGTCAGCCTTACCGAGGAACAGGAAGGCAAAGTCATCAGCACCGTTTTTGAAAACCATTACCGCAAACAAAGCAATTCACTGGAATCCGATGTTACCCAAATGATCCATGAAATCGGAGTTCCCGCCCATATCAAAGGATACCAGTATCTTCGGGACGCCATTATCATGTCGGTCAATGACGTAGAAATCTTGGGATCTATTACCAAACGGCTGTATCCCAGCATCGCCAAGAAACATAAAACCACATCCAGTCGAGTAGAACGCGCCATCCGTCATGCAATTGAAACTGCCTGGAGCCGTGGAAAAATGGATACCATTGAAGAACTGTTCGGCTATACCGTCAGTGACCGGAAAGGAAAACCAACCAATTCCGAATTCATCGCGTTAATCGCTGATAAAATCCGACTAGAATACAAAATGCGGGCATAATTCAGCCTATATCGTTCCTTATTTGCAGGGGGATCTCTCTAGTGTGCTAACACGTTTATTTTCAGCTAAATGGCGTAGAACGATTTTTCAATCTGCAAGGCAGAGGAGAGAGGCGATGCGGTGGCATCGTTGATCGACGACAATGTGGCAGAAGGAAATTAGGGCGAGCCATTTGGCGAAATATAAATGTGCCAGTACACTAGTACAGGGAAAATTAAGTCTTTGATACTTTGACGTAGGATAATTGCCTCAGAAACTTAATATTCGCTGTACGATTTTCAAGCATATTGACAAAGCAAACTGTCTCTGATTTATCGTAAAGAATGATATCAAAGCATATTTTCTATAAAAATACCATAGCCTCGCGTTGGATCATTGACAAACACATGGGTTACGGCTCCTACCAGCTTGCCATCCTGCAGGATCGGACTGCCGCTCAACCCCTGCACGATCCCCCCTGTCTTTTTCTTCAATTCTGGATCGGTAACCCGAAGCACCAGACCTTTCAAATCCCTTGCACTGAGGTTTATCTCTTCAATTTTGATCTGATATTCATGAACTTCGTCTTCCAATTGACATAAAATCACTGCGGGACCCGTCTGAATCTCCTGTTTCAAAGCAATGGGAATCCCTCGATCCTCCTGATAACAGTATTCTTTCTGTTCCATTTTCCCGGAGATACCCCAGACATTATTCTCTGTCACATTGCCAAGCTTTTGTTCCTCCGAGAGAATTACCGTACCGAACAATTCGCCGGGAGTTCCCTTTTTTCCCGCAATAATCTGTTGTATCGTCGCCGGATATAACCCTCCCTGCGACAGATGAATCAATTCTCCGGTATCCACGTCTGTGATCCCATGTCCCAATGCGACAAAACGGTTATCTTCCGTCACACAGGTCATGGTGCCGATCCCCTCGGTATCCTCTCGCAGCCACGCACCAATCTGATACGTTCCCTCTTCACTGCAGACCGGCTCTACTTTTACCTTGATCCGATTATTTCCACGCTGTAGTTCCAAAGTAACTTTTTGATCCCGGTTTCTCTGGATCAAATCAGATACCCCCTCGATCGATTCTGCCGTCTGCTGATTGACCGAGAGAAGGTAGTCCCCCTCCTGCAGAATATCCTGGGAGGGATGATAAATAAAGCCGTCTTTCCCTTTGACCTCTGTTGTCCCCAACACCATGATTCCTTGTGATTCCAGATATATTCCGACCGCATTTCCAGACGGCATTACCTTTTGTTCCTGGATCACATCCACCTGCATTTTCTTGTAGGGAATCAAACCAAATAATTTTAAGTCCGCCTGATAACTTCCCACCTGATCCGCTTTTAAAGATACCTGCTCGTCCAGGCTGAAACTTACAGCTTCTGCACTCTCGTTTCCATTGACCATAAAACCACCGGACTCTGCAGAGATCTTTCCGACCAAAGGCAATCCCAGGTCGATCTGCTCCATCCGGTTCTGATATAAAATCATGGATTTTGGCAATCGGCTGTCCAACTGCCATAAATAACACACCACGCTTCCGATCAGAGCAATAACAATCGCAATCGCCAGTCCCGTGCGGTAACGAAATCTGGTAGTTTCATCCATCCATATCTGTTTTTTCCCATTGATCATGACAGCCTCCTTTTCGATTGGCTTTCTTTTCCTCGCAAAAATAAGTAAAAAGCAACCGTGTACATCCCTATCATGTACCAGTTGCTTTTTTTTATACCAATATTTTACGATGTAAAAGGCAAAAGGTATTTTACCCTCCATGGATGCGATGGCTTGCAATCTGCATTTAACCCTGACATCCTATTACCGTGTCATGACAAAATGGCTTTCCTCAAGACCGAATTTCCTGCTTCTCAGCCTTCGCCAGTTCCTTCATTTCCCTGGCGCTCTCTCGAACTGCATCGGTAATCTTTGCACCACCCAGAATCCGTGCCAGTTCTTCGATAGACTCTGACTCTGACAAACAGAAAATCCCCGTAGATGTTCTATCCTGCTCCTCCTTTTTCTCAATCAGATAATGCGTATCTGCCATGGCAGCAATTTGCGCCAAATGAGAAATACAGATCACTTGATGTGTCCCCGCAATCAATGCCATTTTTTCCGCCACCTTCTGTGCCGTTCTGCCACTGATTCCAACATCAATCTCATCAAAGATCAAAGTACCAATCTCATCCTGCTCTGCCAATACTGCTTTTACCGCCAGCATAATCCGGGATAACTCCCCGCCGGATGCAGCCGAACCAATGGGACGCAACGGCTCCCCCGGATTCGTGGAGATCATAAATTCAACTTCATCCAATCCCTGTGCCGTATATTGCCCGGTAGGACGCACATCTATCTGAAACTGAACCTGCAGAAAATTCAAATCAATCAATGCATCACGAATGGCCTCTTCCAAAACTGCCGCTTTCTTTTTGCGAATTTCCGAAATCTCTGCCCCTAACGTCTGTAAAATTTGTTCTTCCTGCTGCAAAGCATCCTGCAGCCGATGATGGTAGGCATCGTACTCCTGGTATTGCTCCAATTTGTCCCGGATCTGTGCGGCGTATTCCTGTACCTGCTCCACGGTTGCGCCATATTTTGCATGAACACTGCGAATCTGGTCCAATCGCTGCTCTGTTTCAAATAATGCCTGGGGATCTACCACAAAATCATCCAGATAGGCGCTGACTTCTCGATTGAAATCCGTCAGCAGACTGTCAATATCCGAGAGCTGTTCTGCAAAATTCTGCAACTTGTCGTCGTACTCGGACAATTTTAACAGAATACGTAATCCCTCACCGATCTGATCAGAGGCCGCCAAGTTGCCAGATGAGGTCAGCCTATGTACCTCTCCGAGCCCCTCTGCAATCGCTGAAGCATGGGAAAGCAGCTGATATTTCTCCTCGAGCTCCTGCTCTTCTCCCTCCCGGACTGCCGCCGTTTCAATCTCTTCCAGTTCATACTGTAAGAAAGAAATTTCCCGCAGCCTTTCTTCCTCCGGCATCTGCCCCTCGGACAATTGTACCTGGATCTTACCATACTCTGCATAATGTTCCGCAAACTGCTCCCTGGCCTTGCCCACTTCCTCCCAGGCATAGCGGTCCAAAATCTCCATGTGTTTTGCATGATGCAGCAGGGATTGCTGCTCATTTTGTCCATGAATATCCAGCAGAATATCCGCCACGTTCCTCAACACATCACGAGTCACTGTCTCTCCGTTAATCCGACAGACACTCCGCTTCTGCATAATTTTCCTGGAAATCAGGATCTCATCCTCTTCCAGAGGAATCCCAATCCTGTCCAATGCCTCTCTCTGTGAAGGACGATTGACTGCAAAAGTCAGTTCTACCAGAGCGAATTCTGCGCCGGAGCGGATGACCTCCTTCGGCGCCTTACCTCCCAATGCCAGATCAATGGAACCAATAATAATGGATTTTCCTGCACCAGTCTCTCCGGTCAGAACATTGAATTGTTCCGAAAAATCAACCTCGACCTCATCAATGATCGCCAGGTTCTTCACGTGTAAATTAACTAGCAAAATATTCTCCTTTCCTTCCGCCATCTGTGCTCCCCAGCACCTTTGTATTCCCAGACAGCAAGGATACTATCGCTGTACCGGATTGAAAGAAACGTCAACCGGCAAAACACCGGTTGACGTAATTTCATAAAACATATGTTATTTCGCTTACAGGAAAACAGATCTTCTCCTGTCGCTCCCCGATTCCTATTGATTCACGGATACCACTGTCACAAGACATTCCATCTTGCATCCATTGACATAAGCATAAATGTACGTGCTTCCCAGACCACGGCCCACGACAGTTCCATTTGTGACTGTCGCCACACGGCTATTGGAGGTATACCAGGTAATATCTGCATCAATTCCCAATACCTGCAAAGTCTCTGTATCATATTGCCGCATATTGATTACCGTCCGGTCCAGAGATACCACATGAACCGTCAATGTACTGCTGACACCGCTTCCCGCTAAAATCGTAATCGTGGCCGTTCCCGTTCCCACTGCCTGAATCTTACCTTGGGAGTTTACGGTCACAACCCGCCTGTTGTCAGAGGCAAAGGTTAATTTATCGGAATGGTTATTTGGCAACACACTGTAGGATATTTTTGTGGTGTCACCTTTCTTCATTGTCAATTCGCTCTGTGCAACAACAACACTGGAAGTCGGTACTTCCTCTAAAACTTTCAGGAAACAGGTTGCTTTCTTGCCGCTTCCATCGGTAGCTTTGGCGGTAATGGTAACATCTCCCGGTTTCATACCAGTCACTTTACCACTTCCACTCACCGTAGCAATACTCTTATCCGAAGTCGTCCATTTCAGCTTCTTGATAGACGCATTCTTTGGTTTCACACTGGCTTTCAGTTTTTTGGTATGCCCGACAAAACATACCGCATAGGCTGTATTCATTTTCACGCTGGTAACTGGCCGAATGACCGTCACACGACAGGTTGCCTTAGCTTTTACTTTATCCTTGGTAACCGCTGTTACTTTGGTTACCCCTAATCTCTTTCCTTTAATTTTCCCTTTACTGCTGACAGTCGCGATCCTCTTGTTAGCAGATTTCCATTTCAAGGAAGGATTCTTGGTATTATTGGACCATACCGTTGCTTTTAATTTATAGGTCTTTCCCAAGCCAACCCGGATGCTCTTTTTATTGAACTTTACTTTACTGTTCAATTTTGCCACTTTAACACGACAGGTCGCACTCTGGTTATATTCCGTCAGGGTACAGGTAATCGTACAGGTTCCAATCTTTTTCCCCGTCACTTTACCACTTGCGTTTACCGTAGCAATCTTGGAATTGGACGATGACCAGGTTGCTGTCTTATCCGCATCAGACGGTACGGTTATTTTCTTGAGCTGGAAACTCTTGCCCAGTGCAATCTCCCGGGTACTCGGTGATAACCGGAAATCAATTGCATTTTCTACATGTACCGCACAGGCATCAATAAATCCTCCGCTGATCGCCTGACACTGAATCAATGCGTCACCAGCGCCCACGCCTCGAACAACACCATTTTCATCCACGGTTGCTACCGATTCATCCGTTGACTGATATACCACCGTTTTATCCGTCGTGTTTTCCGGCGTAAATACCGGAGTAATCCGGAATGTCTCACGCACTTTAATATTGGCGGAATCCGGCGTTACTTCAAATCCTGTTGCAACTACAGTTGCCGGTTCTACGATAATTTTACTGTATCTAACCCACGGCGTTCCATCCGGGGTATTATAATAAATTGCCGTTACCGTCGCCTGACCGACAGCCACCGCTGTAACCAGACCTCCTTCGGTAATCGTGGCAATGGCTTCATCCGAACTGCTCCATCGAATCGACTGGTCCGTAGTATTATCTGGATCAAACACCGCATCCATCTGCAATGTCTGCCCTACCTGAATCGTCGCTGACTCCGGCAGAACCGTCAAGTCATTGGCAATGACCAAACCGTCGGTGACGTACACCATACACGTAATCAGGTTTTCCGGTCCCATATCTTCGGCATAACAGCTAATCATGGCGCTACCCACTTTGATACCGGTAATCACACCTTCATCGGATACGGTAACGATAGAATCATCCGAAGAACGCCAAACTAATTTATCATTAATTGCCACATTCGGCGTAAATAACACGGTCAACTGCTGCGTCCCACCGACAGCCACATAGGTTGTTTTGGTTGCAAATTCAATTTTCTGCAGACGGTTTCGAACATGCACCTTAATGGTAACCGGATCTGTCTCACTTCCGACTTTACCACCCGTAATGGAAATGGTGGCATCTCCTGCGGAAACTGCAGTAATGATACCGCCTTCTACCGTAGCTACACTGGTATCAGAAGAGGACCAGCGCAAGGTACGGTCAGATGGATTCTCCGGCGTGAGGGTTACCGCTACCTCGTAGGTATCCCCGGCAATCATATCGAGTTCCGTCACATCCGGCGTAATCTTTGTAATTGGATTCTCCACAATATGGATATCACAGTATGCCCAGACACCATTCGGATTAATCTTCGGCTGTACGGTAATACGGGTCGTTCCCTCTTTTATCAGGGTAACACGGCCATTTTCATCTACTGTAGCAATCTCTGGATCCGAAGAAGTCCAATCCATCTCCGTATCCGTCGCATTAGCCGGCTGCCAGATCGCCCTCAACTGCACAATTCCTTCTGCCAGCGTTGTCTCATAATTGGTTCCTTTATCAATCGTAAGTGACGTAATCGGAGCTGTTACCGTAACCAGACAGGTTGCAAATACACCGTTATCCATATTAATTGCGGTAATGACAGCCTGACCAGTCAACCGGCCTGCCGTTATCGTCGCTTTGGTATTTCCCTCTAATGGAGATACAGTAACTTTACCCGTATCGGAAGACAACCACTGAATATTCTGTGTGCCGGACAATCCGGTATCCAAAACTTCCGTCATGCCGTTTCCTTCCAATACTACCACATTCGGGGTAATCTTAAAGCTGTTCGCAGCATCTATTACAGTAACTCGACAGGTTGTTGTATGGTTAATACCATCGGAATCTAGCCAGGTCAATGTTACCCGGACCGGATTGTTGGTCGGCGTCTTCTTGAGCGCCTTGATGGTTGCGTATTGTCCCGTCTTGCCGTCATTATTGGATGTCTGAATGGATACATAGGAAGGATCACTGACCGTCCAGCTGAACCGCTCCGATTCCGCTACAGCACCGGAACCAATCACACCATATAATGACAGTTCTGAACCAACCGGAATATTTGCACTGGTCTGGTTCATAGTAAATTCCTCGGTAACCCGGATAATGACATAGGCCGTTAATTTGTCGGAACTGATCCCCGGGATATCAATATCTGGATCTTTTGGCGTCACAATGACTCGCCCAGTACCCAAATGATCAGCGTTGATGGTAACACCATCGGCAGCCTTAGATATGTAAGAACCACTGGACTCAAATTCCGAACCTGGTGCCGTATCAATCACTACATCAAAGTTTTCCTTGAAAACATCCTCCGGTATATTAAATGCTTCCGCAAGATTGTAAGAACCGTGGATATTAACGGTAACCTCTTTATCTCCATAGGTTGCAAGCACCTTTGCCTGCAGGGAAACCGGCGCACATTTTGGCGGGTTCTGATGTGCCTCTTCAAAGCTAGTATACGTTCCCTTAACATAAAACTGAATATTGTAAATTCCCGCCTTAGCATCTACACGGAATTGTTTATTTCCCAATAACCAGGTCAGTTTTGCATCATCTCCATCTTCTCCGGTATTTCCCAGCGAATCCCGCACTAATTTGGTGTTAATTCCTTCCCCTTTGGAAATTACCCAGACCAGCTTATCGCCGACATTTTCCAATGGGTTGCTGTCAAAAGATACCGTTACCCCCATTTTGTCTCCATTGTTAAATGGCTGGGTCTGCGTCAACTGTCCGGTCTGACCGGCAATGACTTTATCATTCTGTAAAGGATCCGTAATCTGTGGACGGACATAAACCAGAATGGAATCCGAGTAATCCAATGTACCGTCCGTATACTCTACCGACAACGTCGCAACGCCGGCCCCCATTGCAGTAATGGACGGACGGGAGGAAGAGTTATTAATCATAAATACGTCATTGTTGCTGCTCTTCCAAACGGCTGCTGCATCCACCGCGCTACCAAAGATCAGGTTTAATTTATCCGGCTCTGTTTTTGCAGATTGACCAAATTCAATGGTTTTTCCATAATCCATAACCAATGCTTTACGTGGGTCATTCGGCTTAATCCGCTCCATGGTAACACCCTGCGGAGCATTATTGGATAAATACTCATTGATGGAGAAAACAACGCTAACCGTCAGAGCAATCACTTCCTCGGTGCCATCAACATGGGTGATTTTAACATTCAGCAGGACATTACCAACTCTTCCCTGAACTTCTACCCTACCGGTATCATCCACTTTCAGGATTGATTCATCCGTACTGCTCCATTTGCACACGTCACCAGTTTCCAAACCACTGGTAATCGTCAGGACATCCGACGCACGACGCAATTCCATCGTACCGCCCGCCGGCACCTGATCACCATTACTATTCGTAAAGGTATATGGTCCTGCTGCCTGCGAGACATCCTGCTGCAATTTCATCCTCACTCCAATAAAGAGCACCAGTAAGACCGCAAACACAGCAACGGCCCATCCCCACTTTTTCTGAATAGATAACCCTCGTTTCATTGACTTCCTCCTGCCTACGCTTAAACTGGTTGATATACCAATCTACCTTACTATGTATGAAAACTTCAAAGTATATTAGTAACTCTCCGCCAAAACCCTTTTATTATGAGCTAAGTGAAACTTCAACTCTTACACACTTATATCGACCAATTCAGATAAAATATTTATGAGAAATCTCTTCTAAGCCTCTTCCCAATTATGGTAAACATATTGGACATCATCATCTTCTTCTAACAAATCCAAAGTTCGTTGTAACTGCTTGATATCATTATCATCTGACAATGTAACATAGGTCTGTGGCAACATTGTGACCTCTGCACTGACCATCGGTATATTTGCTTCCTCCAGAGCTGTATGTACCACACCAAAATCCGACGGCGCTGTCGTAATTTCAAAGGAATCATCCTCTTCCACAAAATCCTCTGCTCCGGCATCCAGTGCAGTCATCATCAGATCATCTGCCTCCATGCTACATTCTTCCTTGTCAATAATGATCTGCCCCTTTTCGTCGAACATATAGGATACGCAGCCCTGCGTCCCAACACTGCCGCTGCCCTTGGTAAAAGCATTACGCACATTGCTGGCAGTACGGTTTTTATTGTCCGTCAATGCCTTGACAATAATCGCGGTTCCACTGGGGCCATATCCCTCGTAGGTGACTTCCTCATAGTTGACCGCATCCATATTTCCTGCGGCTTTCTTAATTCCGCGCTCAATGGTATCGTTCGGCATATTATTTGCCTTTGCCTTGGCAATCACATCCCGGAGTTTTCCGTTATTATCGGGATCCGGTCCGCCCTCTTTGACGGCAACAGCGATCTCACGCCCCAAAATAGTAAAAATCTTTCCCTTGGCGGCGTCATTTTTTTCTTTCTTATGTTTAATGTTTGAAAATTTTGAATGTCCTGACATGTTATTCCTCCATACTTCAGAAGTAATTGACGAAACGGGTTCCACCCGCTTTCACCCTTGTATTCCGGCTGATGTTCCCTCAGCACCGTGAGCGATTTTAACACTCCATTCTTTATTGTACCACCAAACTGATTTGCTGTCCATCCTCATATCCATTCGGCCACGGAAATCAATGTTCAAATGTTACCTTTTACTTGTGGTGGATTTTGTAATGGATTATTTTCTGTTATCCATTAAATTTTATCATTTACCCTGCTGTTTCGTTCAGACGTTTCCCTTGATGTCCTATGAGACAAAATTTTGCCCTGCCTGGCAAGATTAGCAAAGCAAACACAAATTCATGGATTTTCCGTCCGTACCAGTACATTAATCCGCCGACACACCTCCGGCACCTCTCCCACAGAATGAACCGCACACATAACCGTATCATCTCCGGCAATCGTTCCCACCACGCCGGGAAGTTCCAGATTATCTACCGCAGCAGCTACGGCCATCGCCATCCCGGATATGGTCTTAATTACCAGCAAATTTTCTGCTGCCTCCATGGAAATCAAACCATTCTGCAGCACACGGACGTATTTTTGAACCAGATCTGCTTCCTTCTCCTGCAATAGCGTATATTTCTGCCTCGCACCATCCCCTACCGGAACTTTGGTTAATTTCAGCTCACGGATATCCCTCGAAACCGTCGCCTGTGTGACGGAATATCCCGCCTGTTCCAAGCGGTCTGCCAATTCCTCCTGTGTCTCGATCTGATATTTTCCGATCAACTCAATGATTTTAGATCTTCTCTCTAACTTCATAATATCCCCATTCTGAAACGTTTACCGTATGCACAGCAGATCCCCTCTGCAATGCCGGGATTCATGACGCCTCAGCACAAATTCCCATTTAATTTTTCACGCATCCTCTGATAAAAACTAATCCCCGAAAGTCTGATTAATTCCGTGGTTGCATGCGGTACCTGGATCACTAGCCGGTCATCTGTACGCAAATTCCCAACGGTTCTTCCATCCGCAATAAATACCGCCTGATCATCTGCTGTTTCCTTGGTTCTACCAATCTCTAACATAATTTGATCCTGGGCATCTAACAAAAGACTCCGCTTGTTGAGAGAGTGGGGACAGATCGGCGTTACAACGGTAGCATTGAGCCCCGGCACAAGCACGGGCCCCCCCGCAGATAAATTATATCCTGTAGAGCCGGTAGGCGTGGAAACGATCAAACCGTCTGCCCGATAGATATCTACCAATTCCTGATTTAAATACACTTTAATCGTAATCAGCCTGCAGTCCCCCGCCTTGCTGACCACCATATCATTGAGCGCATAACAGGAAGTCCTGCTGTTCTCTCCGGGAAATTTCTCCGTTTCTTTGAGCATGATTCGCCGTTCAATCGTATACTCTCCCTGGATCAGCTTATCCAGAGCCAGATCAATATTCTCACTGTCCGCCTCCGTCAAAAAACCTAAAGTCCCGATATTGACGCCCAGAATCGGCAGATCCTGATGTACGAGGTCGATCGCGGCCTGAATCATAGTGCCATCTCCCCCCAAGACAATGGCGCAGTCCACATCCTCCGCAATCTTAGATACATTGGTAAAATGACGGATCCCACCAATATCATACCTGTCATTCTGCATAATCTGACAAGATTTACCATGCCGTTCCAGATACCGGACAATATGCTGTGTCATCTGGTCATTTTCATTTTTTCCATAGTTTGTAATTAAACAAAACCGATCCATAGGTCTCCTCCCAAGCTGTAATGCCAGTTCCATCCACATTTCTTCTCTGACAGGTTATCAATGATCCAGAGCTCCATGTGCCTCCTCCACCGTTTTCTCTACCAACGGCTGAAATTCCTGTGCAAATTGCTCTGTTGAGCTTGTTTCCGCTTCCACAGGCAGCTCTGTGAGATCAGCCCCGCCAACAGGTTTTTCCAGATATAACAGATATTCGATATTTCCTTCCGGCCCTTTGATTGGTGAAAAGCTGAGATCCAGAATATGAAATCCCATTACCAGGGTATACGTCATAATATGCTGTAACACTTCCCTATGTACATTCTGATCCCGAACCACCCCTTTTTTTCCAACTTTTTCCCGTCCTGCCTCAAACTGCGGTTTAACCAGGCAGACCACCCGGCCCCCGTCTCCCAACAGATTCCAGACGGGAATCAAGACCTTTGTGAGGGAAATAAATGCAACGTCAATGGAGACAAATCCCACCGGCTCCGGCACCTCCGCCCTGGTCACATAACGGATATTGGTGCGTTCCATCGAAATGACCCGCTCATCCTGCCGCAGCTTCCATGCCAGCTGGTTCGTCCCCACATCAATGGCGTAGACTCTAGCCGCTTGATTCTGTAACATACAATCGGTAAATCCACCTGTAGAAGAACCCACATCCATACAAACCTGATTCTTGAGAGGAACCTGCCAAAGATCAATGGCCTTTTCCAATTTGTAACCGCCACGGCTGACATAGGGCATCGGCGTTCCTTTTACATCAATTTGGGCATCTTCCGGAAACATGCTTCCCGCTTTATCTTCCCTCTGTTCCCCGACAAAGACATTTCCTGCCATAATTACGGCTTTGGCTTTCTCCCTCGATTCCGCCAGACCTCGTTTTACCAACAGTACATCCAACCGCTCTTTCTTTTTTTTCTCCATATGTGTCGTTATCTCCATTCTGCAGATCCTTACCTACCAGATTAACACGATCATTACCGAAACCCGTTCCAGGAACCTCCCGGCCTGCCGTCAATCCCGGCATAGAGCCAGAACTCGTTCTGTCACCCGCTCTGCGCTGATACCATACTTCTCACGCAGGATTTCCACGGAACCATGTTCAATAAACTGATCCGGCAATGCTACCGGAAAGACTTGCACTTGTGAAATTCCCCGGGCTTCATACCAGGAAGCAACGTTCTGGCCAAATCCTCCCGTAATCACTCCCTCTTCCAGCGTTACTACCAAACGGTGCTCCTCCACCAATTCTTCCAGAAGTCCTTCATCCAACGGCTTTACAAATCTGGCGTTAATCAGAGATGGCTGAATCCCCTGTTCGTGCAAACTACGGCATACCTCCGCTCCTATTTCTACCATACTACCCACAGCTAACAAGGCAATCTCCCTGCCCCGGATCAGCCATTCGCTCTTACCCAATGCTAACGGTTGCTTCTGCTGTACAAACTCCTGGCACGCTCCCCCCCTCGGATAACGGACAGCCACCGGGTAATCGGCATCTACGGCAAAGCGAAGCATCTGCTGAAGTTCCCATGCATTTTTGGGCGCCATAACCACCATTCCTGGCATTTGGGATAAAAATGCCAGATCAAAAATCCCCTGATGTGTCTCTCCGTCACTGCCAACCAGACCGGCACGGTCTACCGCAATGACTACCGGAAGATTCCCGATACACACATCATGCAGAAGCTGGTCGTAGGCCCGCTGTAAAAAAGTGGAATACAGAGCGACCACCGGTTTCATTCCACCGATTGCCATACCGGCGGCAAAAGTCACTGCATGTTCCTCCGCAATTCCCACGTCAAAGAACTGTGCCGGAAACTGCTCTGCCATAGCCGACAATCCTGTACCAGACGGCATCGCAGCAGACACCGCAACAACCCGGCTG
>CANRZB010000009.1 GCA_947644195.1 uncultured Clostridium sp.
ATTTCTTATTTTGGACTAGAACCGTCTCTCAGAAAAAATGGGGAAAGTCAAAAAACACAATATTATTGACTTTTTTCGTGCAAATGATACAATATTAAGCAGATAAAAAAATGATGAAGAAAGGGGAACCGGAATGAGTGAAGCAACATTTCGTGGGGGTGTGCATCCCTACGAGGGAAAAGATCTGTCAAAGGATCTGCCAATTAAGACTGTGGTTCCAAAGGGGGATATGATATTCCCGATGGCACAGCATATTGGTGCTCCGGCGACACCAGTGGTAGCCAAAGGAGACAGAGTACTGGTAGGACAGAAGATTGGAGAAGCAAGCGGATTTATCTCTGCAAATATCTGTAGCTCTGTCTCTGGTACTGTCAAGGCGGTAGAACCTAGAATGGTGTTAAATGGTTCACAGGTTACCTGCGTGGTCATTGATAATGACGGCGAATATGAAACAATACCTGGATTGGGGGAGGATAGAGACTATACGGATCTATCCGCAGATGAGATCCGGGATATTGTAAAGGAGGCAGGAATTGTCGGAATGGGTGGTGCCGGCTTTCCAACGAATGTCAAGCTGGCGCCGAAAGAGCCGGATAAGATCGACTATATTCTGGTCAATGGAGCAGAGTGTGAGCCGTATCTGACCTCAGATTACCGCCAGATGTTAGAACGCCCGGAAGAGATTGTAGGTGGATTAAAAGTGATCCTACAGATCTTTGATAAGGCGAAGGGATTGATTTGTATTGAGGACAACAAACCGGATGCGATTATCAAGATGCAGGAAGCAGTGCGGGGAGAAGACCGCATAGAAGTCAAGGTACTGAAGACAAAATATCCGCAGGGTGGCGAGCGCACGCTGATCTCTGCTGCAACAGGCCGTAAGATTTATTCTGCGAAATTGCCGGCAGATGCAGGCTGTATCGTGGATAACATCTCTACGGTCATTGCTGTGTACCGTGCTGTATGCAAACAGACTCCGTTAATTACCCGTGTAATGACATTGACTGGGGAAGCCTTTAATACGCCAATCAATGTAGAAGTCCGTCTTGGATGCAACCATGCAGATTTGGTTGAGGAGGGCGATGGGTTTAAGGAAGAACCGAAGAAGATCATTTCGGGTGGTCCGATGATGGGATTTGCGATGTTTGATCTGAATGTTCCGGTCACTAAGACCTCTTCCTCTATTTTGGCAATGACCGAGGATCAGGTAGCAGAATTTGAACCAACTCCTTGTATCCGCTGTGGACGATGTGTCGATGCTTGTCCGGGAAACCTGGTGCCGCAGAAGATGGCACAGGCTGCATTGCATAATGATTATGATACCTTCGTAAAATTAAGTGGCATGGAGTGTTATGAATGTGGAAGCTGTACCTTTGTATGTCCGGCAAAGCGTCCGTTGACCCAGACCTTTAAGCAGGCACGTCAGCATGTAGCTGCACAGGCCCGCAAGAAATAGTGGGGAAGACTAATTTGCTTTGTTGAGACATATATAGATACGAGAGAAAAGCATACCTGGATATGCAGAAATGAGGTGTAATGTGAGTAATTTATTGAACATATCATCATCTCCACATGTTAGGGATCATTCTTCTACCCGAAGTATCATGTGGGATGTGGTCTTGGCCCTGGTACCGGCTACCGTATTTGGTATCTATAACTTTGGTATCAAGGCTGCTGTTTTGATTGCGGTATGTGTTGTGACCTGTCTGTTGTCAGAATACATATGGCAGAGATGTATGAAGCTTCCTTTGACGGTAAACGATGGCAGCGCTGTGCTGACTGGCTTATTGCTAGCGTTGAATCTGTCAGCAACATTTCCGATCTGGATGGCTATTTTGGGAAGTATCTTTGCTATTATTATTGTCAAGCAGTTATTTGGAGGATTGGGACAGAATTTCATGAACCCGGCTTTGGGAGCCAGATGTTTTCTGATGGTTTCCTTTGCGGGAGCAATGACTTCGTTTACCCATGATGGAATTACCGGGGCAACCCCTTTGGCGATCATTAAAAATGGTGACAAGGCGCAGTCGGTAGCGGATCTGCTTGCTGCCGGAGATGGTAAGGCGCAGGAAGCCACTTCCCTGCTGAACATGTTTTTGGGAAGTATCGGGGGAACAATCGGTGAAACTTCTGCTTTGGCTTTGTTGATTGGTGCAGCGTATCTGCTGATTCTGAAAATCATTGACTGGAAGATTCCGGTTTGTTATCTGGCTACCTTTGCTATTTTCGTGCTGTTATTCGGCGGTCGTGGATTTGATGTGACTTATCTGGCAGCAGAGTTCTGCGGCGGTGGTTTATTGCTGGGAGCGTTCTTTATGGCAACCGACTATGTGACCAGCCCAATTACTCCAAAGGGAAAGATCGTATTTGGTATTTTATTGGGTCTGCTAACGGGTATTTTCCGTGTGTTCGGTGCATCCGCAGAGGGTGTATCCTATGCAATCATTATCTGTAACCTGTTAGTTCCATTGATTGAGCGGGTAACCATTCCTGTTCCGTTTGGAAAGGAGGGGCTGAAAGATGGCAAATAATGAGAAGAAAGAAGCTGCAGCGGTACAGGGAAAAAGTACATTGGTACATGATACGGTCTGTCTGTTTGTCATTACCCTGATTGCAGGAGTTCTGCTGGGTGCCGTGTATACCATTACATTTCATCCAATAGAGAAGCAGAAGGATAAAGCAAAGCAGGAAGCGTATGCGGCTGTCTATGACGGCGCTGAGTTCAAACAGGATAAGGACGTAGATGCAGCATTAGAGAAGTTTAACAAGGATCTGGCAGCAGGAAAGGTTGGTTCTGCGAGTCAGGGAAGTTTGTCCGACGTACAGATTGCGGAGGTACTCAAGGCGCAGGTGGATGGCCAGGACGCTGGTTATGTAGTGACCTGCAGTGGAAAAGGCTATGGCGGCGCTGTGACAATGGCATTGGGAATTGATGGCGAAGGTGTGATCCGTGGTATCCAGATTACGGACTGCAGCAATGAAACGCCGGGCCTGGGGCAGAATTCTACAAATAAAGACTGGAACGGTCAATTTGTGGGGACGAATACCTCACAGGATATCAATGTGGTAAAAGACGGCAGCGGCAGTGCCGACGCCGGAACCATTAATGCAATCAGTGGAGCCACAATTACCAGTAGTGCAGTAACCAGAGCAGTAGACGGAGTATTCCAGTTTATTGCATCATTACAATAGGAGGTAGGATATGAATACATGTGTAGAGCGTTTGAAAAACGGTTTGATTACCGAAAACCCAACCTTCGTGATGATGCTGGGTATGTGTCCGACTCTTGCCGTGACATCCTCCGCCATTAACGGTCTGGGGATGGGCTTGACGACGACAGCCGTATTGGTGCTGTCTAATGCGGTGATTTCTTTGTTGCGAAATGTGATTCCGGATAAAGTGCGTATTCCAGGATTTATCGTGATTGTTGCATCGTTCGTAACGATCATTCAGTTGTTATTACAGGCATATCTGCCTTCACTGAATAGCGCTTTGGGAGTATATATTCCATTAATCGTTGTAAACTGTATTATTCTGGGTCGTGCGGAGGCATATGCTTCGAAAAACCCAGTGTTACCATCCATCTTTGATGGAATTGGTATGGGACTTGGTTTTACGTTTGGTCTGACCTGCATCGGTATTTGCCGTGAGATTTTGGGAGCAGGAGCGATCTTTAATATGAAGTTCATCCCGGATGATTATCATATTACTTTCTTTGTCCTGGCGCCGGGAGCCTTTCTTGTGTTGGCATTCCTGACGGCAATACAAAATAAGCTGCAGATGCCTTCTGCAACTAATGTAGCTGGAAATAAGGCAGACATTGCCTGTGGTGGTAACTGTGCTCAGTGTGTTGGCAGCAGTTGCGTGGCGAATAAAGGGATTATGGAAGCAGAGCGTGTTGCTGCAAAGGCAGCAAAGGCTCAGGCAGCCAAAGAGGCAGCAGCGAAGAAGAAAGCAATGGCTGAGAAGGCAGCGAAGGAAGAGAAGAAGCCGGATGCTGTGTCTGGAAAGGAGGATTGATCTAAGTGGGAAATCTATTTGTGATTATAATTTCATCTATGTTAGTGAGTAATGTAGTTCTGAGTCAGTTCCTGGGGATCTGTCCATTTCTGGGGGTATCCAAACAGGTAGAGACTGCGGCCGGAATGGGTGCAGCGGTTACATTTGTTATTACGATTGCCTGTGCAATTACCTATCCGATCTATTATTTTATACTGGTGCCTTTGGGATTGGATTATTTGCAGACCATCGCATTTATCTTAATTATTGCGGCGTTGGTTCAGTTCGTGGAGATGGCCTTAAAGAAATTTTTGCCGTCGCTACATGCCTCTTTGGGCGTTTATCTGCCGTTGATTACAACCAACTGTGCAGTACTTGGTGTAGCAATCAATAATATTTCTGATGGATACAATTTCCTGGAAAGTTTGGTTTGTGGATTCTGTACATCAATCGGGTTCCTGATTGCGATCGTGATTCTGGCGGGAATTCGGGAGCGTATCTCCAATAATGATGTTCCACATTCTTTTAAGGGAACACCGATTGTACTGGTGACTGCAAGCTTGATGGCAATTGCATTCTGCGGCTTTGCAGGTTTGGTATAGGAAGGGGGATGAGAAAATGATACAGAATGTTTTACTGGCATCTGGTGTGAATGGTGTGCTGATCGCTGCAGCAGTGATTGGTATTACCGGTCTTCTGATCGCTCTTCTGTTGGGAGTTGCCGCAAATGCTTTTGCGGTGCCGGTCGATGAAAAAGAAATTGCTGTGCGGGAATTTTTGCCGGGTAATAACTGCGGTGGTTGTGGCTATGCCGGCTGTGATGCCCTGGCAAAAGCAATTGCAGCAGGGGAGGCTCCGGTAAATGCCTGTCCGGTAGGAGGCGCTGCGGTAGCGGACCAGATCGGTGCGGTTATGGGCGTGGACAGCGGAGAAGCTGTCAAAATGGTAGCATTTGTGAAGTGTGCCGGAACTTGTGACAAGGCTGGCGTAAAGGCAAATTACTACGGTATCTCTGATTGTAAGAGAGCAGCAGCCATTCCGGGCCGGGGAGATAAAGCATGTGCCTATGGCTGTATGGGATTTGGCTCCTGTGTGGATGCCTGCCAGTTTGATGCCATCCATGTGGAGCATGGAGTGGCAGTCGTAGACAAAGAGAAGTGTGTGGCATGTGGAAAATGTATCGAGGAATGTCCAAATCATCTGATTGAGCTGGTGCCATACGAGGCAAAATATGCAGTCAACTGCTCTAACAAAGATAAGGGGCCGAAAGTGATGGCGGTCTGTGAGGTGGGCTGTATCGGCTGTGGAATTTGCGAGAAGCAGTGTAAATTTGATGCAATTACCCTGGAAAACAACATTGCACATATTGACCAGGAGAAATGTAAAGGCTGTGGTCTGTGTGCACAGAAGTGTCCAAAGAAAATTATTATGGAACACTAAAGAAATACACTCTGATTATGTTCATGCTGCTGCGTAGATTCTGGTTTCGCAGTGGCATGGATCGAAATATACGAAAGACGGTTTTACCAAAGAGAGCTTTCCGCCGATGGCGGGGAGCTTTTTTGAATAGAAAAAATATTTTTATTCAAAAACACTTCGTGAGGATCCGCAGCTCGCGGAAAGGCAGGGATTTCATAAAAAACTTTTAAAATTTTCCAAGTAAACTACTAGTTTTACCAAGTTGGTAATTTTCAATGAAATTTATGGTATCTTAGGCGTTGCTCGAAAAGATTAGAAGAGAAGGAGGAAGGCAGTGTTTATGCAGGAGGTTAATTATGCATTGTATTTGGGAAAAGAGTATTTGTCGGGCAGGGGAGTAGATGGAAAAATTGTCTTGCGTTCGAGTAGTATGGAGGACGTAGATAGGGGATTTGAGGAATGTAAACCGTTTTATTTCAGAAATGGACAGCAAAGAATTGTGTGTTTGAAATTTGTTAATGGCTCGGATGTCGAAGCCTACTATAGGAAGAAAATGAAAGCGGTCTATCACGGAAAGGAATATGAAATCCTGGAAGAACGGGGGAATAAAGTGCTCGTGGCGCCGATACAGAGTGGGAATTGGAAATGGCGGAATATGGGCGGGATGTATGGATGGAACCGTGGATTAGGTCAGTGGGTAAATAAAGAGGAAGTTACGATCAACGTACAAATTGAAAATCTATTATAAGGAGAGTGCAGAATGGCAGCGTCTTTCCGCTTTGGGACGTGGCCATTCTGCCTGTGTTAGTTACCGCTGTGCAAGAATTCTAAACTTCTTTTAATTTTGTCTGGTATAGAGTTTGGTAGACCTCATCAATTTTGGTTTCATCTAATGTGGTATCCAGAAAAAATTCAATGGCATACAGCGCTTGTGCCACCAGCATTTCAAGACCGTTTACTCCGGTCATTCCGAGGGATTTTGCCTGTGCAATCAGTTTGGTTTCCAGCGGATTATATACGACATCGGCCACTGCTTCACAATGAGGGAAACGAGTCAGGTCAACCGGAGAAGCGTCACAGTTCGGATACATTCCAACCGGACTGGTATTTGCGATAAATTCAGCGTCTGTGTGTTTTTCAAATAACTCATCATAGGTAATAGCAGAATCCGTCGCTGCAATGTCTACGATAATAATTTCTCTGGCGTTACATTTTTTCAGAACGGCAACGACTGCCTTCGATGCACCGCCATCTCCCAGGACAACGCATTTTTTATTCTGAACGGAGATATTGTGTTTTTGCAGCATATAAAGAAAGCCGGAGAAATCGGTATTGTGGCCATATAGTTTTCCGTCCTTGTTGACGATGGTATTCACTGCACCAATGGCTTTTGCATTTTCATCCATTTCATACAGGTAGGGGATGACATCCTGCTTGTAGGGAATCGTTACATTAATGGCCCGAAAACGATGCTGTTCCATAAATGGATGAAACTCTGCTTCCGTCAGTGGGCAAAGCTGGTAGGTATAATCTGCCAGCATTTCATGTATTTCTTTTGAATAACTGTGTCCTAGTTTTCCTCCAATTAATCCGTAATCCATATTGTGAACCGTTCCTTTCTGTCTGGCTTCGGGAACAAATGACAGGAATCCTAGGTGGAGTCATCTGATCCTATGATAACCGAATCCATTTTGTAAAATTTTTTATTATTCTACCTCATTCCATAGTAAATGGCAAATATTACCGTCTCGGATTTATATGCTGGTAGAGTAACCATGCCCGCATGACCAGTTTATGTGGACAGAGTTTGCTCATCAGATGGCATAGCTTATTGGAATATCCATAGACGGATAGCTCTCTGCCGGCAGCAGCGTCCCGTAATGCATGTCTGGCGACTTTGTCGGGCGTGGTCATGCAATGAAAATGATGAATGGTTTTTTTTGCGCCAATATTCGCTCTCTCGTACAGTGCCGTTTTGATCCAGCCAGGGCATACTGTTGTGACATGGATGCCACGGTCTTTTAATTCCAGATTCAAAGCCCGGGAATAATTTTTCACAAATGCTTTGGTGGCGCTATACAGATTTAGGTAAGGTAATGGTTGGAACGAAGCGATCGAAGCGATATTAATAATATGACTGCCCTTTTTCATGTAGGGAATACAGAGGAGTCCCATGGATACAACGCCTTTTATATTGACGTCGATTAAATTCAGCGAACGATCCAGGCTCAGATCATCATAGGAACCAAATTTGGCAAATCCAGCACAGTTGACTAGAATTTTGACAGATGGTTTTTCCTGTTCCAATGGTTTTTTAATATTTACAATTTGTTCTTTTTTGGAAAGATCAATGGAAAAGGTTCGGATTCCCGCACCTAGTTCTTCGGCGGCCTGTTGCAGCTTTTCAGGATGACGTGCGATGCACCATACCTCGTCAATCGTCTGGATTTTGGAAATTTGTCTGGCAAATTCTTTGCCAAGGCCACTGCTGGCACCGGTTACAATAGCAATTCTTTTCTGTCTCATGTTTTCCTCATTTCTGCCCTGCTTTTTTAAGAATTTCCTGTTTGTGCAGCAGTGCAGGCACAAACGATGGTAGTGATTCGGAAAGGATCGGTAAGATTTCCTTCTGTCTATCGGTTTTGTGGTTACGAATCCGTCGGTTTGGTCTGACATAATTTCAGTCCGAACAGCATCACGACCGGAAAGGCGATGGAAGCCAGCAGGCCGAGACGGATGTTATCCTGGAATTCCGTTGAGAGATAGCCGACGAGTGTGGGACCGGAGGAACAGCCAATATCTCCAGCAAATGCCAGCAAAGCAAACATGGCGGTGCCTCCCAGAGGACACGTTAGGGAAGCCAGACTGTAGATTCCCGGCCACATCGCTGCGACGGACAGACCACAGATCCCACAGCCGATCAAAGAGAGGGCAGGAATCGGTGATAACGATACGGTCAAATAACTGATGATACAGAGGATGGCGCTGATGCTTAAATACCTTGTCAGAGAAAACCGTTCCCCTACGGTAGCATGCAGCACCCTGCCGGTACCCATCAGGATGGCAAAAAAGCAGGGGCCAGCCAGATCGCCAATTGTCTTGGAGACATGTAATCCAGTTTCCGCCAGTGCAGATGCCCATTGGCTCATTGCCAGTTCAGAAGCGCCGCTGCATATCATGAGAAGGGCCAAAATCCAAAAGATTCTGGTTTTTATCAACGCAGAAATGGTCATTCCTTCTCCTTCTTCGGTCAAAGTATTGATCGGTACGACTGCAAAATAAAAGATATTAAAAATTGGGATCACTGCCCACATACAGGCAATCTGTTTCCAATACTGGATTCCTACAAAGTGAAAAAGTAGGGTGGAGACTAGAACCACCAGTACCGATCCCCAGCAGTAAAAGGAATGTAACAGGCTCATT
The DNA here is from genome assembly GCA_947644195.1 of uncultured Clostridium sp. GTDB lineage: Bacteria > Bacillota > Clostridia > Lachnospirales > Lachnospiraceae > Butyribacter. The sequence goes on from CANRZB010000009.1 coordinate 8,843, forward strand.
GCGGCTGTACTGCTGTCGGTGGGACAGGCTTCCACGATAGGACTGATGACCACTTCTGTCAATCCGCCGCCAATCGCATAGATCACGACGGCGATACAGATACCCAAATAGGGGGTGGGAAAAAGATCTGGCAGTACTCCCAAGAAGATCAAACCAGCGGCAGCAAAGATATGGGCAAGTACTGCGGATGCACGGTATCCAATCCGATCAATATATTTGGCAGAGAGCAGATCTACGATGATCTGCGTACAAAAATTAATGGTAACCAATAATCCAATTTGGGAGAGTGGAATCTGGTATGTGCTGTGAAACGTGACAAAAAGTAGAGGCGCAAAGTTGTTTACAATGGCTTGCGTGATATAGCCAATGTAACTGGCGGCTATGGTATGCTTGAAATTAGTATGGATATGCATTTTGATTCCTATTCCTCCGTCGTTGAAAAGATAGATCCAAGAGCATGCAGATGCTGGAATTGGTTTTGCAGCACTGATGTTGGCATGATGAAATCAATATTTTTATCATCATATCTTAACTGAGTGAAAAAAGCAACTAAATTCTACCGGTGAATTTTCGGGGGTTATATAGAATGAGAAGTCATTTCGGATTGTTTATAGCAGAGAGTATGATTCCATTTTATCATGGGCGGGATAGCAATAGAAGATCGTGGATCGGGATGGACGGTCGGAGTCAAAGTATGATATGATAAGATGTAATTGTTTTGTGCGGTGGGACGCAGAATGGAGGGAGAAATGAAAAAGAAACGAAATGAGGAGAAGAAACTGAAGTATGGAAATCAAACTCGTCAGTATGTAATGACACTGGTCATTACATTAGTTGCTTTGGTTATCATAGTAGCCTATACTTTTGGTTCCTTTTATCGTATTACTAGACAGGATGCCATTACCTTGGGGGAAAATGCGGTAACCAGGGAAGCGGCACAGATGAATAATTTTCTGCTCAAAGGAACCGATGTTATGCAGGTGACGGAATTGACCGTGAGCTATATGATGAAAAGCGGTGCATCTTCGGAGGAGATTCAGGCATTTTTGCGCCAGCAATCCAAGGATTATGAGGAGAAGATTTCTCCAGGTTTTACAGGTATATATGGTTGGTTTCGTGGGGAATATTTAGATGGGAGCGGTTGGATCCCGCCAGCGGATTATATTCCAAAGGAACGGCCCTGGTATACGGAAGCGCAGCAGGGTGCCGGTGATGTGGTGGTAGTATCCCCCTATCTGGATACCAAGACAAATACAATTTTGTTTTCCGTTGCACAGGTACTCTATGATGGTGACAGCGTTATTTCCTTTGATATTGCCATGGATGAAGTACAGACGATTGCCGAGAGCATCCGTCTGAATGGGAATGGATATGGTTTTGTGTTAGATGACCAGGGGTTGGTCGTGGCGCATCATGATGAGTGGGAGAAGGGAAAGAATTATCTTCAGGATGCAGATCAAAAAGGAAGCGATATGCAGAAATTGGTACAGCGGGTGTATCGTAACAAGGAGCAGGACAACCTCTCTTTTGAAATGAAGATTGATGGGGAAGAATGTGTGGTCTTTTCCCAAAAAGTACAGGAGAAATGGAATGTCCTGTTGATTGTAAATTATGCGGATCTCTTTCGTAGGATCCAGAATAACCTGATTCGTAATATTGTGGTTTCTCTCTTGATTTTCCTGGTGGTGGTATTTTTCTGTACTACGAGTTACCGCAATCGACAGCAGGCGCTGCATTATGCGGAACAATTACGGGAATATCAGATGACTCTGGAGGACAGGGTAAGGGAGCAGACGCAGGAAATTCGAGAACAGACGGAACAGATGGTGCATATGCAGGAAAATGTTATTGAGGGAATGGCAACATTAATTGAAAGCAGAGACGGCAATACGGGGCAGCATGTACGGAATACAAAACGGTATGTGGAAATGATGGTTCGGTACATGTATACCCATGGGATGCACCAGGGGGAGATTGATGAGGACTATATGGCGCATATCTGCAATGCCGCACCGTTGCATGACGTCGGCAAGATTATGATATCGGATACGGTGCTCAATAAACCGGGGAAATTTACGCCGCAGGAATTTTCAGTTATGCAGACACATTCGGAAATTGGTGGAAAGATCGTAAAAGATATTCTGGGAGAAGGTACGGATGAAAACCTGATTCAGATTTCTTCCGATGTTGCGCAGTATCATCATGAGAAATGGGACGGTTCCGGGTATCCGGAGGGTCTGCGCAGGGAGGAAATTCCGCTGTCTGCCAGGATTATGGCGGTTGCCGATGTATTTGACGCATTGATATCTGTGCGGGTATATAAGGATGCGATGAGTTTTGAGGAAGCGTATCATATCCTGGAAATGGAAGCAGGGACGCATTTCGATCCGGAACTGGTGCAGGTTTTCGTTGCAATTAAGGATCAGGTTAAGAATTATCTTCGGGATGTGTCTGAGGAACCTTGCTAATGGAACAGCATGGCTGGGATAGTAACTGTTTGGGAAAGGGAGGTAATCGCCTATGGAGAGATCGACAGAAAATGTCTATATCGCCATAGATTTGAAGTCCTTTTATGCTTCGATGGAATGTGTGTCCAGAGGTTTGGATCCACTGACAACGAATCTGGTGGTGGCTGATGCGAGCCGGACGGACAAGACGATCTGTCTGGCGGTGTCTCCGTCCTTAAAAGCATGGGGGGTTCCGGGAAGACCCAGGTTGTTTGAGGTGGACCAGATACTGGACCGGATCCGGCAGCAGACGGGGAAGCAGATTGAATATCTGATTGCACCGCCAAGGATGGAGACCTATATGGATGTATCAGCAGATATTTATGCAATCTACCTCAAGTATGTTAGCGCAGAAGATATTCATGTATATAGCATTGATGAGTGTTTTATCGATGTGACCAGGTATCTGGGACTGTATGGAAAGACCGCCTATGAACTGGCCAGAGATATGATCTACGATGTATTGGGACAGACGGGAATTACAGCGACAGCAGGGATCGGTTCCAACTTATATCTTTGTAAGATTGCCATGGACATTTGGGCAAAACATGTTCCGGCAGATGAGGCGGGAGTGCGGATTGCCCAGTTGACGGAGAAAGATTATCGCAGGCTGTTGTGGGATCACCAGCCGATCACGGATTTCTGGCGTGTAGGGAGTGGAATTGCCAGACAGTTAGCGGGAATCGGTATTCAGACCATGGGAGACCTTGCCCGCATGTCAGCGCAGGATGAGGATGTTTTATATCGAATGTTTGGAATTGATGCAGAACTGCTTATTGATCATGCCTGGGGATATGAACCCTGTACCATGCATGATATAAAATCGTATCAGCCAAAGACAAACAGTTTTTCCTCCGGGCAGGTATTACAGTGTCCCTATGAGAAGCAAAAGGCGCGGATCGTGGTCCAGGAAATGGTGGAAATGATGGTATTGGAGATGGTTGATGAACGTGTAGCGACTGACAGTCTGACCTTGACTGTTGGTTATGACCGTTGCAATGTGGATCAGGGGAAGTATCAGGGAGAGGTCAAGATTGACCGTTATGGCAGAACGGTTCCAAAGTCGGCACATGGAACTGCAGCTCTGGATTCGCCTTCCAATAGCACTAGAAAAATCACACACGCTGTGCTGGAACTCTATGATCGCATTGTGTCTTCAGAATTATTTGTGCGGCGGATTACCTTAAGTGCCAATCGGTTGGTTGAGGAAGGATATGTCCAGTTGGATCTGTTTACCGACCCAGAAGAGATGAAGAAGGAGAGAAAACTGCAGGAGGCAATGCTTCATATTAAAAAGAAGTACGGAAAGAATTCTATTATCAAAGCATCGGATCTGCAGGAGGGAGCTACTTTACAGGAACGAAATCGTCAGGTGGGCGGACATAAGGCCTGATGTCTGGGGATCTGTGATCAGTTGGGAAAGGGACTGGAGTACAGACGAATCTGTAACGAGGTGTGTCAAAGGAAAGACCGTGGGATAGAGGGGATGGCACAAAGCAAGGAGGATGAGATGAATAGGAAAGAACCACTTCAACAGCCGAATGGAACACATGCATACGATGATATCATTGACTTAGAGTATCCGTTGAAACAGCATGACCGGATAAAGCATCCTCCTATGTCCATAGCGGACCGGGCAAAGATTTTTTCGCCCTTTGCTGCCCTGAAAGGATATGAGGAGGCAATCCATCTAAAAGAGATGGACTAAGGAATATCGGACCAGATTCGTTTGTCCGTGGGAGTGTTTTAGGGAAGCCCGCTGTGTTTTGACTGTGAAACGGTGGGATCGATAAAAATTTCTGTGTCTGGTGGATGGTAGGTAAAGAGGAGAAAGCAGAGAAAGAGAATAGAAACCAAACTACCCAGGAATGGTGTATAGGGCTTTAATTTTCCAGACCGTGTGAATTGATATGCGAGATAGAATGATATTGCTGTACTCAGGAGAAAGGTGCCGATGTCGAACAATAGGAAATTCTTAGTAAGGATACTGGTATATCCATAAAAAATGACCGGGATCCCTACGGTTCCCGCAATTATTCCCCCATAGAGGGAAGATGCCATTGCAGGATATTTCTTTCCCCATTTCCAGTTACATGCTAATGTGTAAAACAGCATAGGAAAAAATAACAATTTCATGTGTTCCCAGACCGATTCATTCACTGGTGAGAACAGACCGATAACAGACTGCTTTCCGCTCCATGCGTAGAGAAAGTGGGCAAGTGAGCCTGTGATAACTACAAATAAAGTTCCAAAGATCATACTATATCTTAATCGTTTCATAAAAATTACCCCGAAAGTAGTATATGTATTGGCAGAATTATTATGTAAATTTGTGAAACTTAAAAAAATTGTAAGAATTGCATTATTGTTGTCGAAATTGAATTGTGGTACGATAACGAGGAAGATTGTGCCAAAAATGTGTCAATTACCCTATAGTGGAGACGGGGGAGGGAACGGATTTTGTATTTATTTCCCATGGAATCCAACAAAGAGGAGATGTAAGAAATTTGTTAGTTTTTATTTGAAAAAATCATGGATCTGTTTGCTATACTGTCTTTGTGATAGGGGAGAGATCGGATCTCATGGGCTCCTTTATCTAGGAAACAGGAAGTATCGGTGTTTATCTAACGGAGGGTTCTCGTAGAATGAGTGTTGCTATGGATCAATATCATATTTTAGTTGTAGATGATGACAGGGAGATTGTCCGGTCATTATCAAAGCTTTTGGAGAGGGAAGGGTATCGGGTATCCCAGGCGTATGATGGATTGGAGGCATTAGATTTGGTGGTCTCCGAGGAAGTCCATCTAATCTTGCTCGATGTGATGATGCCAAAGCTCAATGGGTTATCGGCATTGATGAAGATCCGGGAGAAGAAAAATATTCCTGTCATCATGCTTTCGGCAAAATCAGAGGAGAGTGATAAGGTCTTGGGATTATCCATGGGGGCAGACGATTATGTGACAAAGCCATATAATACCGCGGAATTGATGGCGAGAGTCCAGTCACAGCTCAGACGGTATTTCTCTCTGGGGACTGCGGTGGAGCGGGACCATGCGGCAGATATTCTAAAAAATGGAGGCCTGGCATTGAACCGCAATACCAAAGAACTTTCCGTAGACGGAACTCCGGTACACCTGACAGCAACTGAATATAAAATTCTGGAACTTCTGATGGAGCATCCGGGATATGTTTTTTCGGCAGAACAGATCTATAATCAGGTTTGGCGGGAAGATGCCTATGGGGTAGAAAATACCGTAATGGTCCATATTCGCCGAATTCGGGAAAAGATTGAAATTACGCCGAAAAATCCAAAATATCTAAAGGTGGTATGGGGAATTGGATACAAAATTGAAAAGTTCGATTAAACGAGAAGTGATATTGTTAGTTGCCTGGATCTTTTGGGGTATACTATTTACAGTAACCTATGCTTTGTTTTCCGTCATGCAGCATCTGTATGAGAGTGTTTATTTCAAAGTAAAGATTAATGTGATCATAGCGGCGGTAGTTCTGATGTTTTTTGGGATTCCATTGGTAATCAGTACGGTTCGGTATATGGCATCCGTCTGGCAGACCGAGCGTTCCAGAAAAATATTTTTGGATCATATTCCTTTGGAACTAGCATTGGCGGCAACTATGGTTTTGGGTATGCAGTGGATTCATTCGGAATTATTTCGGGGAATCTGGTATTTTATGTGGATGGAACATTATGAAGGACACAGGTTATTTTACTACCTGGTTAGTGGAGTGCTGCAAAATATCAGATCGTTGCTGGTACTGCTGACCGCATTGGGAGTGTCTGCCTGGGTTTTGCTCCGTAAGATCTTTTATGACGATTGGAAAGAGACGTCCTTGATTTACCGCATCTACGGGAAATTTGGTACTTTCTGCCGCAGGTATCAGGTCTGTTCCTCTCTGGGAAGGAAATTAGTAAGAAGGCGGGGGTTGTTCTGGTGCATTGTTTTTATCATGTTCGGAGCAGAGGCTTTCACGATACTGTTTATTAGTAATTGGGATTATGATATGGGAGTTCTTAGTGGTGGAATCGCCCTGGTTATGCAAATATTGATTATTTTGTATCAACGCTTTTTTGGAGTGTATTCACGGGATGTAACTTCCCTGGTAGAGCAGATTGGTGCAGTTTCCCGGACAGAGCCTTTGGGCGAACAGTTTCGGATCTCGCCAAACAGCATGTTTTACGAACCTTTTCATCAATTGGAAGATCTGGAAGAGACCGTGAAACGCAGTGCAGAAAAGCAGTTACAGGCAGAAAGGTTAAAGATTGATTTGATTACGAATGTCTCTCATGACTTAAAGACTCCGTTGACGTCTATGGTAGGATATACGGATCTTCTGAAGCAGGAGGAGCTGGGACCGGAGGCGAAAGATTATGTGGATATTATTTCACAAAAACAGGAATTGCTCAAAGAGATGATCCAAAACCTCTTTGAACTATCCAAATCAACCAGTGGGGTCGAAGAGCTGCACATGGAAACTTTGGATATGCGTAAATTATTGGAGCAGATTCTGGGAGATATGGATGATGTGATCCAGGAGAGCGGTATCGTGGTACGTTGCACCTTTGATGACCCACCGCTATTGTTTTCCGGAGACAACGAAAAGATGTACCGGGTGGTGCAGAATTTATTAGAAAATGCCCTCAAATATTCGCTGGAACAGACAAGAATTTATGTGGAGGTAAAGCGGACGGGAGAGTGGCTATCGTTACAGATGAAAAATATATCAAAATATGAAATGGATTTTAAGGCAGATGAGATTACAGGCAGGTTTGTGAGAGGTGACCGGTCTAGATCGACAAAAGGCCATGGACTGGGATTAGCGATTGCCAGTAGTTTTACACAAAATATGGGTGGAACGCTGGAGGTGGAAGTCGATGGGGATCTGTTTAAGGTCACGGTTGGTTTTCCGGCGGTGTAGGGGAGCTGTGGGTTTGGCAGATCGGTCTGAAGCATTTGCAGCAAAGATCTGATTGGGAAAAAGGGGTAAAGAATATGTGTATGATTTCAATTATCGTACCCTGTTACAATGAACAGGAGGCGATACCGGCATATTATGAGGCAATTGTGCCGGTAATGGAAGAAATGAAACCGGTAAATTTTGAGGTGATCTTTATTGATGATGGATCTGACGATGGCAGTCTGGCGCTGATGCGTCAGTTGGCAGACAAGGATTCCAGAATCCAATATCTGTCCTTTTCGAGGAATTTTGGGAAAGAGGCGGCATTGTGTGCCGGTTTAGAACATGCGAAGGGCGACTATGTGGCTGTGATGGACGTGGATCTACAGGATCCGGTCGATTTGCTACCAGAAATGTATGCGAAAGTGCAGTCACCGGATTGTGATTGTGTGGCAGCGAAACGGGGAGATCGAAAAGGAGAAGGAAAGATTCGTTCTATCTTATCCGATGCATTTTATCGTGTCATTAATCGCATATCGCAGGTAGAGTTTGTCAGTGGCGCCAGAGATTATCGTTTGATGAAACGACAGATGGTAGATGCGGTATTAGAGATGCAGGAGTATAATCGTTTCTCCAAAGGAATTTTTGGATGGGTTGGATTTCGGACGGAGTGGATTGAATATCACAATATTGAGCGGTGTGCCGGACAGACCAAGTGGTCTTTGTTTGACCTGATGCGCTATTCCCTGGAGGGGATCACGGGATTTTCCGTTCTCCCCTTGTCCTTGGCATCGTTTATGGGATTGGGGTTCTGCCTGCTGTCCGTCTGCTTGATTTTCTTTATTGTGATCCGTAAATTGATTTTCAGTGATCCTGTGGCGGGATGGACTTCTTTGGTCTGTATTATATTTCTGGTAAGTGGTGTCCAGCTCTTTTGTATCGGAATCATGGGACAATACCTTGCCAAGACATATCTGGAGTCCAAACGCCGTCCGATCTATATTATACGGGAGAGTAGCGAGGTGGCAGATTCATGAGGGGATTTCAATTTATGAGGGGAAGGAAAGAAGAACAACGTTTCCATGGAAAATTCGGGCTGACACGAGAGGATGGAAGGATAAGGCATGGTTGGATTTATGCGGCGCTGGCTTTGCTGGCGCTGGGATTCTGTGCGGTATTTGTCCTTCGTCTTGGTGTGTTTGGCTCCCGGGTCGATTGGGTCAATCAGCACAGTGTGTTTCCAGATTATTTCAGGCAGCGGTTTTATGAAACAAAAGATCTCTTTCCAGATTATGCATGGAATTTGGGAGCGGGGCAGAATATTTATTCCATATCTTATTATGGATTGTTCAGCCCTGTTATTTTGCTATCTTACATTCTGCCATTTATTCCAATGGATTGTTACATCATGGGTAGCAGTATTCTTTCCTATGTGGCATCTGTCCTGTTAATGTATTATTGGCTGCGAAGCCATTCCTGCAAAGCAGCCTTTGCAGGGGCAATGACGGTTTATTTTTCCTTATCCACTTCATTAGTCTATCAGTTCTATAATCAGATTATGTTTGTGAATTATATGCCATTTTTATGTCTGGCATTGATTGGAACCGATCGTTTCCTCAGGATGGGAAAAAGACGTCTGTTGCTTTATGGTGTCTTAGGGATGATATTAACTAGTTTTTATTTTAGCATCGGGGGGATGCTGGCGCTGTGCCTCTATGCGTTGGCAGAATATCTGACGCAGCTGGTTTCCGCGAAGACTCGGAAGGGTACTGCCATTTTAAAAGCAACCTTTTTGATGGGAATTCGATATGTTGGCCAGTTGCTTAGTGCGATCCTGATTTCGGGGATTCTATTGGTTCCAACGGCACTGGTCATTGCTGGTGGAGAGAGGTCGCAGGAGATCGTCGGGCAGGATGCGATGAAACTGATCGAATTTAATCCCACGAAACTATTGTACTCGCCGTATGGAGCAGGAATGACGTTGTTGGTCATTGTAGCTATCATCGGCGGCATTCTGTGTACCAAAAAATGGACAGAGAAAGTTCTGCCGGTCGGTTTATTTTTGCTTTTTGCCTTTCCGATAGTAGGCATATTACTAAACGGTGGTCTGTATGAGAAGACAAAAGTATTTATTCCTTTTGTCCCGTTATTGGTGTTGCAGGCTGCCCGTTATATCCGAAACAGTGTTGGGCAAAAAGCATCGTTCCGTCTGACATTGCCTTGGATTCTGATGATTTTCCTGCTTCTGTATGCCAGAAATGATCCTGCGATTGAAAAATATGAGTTATATGTTTTGCTGGAAATGGTATGCTGCGGGATATCCTTTTGGGCTGCAAGAGAGAAGAAGAGGCCGGAAATCGCAGTGCTTTCCTCCATCCTCTGTCTGCTCTGCATCCATATGTGGCTGCATCCGGCATATGACCGTATGCTGGATAGAGGAGAGTATGCTTCTCTGCACGATCGTCAATGGGAGCGACAGATTGCAGAAATTCAAAAGAAAGACCCAGATTTCTACCGTACCGAGGTATTTGGTACGGATCAGCAGAATCACAATCACATTAATCGGCTGGCCAGCATGGGACAGAATATTACCTCTCTGTATTCCTCCTGTTATAACCAGGAATATTTAGATTTTCGTAAACATATTTTTCATATTAATGAGCCATTTCGCAACAATATGATGCAGTCTGTTACAAACAATCCTTGCTTTTTACAGTTTATGGGGGTGAAATACCACCTGCGGAAGCAAACCTCTGGCGGGGAATGGCAGATCATTAAAAATGACTTGGCAGCACCAGTGTGGTATGTGACGGATCAGGTTATTACGGAAGAAGAATATCAGAAGTGTTCTTTCCCTGAATGTCAGACGATGTTGTTGCAGCGCAGTGTGGTAGAAGCAAAAGATCATGTAGATCTTGGGAAAAAATCAAAGACGAATCTGTCTGCACTGCCTAAGATGACGCGGAAAGAAGTAAAATTGCCGGAACAAGATAGCGGAAGTCTATCTATCCGTTCTGTGGAAGAGGGAACTTACCAGATTTGTGCCAATAAGGAGATGACGTGTTCCATTCCGCTGACAGGATTAAACCAGAATGACGATCTCCTGGCGGTGTCTTTCCGGATGACGAACAAACATCCCCACAAGGATGTTTTTATCCAGATCAATCAGCAGACCAATAAACTTTCCGATTATGAGTATGGCAATCACAATGATACTTTCTATTATATGGTGCCTTTGGATAAGAATCAGGAAATGCAGATCGTGTTTGGCAGAGGCGAATATGAAATAGCAGACTGGCAGGTATATAGTGGTTGTCTGGCAGCTTTGCAGAATCATGAATTGGTTCAGCAGCCGGTGCGGACAGATTTGCATGGTCCACAGGGAGACCGGGTCTCTGGCAGGGTATCCTGTCAAAAGCCAGGGGTTCTGGTTACCAGTATTCCCTATGATGAGAACTTTGAATTAACCCTGGATGGAAAACAGGTTGATTTGATCCGGGTAAATACTTCCTTTCTTGGTGCCAAAGTGGAAGCAGGGGAGCATGTGATCTGTCTGGAATACCATGCTCCTGGAAAACGGGCAGGATGGATCATGACTTTTCTTGGCCTGTTACTTTTTGAAGGAGGCGGGATCTTGCATTATGTTTGGAGGCACAGAAAAATTCCCAAACGTTCTGCATCTAAAAACGAATCCTGATTAGAATGTTTTATTTATAGGGGTATTTGTTGTTCCCGATGATTTTTGTTGCACCTGTCTGTAGATAGGAGTGTATTCCATGATTGGGTTGATGTTTCTACTAATTGCAGTATAATGGGAATGAACCGGGTTGGTAGTACCCAGGGGAACAAATAAATGTTGTTGCCCTGGAGCAGTATACTAGAATAGTAGGAGAATAGGGAATGATGGATCAGGTACGTAATCGGATTATTTTTTCGGGTCGTGTGCAGGGAGTGGGGTTTCGATACCGCTCCAAGTATGCGGCAGATGGATTTGGTGTGACCGGATGGATACGAAATGAACCGGATGGCACTGTGCTCATGGAGGCGCAAGGTAGTTATGATCAGATTAACGATATGCTCAAAGTGATCAACCAGAGTGCCTATATTATCGTAGATAAATTGGATCGGCAGGAAATACCATTAGATCTGGAGGAACGCGGCTTTCATATAAGATAAGGAAACAGATTGGGGGAGAACGATGGATCAGGAACGTTTAGAGAAACAGTTTGCGTTTTGCCGGGAAATTGACCGGGAAAAACAAATTGGCAGGCAGACTTATCTGGCAGATGGCAGCAGGAAAGAAAATGATGCGGAACATGCGTGGCATATGGCAGTTATGACATTGCTGCTACAGGAATATTCCAACGAAGAGATTGATGTATTGCGGACCATTAGTCTGTTGTTGATTCATGACCTGGTAGAAATTTATGCGGGAGATACCTATGCTTATGATGAGACAGCGAAACAGTCCCAGCGGGAACGGGAAGAGAGAGCCGCAGATCGTTTGTTTGGCATGCTGCCGGAGGATCAAGAGCAGAATATGCGTGCGCTGTGGGAGGAGTTTGAGGCAGAGGAAACCAGGGAAGCCAAATTTGCTAGAACAATGGATCATTTACAGCCTTTGATGCTCAATGACGCTTCCGGAGGAAAGTCCTGGCAGGAACATGGTGTGAGATTGAATCAAATCCTGCAACGCAATAAGAGGACAGCGGAGGGATCAGAGGCTCTTTGGAAATATGCCAGAGAACAATTTATTGAGCCGAATTTGGAACAGGGCAGAATCCAACGGTAAGAGAATATTTCCCACCGACGATGTCTGGTGTGACGTATCGTCGATGGGAAATTGTTATAGTTGACACTAACAAATAATTACATGTTAGCTCTTGTCGTCCTGTTTTTCTTCCAGGATTGTGATTCCCTGCGATTCCCAGGACGACAGGATATTTGACCGATATCTGGCTCCCAGCAGTATGAAATAGCGAATGAATAGAAAGAGTGGGATATATATAGCGGAAATAATGGCGAGGAGCAGTAAAGAACCCAATCCGATGCCGGAACCATGAATTTCGCCCACTACCGTTGCCGTTCCCATAATGATGTATGCAATACCCAGACCCCAGATACAAATTGGATTGACGATAGCGTCTTCTTTTCGTGCCTTTTGTATGAATTCTTGGGTTGTCATTGCGGTTTGGTTTCGGCGTTTCCTTTTTTTGTTAATGCGCTGAAAACGTTTTACCAGTCCTTTCTGTGTGGCTTCCTTCAGATCATTGGAAAAATTGTTTGATTGGTCTGGATGAAGAAAATGGAACTCATAGTCGGGATCTACTGATAACTTTGGTTTTCGGATGGATCCTGTTTTTTGATAGCGCAGCACGGAGCGAACCGTTAAATATATGACTATATATGAAACAGAAAATGCCAGAAATGGAAAAGATGGCAGGGAAAGATCTCGCTCTCCTATGATACTGACGGCGGCTACGATAGATCCGATAAACAACAAAACCGTGAGGATATAATATACGATAGAAGGTATTTTTTTAGAGCGATAGATTATGGGTCCGATAAAGTATTTCATCACGATTACCACTAAGCCACCTGTCAGGATACCGGAGACCATGGGTAAAATATCTGATTTCATGGTCAATATGTTTTGAGATGGATGTTCCAGAAACAGAATATCCAAAAGAAGAACAGCCAGCAGTCCACAGGAAATGGTATAAATTTTTTCAGGTATTTTTTTTATCTTATTTTTTGCTTCTTCCTCAGAAAAATATTCCTTGCAAAATTTTTCAAGATCAGATCCAATAATAGTTACAGTTGGTTTTTGGTCTGCTTCAGCGGCGGTCAGTAGATCCAACAGATTCATTAACCTGTCAGCTTTTATTTCTTCTTCAATTCCATTGATATCCGAAAACAGTTCTGCTTTCTCAAAGATAGTCCGGTATTCTCCGTGTAATTGCTCTGCCATTGCATCATAATCAATCATGCTCTTTTTTCCCCCTTTCTCGCAGGTGCAGGTGTGCTGCCAAATAATACCTGATCGGCGCTAGCCGTGATATCCCGGTAATTCTGTTTGAAATCTTCCAGATAGGCTTTTCCCGGGACCGTGATCGTGTAGTATTTCCGAATGGGCCCCAGGGGTGATTTGGCCTTGCGGCAGTAGATATACTCCTTTTTATTCAGTCTTGTGAGGACTGGATATAGTGTTCCCTCTCCCAGATCTTGAAAGCCTACGGCATCCAGCTGTGCCAGGATTTCATAGCCATAGGTTTCCCCTTTTGCGATAATCCCCAGAATACATCCCTCCAAAATTCCTTTCATTAATTGAGTGTCTCGCATCATACCACCTCCTCCTGATTTTTATTGTTTCGTTTCCTATTATGGTTTTGTTATGTCTAAAGTCCATGACTCTGTTGCGTCAGAATGTTATGAATTATTATGTGACTACTTTGTATCGTCAAGTAGTGTGATAGTACTATACTACAACTACTTTATATTGTCAAGTAGTGAACGAGTTTATTTCCGCGAAGGTAAAATTGTGGATGCGCAAGCAAGTTTGCATCATCCGAGTGCGTCCGCAAAGGTCAAATACCCCGCCCCTCTGGGGTGAACTTGCCAAAGAGAAACCAGATCATGCCTCGTTGCTCTGCAGCAGGGTATTTGACTTTGTGATACTGTTATTTGCTGTTGTTTGCCAACCAGTCTATGAGGAGTTTATTGTATTTACATTGGTCTTGGAGTATACTGAAACTGTTCCTAAATAGGAACCATTACTTTTTCAGAAGGCTGCCAATAATAAAAATAAGTCCTGTTTTTGGAAAAAATAGGAGAGGTAACTTGTAAGGATGGAGGGGAGTAGTTATGAGCCAAAATGAATTTATGAGAGAGGCATTGACGGAAGCTTACACAGGAATCCGGGCAGGGGATGGCGGTCCCTTTGGCAGTGTCATTGTCAAAGATGGGCAGATTGTTGGACGTGGGCATAACCGTGTCCTCTTACAGCGGGACCCAACCTGTCATGGAGAAATGGAAGCGATACGGGATGCTTGTAAAACATTGGGCACGCATGATTTGACAGGATGTGATCTTTATACCACGGCGGAGCCATGTCCTATGTGTTTGGGAGGAATTCTTTGGGCGAATATTGCCAGAGTATTCTATGGTTGCAATCGCTCTGATACAAATGAAATTGGATTTCGAGATGAGAAATTTTATCAGTGCTTACAGGGAGATGCGAGTTTGTTGGAACGATCAGAATGTGACCGGGAAAGCTGCCTGGAGTTATTTCAGGAATATGCGAACGCTTCTCCGGAGCGGTACTAGTACAGCGAATCGCAAGTGGATCGGGATGTAATGTACGAAATGGGATCGTTCTTTTTGTTCAATTTGACGAAACTATGGATAAAAACTGAGATTGTACTCAGAATTGCTTGATTATATTGACAAATACGATAAATCAGTGACTATTTTTCTATGCTCTCATCAATGGATTCTTGAAACGTATGGCGGTATACTATAGATATTGGAACAGGGAAATCGTGTATATCATAAGGTATGGGAGATAGGATTGAGGAAGAGTACGAAAGAATTATTTACGATGGAAGATTTGGATGGCATGCAGGGACCGGTTGATATCCCTATGACAAATGATTATTTATTTCGGGCATTATTACAGCAGAACAATCAGGTGCTAAAAGCATTAATCTGTTCTTTGCTGCATTTGGATCCCCAACAGGTGCAGGAAGTCGTTCTGGAAAATCCAATTGAATTAGGGAAATCTTATGACGATAAAGACTTTATTCTAGATATCCAGGCATGGCTATATGAAGGAGCACGAATCAATTTGGAGATGCAGGTTATCAATGAATATAACTGGCCGGAACGCTCCCTTTGTTATCTGTGCCGTTCCTACGATAATCTGAACAGAGGGGAGAGTTATTCCGCTGTCAGGCCGGTTGTGCAGATTGGTTTTTTGAATTTTACATTGTTTCCAGACCATCCGGAATTTTATGCTACCTATTATATGACAAATGAAAAAAATAATCAGATCTATAGTGACAAACTGCGTTTATCTGTGGTAGACTTAACAAAAATAGAACTGGCAACAGAGACAGATAGGGCATACCATATTCATCTTTGGGCGAAATTTTTCAAATGTAATGATTGGAGTGAGTTAGTGATGTTAGCAAAAGAGAATTCCGATATTCAGGCTGCGGTAGGAACCGTGTATCAGTTAAGCCAGGAGAAAAAGATCCGTCAGCAATGCGAGGCAAGAGAAGACTATTATAGACGTGAACTTGACCGCCAGCGGCGGAATCAGCGAATGGAAGAGCTGGCGTTGAAGATAGAAAAAGATCAGGAAGAACTGGAAAAAGGGCAGGAAGAACTAGAAAAAGGCCAACAGGATAATCGAAGAAAGGAGCAGGAATTGCAAGCCAAGGAACAGATTCTTCAAGAAAAGGAGCAGGTATTGGAAAAAAGGATACAAGAATTGGAAAAAAGGATTCGGGAATTACAACAAGGAGCAAGCTGACGGAACCATGAAATTATAAAAGTCCCCTGTTTGATATGATTGTATGTTTGCTTACGCAACATCAAACAAAGGACTTTTATGAATGTTTTTTATTGGATAAAAATATTCTGTGAGGAATCTACGATAATTTTTCTGCCATATGGTACAGCAGACGTTCTGATTCTTCCCAACCAAGGCAAGGGTCTGTGATGGATTTGCCATAGGTATGTTCATGAATACTTTGGCAACCCGGTTCAATATAACTCTCTATCATTACACCTTTGACCAGGTCGTGAATTTCTTTCGAGACTTCACGGTTATGCAGGATTTCCGATACGATACGAGGCTGTTCCTCGTATTTTTTATTGGAATTCGAGTGGTTTGTATCAATGATACATGCTGGATTCTTTAGGCTGGTATCCTGATATAACTGCAAAAGAATTTGCAAATCTTCATAATGATAGTTTGGTCGGGACTGGTTATGCTTATTGACGGCGCCGCGCAAAATGGTATGGGCAAGCGGATTTCCGTCCGTTTTCACTTCCCATCCTCGGTACATAAAGGTATGGCCGCCCTGGGCAGCGATACAAGAGTTCATCATGATATTCATTGTACCGCTGGTTGGGTTTTTCATGCCGCAGGGAATGTCAATCCCGCTGATTGTCAGCCGGTGCTGCTGGTCTTCGACAGAACGGGCACCCACAGCAACGTAGGAGAGGATATCTGCCAGATAGGGCCAGTTTTCAGGATAGAGCATTTCATCCGCAGCAAATAGATGGGACTCTGCGATGGAACGAAGATGCATTTTTCGCATGGCGATCAAACCCTCAAGGAGATCCGGCGCTTTTTCTGGGTCTGGCTGGTGAACAATTCCTTTATATCCTTCCCCTGTGGTCCGAGGCTTATTTGTATAGATGCGTGGTATGATAATCAGTTTGTCAGCGACTTGTTCCTGTACTTTGGCAAGACGGCTGATATAGTCGCATACAGCGTCCTCATTGTCGGCAGAGCAAGGTCCGATAATTGCCAGGAATTTATCGGATTCTCCTGTAAATACTTTGGCAATTTCTGCATCCCGTTGTTCTTTTAACTTTTTGTGGGCTTCCGGCAACGGATAATCGGCTAAAAGCTGCTCTGGGGACATGACTTTTTTCACATAGGTTACTCCCATAGTTTTTTCCTCTTTTCTCTATTTCTAATATTATTTTTCTCATCCATGTGCAAGCAATCAAATGGATACATGTACACATCAATACAATATTCTAAGGAAGAAAGTTCGTTTCGTCAAGTCTGAGAAAGAGAATTTGTTTTGCAGCAGACAGGAACTGTCATGGTGGTAATCATGGATAATACTGTATTTTTGTTGGAAATACACGGTAACAAAAAATGGTAAGGAATGATTCCCAGCATTGTAAGCAGGGGACAGGCAGGAGATTTGTATGTTATATCTTCTGGCAGAAGTTGTAAACTTTTTGTTAATTTCGGGAAAACCCCATAAAATCACAAACACATTTCTTTACTTTTTTGACAGTAAGTGATAAAATATCACACAGAATTCAAAAACTAAAGGAGGATTATTGAAATGGCAAGAGCAAAACAATCCATGGATGGAAATACTGCTGCGGCACATGTGGCATATGCCTACACAGAAGTGGCAGGAATCTATCCGATTACACCTTCCAGCCCAATGGCTGACTCTGTTGATATGTGGGCAGCAGCTGGACAGAAAAACATTTTTGGAAGCACGGTAAAGGTAGTGGAGATGGAGTCTGAGGCAGGTGCCGCAGGTACGGTTCACGGTTCCCTGGCAGCAGGTGCCCTGACAACTACGTTTACTGCATCACAGGGTCTCTTACTGATGATTCCTAATATGTACAAGATTGCAGGTGAGCAGTTACCTTGTGTCTTCGATGTATCTGCGCGTACCGTATCTACCCATGCGTTAAATATCTTTGGTGACCACAGTGACGTTTATGCCTGCCGTCAGACAGGATTTGCGATGTTAGCCGAGACCAATCCTCAGGAAGTAATGGACTTAAGCCCGGTTGCACATTGTGCATCCTTAGAGGGCAAGGTTCCTTTCATTAATTTCTTTGATGGTTTCCGTACCTCCCATGAGATTCAGAAGATTGAGAAGTGGGATTATGAAGATCTCAAAGAAATGTGTCCGATGGATGCAGTAGATGCTTTCCGTGCTCATGCGCTGAATCCAGAGCATCCGGCAGCCCGTGGTTCCCACGAGAACGGTGATGTATTCTTCCAGCACCGTGAGGCTTGTAATAAAGCATATGATGCACTACCAGCAGTGGTAGAGAAATATATGAATAAGGTCAATGAAAAGTTAGGCACCGATTATGCTCTGTTTAACTACTATGGAGCACCGGACGCAGACCGCGTGATTATTGCTATGGGTTCCATCAATGATGTGGCGGAAGAAGTCATTGATTATCTGACCGCAAAGGGTGAGAAAGTTGGTTTGATTAAGGTTCGTCTGTACCGCCCTTGGTCTTCCGAAGCATTATTAAAAGTCATTCCTAAGACAGTGAAGAAGATTGCTATCTTAGACCGTACAAAAGAGCCAGGTTCCCTGGGTGATCCATTGTACTTAGATGTAGCAACAACACTTCGCGAAGCAGGGATGAATGATATCGTCCTGACAGGTGGCCGTTATGGTCTGGGCTCCAAGGATACTCCTCCTTCTTCTGTATTTGCAGTATATAAAGAATTAGAAAAGGATGATCCAAAGCCACGTTTCACGATCGGTATTGTGGATGATGTGACAAACTTAAGTTTGCCAGAGGTTAAGCCGGCTCCGATTACTTCTGCACCTGGCACCAAAGAGTGCAAGTTCTGGGGTCTTGGAGGAGACGGTACCGTAGGTGCGAACAAGAACTCAACCAAGATCATCGGTGACCATACTGACAAATATATCCAGGCTTATTTCCAGTATGACTCTAAGAAGACCGGTGGTGTTACCATTTCTCACTTACGTTTTGGTGACAATCCGATCAAGAGCCCATACTATATCAATCAGGCTGATTTTGTGGCATGCCACAATCCAGCGTATGTGACCCAGGGCATGAAGATGGCACAGGATGTTAAACCGGGCGGAGTGTTCATGATCAACTGCCAGTGGTCCGATGATGAATTAGAGAAGCATCTGAACGCAGAGGCTAAGAAATATATTGCGGAGAATAACATCCAGCTTTATACAATTAATGCGATTGACAAGGCGATTGAGATCGGTATGGGTAAGCGTACCAATACGATCCTGCAGTCTGCTTTCTTCAAACTGGCAGACGTTATGCCAATTGACCAGGCAGTAGAATATATGAAAGAAGCTGCAAAGAAATCTTACTCCAAGAAAGGTGATGCCGTTGTAGAGATGAACTACAAGGCAATTGATGCCGGTGTAGACGCTGTACACAAGGTTGAGGTTCCAGATTCTTGGAAGAATCCGGCTCCAGATGCTCCTGCAAAGGAATTAGAGGGCCGTCCAGAGGTTGTGAAGTTAGTCAAAGATCTGTTAGAGCCAATCTCCAAGATGGATGGAGACAGCTTGCCGGTATCTGCTTTTGCAGAAAATCCAGATGGACAGTTCGAGACCGGTGCTTCCGCATATGAAAAACGTGGAACAGCCGTAACCGTTCCGGTATGGGATCCGGACACTTGTATCCAGTGTAACAACTGTGCTTTTGTATGTTCCCATGCTACCATCCGTCCATTCCTGTTATCCGAGGATGAGGTAAAGGCAGCTCCAGAGCAGACTAAGATGGCAGATACCAAGCCAAAGGCTGGAGAATATAAGTTTACAATGAGCGTATCTCCGTTAGACTGTATGGGATGCGGCGAGTGTATTACCGTATGTCCAAAGGCAGAAGAGGGCGCTATCAAGATGGTGCCGCAGGAGTCTCAGTCTGAGCAGCAGCCAGTCTTCGATTATTTAGTAGCAAACGTAGGAAAGAAAGACAGTGGATTTGCAGATACCACACCAAAGGGCAGCCAGTTCAATCAGCCACTGCTGGAGTTCTCCGGTTCCTGTGCAGGTTGTGCCGAGACTTCCTATGCGAGACTGGTAACCCAGTTGTTCGGTGAGCAGATGTATATTTCCAATGCGACCGGATGTTCCTCTATCTGGGGTAACCCGGCTGCTACTTCACCATATACGGTAAACAAAGATTCCGGCAAAGGTCCGGCTTGGTCTAACTCCTTATTTGAGGACAATGCTGAGCATGGTCTGGGAATGCATGTGGGCCAGAAGTATCTCCGTGAACAGGCAATTGAGATCTTAGAGGAGCTTGCAGCATCGGAGGAAGCATCCGCAGAGGTCAAAGAGGCGATTGCGAAATATTTGGAGACCAAGAATGATACCAAAGCAAATGTAGAGCCAACCAAGGCGTTGATTGCAGCATTAGAGAAATGTGGCTGTGAGAAAGCAAAAGCAGTGCTGGCGAAGAAAGATTACCTCTCCAAGAAATCTGTATGGATTTTCGGTGGTGACGGTTGGGCATATGATATCGGTTTCGGCGGATTAGATCATGTTCTGGCATCCGGTGAGGATGTAAATGTTATGGTATTCGATACCGAGATGTACTCCAATACCGGCGGACAGGCGTCAAAGGCTTCCAATATCGGTGAAGTTTGTCAGTTCGCAGCTGCTGGTAAGGAAATCGGCAAGAAATCCCTGGCAGAAATCGCTATGAGCTATGGTTATGTCTATGTTGCACAGATCGCATTGGGTGCGAACCCAGCACAGGCGGTCAAGGCAATTGCAGAGGCAGAGGCTTATCCGGGACCATCTTTGATTATCGGTTATGCGCCATGTGAGTTGCACGGAATTGCCAAGGGTGGTATGAACCACTGCCAGGATGAGATGAAGAAAGCTGTAAAAGCTGGTTACTGGAACCTCTTCTCCTTCAATCCTGCATTAAAGGCAGAGGGCAAGAATCCATTTACCTTTGCTTCTGAGAAGCAGACAGACTTTGAGGGTTATCAGGACTTCTTAAATAACGAAGCTCGTTACACCCGTCTGATTAAGCCGTTCCCAGAGCGTGCAGAGAAGTTGTTCAAGGAATCAGAGGAAGCTGCTAAGGCTCGTTTTGAGCACTTACAGAAGTTAGTGGAACTTTATAAATAAGAATCCAAATGTCTGGATTTAAGTAGATTAGTACATGAAATCGGCATTGCTTAATATATTTTATGTATCAGACAGCATAGCCGTGTACGGAAGATAATCTGCAGCATGGCAGTAGGATTTGACAGAGATCGCCATAAAATAGATTGTAGAATCTGTTTTATGGCGATATTCTTTTGTTGGAAGCTTGTTGTTGAACGTGGTATATTATAGTGTTGGACGATATCACATTAATATGATATGATAGTAAAGTATCTATTTAACCAGATGAAAGGAGATTACGAGATGAAAAGAAAACTCAAAACATTGGGTCTGGTTCTCTTGGCATTTACCTTGACGACTGCGGTAGGCGTGTCTGTACATACGGAAACGGCTTCTGCTGCCAAGAAAGTAAACGCAAAAAAACTGAAACTCAAGAAGAAAAAATTATCCATGAAAGTGGGTGATAAGAAGACTTTAAAAGTGACCGTTAAGCCAAAGAAGGCTACCTTAAAATGGAAATCTAACAAGAAAAAGATTGCCACGGTTTCTAAAAAAGGTGTGGTTAAGGCAAAGAAAAAGGGTACTGCCACGATTACCGTTACTTCCGGTAAGAAGAAAGCAACCTGTAAAATTACCGTGAAAGCATTGTATAACGTAAAAGCGGTTGAGGTTGTGAACTCCAAGGTCGTACGTGTGACTTTGAATAAGGCAAAGAAGCTGGGAATCAATGACTTTGCGTTAGCCAAAAAGTCATCTGCAGATGCCAAAAATATGAAAACGCTGACTGTGGCATCGGTAAATAACTCTAAGAATAAGGTCTATGATCTGATCTTAGCAAAAAATTATGATGCAGAATATGATGATAATGAAATCAATGATGAAGATTATGTATCCGTTACCATCAAAAAGTTAAACGGGCTCAAGACAAAAGAAACCATTTATTACGCTTCAGCCGTGCCAAAAAATAGCTATCTTGGCGGAAAAACCGGAAGCATTATTCATGAGAATATCTATTTCTCCACGACGTACAAAGGGTATCTCTCCAGTGTGAAGGTGACCGGCCTGCCGGCAGGATTAAAGGCAGAAGCGCATAATCAGTTTGTTACGATCAAAGGAATCCCAACTGCTGTCTCAAATGGAGCACAGGCAACGATCACGGCAAAGGATGAATTAGGAAAAGCCCTGACACAGAAGGTTTTATTCTATATTGGTAGTGACACTCAAATTGTAAGCTATATTCCAGCAGAAGGAAGAACGATTCTGGCGAACAATGATAGTTCAGAATATTTTAGAGTTCGTTCCTATGGTGGTTCAGGAAGTTATCAGTATTCCCTGGTAAATAATACGAATAAATTTATCTCCATTGATGAGGATGCAGATATACGTTTTGCTTCTGGAATCTATAATGATGCAGGTGTGCGTGAATTTCTTCCGGCGGGAAGATATAGTGTTGCTTATTCTGTAGCGGATAGCAATAATACAAACATTACCACCCGTGGTTCTTTGGATGTCATCGCTGTCAATGGTGTGAAGTTATCTGGTAGTGTGGTAGCTAGTGATAATTCACCGGTTGGCCATGCGGAAGTATCCATGAGCTTCAAAGATGTAAACCACACATTCTATAGCAATTATTTGAATGATTATACCTTGTCAGAAGAACAGACAGATTCTGTGACGAAGCAGAAACGGAGCAAGGGAAGTTATGAACTAGTGGTATATCCTTCTCAGGTATACACGTTGGAAGCGGATCTCGATGGTGCAAAAAGTGGTGTGGTGAATTTCAATCCAGGTACTGCAAACCAGGTGCGGAATTTTATACTCCCAATATATAAGGTTGTTTTTGCATCCAATGTGGTTGATGTTAAGAAGTTGGATTTTGATATTATAGGTGTCGACGGGGAAGGTAGTAAGTATTATTCCGAAGATGCCGCTTACCTGAAAAAAGGCAGCTATATTGTTAATGATACCGATTATATTAACGTGGAAAATGGATTCACCACTACAACAACGAATTATCAAATATCAGCAAACTTTACTGTAAGCGGAAATATGACGGTAAATCTTGGGGTTACAAAAGTGGATGAAACGGTTTCCAGTGAAATTAATTCTACACCGTTAGAGATCGGAAGCAATTCTGTGGCGCGTTATTCCTATTACAAATTTGTTCCAGAGGAAGACGGACAGTATATTTTTGCCGCTGACCAGAAAATTAACGTCTATGTTTATGATATGAATAAGGTTATGTTGAAATCATGCATTGCAGAGGAAAAAGAAGGCGGGTATGAGGCAATTACCAATGAGTTAAAGAAAGGAACGGAGTATGTAATTGGATTTAGCGATTCCGGTTCTGTACAGCTCAGTAAATATGTGCCAGCTCCGGCAGAATAAAGTAGAGTATGGCATACGCGTTTTGCTTGCCTAGGTAATGCTAAAAAGTAGAAAAATGAATCGCTATGCGTTTCATTCATAGAACTAAAAAGAGAAGACACGGTACATGGTTGTGCTGTGTCTTCTCTTTTTATCTGATAGACGAGCGGAACTGTGAGTTTATTCCTTCAGGATCAGTGGTCTGATGCAGCGATACAGGGACTGCTGTGGAAATCGTCTGGTAAATGGGTGCCTGGATATTTACGTTGGATCAGATAACGGTACAGATCATGGGCAAACAGATCCGCAGATAGCTGTTGTCTGGCCTCAGGTGTATGAAGAACCTTTTCTTGGTCCGCCACTTTCGTTAAGATTGGAATTGCGGTTGTGAAACGTAAAAGCGCACTGTGGGATGGATGAAAACCAAGCAGTCTGGCGTAGGATGCATAGGTTCCTGCAGGATGTAGATCCAGTAACAGATGCAGCAAAACTCGTTGAATTCTGGTGTGTGTTACCTGTTTTGTCTTGAGAAGTTCAGTAAACTGGGAAAATGTTTGGTAATAAGGAAGCTGCTTCTGGATTCGATTCCAGAGTTCGGGGGTCATGTCGCAGATCGTGTATGCATCCTCACCCATACTGCGAAGTTTGTAGTATAGCAGATCGGACAAATCATCATCCGTGAGAGGGAAACGAGCTATGTGTTTGTTTAGTATACTTCGGGTGCTTGTCGGAATTCCCTGTAAAGGTAGAATCCCTGTTTTTGCATAATAAGAACGTATTGCAGAGGCCGATGGATATTCCTGCTCCATGGAGATATCATGATATGCGCCCCCCTGTCTTGGAATAATGAAAGCTTTCATGGAACTATTCAGGCGGCGGAGCGCTTTGAGGTATTCTATGCCGAGAATATTGTTGGGATCGTTAAGCAGGCCCGGATGCGCTTCGATTAGCTCAGGAAATGTTAGAGCCAGTATTTCAGCTCTGGCGGCCGGATAGGTCATCCCATGAGATAATCGTATCTGTATTTGCTCCTGGATGTGCGATTCCTGAGTGACAAGAAAGTCTGCAAGAGTAGATAACGCTTCTAGATTGCTACATTCACATCCAAAACAGATCCCGTCCACAAATCCTAATTGATGCAGGAGACTAATACCTCCCAGGGCAAAGCCTTCGGCACTGGCAGTAGCAAAATGTACTGGCAGTTCAAAGACCAGATCGGCTCCTCCGGCTAATGCCATTTCCGTGCGCAGGAATTTGTCCGTCCATGCCGGACCTCCCCGTTGGATAAAATCGCCGCTCATCACGACAACGATATGTTCCGCACCAGTACACCTGCGGATCTCCCGGATCTGATATTCGTGTCCGCGGTGGAAAGGATTGTATTCTGCAATGATTCCGACTGTTTTCATGGAGATCCCCCTTTGTGTGATTGTGTAATGAAGCGCGCTGTGTTCTTTCCTTTTGAAGTTTTCTGAAAAAATATTTCCTTATCTTGAAAAGGAATCCTTTTGTCCATTCGGGAGCAAAAAGATACAATTCTGACACTAATGATACTAGACAAAGAAAAATCAATCAAGTATACTTTTAACTAGTGCATCCAACGGGATCTGTGCGGATCGGAGATTTCGTTTGTGCCGAAATGAAATATCCCTGTCCGTTTTATGATATTATGTTGGCAGGAGTACTATTGTTTAACAGTTTGGAGGAAGCCAAGATGAAGATTTTAGTTGTTAATTGTGGTAGTTCGTCCCTGAAGTTCCAGTTAATTGATTCGGAGACCGAGGCTGTCAGTGCATCCGGTATGTGTGAGAGAATTGGTCTGGATGGTGCGTTAACCTACAAGAAAGGTGGAGAGAAGCACGAGAGGACGTTAGATCTGCCGGATCATTCCGTGGCGATTCAGGTGGTGTTAGATACGTTATTAGATAAAGAGATTGGTGTATTGGAATCTTTGGAGGAAATTCAGGCAGTGGGCCACCGGGTGGTACATGGCGGAGAGAAATTTTCTTCTTCTGTCATTATTACCGAGGAGGTACTGCAACAGATTGAATCCTGCAATGATTTGGCACCACTGCATAATCCGGCGAATTTGCTGGGGGTTCGTGCCTGCCAGAAAGTCATGCCCGGTGTGCCGAATGTGGCGGTATTTGACACGGCATTTCATCAGACCATGCCCAAAAAGGCATATCTCTATGGATTACCGAAAGAGTATTATGAGAAATATGGGGTTCGCCGATACGGTTTTCATGGCACCAGCCATAGTTATGTGTCTGCAAGATTAGCAGAGTTAGCGGGGCTGGACCTTCACAATTCCAAAATGATTATCTGCCATATTGGCAGTGGCGCCAGTATCTCCGCGATTAAAAATGGACAAAGTGTGGATACAAGCATGGGAATGACGCCGTTAGAGGGTCTGTTGATGGGAACCCGTTCCGGGGATATTGATCCGGCGATCATGGAATATATTTGTAATAAGGAGAATTTGTCGGTGCAGGAGTTTACGGAAATCCTGAATAAAAAATCCGGTGCACTCGGGTTATCCGGGATATCAAATGATTATCGGGATTTGATGGCTGCTGTGGAAGAGGGGAATGAGGATGCGAAGAATACGATAGATGTAATGATCTACCGCATATTGAAATATATTGGCGCCTACTATTTAGCGCTGGGTGGAGTGGATGCCATTGCTCTGACCGCTGGAGTAGGTGAAAATAATATAAAACTTCGTCAGAGAATTCTGGATGGTCTGGAGGCAATCGGTGTTGTGCTCGATCCGACTGCCAATACGACACAGGGGGAAGAGGCATTATTGACAAAACCCGAGAGTAAAGTAGCTGTTTGGGTGGTGCCGACCAATGAGGAACTTGCCATTGCACGGGAGACAGCGCAGTTATTGTAGGAGGTCCGTTAGATTTTACCGAATTAGCATATTTTTTCGGGGCAGTATGTCGAAGGAACTGTTTTGGAAAAAGGGACTGAATAAATGAGAAGAATTGCAGAAAAATGATTGACAAACTTTGCTACAGTTGATATAATCGAAAAAGTGTTGTAAAAAGAGTACAAAATAGATTAGGAGGTGGAACGGATGTCTATTTGTCCTAAGAATAAATCTTCTAAGTCAAGAAGAGATAAGAGAAGAGCAAACTGGAAAATGTCTGCACCAAATCTGGTAAAATGCAGCAAGTGTGGTGCGTTAATGATGTCACATAGAGTTTGCAAGTCTTGTGGTTCTTATAACAAGAAAGAGATTCTTGCAGATGCAGAGTAAGCGTGAATTCTGTGATATAGGATTTGGCCGTAGAATGAAACGGAGAGCCAATATATCTATGAAAATAGATGTATTGGCTTTTTTACGGAATAGAAAGAAATAAATTCAAAGGATGAGGATAGCGATGGAACAAGAAAAGAAGGTAGGGATACTATTAAAGGCAGTTTACGCTGGTTTTATGATTGGCATTGGCGGAATGATCTATTTATCCGTGGAAAATAAAATCATAGGAGCTCTGCTGTTCTCTTTTGGACTGTTGACCATAGTGGTTCAGGGTTTCTATTTGTACACTGGCAAGATTGGCTTTGTTACAAAAATAAAAGAGCTTATGTATATAGGGATCATCATCCTGGGGAATTATGTCGGGACTTTGTTGGCAGCGGGGATTGCCAGGGCAGCATCTCTGGGAGTTGACAGCACCAAATTAGCGCAGGTAAAATTAGGGAAGGGACCGGGCCAGGTTTTTCTGTTGTCTGTGTTTTGTGGCGTTTTAATGTACCTGGCAATTGACAGTTACCAAAAGGCAAATCATTTTTTATTTGTGATTGCGCCTGTCATGATCTTTATTCTATGTGGGTTTGAACATTCTGTTGCCAACATGTTTTATTTTCATCTGGCGGGTTCGTTTGAACCGAAAACGTTCGGATATCTTGGTCTCATGCTGGTGGGCAACGGCGTTGGGGCCTGGGTGTTCAGCCTGGGGACACGGTGGGTACAAAAACAGAAATAGTTGGGTCAGTTGACAAATGATGGCATTATAGTAAAATAAAAGGAATCATGAGAATGTAGGAGGAAATCACGATGGAAATGTACAATCACCATACAGTGGAAAAGAAGTGGCAGCAGGTCTGGGATGACGAGAAAGCATTTCAGACAGAGAACGACTTTACGAAACCTAAATTTTATGCATTGGTAGAGTTTCCGTATCCGTCTGGTCAAGGTCTGCATGTAGGACATCCCCGCCCGTATACTGCACTGGATATTGTGGCGAGAAAACGCCGTATGCAGGGATATAATGTCCTGTATCCGATGGGATGGGATGCCTTCGGACTGCCGACAGAAAATTATGCAATAAAGAATAAAATCCATCCCAAGACGGTTACGAAGAATAATGTAGCGCGCTTTAAAGATCAGTTACATTCTCTGGGATATTCTTTTGATTGGGACCGTGAGATCAATACGACAGATCCAGATTATTATAAATGGACGCAGTGGATTTTCCTGAAATTATTTAAGGAAGGGCTGGCGTATAAGAAAGAAATGCCGATTAACTGGTGTACCTCCTGCAAGGTAGGACTGGCGAACGAAGAAGTGGTCAACGGGGTCTGTGAGCGCTGTGGCGCAGAGGTAGTCCGTAAAGTCAAGAGCGAGTGGATGCTTAAGATTACAAATTATGCGGATAAATTATTAGAGGGTCTGAAGGAAGTGGATTATATTGAGCGCGTGAAGACTTCACAGCGCAACTGGATCGGTCGTTCCGAGGGTGCGGAGGTAGATTTTCGAATCCAGGGAAAAGAGGATAAGCTGCGTGTGTATACGACCAGACCAGATACATTATTTGGTGCGACCTATATGGTGGTATCCCCGGAGCATCCACTGATTGATAAGTACCAGAGTGAGATTACGAACTGGGATGAGATTGTGGCCTATCGGGAGATGGCTGCCAAGAAATCAGACTTTGAGCGAACGGAGTTGGCAAAGGACAAGACTGGCGTTGTGTTAGGCGGTCTGACTGCTGTCAATCCGATCAATGAGACGGAGATACCGATTTGGATTTCGGACTATGTATTGATGACCTATGGTACTGGCGCTATTATGGCGGTGCCTGCTCATGACGAACGTGACTGGGAATTTGCCCGCAAATTTGACCTGCCGATGATTCAGGTGGTCGAGGGAAAAGACGGCCCGGTTGATATTAATGAGGCGGCATTTACCGATGTGGCAACGGGCAAGATGATTAACTCTGGTTTCCTGACTGGTTTATCGGTGGAAGATGCCAAGGAAAAAGTCAAAGATTTTCTGGCAGAGAAAAAGATTGGTAATCGAAAGGTAAATTATAAATTACGTGACTGGGTATTCTCCCGTCAGAGATATTGGGGAGAGCCAATTCCAATTGTCGAGTGTGAAAAATGTGGTTATGTACCGCTGGATGAGAGCGAACTGCCGCTTCTTTTACCGGAGGTGGATAGCTATATGCCTACCGATAACGGGGAATCTCCATTAGCTGCCATGACAGATTGGGTCAATACAACCTGTCCATGCTGCGGCGGGCCAGCGAAGCGGGAAACGGATACAATGCCACAGTGGGCCGGGTCTTCCTGGTATTTTCTGCGATATACGGATCCGAATAACAAGGAGGCATTGGCTAGCCCAGAAGCATTGCGCTATTGGCTTCCGGTTGACTGGTATAACGGTGGAATGGAGCATACCACCTTACATTTGCTGTACTCCCGATTCTGGCATAAGTTCCTGTTTGACCAGAACGTGGTGCCAACCTCTGAGCCATATCAGAAACGTACCTCACATGGCATGATTCTGGGAGAAAACGGGGAAAAGATGAGCAAGTCCCGTGGCAATGTGGTTAATCCTGATGATATTGTGCGGGATTACGGTGCAGATACGCTGCGTACCTATGAAATGTTCATTGGTGCTTTCGATTTGAGTGCTTCCTGGTCGGAGGACGGTGTGAAAGGATGCCGTCGTTTTCTGGAACGTGTCTGGAAACTACAGAGTATTTTGGTGGATGGAGATGCGTATTCCCAGGATATGGAGATCAAAATGCATCAGACGATCAAAAAAGTCAGCCATGACTTTGAACATCTCAAATTTAATACTGCCATTGCAGCGATGATGGCGTTACTCAATGATTTTTATAAAAAAGAAGAAATTAATCGGGCGGAATATCAGACCTTGATTACCCTGTTGAATCCGGTGGCTCCGCATATGACAGAAGAATTGTGGAGTATTTTGGGATGTGAAGGACGGATTTATCAGACGGTATGGCCGGAGTATGACGAGGCAAAGACGGTAGAGTCAACGGTGGAAATTGCTGTCCAGATCAATGGCAAGACAAAAACAACCATTGCCATTGGCAAGGAAGATCCTAAGGATGAGGTATTGGCCAAGGCGAAGGAAGCGTTGGGAGACCGTTTATCCGGTAACATTATCAAAGAGATCTATGTGCCGGGCAGAATTGTAAATATTGTAGCGAAATAATTTGAGAGAAAACCTCACAGCAGAATTAATTGCTTGGATATTTTGAAAAGTTTGCCTTAAATAAAGTTTTACAGCCATTTGGTTTCAAGAGAAAATGTATCGTAAGTTACCGCAAAATATCGTAACAGAATTTTAAAATGGAGTAAAATTGGAGTAAAGGTTAAAAGAAAATGTAGTAAATATTTCAAAAGTATAAAAATGACGTAGGTAGATGAAATATTTTCTGCGTCATTTCTCATTTGTAAAAGTAGGAACAGTATTATTGAATTTGTGATAATAGATAGAAAAAAGTGACTTTGGCTATGGCTGATGGTATAATGTCAATATATGTTTACTATCACGAGGAGGGAAGAGCAAAGCATGGTTGTGTTTGTATCTTTTGATGTTGTTGGAATTATTTTTTTAGTACTTGTTCTTTTAGCAATTGGTGGAGTACAACTTGTGGTTAGTCATCTGTATGAAATCGTGTTGATAATGGCAATATTAATGGGACTGTGCTTTTTAATTGGAGAAATTGTTAATGCAATTTCGAAGAAAAGGCCAATTTACATATTGAATGGACTGTTTGGGGGGGGGTTTTTCCTGTTTGGGTTTGAATTGTTGTATGAAACAACGAGCCTTATAAATGGTTCTGTTCATTTATTAAAATCAACTATAATATATTTGATAATAAGTATTGTTTTAACTATAATTATTTTTTCTTCGCATATATGTGAAGAAAAAATAATATATAAGATTTTATCCCTAATTCATTGTGTATTAATTCTTTTAATAATGCTGGTAATTCCTTTTGTTGGGGTGAAAAAATATTCTCAAAATGAGGCGAATCTTATCCTTATGGATGAAAACTCTGAACTAGAAGTAATTCAAGATTCTGAAATATATATAGAAGTTGATTTGAGTAGTGGCAATAGATTTGAGTTTGGTTGGTATCCTATGGGTATACAAACGTCTTTTGCAACATTAAAAAAAGGAACAAATGTATATTTTAGTGGTGATGAATATGGTGAGTACTATAAAGTAACTGATGGAAAAAAGGTAGGATATATAAAAAAAGAAGATTTGAGAGAACATTAGTTTTTTTGGATCTGATTTAGAAATCCAGTAACGTCAAGGGAAAAGGCGAAGCCAATACGCCGTAGGGCAGTTCTTGATGGAACGGACGTTGCCAGTAATACCATGATATGAACAGGGGGCTATCGGGAAATAGATAGTCCCAAACAGGGGAAGGAGCGACTCATACGAGTCGCACTTTCCCCTGAATTTTTCCTGAAAAAGAAAAAAAGATGGTTAATGACAACCACCTTTCTCTCTGTTACATGTTATAATGTAACTAT
The DNA here is from genome assembly GCA_947644195.1 of uncultured Clostridium sp. Taxonomy (GTDB): domain Bacteria; phylum Bacillota; class Clostridia; order Lachnospirales; family Lachnospiraceae; genus Butyribacter. Next base: position 40,083 of record CANRZB010000009.1, read on the forward strand.
GCAAAAACAAGATTATTTTACTAAATTTTTTAAAATAGGGCAACAGAAAATTTACTTTAGTTTCTTTGAATTGTCTTTACCTGACCACGGTCCAGTCTATACCCTGAAGTAAGTGATGGAGGAATTAGATTTTTCTGGCTTGTTGGCCGTATTTTGGAATTATGCGAAAGAGATCTTGCATTTATCTGGCTAACTAAGGGACAGAGACCCAGAAGGGATGCCTTCTATGAGTTCAAGAATAAAAAAATTATTTCTAGTGTACTGGGTGAGCTGAATTACCAGTTCCTGCGCCGTCTGCAAAAAGAATGGCTGATTACATTGAAATCCCTTTTTATTGATGGAACTAAACTAGAGTCCAATGCAAACCGCTATACATTTGTGTGGAGAGGAACGGTCAATTATCATCTTGCAAAATTATTGGATACGATTGATTCACTGTATCAGAAGTACATTGCATGGCTTAATGAAAATGAGTATGGCATAATTAATGACATTCCCCATGCCCATATGCTTGTGATCGAATGAATGAATAAGGTAAGAGACGTTATTGAAAAGAACCGGAAACGAAAACTGACATAACATAAAAAGTTATCGAATAATACAATCATTGAGATTGACAACTGTTCGCCTATGGAAATCCGGAAGCTCTGGAAAAATCTGGTGCAGGTCGCAGAGAAGGAGCAGATTGCGTTCCTTTTCGGAAAAGGGAAGAGAAAACTGGAGCTCCAGCAGCTTTATGAAGAACTGGAGAACTGCGGTAAACGCCTTATTAGATGACAAAGAAAACGACAGCTTCCGGCGTTTCAATTACCGGACCTCAGAGAAGGTGTATAAAGAATTCCTGCTATATACCATTGGTCGGAACATAAATAAATATTATCGTTTTCTTCATGATAAAATACAAAAATTTGAAGGAAAAAAGGAAGAAAAGGTTGCTTAGAAAAAATGCGCTTTCAAAAAAGCAGTCAAGGGGTTTTTGCGCCCTAAAATACTTACGGAAAAGAAAAAATACGAATTTCTTGCAGAAGATCAGGTATTTAAAACACTGGTTTCTACGGGAGATTCGTATTTTAAGATTTAGAACTAAAATTTGGTATCAACCGACACTCTGAAACAGCGGCTCGACGTTTAGGAATATTGATCCAGTCTTTGTGCCGTTTCGTGCAGTTCTTCCATCAGCCTTCCTACCTGTACAGCCTGTTCCTTGGTCTGGTTACCGAGGTCGGTTGCCTGAGCTGTGTTGGCAGTGACTTCCTCGCTAACCGCAGAAATCTGTGTAATACTTTCCACGATGAGATCGTTGGAAGACATAATTTGCTCGATTTGCTCCGTCACGGTAACGACATCCTGGTGCAGTTGATCCATTTTTGAGCGGACGGTTCCAAAATCTTCATCGGTAACATGGATCATCTGTTTTTCTGTCTCGGCTGCCTGCAATACTGCAGCAATCTGTTCCTGAGTATTGCCGGCATTTTCCTGTAATTCCTTGGTGATCCGGGAGATTCCCTCCGTCAGGTTCCTAGTCTGTTCCGCCAGTACACGGATCTGATCAGCGACTACGGCAAACCCACGCCCAGCTTCTCCTGCTCGGGCGCTTTCAATGGATGCATTGAGAGCCAGCATATTTGTCTGACTGGAAATGTCAAAAATATTTTGCGTGATTTCAGCCACCTCATTCGTATTCTGGGTTAAGGTATCCATCATTTCATGAACTCGGTTATTTGCATCCGAAATGATTTCGGACTGCTCTAACAGCTTGTGCATGGAGTTCCGGCCCTGGTCAATCGCCTGCATGCTCTCCTGTGCCATTTCTGCCATTTGAGAGGATCGGCTCTTGGTGGCTGTAATCATTTCCTGAATCTGGGACGTCATGGTAGTTTGTTGCTCAATGCTCTGCGTGTTGGACCCATTGCCGGCAGCAATCTCTTCTAAAGCGGTGGCAGTTTGGTCGGTCGCTGTCTGTAATCCCCCCATCAGCTCGGTAACTTCCTGGGAATTGGTTTTTACTTTGGCAGATATTTTTAGCACTTCCTGCAGTAAATCCTCAGCCCGGTTCTGATGCATGGCAGCCCGTTGCAGTTTTTCCCCATTTAAAGTGTTTGACAAATGGGTTACCATACAGATCGTGAGCAGCGACATGCCTAACGTGGCTAACTGTAGTGTGAGGGTACTTACCTCTACGCTGAGCCCGGATGCCATTTTATGTTCACTCATGCAGCGGATCACATAGAGGACATTTAAGAGAAAAGAGCCAATTGCGCTGGCCACAATAAATTTTAAGTCGTGATAAAGTACGAACAGGCTGGCAATTGGAAAGGCGATGGTAAATACCAGATCATTTTTCGCCCCGTATAAGGCGCAGGCATAGAGTAGTGCATAACCGATCATAGAAGTGTGTTTGAGATACAAAGTACTGCGGTTTCTGAAATATACCATACAGTTGACGATGAAGCTGCCGATAACAATGGCAGCAATGGTTCCGGCAAACCCCCAGGATATATTGCCGTCTGCGGCATCTTTCAGATACCCGATTACTAAGAAAAGAGCGATGATGGTAATGTTTAAGATTACCAGCCGGTTAATCCGCTCTAATTCTTTCTGTTTTTCCAGTGTCATTTCTTCCATCTTTTCATCCTCCCTATTTTGCTTTACTTACTTCATGGTGTTTATACCATAATGATTATACCATACTATAACGGCATGCTCAACTATATCCACGAATATTTCGTTGTACTTACCATAGTAGTATGATATACTTTTACAGATAGACAAGTTTTGGCATGGAGGACGGAGAGGATATCGGAATTATGGATATCATTGAGGAAATCAGGGAACAATTATTGGAATTACAAGAGTTTGCGTATCAGGAATTTCAAAAGAAACTGATACCGGGAGAAGCACAGGAGACAATCCTTGGTGTGCGTACCCCTCTACTGCGGAAAATGGCAAAAAAATTGGAGAAGAGAGAAGATGTGCACATTTTTTTACAGGATCTGCCACATTTGTATTTTGAAGAAAATCAGTTGCATGCATTTGTGGTTGGGGAGGAAAAGGAGTGGGATTCTTGTCTGGAGCAGGTAGAAACATTTTTACCCTATCTCAATAATTGGGCGACCTGTGATCAATTTTCTCCCAAGGTTTTTCGAAAAGAACCGGAACGGCTGTTACCGGAAATTGAGCGCTGGGTCGCTTCGGATCATGTCTATACGATTCGGTTTGGGATCGGTATGTTGATGCGGCATTTTCTGCAGGACAATTTTCAGGAGCGGTATCTGGACTGGGTGGCGCAGATTCGTTCCGAGGAGTATTACGTCAGAATGATGGTTGCCTGGTATTTTGCTACGGCATTGGCTGAACAGTATGAGGCTGCTCTGCCTGTGATCGAACAAAAGAGGCTGGATGTGTGGACACATAATAAAGCGATTCAGAAAGCAGTGGAGAGTTACCGGATTACGCCGGAACAGAAAACGTATCTGCGAACGCTGAAAATAAAAGGAAAACGTGAAACGATAGGTTCTGATGGAACGCAAAAACAGGATCTGTGCTGTCGGGGGACAGGGGAATGAAATTGCCGTCAATGAGAGACGGTGGAATGGAGAATCATCATGAAATATATTTTTCTGGTCATCGGATTTGTGTTGTTGATTAATGGAGCGGATTTTTTTGTGGATGGTAGTTCCAGCATCGCTAAAAGGCTGCGTGTTCCTTCCCTGATTATTGGGATGACGATTGTCGCAATGGGGACCAGCCTTCCCGAGTGTTCGGTCAGTATCAGTGCGGCTTTGGCGCATAATACGGGCGTGGCTGTGGGGAATGCCGTAGGATCCAACATTTTTAACCTGATGGTCGTGTGTGGGATTTGTGCCTTGTTCTGTCCTTTGACAGTCAGTAAAAAAACGCTTCGTGGAGAGTTTCCATTCTCCGTTTTGGTTGCGCTGTTGTTAATGGCTCTCGGATGGGTGGGAATGACACTCGGACATCTGGATGGGGGGATTTTGCTGCTCTTTTTTGCGTTTTTCCTGGGATGGATGATTACCTCTGCCATTCGGAACCGCAGCCAGGCGGAACAGGAGGAAGAATATAAAATCCGCCCAGTCTGGCAATGTCTGGCATTGATTGTCGGAGGCGCAGCCGCCATTGCGATTGGTGGGGACTGTGTTGTTAAGTCTGCGTCTGCCATTGCTCGGACGTTTGGTATGTCTCAAAATCTGATTGGCCTGACGATTGTGGCGTTCGGTACGAGCTTGCCGGAACTGGTAACTTCCATTGTTGCTGCCCGGAAAAAAGAAGTGGATATGGCATTGGGGAATGTGATTGGTTCCAATATCTTTAATATCTTATTTGTCCTGGGGATTGCATCAGCGATTAGCCCGATGGCATTTCATATGGAAAATATCATAGATATTGTGGCATTGGTGGTCATGAGTGTAATTGTACTTTTCTTTGCCTGGACGAAAGAAAAGATTGAGCGAATGGAGGGAGCCGTTATGTTGATGATCTATGCTGCCTATGCCGCTTATATCTTTATGCGATAAGGAAAGAGAGGATTCCATGGAACATTTACCAAAGTTGGAACATCTGAACCGGGAGGATTTCCGTCGGGAATCCAGGTTGGCTGTCAGGATGGAAAGACGGATGGAGCGGGGGAATCTTTCTTTGCTGCTGGCGACGCTTCTTCCTTTTCTATGTCTGGTATTTCTGCCGAATTTATCCGGGATAGCTTTAGCAGGATTTGTGTTGTATGAAGTAGCATTAGTGGCGGGCGTTGCCTGGGGGACGAAACAGTTTTACCGTTTGTACAGCCTGCCAGGACGTTTTTACCATTCGAGGACACATTATCTTTTCCCGTTTCTGTATGGCCTGGTGGCTGCTTTGATGGTTCTGTTTCCTTCCATGGGATTTGTGGTGGTTTTGCTTTGGTGTGGGATTCTGGTGGGAAATTTGTTGCTGCGTATGCTCCGAAGGGAGCGGGAACAGATCTGGCAAGAGATGATGATTGAATTTGCGATGGCTGTCCGGGTGGCCTATCCAATTTGTCTGGCAGTCTGGCTGATTCTTGCTGTTGTGACAACGGTTATTTTGCAGATGGGAGGCGTTTGATGCTACAAAAGAGAAGGAGAGAAAAAAATGGGAAATCAAATATGGGATGACAGGAAAGAAAGCGAAAGTTTTGAAGAGTTTCAAAAATATCAAAGTTTTGATCCTTTTGAGGGCTTTGAGGATGAAATTCCAGATCAGAAGGGTAAGGAGAATTCGGGATTGGAAACAGAAATCCTGGAGAAAAAAACGTTAGATCGTTCTGTTCCATTGTCTCAGCCCACCTCGTTTGCACCGATTGACTCCAGAAGTTTTACTCATACCGAAGCAGACTGGCAGCGCATCCAGGAGGAAGAGGCATCGGTAAATTATGTGGAACCTGCGGTATCCTGGTATGAAAAACGGGAGAAGAAGCCTCAGAATTTTTTCCGTGTTCTTTTGGCGTTTCTGGTATCTCTGTTTGCCTCAGCGATATTTGTGGTGGTAAATGTATTGGTATATAAAATTGAATATTTTTCTACCATTCAGATGATGATGACGTTGCTGCCACAAATTGCATTGTTCTATGCTTTTTTTTGTGAATGACAGATATATGACAACAGTGCAGGGATGGGTGCTTATACTATACAATGCGATACTGTCTTTTCTTATGTTTTATGCAGTGTTGGCGTATAATATACAAAAGGAGTATCCGGTTTTCACTTTTCAGGAGGCATGGAGAGCTGCGGATGTGATGAGACATATATCAGGAGCTAAAAAAATGTATTACATCCATTTCTTTTGTATCTTTGTCTTTGATTCTTTGATTGGAATTCCATTTGGTCTGTCGGGGATCCGGGGCTATGAATGGGATTGGGCAAAAAAGCGAAGAAGTTGGTAAGCAGATCCCATGAGGATCATATGATAGCAATGAGAGGATAGGTTTCCATATGTTAGTTGTATTCGGTACGAGAGTGTTTAAGAAAAAGCTGGGACATTCCAGAGAATTAATACATTGTGAGAATTGTAAGTATTCTACACATTGGGAATATCTCCGACGGAGAAACTGGCTTGCGCTATATTATATTCCATTGATTCCTCTGCCTTCCAAGGAAGTATTTTGCTGCCCGGAATGTGGTTTTGGTGTTCAGGTTGACCAGGGAAATCAGCATAAGATACTGCCAATGATTAATTTTAAAGAGTAGTAGATAAAATAGTAAAGATTGAGGCTTGAAAAATGGAGTCGTTTTTTATACAATAAAGTTAGATAATTATGGATCGGATTCCTGATATTTCAGGAAAATGCAAAAGGGGGGAACAGATGTGAAACGAAGTGAAATTAATGCGGCGATCCGGCGTATGGAGCAACTGGCGCAGGAATATCGTTTTGCATTGCCGCCGTTTTGTCACTGGACGCCCTCTGACTGGCAGGAAAAGGATGCAGAATATGATGAGATCCGGGATAATATGTTGGGATGGGATATCACGGATTACGGGAGCGGAGATTTCAGGAAAGTTGGATTTGCCTTGATAACCCTTCGGAATGGAAATCAGAATAACCCCAAATACCAGAAAGTATATGCGGAAAAACTTCTGATGCTAGAGGAAGGGCAACATTCCCCAATGCATTTTCATTGGAAGAAATCGGAGGATATTATTAATCGAGGCGGTGGAACCTTACTGATTCATGTTTACAATGATGATGGAAACGGGGAACTGGATACCACGGAAGTGTGTGTGAATCAAGATGGCCGTTCCTATTCTGTTCCAGCAGGAACAGCCGTGGAATTGCATCCGGGGGAGAGCATTACGCTGTGGCCGCATCAATATCATGACTTTGATGTGAAGCCGGGGACAGGAGCCGTTTTGATCGGGGAAGTATCGATGTGTAATGATGATACCGCAGATAACCGTTTTTATGAAACGGTCGGTCGTTTTCCGGAAATAGAGGAAGACGAAGAACCTTATCGTCTTTTATGTTTTGAGTATCCTGAGGGAAGATAGGAGGTGCCTATGGCGATTAGTACAGTAGGGGGATTATCCCAGGGAATTCGTTACGATACCGCTGCAGAACAGACGGATTCAAAGGTTGAGAAATATGAGCAGACGTTGCAGCAGCTCAAGCAGAATCTAAAACGTACGGAGAAGGATGTGGAGCTGCCAGAGAGTGAGAGGCAGAAGAAAGAGCAGGAGATCCAGGCCAAGATTGAGGAGATTAACCGTCAAAAGCGGCTGGCAGAGTTAGAGGAAGAACAGGCGAAAGAAGAAAAAAAGAAAGAGCAGATGCAGTCGGGATCTGCAGTGCAGACGGAGGGTACGCAGGAGGTCAGTTCTGCCAACCAGAAAATGGAACAGCGCCAGGAGCGAGAACGGGAAGAAATGCTGGAGTCTCCGATGATGTCGGCTGGCCAGATGGAGTCGGTGGTAATTGGGGATACCGCTGTGAAACAGGCAAGAGAACAGCAGAGTACCATACAAGACCTTGAAAACCGTATTCGAGTGCTGGGAGGCGAGATTCAGATGGACCAGAGCCGCGGTGGTTCAGCGAAAGCGAAAGAAGCGGAGCGGGACGATCTGGAGCAGCGTGTGAATCAGGCCAGGGAGAGTACGGCAAAACGTTTGGGAAATGAGTACCGAAGAGCCGAGGAAAGAAAGGTAGAGGAGGAACAGCAGAAGACGAACTATCGTTTTATCCAAAGCCAAAAGGATACGGCATTACCAAATTTTCAAATTTCCATTTAAGTTTTTATGTGGCAAGAGTTTCGCTCAGCGAAGCTCTTGTTTTTTTTAGCACTCTTTGACAAAGAGTGCTAAAATTATGCTTGACATTTTTCGATTCAAAGGGTATAGTATCTCTTAGATATTTATTGGCAGTCTATTAGATTGAGTGCTAACAATCTAATTGTTTAGAAATCTATATTCACAAAGAAAAGAGGTAATCGATATGCAGAGTAGAACAGGAAGTTTGTCAATTGAATCTGAGAATATGTTCCCGATTATTAAGAAGTGGCTGTATTCCGACCATGACATTTTTATCCGTGAGCTGATTTCAAATGGATGTGATGCCATTACCAAACTGCGAAAGTTGGAGATCATGGGCGAATATCCGATGCCGGATGATTATAAGGCAGAGATCCAGGTGGTTGTGGATACGGAGGGAAAGAGCATTTCCTTTACGGATACTGGATTGGGTATGACGGCTGACGAGGTAGATGAGTATATTAACCAGGTTGCATTTTCCGGTGCGACGGATTTCCTGGAGAAGTACAAGGACAAGACCAATGAGGAACAAATTATTGGACACTTTGGTTTGGGCTTTTATTCTGCATTTATGGTAGCCGACCGGGTAGTCATTGACACGCTTTCCTATGCAGAGGGGGCAACCGCTGTGCGTTGGGAGTCTGAGGGCGGCATAAATTATGAGATGACAGATGGTACAAAGGACACGGTGGGAACGACGATTACGTTATATCTGTCTGAGGACAGCTTGGAATTTGCCAATGAGTTCCGTGTGCGTGAGGTTTTAAATAAATATTGTTCCTTTATGCCGGTAGAGATCTTTTTATCCAAAGAGGGTGCAGAGCAGGAATTTGAGACTATTGATGCTGCCGATGTCCGCGAGGATGATGTCGTTGTAGAAAACATTGTTGAGGAGGCCAAGACAGAGGAACGGGAAAATGAAGATGGAGAAAAAGAGATCGTTGAGGTATCTCCTCGCCAGGAAAAGGCGAAGATCCATAAACGTCCGGTTTCTATCAGTGATATCCATCCATTGTGGATGAAACATCCGAATGACTGTACAGAGGAGGAATATAAGGAATTTTACCGCAAGGTGTTCCAGGATTATAAGGAGCCATTATTCTGGATCCATCTGAATATGGATTATCCGTTTAACCTCAAGGGAATTCTGTATTTCCCAAAGGTAAATACAGAGTATGACAATCTGGAGGGAGTGATTAAGCTTTATAATAACCAGGTATTCATTGCTGACAATATTAAGGAAGTAATCCCCGAATTTTTGATGTTGTTAAAGGGTGTGATTGATTGCCCGGATCTTCCGTTAAATGTATCCCGGAGCGCATTGCAGAACGATGGTTTTGTGAAAAAGATTTCCGATTATATTACCAAGAAAGTGGCTGACAAGCTTTCCGGCATGTTCAAGGTAGAGCGGGAAGATTATGAAAAATACTGGGAAGATATCAGCCCGTTTATTAAATATGGCTGCTTAAAGGATGATAAGTTCCGGGATAAGATGTCTGACTATATTATCTTTAAAAACCTGGATGAAAAATATATTACGCTGCCGGATTATATTGAAGCAGTGAAAGGTGCAGAGGGAACGGATGCTTCCGATGGACAGGAAGATGCGGATACACAGGATCCTAAGGAGGAAGTCGTGGAAACTGCAGATGCAGGAGACAGCGCTGCCGAAGAAGAGGAAAAGAAAACGACGGTTTACTATGTGACGGATTTGCAACAACAGAGCCAGTATATTAACCTGTTCCGGGAGCAGAATATGGATGCGGTTGTCTTGACACACAGTATAGATTCTGCCTTTATCTCTCAGTTAGAGCAGGGAGACCTGCCGGTAAAATTCCAGCGTATTGATGCGGATTTGACGGAAAGTATGACCGAGGAAGAGGATGAGGAAACGTTGAAGAGTCAGACCGATCAGCTCTCCGAATTGTTCCGCACGGTACTGGGCAAGGAGGAATTGGTTGTCAAGGTACAGAAATTAAAGAATGAATCTATTTCCTCAATGATGACTTTGGCAGAGGAAACCCGCCGGATGCAGGACATGATGAAGATGTACAGTATGGGTGGCGGTATGGATATGGGAATGTTCGGTGGAGGCGAAACGTTGGTATTGAATTCCGCTAATCCATTGGTACAGTATATCTTGGAGAATAAAGAGGGAGAGCATGTAGACATGTTCTGCAAACAGCTCTATGATTTGGCAATGCTTGCCCATAAACCTTTACCTGCAGAGGAAATGACTGATTTTGTCGCACGCAGTAATGAGATCATGATGTTGTTGACGAAATAACAGGAAGTTTTTATGTGATATGATAGGAAGCATCCCATATGGGGTGCTTTCTATCATATGCAGGTATTGCCGTATGTATATCAATCTGCGGAAAAAAGGTCTGTGGAAAAAACGGAAACGCAACGATAAATTAATTGACAGTTCGATATTCTCATGTTAGAATATTGCTTACAAAATTTTCATGAGGGAGTAGCATGCGTATATCGTAGCAAGTCAACATGCTGACCATTTGGTCTGGCTTGTTTTAAATTGCGAGACTCATGTATAGCAGAAACTATACATGAAGTCTGTATTTTTTTAGAGAGATCCAAGTATAGTTTATGACTGTACTTGGTTTTTTTGTTATCTGAGTTTCTTGGAGCTTTAACCAGGTAAAAAGGAGGAGGAGAGAACGATGGAATGGAGCGTTGTATTTTTTCTGAACAGTGCATTGTTGGGGGTAGGGCTGGCGATGGATGCGTTTTCGATATCGCTTGCCAATGGTTTAAATGAGCAGTCGATGCGCAGGAAAAAGATGTGTGGGGTTGCGGGAGTTTTTGCATTTTTTCAGGCATTGATGCCAATGATTGGGTGGATCTGTGTGCATACGGTCATTCAATATTTTGAGCGATTTGAAAAATTTATTCCATGGATTGGATTTACATTACTGCTTTTGATTGGCGGTAAAATGTTGTTGGACGGCATCCGGAGCAAACAGGAGGATGCGGAGAAAGTCAAATTGGGTATTCTAGCTCTTTTGGTTCAGGGAATTGCGACTTCAATTGATGCATTATCAGTGGGATTTACAATTGCGGAATACGGTTTCCTCATGGCGTTGGTGTGTGCACTGATCATTGCCATCGTCACTTTTTTCATCAGTATGTTGGGATTAATGATTGGCAAGAGGTTTGGAACAAAATTCTCAGACAAGGCAACCATATTTGGAGGTGTGATCCTGAACTTAATTGGTTTTGAAATACTGCTCACAGAAATTATCTGACAGTGTATGTCTGAAACAGCATGATCGAACCACTGCTTCCAGTCTAAATTTACGTTCTTGGATACGCATAATGAGGGCTTCGAAAAAGTTTATAAAAAAATGTAAAAAAAAGATTGACTACTGGTCATTTTTGGTGTATGATACTTTTCAACAGAAAAAATGACTAGTAGTCATTTTTGAAGTGAAGGGAGTTTCCTATAGGATTCCCTGTTATTTCTCCTTTCGGGGAGGGTCACAGTTAAAGAAATGATAAGGAGTGTGAAACGGAATGGTTGCAATTGGTAAATGGATTACCAGACACAAAAACATAATTCTACTACTTGCTTTGGTTCTACTGGTGCCGGCGGGAATGGGCTATATCAGTACCAGAGTAAATTACGATCTTCTGAGTTATCTGCCCGATACCCTGGAGACCGTTGATGGGCAGGATATTATGGTGGATGAGTTCGGCATGGGTGCTTTTTCCATGATCATTGTGGAAGATATGCCGATGAAAGACGTAGCAAAGCTGGAAAAGGATCTGGAGGATCTCGAACACGTCAGCGATGTGTTATGGTATGACGATGTTTTGGATGTCTCTGTACCGGTTGAGATGATGCCATCGGATTTAAGGGAAGCCTTTTTCAATGGAGATGCAACGATGATGGTGGCATTATTTGATAATACTACATCCGCCGATGATACGATGGATACGATTAAAGAGATCCGTAACATGGTAGGTAAGAATGTGTTTGCCAGCGGTATGGCGGGCGTGGTTACCGATATCAAAGACCTGGCTATGGCAGAGATGCCGATTTACGTGGCGATTGCTGCATTGATGTCTCTGTTGGTTTTATTCATAACGATGGATTCCTTTGCGACGCCGCTGATCTTCCTGTTAAATATCGGTATGTCCATTGTTTACAATCTGGGAAGTAACTTTTTCATGGGGGAGATTTCCTATATTACGCAGGCGTTAGCTGCGGTCTTGCAGTTGGCGGTTACCATGGATTATTCGATCTTCCTTCTGGAGAGTTACGAGGCGAATAAGATCCGCTATGACGGGGATAAGCAACGGGCTATGGCACATGCGATTGGCAACACCTTTAAGTCGGTTACCAGTAGTTCCGTTACGACGGTGGCAGGCTTTGTGGCACTTTGTTTTATGACCTTTAAGCTGGGGGCAAACCTGGGTGTGGTCATGTCCAAGGGTGTGGTAATCGGCGTCATTACCTGTGTCACGGTACTCCCGGCGATGATTTTAACTTTCGATGGAATCATTGACAAGACCACACATCGTTCCGTGATCCCGAATCTGGATAAACTGTCCCATGGAATTATCAAAGGTCGTTATGTGACAGTAGTTCTTTTCTTACTGCTGTTAGTTCCGGCAATTTATGGGAATCATCATTATGAGATCTACTATAACATTGACCAGTCTCTGCCTAAGGATATCCCAAGTGCCGAGGCGAATGAGAAGTTAAAAGATAAATTTGATATGAGCAATGTCCATATGCTTCTGTTAAAAGATGGGCTGACCGCCAAGGAAAAAACCCGGATGGACAGTGAAATTGAGAAGATCGACGGAATTAAATGGGTTATCGGTATGGATTCCCTGATTGGTTCCAATCTGCCTAATGAGATGGTGCCAAAGAAGATCCGGGATATGCTTTCCAATGAAAATTATGAGCTGCAGTTTGTAGGTTCCGATTACGGGTCCGCTACGGACGAGGTTAATGAGCAGCTTGCGAAGATCAATAAAATTGTAAAAGGATATCAGAAGGATGGAATGGTCATTGGAGAAGCGCCTCTGATGAAAGATTTGCAGGATGTCACGGATGTGGATCTAAAGATGGTAAACTTTGTGTCAATTGCAGCAATCTTCCTGATTATCCTGCTGACCTTTAAGTCCATTTCGATCCCAATTATTCTGGTAGCAGTGATCGAATTTGCCATTGCCTGTAATATGGCAGTACCGTGTTATATGCACGATTCCCTTGCCTTTGTCGCCAGTATCGTCATTGGAACGATCCAGTTAGGTGCTACCGTGGATTACGCAATCCTGATGACAAACCGTTATCATAAAGAGCGCACGATAGGGGGCAAGGATAAGAAGACGGCAATCCGTATCGCCCATGAAACATCCATCAAATCTATTTTGATCAGCGGGTTCTGCTTCTTTGCAACAACGTTCGGCGTGGCCGCTTATTCCAGAGTGGATATGATCGGAAGTATCTGTATGCTGCTGGCCAGGGGAGCCATCATCAGCATGGTTGTGGTAATCTGTCTCTTGCCTGCGCTGCTCTGGATCTTTGATGGAGTAATTGCCCGGACCTCCCTAGATATGATTCGCGCCAAGGTAACAAAGAGACAGCAAAACTCGTAGAAAATAAAAGAAATAGTCAATGGAATTCTTAGCAGAGGATATAGCAAGAAAAAAGAAAGGATGAGAAGCGATGAAAGAGAAAAATTATAACAGAGTAGTAAAAGCAGGTGTCAGTGGGTTGGTCATTATGGGATTGCTAGCTGGCAGTGTGGAATATGCAGGCCATACCTTCTGGTATGAGCACGCCGGTGCCAAGGTGGTGGAACAGAGTGTGGAGCAGAAGGAAACGGTTACACCTGCTGCCGCTCCGAAGCAATCGGAGGAGCAGGATACCGTATCGAAAGAGGAGACTGTTTATGCCACACTCAAGGCGAATGGGCAGACCGATAAAATCATTGTTTCCAACTGGTTAAAAAATTCAGCCAAGGCCGATGGGGTTTCCGATGTTTCTTCCTTAGAGGATATCGTTAATACAAAGGGGGATGAGAAGTTTACACAGGATGGCGAGGCATTACAGTGGGAGACTGCCGGGGAAGATATTTATTATCAGGGAACCAGCCAGGAGCAGCTGCCTGTAGGTATCTCGATTCAATACGAGTTGGATGGAAAAGTGGTGCAGCCAGAGGATATCGTTGGAAAAAGCGGTAAATTGACCATGCGGATCGAATACAGCAATGATTCCCGGTCCAAGGTAAAGATCAATGAGGAATCGGAAGAAATCTTTACGCCGTTTGTTATGATGACAGGCATGATTCTGCCGGTAGAAAAGTTTACCAATGTCAAGATTGATCATGGCCATGTGGTTTCCGAGGGAGATAACGATATTGTGGTAGCATATGGTGTACCGGGATTAAAGGAAAGTTTGGCTCTGGATGACATGGAACTCAGCAAAGACATTGATCTGGATACGGATAAAATGAATGATAAGCTGACGGATACGGTAGAGATTACTGCTGATGTCAAAGATTTTTCCATGGGGCCGACGTATACGGTAGCCACGGCAGATCTGTTTAAGGATCTGGATATCACGAATATGGATGATGTGGATGAGCTGGAAGATAAAATGGATGAAATCCTGGATGCGTCTTCTGAATTGGTGGATGGCAGCGAAACCTTGCAGGATGGATTGGAAACGTTGGAAGAAAATTTTGATACGTATTCCGATGCCATTGGCACGGTCAATAAAGGGGTAAAGAAATTGGATACCGGTGCCGGGAAACTAAAAAAAGGGACGAAAACCTATACAAAAGGGGTGGATACCCTGTTAAAGGGTGTGAATACCTATACGGGCGGTGCGAAAAAACTCAGCAAAGGGGTAAAACAATATGTCGGCGGAGTCAATACGATGGTGGATGGTGTGAATACGCTAGACAAATCTACCTCCGGTCTGCCGGCTCAGTATAAGACTTTTGGAGAGGGAGTAAAAACATTTGTAAACTCTGTGATTACGTTGTTATCTGAAGATAATATGAAGAAATTGATCGAGGGCGCTCAGAGCCTACAGGATGGTATATCTCAGGTAGATGCCGGTTTAGAAGCTGTACAGGGGGGCGTTGCTAAGATTAATGAAAATGCGGCAAAGCTTAAAAAGACAGAAGAATTGGATCAATGTGTGGCAGGTTTGAAGCAGATGAAGACGATGTACACCCAGATGGCAGAGGCAGCAGGGACTGCGGAGGAGAAGCAGCAGTATCAACAGATGGAAGCGGCCGTTACCGGAGCGATCCAGTACATTGAAGGAGGGGAACAGCTTGCAGCAGGTATTGATGCCGCTACTAATGGGAAAGCCGACGGCGAGACGGATCAAAATGGCGCTGCGGATCTTGCAGTTGCGTTAGGCCAGTTACAGGCGGCAACTGATCCGGATTCAGAAAAACAGAATTTGTCAACCGGCGCCGGAGCATTGTCAGAGAGTGCAAAGACCATGTCCAACTACGCAAAACAGCTCCGTGAAAGTTCTTCTGCTCTGTTAACCGGAAATGAACAGATCAGCAGTGGCATTACTCAAATTTCGGGTGCGATTACTCAGCTGAAAAACGGTGGGAAACAGATTACAGACAATAATAAGTCGTTGACAGATGGTGCTGATTCCATCATCAAAAACACGGGAACCATCCAGAAAAACAGCAAAAAGCTAACGAAAAACAGTCCTTCCCTGCGAAAAGCCACCAAGACGCTGGCAGGGGGAACGAAGACGCTGGCAACGGGCTTAAAGAAACTGGTAAAGAGTACTGCAACGGTAGCGAACGGTATCAACAAGCTCTCCAACGGTTCTGGTGAGTTAAATGACGGTATGAAGAAATTTGACAAGGATGCGATCCAGAAACTAACGGATTCGGTAACGGAGGTAACGGACAGCGTAGGTGATTTGACAGACCGTGTCAAAGGAGTGAATAAAGCATCCAAAGAATACAAGAGTTATTCTGGACTGGCAGAAGGGATGGACGGAAGCGTAAAATTCATTATGTCGACAGAAGAAGTGAAATAAAGGTTAAAAATCTTGTCGATTCAGTATGATTTATGATACGATATCTGCAGGGGAGTGAGACCATTCCCTTGCGGATATTATTTTTTCTATTCAGAACTATTTGAATGACA
Organism: uncultured Clostridium sp.; assembly: GCA_947644195.1. Taxonomy (GTDB): domain Bacteria; phylum Bacillota; class Clostridia; order Lachnospirales; family Lachnospiraceae; genus Butyribacter. The sequence goes on from CANRZB010000009.1 coordinate 56,028, forward strand.
GGACGAGCAGATAGAAGGAGGCAGCAAGTTGGGAAAAATAGAAGAGAAGAAAAGAATAAAGAAAGAGGCTTTATTATATTCCGCATTTGAATTATTTACGGAAAAAGGGATTCAGAATACTTCCATCTCTGATATTGTGAAACGGGCTAAGATGGCGAAAGGGACGTTTTATTTATATTTCAAAGACAAATATGATATCAGGGACAGGCTGATTGCCGGAAAAGCCAGCGTCTTATTTGAAAAGGCGAGTATAGAGGTAGAGAAGCGGCAATGGGATACCTTGGAGGAGCGGGTTGTCGCCCTGGCGGATAATATTGTGGATCAGCTACAGGAAAATCCGGTTTTGCTGAAATTTATTTCTAAGAACCTGAGCTGGGCCGTTTTTTCCAGTATTCGGATCGCCGAGATGGATAACCGGAACTGCCTGGATATCTTCCAAGAGCTTCTTAAGAAATCCGGCAGGGAATTCCGCAATGAGGATTTGATGGTATTTATGATTGTGGAATTGGTCAATGCGACCTGTTACCATGCGATCTTGAACGGACAGCCTGTGTCCGTGGAGGAATTAAAACCGGAATTAAATACGGCGATTTGTAATATCATCCGGCAGTTTGAAATGTGATAAAACAGCGCTGAGAGGAAGGGAGAGATGTATGGGAGAGTGTATGACAGGTGCAGTGGATAAACTCTTAGAGCGGGGAGTTCTGCCGGAACAGGAACTGGTGGAACTGCTGCGTTTCCGCAACCCGGAAACGACGGAATACCTGAAGGAAAAGGCGGCCGCAATCTGTCGGAGCCAGGATAAGCGGAATATAAGGATCTGGGGACGGATACCGCTTACCAGTTACTGCAAAAATGACTGTAACTATTGTGGTCTCCGGCGCAGTAATCAATTTGTGCCCCGGTTTCGATTGACGGAAGAGGAGGTACTTCATTACTGTGAGGAAGGATATCGTCACGGGATCCGTCATATCCTGTTGGAGGGCGGTACGGATCTGTCTTATGCGGAGGAAGATATCGCCCACTTAATTGGCACGATCCGTCGTAGATTTCAGAATATCGAGATTATTCTGGCGCTGGGTGAGCATACGGATGCAGCATACCGCCGCTGGATGTCCTCCGGTGCCGGGGCATATTTAATGCCGCAGGATTCCTCGGATGATCTGCAATTTAAACGGATTCATTCCTCAAATTTGACCTTGCTGCGGAGGAAACAACATATGTGGTCCTTACATAATATGGGGTATCAGGTTGGATCGGGATTTCTGGTGGGAACGCCATACCAGACCATTGAGCAGGTGGCACAGGAGTTGTTGTTTATGAAACAATTTGGCTCCCAAATGATCACGGTCGCTCCGTTTCTTCCGGCACAACATACTCCGTTTGCACAGGAGCGGAGCGGGAATGTGGGAATGGTGCTGTACTTGATCTCGGTTTTGCGCCTGATGGTGCCAATGGGATGGATTGTGGCAGATTTAAGTATGGAGGAAGCTCAAGCGGAAGGGAGAATCCAGGCGCTGGGTGCTGGGGCAAATATTGTGGTGATGGATCTGGTTTCCGGCCGGGACGGAAAGAAGTATCAGGTATATAATGACAGGCCCGGAAGAAGAGAGAGGGAGGAACGTTTGCTGGTTTCTCAAATTCGTGCCGCCGGATTTCAGGTTGAGCAGGGATGAAAGTATTACTATGTGAACCAGACCTGAGATGGGCGGAACAGATGATATCCCAAATGGCGCAATATGGGCTGTCAGTAAGAGCTGTCAGGGAGATGGAGGAATTATGGTCTCCTTCTGGTGAAATCCAGGGAATATTGGTCAACCGCCAGGAATTAGACAGTATGTTATTCTGGGGAGAGGGAACCGGCAGGAAGGGGGAATCTTTAGGACAATCGTATCATGCTTTGCATAGTTTGTGTGAGCAGAGGAAAAAGGTTGTTGTGATCCTGCCGGACCGTGACGATGAGGTGGAATGTGCCTGCCTGAGGGCTGGGGCAGCAGAATGTATCCACAAGATGCAGTCGTTTGATCTGATGGCACAGAGAATACTCCGGGCGTTTCGGGAGGAGATGTGGCACAGTGTGTTATGGTTTCGGGAGGTGCAGTTAGACCGGCAGGCAGGAAAATTACTCTGTCAGGAGAAGGAGGTACCCTTGACACAAATGGAACAAGGGTTATTGGAAATTCTCTTTGCCCATGGGACAGAGCTGGCAGATAGAAAGGAGATGATGCAGCAGATCTGGGGAGAACAGACGGTGGGCTCCAGGCAGCGTCTGGATACATTAATCAAACAAATACGGCGAAAAATGAAAGGGTTTCCCATAGGTATTTACACATACTATGGAAAAGGTTATTATTTAGGGGGCGAATAAATCGGTGGGAATCATTATGATGGTAGAATTAGACAGGAACCAATAGACCTGTCAGAGGCAAGATGAGGTGTGACATGAAAATGATTTTAGTGGACAACGATCAGATCGCTGTGGATATATTTGCATATGAATCCAAAGGAATTGAAGATCTGGAGATTGTGGGGACGTTCGAGAATGGGGTAGACGCCTACACTTATGTGCAGGAGCATCCGGTGGATTTGGCGGTACTGGATATTCAGATGGAAGGAATGGATGGTTTAGCATTGGGGGTTCTTCTGAAACGGGAATCCCCGGAGTTGAAAATTATCTACATTACAAGCTCCAATGAGTATGCCAGAGACGCACTCCGGTTACAGGCCGACGGTTATCTGACTAAGCCCTATTCCAGCGGAGAGCTGACATTTTGTATTGAAGCGGCCAGACAGAAAATGGAACGGCCGGTACAACGTGTCTTTGCGAAAACCTTTGGACATTTTGATTTGTATGTGAACGGCCAGCCGATTATGTTCCGCAGTGCCAAAGCAAAAGAATTGCTGGCATTGTTGATTGACAGAGAGGGTGGCACCGTCAATTCCGACCAGATTATCGGAACCTTGTGGGAGGACAGGCCCAATGATGAAAATACGCAAAATTTGTGTAGCAAGATTGTGAGAACATTGAAAAAAGAGTTGTCGGATTATCAAATTGAAGATCTATTGATTACGAACCGGGGTATTCGACGAATCGACAAAAATAAGTTAGAATGTGACTTATATCAACTGCTGGCAGGCGATGAAAAGGCCGCCGGAAACTATCTGGGCGAGTATATGGTAGACTATAGCTGGGCAGAAAGCCGGATGGCATCTTTAGAAAAGTTTTTATCATAATTCCGCCGGAATTCCTTTTCGATTCCATTTAATTTCAGAGATCCTTACTAAAATGTGACATAGATACTAAAAAATAGTCATAAAAAACCTGTCATGCTGTCGAAACACAAGCGAAACCATGGCCTGGGAGCTTTGTTTGGCAGAAGGGGGCAGAACGGAGGAGATTAAGATGGAAAACAGGGAAACTCGTGTCATTTTGGCAGACAATAACGTACAAGACCGTGAAAGCAAGCGAAAATGCTTGGAAGAACAAGGGATAAAAGTGATATATGATACCGGAGATGGAAAGAAAGCGTTAGAGCAGATACATATTATGAAACCGGACATTGTCGTGATGGACATGATTCTTCCGGGTGTCGATGGCATGGCGATCCTGGAAGAGTGGAAGGACGTAGAAGTGGACCGTCCTGTGTTTATCATCGAAACTGCCTTACGGATGGGGAATATGATTGAGCAGGCGTTGGAAGCAGGAGCGGATTACTATATGATGAAACCGGTTTCAGCAGGCGTTTTAATCAAACGTATCCAACAGATGGGACAAGGTCTCCCGGTGGCAGAACAGCCTGTCAGCCAGGCCGGGAGTGCAGAAAAGGTCGTGGAACTGCCTGCGGATGTAAAACCGTCAGAGAAAGTGGAGACCAAACCAGCCAGACATGCCTATGGGGAGGCATTACATTCACGTTATACGGGAGACTTGGAAATTGACATTACCAATATTTTATTGGAAATTGGGATTCCGGCTCATATCAAAGGATATCAGTATATTCGGGAAGGAATCATGATGGCGTTCTGTGATCAGAATATGCTGCATTACATTACGAAGTTTTTGTATCCAAGCATTGCTAAGAAATACCATACTACATCCAGCAGTGTGGAACGGACGATTCGTCATGCAATTGAGGTAGCTTGGAGAAGAGGTAATATTGATACGCTGGAAGAAGTATTTGGGAATACGGTTTCCGCTGGAAAAGGGAAACCGACCAATTCTGAATTTATGGCATTATTGACGGACAAGCTTCGCCTGGAATACCGCATGCGCAATGTATCTTGACGGAAAGTAACGCAATAGGTTATAATAAGAGGGTTATCGCAGTTTTTGATAACCCTCTTTGTCGAATGGATTTACTTTGTGGCAAAGGAATGGTGGGGTTATTATGTGAATAAGAGTATACAAGTATACATTGAAACAGGAGAAGCGAAGATCGACTCGGTCTGTGTTTCAATAAAGTGGAAATTAAGTGTTGGACCGTTTGCTGCCAAGCTGCCGATTGCTTAATATTCGTTGTACGAGTGCAAGAGAGAAATGAGGGTCAATATGATTAATGATGAATCAATGATGGCGCTGGATGAAAGTCTGACTGCCAAGTTTCGGGAGTTGGTGGTGGATTCCATGAAATCCGGTGTGATCGACCTTAATTTATATCAGGAATATGATGTAAAACGGGGATTGCGTGACAGCACTGGAAAAGGCGTTCTGACCGGGTTGACAGAAGTGTCGGACGTATCTGGCTACCGTCTGGTAAATGGAGTGAAAGAGCCGGCAGACGGTATGTTATACTATCAGGGGTACGATGTGGAACAGTTGGTGGGAAGCGGCTTGGGGAAACGCTTTGCGTTTGAGGAAGTCACTTATCTGCTGTTGTTTGGACATTTGCCAAATGAAGAACAGCTGGAGGTATTTCAGGAAATTTTATCCAGTTTGCAGGAACTGTCGGGACAGTTTGTCCGGGATGTTATCATGAAAGCGCCCAGCCCGAATTTAATGAATGGTCTTCAGAAAAGTATTCTGACTTTATATTCCTATGATTCCAATCCAGATGATATTTCGATTCCAAATGTGTTGCGGCAGTCTTTACAGTTAATTGCAAAGTTACCGTTAATTTCTGTATATAATTATCATGCTTATCGACATTTCCATTATTTCGATAGCTTGGTAATCAAGCCGGCAGATAAGCAGTTATCGACGGCGGAAAATATTTTACATATGCTTCGGCCGAACGGAAAGTATACACCGTTGGAAGCGAGGGTATTAGACGCGGCCCTGGTTCTGCATGCAGAGCATGGTGGCGGAAATAATTCAACCTTTACCAACCATGTGGTTACCACATCTGGTACGGATACCTACTCCGCAGTGGCAGCTTCCATTGCATCCCTGAAGGGGCCGCGTCATGGTGGTGCCAATCTCAAGGTGCAGCAGATGTTTGATGAGCTGCGCAGGGAGGTATCGGATATTACAAATGAATCAGAGATTCGGGAGTATCTACAGAAAATATTGGCAGGAGAGGCGTTTGACCATTCTGGTCTGATCTATGGCATGGGACATGCCGTTTATACCCTGTCAGATCCACGTGCCAAAATCCTTAAGGTCTATACGGAGAAACTGGCGCGGGAAAAAGATATGATGGAGGATTTCCGGCTATACAACCTGGTAGAGCAGATTTCAGCGGAATTATTGATGCAGCGCAGCCATGTGGTTAAGCCGGTCTGTGCCAATGTAGATTTCTATAGTGGCTTCCTATATACGATGCTTGGCATCCCGCAGGAAATGTTTACGCCGATATTTGCAGTTTCCCGTATTTCCGGGTGGAGTGCACATCGTTTAGAGGAGTTGGTAAACCGTGGCAAAATTATCCGTCCTGCTTATAAATATGTCGGTTATCACCGGGAATACCAGGAGATGGAGGATCGTTGACGATCCTGCCAAAAACGGGCGTAGATAACTGTGGATGGACCGGATCATTTGCCTGAAACCCGGCATGGGAGGGATGAAACTGGAAACACAGCAGAGAAGAGTAAAGAATGGAGAGTAATGATATGAAATTACCACAGTCAAGTGTAATCGCAATACTAATTGCTTTTATTGCGTACCTGTTATTTATGATTGTTATTGGTGTGATCTGTATGAGGCGGACCAAGAATACGGAAGATTATTTCCTGGGTGGTCGTGGTTTAGGAGGCTGGGTTGCAGCATTGTCTGCGCAGGCATCTGATATGAGTGGTTGGCTTTTGATGGGACTGCCGGGTTCCATTTATGCGCTGGGAACCGGCCAGGCATGGATTGCCATTGGTTTGTTTTTGGGAACGGTGGCAAACTGGCTGCTGATCTCCAAGCGCTTGCGCCGTTACACGATAGTGGCGGATAATGCGATGACATTACCGGAGTTTTTTGAGAAGAGATATCATGACAAAAAGAAGATTCTGCTGACGATTTCCTCTGTGGTAATCGTAATATTCTTTCTGGTCTATACTGCTTCTGCTCTGGCATCCGGTGGGAAGTTGTTTAATACCGTATTTGGCATTGATTATCATTATGCATTGGCGATTGGTGCGGTTGTTATATTGGTCTATACCTTTATGGGAGGCTTCCTGGCGGTGTGTACCACGGACTTTATACAGGGATCCATGATGCTGATTGGTCTGTTGGCAGTGCCGATTCTGGCATACGGGTTTATTGGCGGTGATTTTGCGGATAAGATCAGTGCTACGGATGTCGCTGGCGGATACCAGAATTATATGAGTTTGTTTATGAATGGCGAACGTCCCTATACCTTTGTAGAAATACTGTCTCAGTTGGCATGGGGTCTGGGATATTGTGGTATGCCTCATGTACTGGTGCGTTTTATGGCGATCAAGAGTGAAAAGGAAGTCAAAAAATCCAGTATCATTGCAATTACCTGGTGCTTTTTGTCACTGGCAGCAGCCTGCCTGATCGGAATCATCGGCAGGGCTTACCTGGCGCCGGAAGTGATTACCGATACGGAGAGCGTATTTATCCAGTTGATTGAGCGTGTCTTCACGAAAAACATTGCCGTTCCATTTATCGGCGGAATTTTCCTGTGTGGTATCCTGGCAGCTATTATGTCAACCGCAGATTCGCAGCTTTTGGTATGTGCTTCCTCGGTATCCAAGGATATCTTTAAGAATTTGATTAATCCAAAAGCAGATGACAAAAAGGTATTGCGGACAAGTCGTTTTACGGTTCTGGTCATTGCAGTTTTGGCATTTGTCATTGCCTGGGATCCGAACAGCAGTATTATGGAGTTGGTATCCGATGCCTGGGCCGGGTTAGGCGCAGCGTTTGGACCTGCGGTGGTATGTTCTCTGTTCTGGAAACGCACGAATCTGCCAGGGATGGTAGCGGGAATCGTTTCCGGTGGTTTGACGGTAATTATCTGGGATTATCTGCCTTTGATCGGTGGAAAGACGATCGGTGCTGCAACGGGTGTGTATTCCCTGCTGGTGGGATTTGCTGTCAGCATGGTTTTGATCGTGGTTGTCAGCCTGTGCACGAAAGCACCGGAAGCAGCTGTCCTGGAAGAATTTGAGAAAGTAAACAATTACACGGAAAAATAATAGAAACCTTTGATAAAAAATGCGGGATTACTTTGGTTGAATAAGAGCGAAGTAGTCCCGTTATCCGTTGAAGCAGGCTCACTATGGCAGAAGGGAGGGCAGAAGATGGAACCATCAGATTACTATACCTCTGGTGTTTTTGCTAAAATGGCACATATCTCTCTGCGGACAGTCCGTTATTACGATCAGCAGAATATATTGAAACCGACCTATGTCGCACCCAATGGACGACGGTATTACAGTGACCAGGATTTTGTTCGTCTGCAGCAGATTCTGTTGTTAAAGTATCTGGGGTTTTCCCTGGAAGAAATCAAGGAACTGACGATTGCGGGACAGGACGAACGTGTTCTGGTTCATTCGTTGGAATTACAGCGAAAACTGGTACAGGACCAGATGGAGCATTTGAAGCTGGTGGAGCAGGCGTTACATGACATGTCCGAAGAATTGCGGCAGGATAAGGCAGTGGATTGGAGTGATATGCTGAATCTGATTCATTTGACTGGTATGGAGAACCGTCTGCAGACCCAATATCAGAATTCTACCAATATTTCTGCCAGAATTCGACTGCACAGTCTGTTTTCCAGGAATCCAGAGGGCTGGTTTCCCTGGGTGTATGACCAGTGCGGCATCCGTTCGGGGATGCAGGTTTTGGAAGTGGGATGCGGCAATGGCAGATTGTGGGTCGAGAATCAATCCAGGCTGCCACAGGGAGTTCATGTCATTCTTTCAGATATTTCAGACGGCATGCTGCGGGATGTGAAACGGGATGCCGGATTGGAGGAAGGGGTTTTTGAATACCGTCAGTTTGATTGTGCAGATATTCCGTACCCAGATGCGTCTTTTGACCTGGTCATTGCCAACTACCTCCTATTTTACTGTGCAGATATTCCAAATGTGTGTGCGGAGCTGTGCAGAGTGTTGAAACCGCAGGGCAGAGTGGTATGTGGCACATATGGTCCTGACCATATGAAAGAGGTTACCGATTTGGTCCGGGCGTTTGATGACCGGATTACGCTGTCCTCAGATGCCTTGTATGATCGTTTTGGCAGGGAAAACGGTGGGGAGCAGTTACGGAATTATTTTACCCAGGTAGAATGGAGAGGATATAACGACTGCCTGGAAGTCGATCAGCCTGAACTGTTGATTGAGTATATTTTATCTTGTCATGGAAACCAGAATTCGTATATTTTAGACCGTTATCAGAAATTCCGGGCGTTCGTGGCGGGGAGAATTGGAAAAAAGTTTCATATAACGAAGGATGCTGGGGTATTTATTGGACAAAAATGACAAAAATAGAAAATAATAAAAAAAGTACTTGAAGGTAACGTTACGTTACCTTTTATAATGAATATAGTTTCAAGTAGGGGAATCACAGAAAGGTGGACCATATGAAAGGAATCATACTAGCAGGTGGATCGGGTACTCGGTTGTATCCGTTGACCATGGTTACCAGTAAACAGCTGTTGCCCATTTATGACAAGCCGATGATCTATTATCCGATGTCTGTATTGATGAATTCCGGGATTCGGGATATTCTGATTATTTCGACACCTCAGGATACACCGCGGTTTGAGGAGCTTTTGGGAGATGGGCATCAGTTTGGTGTCAATCTGTCGTATGCGGTACAGCCAAGCCCCGATGGACTGGCGCAAGCTTTTATTATTGGAGCGGATTTTATCGGTGATGACAATGTGGCGATGGTGCTGGGGGATAATATTTTTGCAGGCCATGGCTTAAAGAAGCGTTTAAAAGGAGCTGTTGAAAACGCAGAATCCGGCAGAGGCGCCACGGTATTTGGGTATTATGTGGACGACCCGGAGCGGTTTGGCATTGTGGAATTTGACCGGGAAGGGAAAGCGGTTTCCATTGAGGAAAAACCAGAACATCCCAAGAGTAACTATTGTGTGACCGGTCTCTATTTTTATGACAATCATGTGGTGGAATATGCCAAAGATTTGAAGCCTTCTGCCCGCGGGGAATTGGAAATTACGGATTTGAACCGGGTTTATCTGGAACAGGGCAACCTGAATGTGGAACTGCTCGGACAGGGATTTACCTGGCTGGATACGGGAACGCATGAAAGTCTGGTGGAGGCGACTTCGTTTGTCAAGACCGTGGAGCAGCACCAGCATCGTAAGATTGCCTGTCTGGAAGAAATTGCTTATCTGAATGGATGGATTTCCAAAGAGGAAGTGATGAAAGTGTTTGAATTGTTAAAGAAGAATCAGTACGGACAGTATCTAAAAGATGTATTGGATGGTAAGTATCAGGAAAACTTATATTAATACATTGCGTTTGGGCGCTGTCAGATGTAATGTAGTGAAGAAATAGAATACAGTGCAGAAAAGAGGATGGATATGAATATTATTGTGACGGGTGGAGCAGGATTTATCGGGAGTAATTTTATCTTTTATATGTTAGAGAAGCATCCGGATTACCGTATCATTTGTCTGGACTGCCTGACGTATGCAGGAAATTTATCTACTCTGGAACCAGTGATGGATCAGCCGAATTTCCGGTTTGTCAAGGAGAGCATTACAGATCGTGAGGCGGTGTACCGTTTGTTTGAAGAGGAAAAGCCGGATATTATTGTGAATTTTGCAGCAGAAAGCCATGTGGACCGTTCTATTGAGGATCCGGAGGTGTTTTTGCGGACGAATATTCTGGGAACTGCTGTATTGATGGACGCCTGCCGGAAATATGGAATCAAACGGTATCATCAGGTATCCACGGATGAGGTATATGGCGATCTTCCATTAGACCGTCCAGATCTGTTCTTTACGGAGGAAACTCCGATTCATACCAGCAGTCCGTATAGTTCATCCAAAGCATCGGCGGATCTGTTGGTGCTGGCGTACTATAGAACCTATGGGCTTCCGGTAACGATCAGCCGTTGTTCCAATAATTACGGTCCTTATCATTTTCCGGAAAAACTGATTCCATTGATGATTGCCAATGCCTTAAATGACAAGCCGCTTCCAGTTTACGGCAAGGGGGAAAATGTGCGTGACTGGCTGTATGTGGAGGATCACTGCAAGGCAATTGACCTGATTATTCACGATGGCCGTGTCGGGGAAGTCTATAATATTGGCGGACACAATGAAATGACCAATATTGATATCGTGAAGATTATCTGCAAAGAGCTGGGCAAGCCGGAAAGCTTAATTACGTATGTCTCTGACCGGAAAGGGCATGACATGCGGTATGCGATTGATCCAACGAAGATTCATAAGGAGTTGGGATGGCTGCCGGAAACGAAATTTGCGGACGGAATTAAAAAGACCATTCAGTGGTATCTGGATCATAAGGAGTGGTGGGAGACTATTATTTCCGGAGAGTATCAGAACTATTATGAGCAAATGTATGGAAACCGCTAAAGTGGTGTTTCTAGTACAACGAAAATTAAGTTTTGGATAGTTTGACGCAGAATGTTTTTCTGAGAGTGCGGCTTCACAAACACAGGTGTAGCGGTGGCTACATCGAGGCTTGGGGAGTTGTGCTATCGGAAAAACAGGCAAGTCAGACCGCCAATTACTTAATATTCGTTGTATTAGGAGTGTGTTGCGCAGGAGCAGCGATAGAGAGATTGGATTTATTTAGAAGTATGGCGTGGTAACGGTGGTTGCCAAGATTTTGAAAGCAGGGATGGAGGGATTGGATGAAAGTCTTAGTGACAGGGGTAGGAGGGCAGCTAGGGCATGATGTTGTCAATGAATTGTCGCGACGGGGACACGAAGGTGTGGGCAGCGATATTGCATCGGTTTACCAGGGGATACAGGACGGATCGCCGGTAACCAGGGCAGAGTATTATTGTCTGGATATTACGGATGCCGAGCGGGTGTTCCAGGTGGTAGAAGAGGTAAAACCGGATGCAGTCATGCACTGTGCTGCCTGGACAGCGGTAGATGCGGCGGAGGAAGAAGAAAATCGCGATACCGTATGGCAGGTCAACGCCAAGGGAACGGAAAATATCAGTCTTGCCTGCAAAAAACGGGATATTCCTCTGTTATATCTGAGTACGGATTATGTCTTTGATGGACAGGGGGAGGAGCCGTGGAAGCCAGACTGCCAGGATTACCGACCTCTGAATGTCTATGGGCAGACGAAATTAGAGGGTGAAAAGGCAGTGTCCCATTTGTTGGACAAATATTTTATTGTCCGTATCGCCTGGGTGTTTGGAAAAAATGGCAAAAATTTTATTAAGACGATGCTACAGGTGGCGAAGACGCACGACCAACTTACTGTAGTGGATGATCAGATTGGCACGCCCACCTATACCTTTGATCTGGCACGTTTGTTAGTGGATATGATGGAGACGGAGCGGTATGGTTACTATCATGTGACGAATGAGGGCGGCTATATCAGTTGGTATGATTTTACCAAAGAAATCTTCCGGCAGGCAGTGGCAATGGGCAGAACCGAATATGATGAGTCGCATGTAACGGTCAGACCGGTCACGACGCAGGAATATGGTTTATCGAAAGCGGTCAGGCCGTTCAATAGCCGTCTGGATAAGAGCAAGTTGGTTGAGCAGGGTTTTACGCCACTGCCGACGTGGCAGGATGCATTAGGACGCTATCTGCGGGAAATTGAATTTTAAATTTTTCAATTTTCTAGGAGGAAAAGATGATACAAAAGGAGAGGAACATGTTATGGGACAGATTAAAGTAGAAAAGAATGTTGGCGGTATTCAAGGATTATGCGTGATTGAGCCTAAAGTTTTCCGGGATAACCGTGGATATTTTGTGGAGATTTATAATCAGAGGGATATGGAGGCGGAAGGGCTGGATATGGTCTTCGTTCAGGATAACCAGTCTAGTTCGACGAAAGGCGTATTGCGCGGCTTACATTTTCAAAAGGAATTTCCACAGGGGAAGCTGGTTCGTGTCAACCGAGGAAGGGTTTATGATGTGGTAGTTGATTTGCGGTCAGAGAGTGAAACATTTGGAAAATGGTATGGGGTGGAGCTGTCGGAAGATAATTTCAAGCAGTTTTATGTTCCACAGGGGTTTGCCCACGGATATTTTGTGTTGTCGAATGTTGCAGAATTCTGTTATAAGTGTACCGATTTTTATCATCCGGGCGATGAGGGCGGTCTGGCCTGGAACGACCCAGAGATCGGAATTGAATGGCCAGAATTGGAGGGAGTGTATCCGGGGAATGCCTCGGCAGAAGGATATACGATGTCTGATGGCACAAAGTTAAATATGATTGAAAGAGACCAGCAGTGGGGGACGTTGCAGAATACTTTTCGTTTCTGATTTCTGGGGCAAAGTTCTTTTGATCCGGCTGGTGCACAATTCATGTGCTGGTTTCCCAGCATCGTTAGAAAGGTATAGGAGCTCGGATGCCGTCATAGAATGGGAACATAACAAAGAGATATGGTAGGAATCAGAAATGGCTAGAGTCATCGTGCGGTATCATGGAGATTTGACGGAGGCGTTGTCCGGTTTTGTGGACACGACTGTAGTGGAATTGTTTCATCAGTATGCAATTGTCACATTGCCGGAGAGTGCTTTATCCGACTTGGCAGCGTTGCCGGAGGTAGAATATATAGAACCGCCGGAAACGCTGTTTTTTGATTTGCAGAATGGGCGGAATATTTCCTGCATAAACCGTGTGCAGGTGGAACCAGGACAGGGAGGTACCGTGGGAAGACCGGACAGCCGTTCGGAAAATTTGTCGGGTTCTGGCGTGTTGGTGGCTGTCTTGGACAGCGGAATCGACTATGCCCATCCGGGATTCCGCAATGAAGATGGTACAACGCGGATACGGTATCTGTGGGATCAGACGGTACCGGAGGAGCGGGCACAGGGCAGACGTCCCGAACGGTATGATATGGGGGCGGAGTATACGGCAGAGGATATTGACGAGGCACTGGCGGCACCGGTAGGAGAACGAAGCAGAATTGTGCCGACAACGGACAGCCGTACCGGGCATGGCACAGCGGTAGCCGGGATAGCAGCCGGGAATGGCAGAGGGTCGACAGGCAGACGGTATCGGGGTATTGCAATAGAAAGCGAATTACTGATCGTTAAATTAGGAAATAGCGGGGATGGATTTTCGCGGACCACGGAAGTGATGATGGGGTTAGATTATGTGCTGCGTAAAGCTCTGGAATTACAGAAACCAGTCAGTATTAATATGAGTTTTGGGAACAATTATGGCCCCCATAACGGGGAATCCCTGTTTGAAAATTTTATTACGGAATTGAACGGAGTCTGGAAAAATGTGATCGTCATTGCGACAGGGAATGAGGGGGATAAACGGCATCATGCGTCAGCCGTGTTGGAGCAGCAAACCATGGAAATCCCATTTGCTGTGGCAGAGGGGGAGCTCGGATTTACGATTCAGATCTGGAAACAGTATGTCGATCAGATCCAGATTACGGTGCAGTCCCCCTCTGGACAGCGTTACCGGGTCCCGGATGTGCCGGGAGAGAGGACGGATGGCGATGTGCAGCTTTACTATGGGGAACCTTCTCCGTACCGCATGATTCAGGAGGTCTATATCCGGTTGCGACCACGGAGCAGTGGCACGGTAGAATCCGGGGTCTGGACAATTGTGATGGATCCGGTGGTGATCAAGGATGGCAGGGTGGAACTGTGGATGTCAGGCTCGGAGGTGGTTGGCCGTTCGACAGGATTCTTGCAGCCGGAAGTAGAAACGACCATGACGATTCCTTCCACAACGAATAAGGTTATATCCGTGGGGGCCTATGACGCTGCTACAGATACGGTTGCTGCCTTTTCGGGCAGGGGCAGGACGGCGGACGGCAGGCTGGGAGTTACACTGGTAGCGCCGGGAGTGGATGTGCATTGCCCTGCGCCCGGCGGAGGGTATACGGACCAGACAGGAACTTCGATGGCGGCTCCCTTTGTGGCCGGATCGGCAGCACTCATGATGGAGTGGGGAATTGTCCGGGGGAATGATCCGTATCTGTATGGGGAGAAGATTAAGGCGTATCTCATGAATGGCGCCCGGAGGCTGACAGGGCAGCAGCGGCTGCCGGATGTGACGGCGGGGTGGGGCGCATTGTGTCTGAGGGATAGTTTGCCAGGGTGAGGCGCCAGATAAAGGGTTTGAAGCTAAGAATGGAAAGGAAGTATCATGTGAGGTAATGATACTTTCTTTTCCTATTTGGGGGAATGAAATGATATATACCTTATTATTTATTATGTTTTTTGTTTATTTTGCTGATTTATATAAAAATTATGTAGGAGTTTTCAATAATTGAAGGTATAATAGTTATGAATAATATTGCCTTTATATGGAAAAGTTTTTATAGTATACAATATAATTTAGGAAGGAGGCTGCATAAATGCCAGTTTTCACATACAATGACCAATTAAGAAATTTATTAGCAGATGTGGAATGTGTACTTGCCTTTAACACGGCGGCAGATTTTTTGGGACTAACAAATGGTGGGTATAGATCAGCAGCACAGATATTTGTCAATAAAAAGCAAGATATAGATGGGACGGAACAGATTTTGGTGCCATTTCTTGAGAAACTTGCGTGTGAAGAACGAAACGGACTATTGGTGTATCATAATACTTGACATTTCCACTTCGCAGATTTATAAAAAATGTTGTGGTGTACTGTATTTTTACACTTATCTCGAAAGGGCTTTTATTATGATTAAATATGTGAATAGTTTAAATATCATCAAACAATATCTTGTTGATCTTGAGCGTTTCGTTCATATAGAAAACGCTAATGGGGAATATAGTATCAACAAGTTATCCGAAAATCTTTTGATTGGTTTTTTTAATATTTTGTTTGATGCTAATTTTGAAAATGCAAATTATACTCTCGCATTAAACTATCCTGGGATTGACATTGTTGATTTCAATAATAAAGTTGCCTTACAGATTACATCCGAAAATAGTTCAGGAAAAATTTTGGAAACAGTGAAAATGATACTGGAATACAAGATATATAAAGAAATTAATACGTTTTATATTTATATACTTGACAGAAAGAAAATATATCAAAATCTTCAGAAAAGAATAGATAAAATTACTGGAAATCAATTTAAGTTCAATGCGATAAACATTTATGACGCCGCCAGTGCATATGTGTACCTTAATCATCTCGGTGATAAAAATAAAATAGAAGCAATTCGGCAATATCTTGAAGAAAGGTTTGGGCGATATAATCAGTCGTTTTCTGATTATCCAGAGTATCTGACAGATATTTCAGATGGGATTGTGCCTTCTTTTACAGGACGTACACAATTAATCCACGAAATTACAGGATTATTAGAAAGCGGCACATCCATTTTTCTTAGCTCTGTAGGAGGATTGGGAAAAACAGAGGTTGCACGAAGTATTATGAAGCAGTATACTAATATGCCAACCACAGAAAGTGGAATTTATTATCTTGGCTGGGTACGATATGACAATAATGATCTTCGAACTTGTATAAAAAGCGCATTCCACTTAAAGGGTACTGCGGACGAAGCATGGATTGATTTTTGCAATATGGCGCAAAAAAAACGTGAAAAAATGCTTGTTGTTATCGACAATATTGAATCTTTACATGGTGATGAATATCTCAATAAACTTTCTAATCTGCCATGTAGGCTTCTGGTTACAGGGCGGTGCCGCACTTTGTCGTCACTCAAGGTTGTGGAACTTCCTCCATTGAATATGGAAGAATGCAGAAAAATATTTTATTATTATTATCATTTCAAAGAGAATAATGCAATATTAAATGATATTATCGGTTTTACTTGCAGGCTTACAATCATGGTTGAATTTCTTGCCAAAGTTGCCCAGCTTGAAGAATTTTCACTACAGGATCTGTATGGGAAACTTGTGGAAATGGGATTCAAGCTGAGTCAGGAAGATGTATCGGGAAACCATGAGAAACTGAGAGGTGACCACACGATTATTGAGCAAATGTGTTTGCTCTTTTCCCTGTGTGCAATCAATGAAAAAGACCAAAAGATATTAACATGGATATCAATTATTCCAAGTATCCCTTTTACAAGGAAGAATGCAGGCAACTGGTTTGGCATTCAAAAGAACAGCACATTGATGCGTCTGTTTAATCAGGGACTGCTGGAAATAGAACATAGTAATACCATACAGAAATATTGGATGCATTCTGTTATTGCCGCTGCAATACGTGAACAAAAGAAGGACATCCTTTATGAGGAAACCAGACCATTTATTGAACGGCTTTCGGAAGAACTTGATTTTGGTTCTCAATGGGGGCAAGGGTATAAAAAAGAGTACCTAATTCCTTTTTCATGGTCTGTTTCAGATATTCTCGAAGACCACTGGAACAGTGAATCTGATGTTGGTTTTTTGACAAGATTATATTATGTAACATTCGAGAGTGGGAATTATGCAATCTGCAGAAAACTCATTGAGCAGATTTTTAGAATTGATATGTCCTATGAAACAATACACCCAGCATACCTTATCCGAGATTATAAAAATCAGGCAGACTTATATATGAAAATTGAGCGTTTTCCAGATGCGCTTGATAGTTTGGATAAAGCCAGGGAACAGTTAGAAATTCTGGAATCTAATACAGAAAATAATGAATCTTTTCCGTGTCCGCATGATGAAGTTCTTGATGAAAACATAGAAAGCTATTGCAAATATGAATACTCACTGCTTATGCATAAGTTTGGAATTGCATATCATCTGA
The DNA here is from genome assembly GCA_947644195.1 of uncultured Clostridium sp. Classification (GTDB taxonomy): domain Bacteria; phylum Bacillota; class Clostridia; order Lachnospirales; family Lachnospiraceae; genus Butyribacter. The sequence goes on from CANRZB010000009.1 coordinate 73,281, forward strand.
AAGGAGATTTTGAAGAAGCGCTGTCTTACTATTATGAAGCATATAATAATGACCTGCAGATTGAAAATGTTTCAGACAGGGAGCTGGCAACATGCCTTTCTAGTATTACCACTGTACTTAGGGATATGGGATTGTTTGAGGAGGCCTATCAGGAAATAGAGAAGGCGATTCAATATGATCAAGATCGGGAAATGGATACTGAAATTGCAATGAATTATGATATCTATGCGTCTATCTGTGCAGAGTTGGCAGCAGATGGAATGCCAGGTTTTTATGAAAAAGCTGACAAAGCCTTCAGCAAAGTAATCTCTTTCAGGGAAAAACATATGGGGAAATATCATCCTGATCTCGGCGACGGATATCACGAATATTCATTGTTTCTTTATTATAACAATGAGCTTGATAAAGCTGAAAAATACACAAAAAAGGCGCTTGACATCAGTTCCTATAATTTTACCGAGAACAGTATCAGTTATGCAAGAAATTTGAATACAATGGGCATTATTCTAGATGCAAGAGGGAAAGGCGAATCTGCAATTGATGTCTACAGACAGGTATTGTCGATATATGATTCAATACAAAATGTGCCAGAAGATGATAAGGCAAGTACATATTACAATATAGCGGCTGCATACCAACAACTCGAAGAGTTTGAGAAATCATTGAATTATTACAAAAAGGCAGAGGACATTTGTAGAAAGACACTTTCGAAAAATAGTGTGAGGTTTATGGAAATCCATCAATGTAGGGGGGAATGCCTTATGATGTCGGGACAGTACAAAGAGGCGGTCGCGGAATATACGCAGGCATTAGGCCTGCTGCACAGCCAGATATGGCCAAGGATTGAAATGACTTCGGACATTGCAGAATGTTATCTTATGTCAGGAGATCTGCCAAATGCGAAATTGAATTTTATACAGGTATTAAAATGTTTGGAAGAGTGGGAAGAAACGGAAGCAGGAATGCAGATAAATATATTATTAAATCTCTGTGAAATTGAAAAACATTTAGGAAACCTTATGGAGTCTGAGGATTATTATCAGAGGGCATTTCAGGATGCGCAGCAGTCCAAAGATCCAGAACTGATTTCTATAGTCAGCACCTATAAAATTCAGTGATGTTATATAAAAATAAATATTTACAAGAGAGGCGGTTTGGAATGGGTATAGTTGAAAGTTGGACAAACTTTGAAAGACACAATGGAGGAACAAACGGAGCAAGAGAACTTTTTGAAGTTTTTTGCGCGGAACTGCTGGATTTGGAAAATCCTGACTTGGAGGTACATCAGATTGCCGCTAACCCAGGAGATGACGGCATAGATGTGCTTGTTTTCCACCCAGATGGAATGGACATCTATCAGTGTAAATACTTCAGAGATACTTTAAAAGACGCACAATGGAGACAAATCCGTGATTCCTACAATACTGCAGTCCACAAGAACACAAATATTCATTCGTGGTATCTATGTTTGCCCAGACAATTGACAAAACCGGAAATCGAACGGTGGAATGCTTTTAAAAACGAACATAATGAGTGTGGTTTTACTATGGAAGTGATTGACGGTAACCAGTTAATCAGTCGTGCAGAGAAGCGAGGAATCTCAGAAAGATGGTTTTCACCATTCGAATCTGTCAGAACTCCATCACCAAAGAATATCCGTGTTCAGATTTGGCAGGCAAGTCAACAGTACTATGGAATACTCTGTTCTGGCCACAATAAATTTGGAGGGCTTAAAATATTTGAGAGCCTTTTTCCAAACGGTATTTATCAAGATGTTTATTACGAACCGATGGCTGTCAACAGAGAGGGCAGGATAGCGCCAGTTCAGGAGATTTTTCATGAGCATGTACAGGAGCATCTGGTTCTGATGGGAGAGGGCGGTATCGGAAAAACTACCTTTCTGGCGCACCAGTTGTCTGTCCTTTTAAAAGACAACGGACAAGTGCCAGATATGATTCCGATTTATGTGGAACTGAACAGGTGCCCTAATGTGATCGGACAATGGTATTCTTCAAAATATGGAAAAACCAACTATATTACAAGATATGTCAAATCTATGATGGACGACGGGGAATTTGAATCTTTCACACCTGAACAGCTAAGGGATATTGAAAAAGAATTTAGAAAAGAGACCGAAAGTCCACAATATCTGCTCTTGCTGGACGGGCTTAATGAGATTAACACAATGCAGGCAGATGGGACTGAATCCGGACAATCTGTCAGAGAACTCCTGCGTAATGAAATTGAACAGCTTGCACGGTGCACAAATGTCCGTATGATATTGACAACAAGGCGCATGTCGGAAAACTATCTCCCGGATGGTTTTAACTATGTTGTTCTGCAGGGACTTGAAACCGAAAATATTAGGGATTATCTTACCCATGCTAATTACTCTGATACAGATATTGCATGGATTGAAGCCCATATGGAATTGCTGGATTGTCTGCGGATTCCTTTATTTTTATGTATGTTTGCATGTAGGAACAAGGCAGAAAAAATCAAGCCACTGACCAGAGGGGAAATACTCTACCATTTTTTTCACAGAGGTACACCGTTTTACTCCGAAAAAGGAAAAATAAAACATGATTATACGGATGATGTAAAGTTAAAAAAAATGCTGATGTATACAATGGATTTTATCCTTCCAACGATTGGATACCATATGAATGACAGGGGAATTTTTCAACTTACAAAAGCAGACTTGCTAAAAGAAATTGTAAGATCTTTTCATGATGAGATTCTTTTAGGGCGGGTTACAGAAATCCCTATTTTCTCCGAATATGAATCTGAGACAGAATCCCTTGCTGATTTAAAAGAACAGCTCTGCCAGATTTCATCAAATCGGTATTTGGACATTATCGTGAATATACTTGGCGTCATGAATAGAAACGGCGTCAGTGGATACTCGTTTGTTCACCACCACATAAGAGATTATTTTGCATCGTATTACATCATCCAGCGAATGCGCGAAGCACTTGCATTGTATGAGCACGAAAAAAATACTCATGCGCAAAGCTTTGTTCTTGATGGCAATGATGGTTTGGCAGATGACATCCGGCATTGTTTGGAACCTGTTTTTTATGAAATACCCAATGAGACTATTAAAAGCTTTATTGGGGAAATTTTAGGAGAACATAGAAATATACCTGTTCTGGATTCAGAAAACCGTTGGCATATTCCGAATATCACCATTCCAGAACAAACAATGCTTCGCCAACTTTTGGATTTATACAGATACTCCCCAATTGACCCTCAATATCTGATAAGTAACATTGTCGAGATTATAAAGAAAGTAAGAAAAACCGTTGCCGGTGAAAATTTTGATGGTCTTGATTTGAGACAATGCCGTTTTTATAAGACAATATGCTCCATAGGCACTGGCGATTTCAGTCTCGCGGCTTCGTTTCGAAACTGTAAAATCACAGACCAGACATTTCTGTTTGAAGGACATATTGGATCATATGTTGATTTTACAATTCCACACAGAAATTCAGACCTCATTTTGACACTGGGGGACGATGAACAAGTCTGCCTGTGGGACAGGGGTACACACAGGATGATTTCTTCTTTTATTGTGGGGAATGACATTGCACAGGAAGGATATGATTCCGATAAAAAAATTGTGACAGGTTCTGGAAAAGCATTTCTTACGCGCCTTTACGATGATACGAAAGATGGAAGAAGAAGTTACATTGAATATGTACGGGGAGAAGAAGGAGAACTGCTATTGACAGGAGAACAAGAGGAACGCATCATTGATGATATGCGGTTTTCTCCTTTCGGGACATATATCTGCGGTGTGTGGGGCGGGGATACTGTCCGTTTGTTTTCTGCTGCTGATGGAAGTCTGCGGTATAGCTATGCCTATACTGGACCTGGCGATATTCGCCATGTCGTTATGCCTCGCGAAGACCAGATTATACTCCATATAAGGCTGTCAGAAGAAATTGTTACGAAAAAGGCATACCATCCTAGTAAATGGGAATTTCTCCGTCTTGATATGGAGTGTAACAGATTACAGACAATCTATCAATATGAAACTTGTCGGGCATTCGATACATCGACAAATGAACCTATGAGTGCTTTTAATAGCTGTCAGACTAAATGTATGCTATATTCAGGCAAACAATTGATTATCATTAATTTTGATTTTGAGGACGGGGAGAAGGTTGTTGTTGATGAATTTCCCGAAGAAATAATACCAGAACGAGGGGAATTTCTCGATATTGAAGGCAGTAAGGCTGGCATCTATTGGGATGATACCATCAAATTATATGATTTTGATAAAAAGAAAGTGTCAATTCACCGTAATCTGCTGCTGGAACAGTGTAGGGCAATTCAAATAGTTGACTGGTATGTATATGTCATAGATGAAAATGGTATGATTCATGAGTGGAATCTTGAAACTGATACTGTCTTAGAAAATGTGTTTCCAACAATTAGACTGGATATCAAGAAAATTCACGCTGATACCAGTGGACATATTCTGATAGAATATGACAATAACTGTATTCTTACTATTGATGAGGCCTCTGACTGCCTTTTATCAACTTTTTATGACGTGGATTCGGAATCTAACGTGGAGGTCTGCACCTATCTTGAACAGTCCAACAAATTTTTTATCGTGCTGCATTGTCCAGATTATGAACAGATTTTGTTATATGATCCTATATCAGGAAAAAGGGAAAGAATCAAGGTGACATTCAAAAGTCAGCTTAAATATTGCGCAGTGCTGGAAGAAAATGATATCCTGTATATAGCATTTGATAAAAAAATGATAGCGCTGGACATGGATGGTCGGCAGCAGACAGAAATCTGGCATGCGCATGCGGGCGAGACATTTTTTGATTTTCATGTAAAATATGGAACAGTATATCTTCTGCTTCAGTGGGTGATGATCTGCCGTATGCCGATATATTACGTTTTCACCCGAAATTCTAAGGGTGATTATGAGCAGAACAAGACATCGCCTGTTTTGTATATCACAGAAAAAGAATCTGAAAGTATACTTTTGGAAAGGGATGTTGAGTTTTTTGTCAGGGATCCCATAAAAGAAAAAGATATTGGTACCGCACGTGGGATAGTTCTCAATCCATCACCGGCGTTAAGACAAAAGTATTCTTCCCTTGAGGCGATACCAGAAGAAAGTACAAGGTTTTTCTTTTATGTAGAAGATTATGGACGATATGTTCGGAATATCATAGGAGAATCCGCATTTATTGAGCAGAATAATTATATGTATCTTACAATCCTGGAAGATTATTTGGAAGTACGTGTTTACCGCAAGAACAGAGATGGAAAATTTGAACAGAAATACATATTTACTCCGTGTGCTCAAGACAATGAATGTTTGAATTTATATCATGCGGCTATGGGTCTTCATGGGAATGCCTATTGCTCAACGAGCGATGAAAAGTTTATCAAAGTCAATCCTGAAAATGGGAAAATACGGAAGAAGTTTTCATGGCTGCCCGGAATCATACTTACTGGCTGCAATTTTGCTGGAACGGAGGTTTCTGAATATTTAAGAAATATACTTGTTGAGCATGGGGCACAGATTTGTTAATGAAACTGATTATAAGATGAGGCGGGAAGATATAAGGAAAGCTGTCAAGGGTGATTTAGTAAATATAAGTAAGATTGAAACAGATATAAAAATCTGTTTCTGCCAGAGTTGGAGAGTGTGTAGTGAAGATTGGCTATTCTGATTGTGAGGAAACACTGAATGGCAGGGTGAAGCAGTATATCAGAAAAATTGCTGAAATAAAGTATTAACTCAACTTTCCCACCAGAGAAATTGATGTCAATGCTTGAACGTTTCTTATCAAATTAAGAAAAAAATGGTATCTTGACATAAAAACAGCGCTAAAATTGACTGCTATCCAAACGAAAAGACTTATCAAAGAGATGTGAAAATAATTTAACAATAACCTCCCATCAATTTTTACTGTATTCAGCAACTATTTATCATCAGCGGACTGGGGCGTATTGTGTCTGAGGGATAGTCTGCCGAGATGAGGCGCCAGATAAAAGGTTTGAAGCTAAGAATGAAAAGAAAGTATCATACGAGACAATAATACTTTCTTTTCCTGTTTTTTGGATTGAAATGATATATACCTTATTATGTTTTTTTGTTTCTTTTGAAAAATTTTATTGATGTATATAAAATATGTAGGAATTTTCAGCAATTGAAGGTATAATAATTATGAATAATATTTTTTAATATTGCCTTTATATGGAAAAGTATTTATAGTATATAATGTAATTTAGGAAGGAGGCTGCATAAATGCCAGTTTTCACATACAATGACCAGCTAAGAAATTTATTAGCAGATGTGGAATGTGTGCTTGCTTTTGACACGGCGGCAGATTTTTTGGGACTAACAAATGGTGGGTATAGATCAGCAGCACAGATATTTGTCAATAAAAAGCAAGATATAGATGGGACGGAACAGATTTTGGTGCCATCTCTTGAGAACCTTGCGTGTGAAGAACGAAACGGGCTATTATGCACTACTGTAAATCAGACTATCATTGACCTTTTAGAGCAAAATGGGGATGAACAGATTATTACGGAGAGTCTGGCAAATTATTATGACGCACATAATGAGAGTTTTGATGGACTTGAAGTGCCAGAGCATTTGAAAGCGAGGTTTGAGAAATATAAAACATGGGCGGTTGAATATTATGAAGAGTAGGTGATTTGTTTGGACTTGATGGAATTTTTGTACAGAGTGATGGAAGAACTGTCAAATGCAGGTGTGCCGATTGTATTTAAAGGGGCGATGGTCCTTAATCTTGCAATCAGGGATAATAATCCATCAAAAGTTGAAAGAGCGACCAGAGATATAGATGGAGATTGGTGAAATTCCATCTATGGAGGAAATGGAAATAGCGTTGAGAAACGCGGTAAAAGAAGTGGATTCTTCCTTAGATGTCCAAGCCAATAGAACATTCGCTGAAAGAAAATCTGCCGGTTTTAGAATTATCAATGAAATTGGAGAAAAGATCGCAAATATTGACTAAAGCGTTAGGCAGAACCGATTTTGCAGACCTTATATTTCCTATGTGAATGGAATATCCATTACAGAAGCAAGTTTATCCAAAATGCTGTCTGACAAATTATATGCAATTTCAGGAGAAAGTGTATGTAGAAGAATGAAGGATGTATTGGATATTTATGTGATGTCTTTTATTACAAAAATTGATATAGATGAATTACATCAAATATGGACCGAAACAGGTAGGGAATTGGGAGATTTTGAAGCATATAAAACTCAGATTGCCAAGTTGGGTGAAGCCTATAATAAAATGAAGGGTATAAAAAATAAACCCGATTTTCTTGATGTATACAGTCGGGTAAATGATATAATATGTAAATTGGAACATCAAAAAGAAATAGAAACTTCGATTAAGAAAAAAGTAAGATAAATTTTAGGATATGAGTGGGAAATATAAAGATGCCAGACAGATATAATGCTGGTATCTTTTTTGTCATAAGACAAGTGGGAAAAATGAGAACAACTTAGCAATAACTTCCCATCAATTTTCACTGTACTTAGCAATTATTTTCCATCACCCTAACGGAGTTATGCGGGTTTGCGGACTTTTGGCCGCTAAAAAAGTGAAAAAAGTTCGTGACAATTACTTGACATCAACGGGATGGGGTGCATTGTGTCTGAGGGAGAGTATACCGAGATAAATCTGGAAGAAAGTTTTATGTTCTATATTTGCATGCAAAAGGTAATGTATTATAAAATGGTTCCATGGATTCATATGGTGATGATACGAACAAGTCTGTTGGTTGGTTTTCCAGATTTAAGAATATTATAGTTTTCTATTTTTGTAAAAAATTATGATTTAAAAAAGGCATGGTACGTTATTTTATTTCGTATACAGCCTTTTTTGTGTGAAAATAAATTTTATCGTATAAATCCTTGACAAGAATTATTTTTAAAGGTATTATTAATGTATTATAAGTAGACTTATAAATTAAAAATGGAATGACGTTATTCTTTACAAAAGAACGTGTAATTTCAATATCTTACTGTTGGATTTCTATATTATAGATAATTTAGAAAATTAATGTTTTTGTATATTTGATCAAAAACGGCAAACAAAACAGAGAAGTATTAAATGCACGAGGTAGGTGAAGAAAACTATTTACAATATAGTAAAAAGGAGGTTGCCTATGAATCGAGCAAAGAAGAAACAATTTAAAAAGATGTTGGCCGGTATTTTGGCTACGGTGATGGCTTTGGAGATCGGCATGGTGGGAAATGGAAACACTGCCAGAGCGGTAGAAGCAGAGCATGATTATATCATTGTATTTAATAACACGAAAGATTGTCAAACTCTTTCTGAGAAAGCGCAGCATTTGGATATAAGCAGTGAAGGCAGAGAGCTGTTAGAAAATGCAGGAATAGCGATGGCGGAAATGACGGAATCTGAAGCAGAAAAACTGAAACAGGAAAAAAATGTTGTCAGTGTGGAGAAGGATGATCAGGTTTCTGCCAGCACCAGTGAAAAAGAAGAAGCGGATGCAATCAATGAGGTGGCAGAGAGTCAGTGGAATAAGAAAGCGGTTCATGCTGATAAAAAGATGACGGCAAGTGAAACAGAGGGCAGTCAAAAGGAAGTAAAGGTGGCAGTATTAGACTCCGGCGTTGCTGTAACGGAAGACCTTGAGATTGCAGGAAGGGTAAATCTGGTTGATGAAGGAGGACTTTCCTATCTTTGCGAGGACATGACGGGACATGGAACAGCCGTGGCTAGTGTCATTGCGGCAAAAGATAATGGCATGGGAGCAACCGGGATGGATGAAAACATTCATGTCTATTCCGTCAAGGTGCTTGACAATAATAACAGGGCTCCTGTTAGCCGTATTATCGCAGGGATTCAGTGGTGTATTGACAACGAGATAGATATTGTTAATATGAGTTTTGGTATGAAGCGTGACTCTGCGGCATTACAGGCAATGATCAGGGAGGCGGAACAGAAGGGAATCCTGCTGGTTGCGGCTGCAGGTAATCAGGGGAATGGAGAGGATACGGTAGAATATCCTGCCGCATATCCCGAAGTTTTGGCCGTGGGCAGTGTAACCAATGAAATGACCCGCGCAGGCAGCAGCGCTAGAGGGGAAGAAGTAGAACTTGTGGCGCCGGGAGAAAACATACCTGTCACATCTTCCTTTGGCGGAACCACTATAGAAAGTGGAACCAGCTATGCAGCGCCTCATGTTAGTGCTATTGCCGCAATGCTCTGGAAAGACTGTCCTTCCTGGGATGCCGGAAAGATACGTGCATGGATGGACGCTGGTGCCAGAGAATTAGAAGATAGTGATTGCGGTTATGGTCTGGTCGATTACGCATATTGCAGAGAAATCCAAGACGTTTTCGATGCGAGTTACGTTCCGCAGGGAAAGAAGGAGGAAATTTTGCCACTTCCTCAAGCAAATGAGACAGCATTGCAGGAATATCAGATGCCGGAAATAGCTGCACTTTGGAATGCTGATGGCCATAACAAACTGATTACAACATCCCTGAATGGTACGGCCAGTTGGCAGGCAGCCTATAGCAGTGATAAAATTAATGTATTGAAAGGCGTAAGCTATTTTGCTGATACGGGAAGTGGTTCAAGTGGAGGAGTAACTGTTGTATTGAGTGATGTTGACTCATTGCATGCATGCCAATCTACAAATTATATTGCGACGGTCTGTTATCTATATGATCTTGCTATGCAGCAGAAAAACAATCCAACAAAAGCTATTACCACTATTATGGAGGATTACACAGGGTATCATGGATTGAATTCTGATATGACAGAGCTGCGAAAATTGAAAAAGGCAGTTAATATTACCTGTAAGGCAAGTTTGGCGACGGCCAATTATTCGGGGACATCTGCAGAAATTAATGGAAAAAACCGAAGCCTGCGGATTTTGGGGCTAGCACTGCATGTGGCAGGAGATGCCTATTCTCATAAAGCGATCCTGTATAATAGTACAGAAGTGATAGGTAAGATCAAAGCTTCAAATTACTTTACTGGAAATGAAGCTTTGATTGAATCCAAAATAAAGAACAGTTATCTTACTACGTCCGGGCTGTGTTCTTATGCGATCAATGAAAAAAATGCGCATAGGGATTTTGCCGATAATCCGTCATTTTGCCCAAGGCGTTATCAGTATGGTGCCCAGAATGTCGTGCTGACTCTTTTGAAGCAGTTTTACAACAAGTCTGCTTCCTTTGATATTAAATCATTCTATAATTATGGAGATAATAAAAATAATATTTCTCAGTATCGGCTTGCAACATTTGCAGCCCAGGCGAATGGAGGTACTGCTCCAGGTGGACTGAACTGGTCGGCATATTCAAAAGGATAAAGTGATTTTTGGAAAAAGTATACTTTTGGATAAAAAAAGAGGTTAGGTTATCATAAGATGATATAATCTGTCCCATTGTGAAAGAAATGCAATGGGACAGATTTTTGTATGGCTGTGTATTCAAAGTATAAATGGTTAAATATTATATGTTTATAAATATATTACGTAAATAAACAAAGCAGTTGTTGGAACCGTCGGAAATATCTTTTACACTCGAGTTTTGCCATCTCAACTAATGACATCCGGAATATTTTATGTTACTATAATAAGGGGCAGTTTATGGGAGGAAAAAGGTATGATGGGACAAAAAATTAATCACCATTTTATAGAATCTATCCTAGAATTATTATATGTTTTGAAGAACCATGAAATCTCAATGGAGCAGTTTATGGAAGAGGGAGTGGCATTACCGCTTCATGAGTGGATGGACAGGCAGAATTTACAGACTGCCAATGCGGTCATCCGTTTTATGGATGAGATGCCGGGTGGTTTTTTGATCTACCGGGCAGATGGTGAGGAAGAAATCATTTATGCGAACCGTGCCTTATTACGTATGTTTCAGTGTGATTCGCTTCAGGAGTTTTTGGATATGACCGGATGCTCTTTTCGGGGATTAGTGTATCCGGAGGATTTGGAAGAAGTGGAACAAAGTATCTGGGAACAGATTTCGGCCAGCCGCTATGACCTGGATTATGTGGAGTATCGGATAGCCAGGAAAGACGGATCCATCCGTTGGATTGAAGATTTTGGACATTTTGTACATACCGAGGAATCGGGAGATATCTTTTATGTGTTTCTCAGTGATGCGACTGAAAAGCGGGAACGCAGGATGGAGGAACGGGCGAAATTAGTTTGGGAGAAAAGACAGAACGAACAAAAAATCAAGAAACTGACCGAAGAATATGATAAAGAGAGAAAATTAATCAACCAGGAATATTTACGCCGTCTGGAAGTCATCGAAGGACTGAGTGTGAACTATGAATCCATTCTGTATGCGGATCTGGAGGAGCAGAATACCTATTACATCAATTATCGGATTCAGTGTCGGGGAGAAACCAGATTTATCCAGCTTCGTCTGGTAAATGTCGGAGCTCCCGAACAAATCTCACAGATAGTTCTGGGATCCCGATTGGTGGATGAAGAGATCCGGCAGGAATTAGAAAAGAAAGCAGTACTGGAGGAAGCGCTGAACAATGCGAATTTGGCGATACGGGCAAAAAATTCGTTTCTGTCCAATATGTCCCATGATATGAGGACTCCGTTAAATGCATTGTTTGGATACATGAATCTGGCACAGAAAAACATTCAGGATGGAGAGCTGGTGTCCCATTATTTGGACAAGATGGAAGGGTCAGGCAGGCGCCTTCTAGATTTAATTGATAAAGTTCTGGAACTGTCGTGGACAGAAGCCAATGATATAGAACTCACAGAAACCGAGAGTGATTTAACCGTCATGCTAGGGGAGATACAGGATACCATACTGTCTTCAGCGCAAAGGAAGCGAATTTCGTATTCTCTGGATACTTCCGGTCTGATACATTCCGTGGTCTATGTAGACCAGGAGCGGTTGAAGCAGGCGTTACTGCATTTGTTGAGCAATGCAGTAGAATATACTCAAAATTATGGCAAGGTTAGTATGCAGGTGACGGAAACCGAGCAATTGCCCAATCATTATGCGGTGTATCAGTTTATCGTTCAGGATACTGGAATTGGGATTGGCGGAGATTTTCTGGAACATCTCTTTGAACCATTTGAACGAGAAAAAAATACGACCTTTAGCGGGATCCATGGTACTGGATTGGGACTGACGATTGCGAAAAATAACATTGAGAGGATGGGAGGTAGCATTGCGGTAAACAGTGTAGTAGATGTGGGCAGCACCTTTACCGTAACTCTGCGTTTGCGGATCCGGGATAAAATCTCATCCCCGGACAAGGATATCGAGGATATCCTCCGTCGGCTGCGCCGTCAGAAAATCCTATTAGTAGAAGATAATGAAATCAATCGGGAGATTGAGACCGAGATTTTAGAGGAATTAGATTTTTGCATAGAGACAGCAGAAAATGGCCAGATTGCGGTTGACAGGATTCGGGCTTCTGAGCCAGGGGAATATGGATTGGTTCTGATGGATATTCAGATGCCTGTGATGGATGGTTGGGAAGCGGCGAAATCAATTCGTAAACTGGAGGACAGGGAATTATCCCGGATACCGATTATTGCACTATCTGCGGATGCTTTTGAGAGCGATAAGAGACGGTCTATGGACAGCGGTATGAATTCCCATCTGACAAAGCCGATGGACGTTCCATTATTGTTAGAAACGATCGTCGAAGTCTGCAGTAGTGAAAAACAGTGTAAATAATAGGTGGAGATGATGAACCGGAAAACTAGGTGGTAACGCCTGAGGTCGGAAAACATCGTTGGATGCTCTGGTTCAGATAGATAACAAACAATATATCCTTGTATGAAAAGGAAGATAAACTCATAAAATAATAGAATAGGGAGGAACGGAAATGTACCATTGCCATATTCAATTTTATTTCGTCGGATCTTCGGATCAACTGTTAGAAGTCGTCAGGGAGCTCCCGCCTCTTGACCATTTTTCCCATACTTTTTCTTCCAGTGAAAAACCCGATCGGGAGTTGGCAGAAAAGGCGGACGTGATTTTTGTGAATCTGACAGGGTTAGATGTTCCCGAAACAGTACATATTTTGGCTGAGAGCAAGAAAGAGGCTTGTGAATTGATTGTGTTGGCGGAGAAAGGACAGGAGGTATTTTCTACTGGCCAGATGCAGGAGATCAGGGATGTTTGGACACTGCCAATGTCGGAGGAGGAAATCCGGTTTCGGATGCAACGGTGGCAGCAAGATTATAAAAGGGAGAAGGATTACTGGCAGACCAGCCATTATCTAGAGGCGACAATTAACCACATTCCTTCCCTGATCTGGTATAAGGATAAAAATGGAATCCATGAGAAGGTCAATGACAGCTTCTGCCAGACAGTCAATAAAACCAAACAGCAGGTAGAGGGCCAGGGGCATGCGTATATCTGGGATGTGGAACAGGATGATCCTGCCTGTATTGAATCAGAGCGGGAGGTTATGAGTAAACAAAAGACCTGTGTCAGTGAGGAAGTCATACAGACGGGAGCCGGCGAGCGGACGTTGACTACCTACAAATCTCCGTTATATGACTTGGACGGAAGCGTTATGGGGACGGTTGGGGTAGCCATTGATATTACGCAGGAGCGTGCCTATGAACAGGAAATTATTCAAAAAAATGTGACCCTGGAACGGATATTTACAACTTTGGATTGTGGCGTGATGCGCCATTCGCTGGATGGTTCCCGTATTATCAGTGTGAATCGGGCTGCATTAAAGATTCTGGGGTATGAATCCCAGGAAGAATTGATGTCTGCAGGGTTTCATATGATTGCGCCGTCGGTTATGCTGGAAGACCAGAAAAGACTGCAGGAATGTATCAAGCAGTTGCGGGAAGAGGGTGACAGTGTCAATATTGAGTACCGTGTACAACATCCCAACGGGGAGATTCTGCATGTCATGGGAAATGTGAAGCTATTGCGGGAAAATGGAGAGCTGTTTTACCAGCGTTTTCTTTTGGATTGTACTACCCAAAAATTACGGGAAAAGAGAGAGCGGATGGAAAATGAAAAGAAGCAGATGGAGTTGGTGCATGCATTGAGTATCGACTTTAATCTGGTCTGTTTCTTTGATTTGGATACCGGCAGGGGAAATACTTTACGGATAGATGACAGCCATAGGCTGGATCCGATTTTTGGGAAAGACCTTCTGTTAAGAGAGAGTATGGATCAGTATATTGAGGCATTTGTCCTGGAGAGTGACCAGGAAGTATTACGGATGGCATCCTCTGAGGAAAATTTAAAACAAAAACTGGAACAAAAACCGCTGTATTATGTGAATTATCGAATTTTCCGTGATGGGGAGGTAAAGTATTACCAGATGCGTGTTGTTCGCACCGGAGATTGGGAAGAAAACCATGGTGTGGTAATTGGATTCCGCAGTGTAGATGAAGAAATCCGCAGTGAGATGGAACAGAATAGTCTCCTGGAGGAGGCATTGCTGGAGGCAAACCAGGCCAGCAAAGCTAAGAGCATCTTTTTGTCCAATATGTCCCATGATATCCGTACCCCAATGAATGCGATTGTAGGATTTACGACACTGGCCTTAACGCATATTGAACATAAAGACCAGGTAGAGGGGTATTTGAATAAAATAATGACATCTGGGAATCATTTATTAAACCTGATTAACGATATCCTGGATATGAGCCGAATTGAGAGTGGTAAGATGCAGCTGGATGAGCATGCCTGCAGTCTCTCTGATATCCTGCATAGTTTGTATAATATTATTCAGGCGGATGCACATGCCAAGCAGCTGGCGTTGTATATTGATACGGAAAATATATTGGATGAAGCGGTCTACTGTGACGAACTGCGATTGAACCAGGTGCTTCTCAATTTGTTAAGCAATGCGATCAAGTATACCAAAGAGGGTGGCACGATCCGCATGAGGGTAACGGAACGGGAGGAAACGACGGAAGGGTATGCGAATTATGAATTCTATATCCAGGATACCGGGATCGGTATGAGCCAGAACTTTGTTGATCATATTTTTGAGCCGTTTGAGAGAGAACAGAATTCAACGATTAGTAAAATCCAGGGAACTGGCCTGGGGATGGCGATTACGAAAAATATTGTAGATTTGATGAATGGTAAGATTTCCGTCCACAGTGAACAGAATGTGGGGACGGAAGTACAGGTATCCTTTCACTTCCGTTTGAACAGAGATGCTGAGAAAGCGGTTGATTTACCGGAATACCAGAACAGCAGGGCATTGGTGGTCAATAGTGACAGGCATACCTGCGATAGTATTACCGATCTGTTAGGGCGCATTGGAATCTATGCAGACGGGGTGGGATCCGCAGAGGACGCATTGAAGAGGATCCGGCAGGAGCGGGAGCAGAGCCAGTATTATTCCGTTTATGTTATTGACGATGTGTTGTCTGATCTGGATGGGGTTGCCTTAACCAGGAAAATTCACGAGGAATTGCCAGAAATGGTTTCGCCGGTGATTCTGTCTTCCTATGACTGGTCAGATATCGAGGAAGAAGCCAGGGAAGCGGGAGTAACTGCTTTTTGTAATAAACCGTTGTTCCTCTCTGATCTTAGGGAGGCATTACAATCCATGTTAGATCAGGAGATGCAGGAAAGCGGATCCGACGATTCCGAAATGTCTGCAACGCATAGTGGAAGAATTTTGCTTGCGGAGGATTTAGATCTGAACCAGGAGATTGCGGAAGCGATTCTGACAGAAGCCGGATTTAGCATGGATATTGCAGACAATGGGCAAATTGCTGTGGACATGATACGGAATTCAGAGCCTGGATATTATCAGTTGGTATTGATGGATATTCAGATGCCGGTCATGAATGGATATGAGGCTACCAAGGAAATCCGTAAGTTGGATAATCCAGCGCTGGCGTCGATTCCTATTGTGGCAATGTCGGCCAATGCTTTTGAGGAAGATAAGCAGGAAGCGTTACATGCCGGAATGAATGGGCATATCGCCAAACCAATTGATGTTAAGGTGTTATTTGACACATTAAATGAGATCTTAAAATAGTGGAAATGAGGTGCATATGGTTATTACAAAATATTCCCTGATCGGTGCCATTTTGCAATATCATCCTTCGGCAGAGCAGTGTTTCCGTGAGATGGGGATGCATTGTGTATCCTGCCACATGTCGCCGAAAGAAACGTTGGAACAGGCATGTCAAGTACATCAATGTGATGTGGAGGAATTGATGGAAAAATTGGATCGGCATATCAATGGTTCCTGACCAATCAGGAGGAAGACACAGGGGAAAGGATGGAATCATGAAATATCATACAATAGACGAATTAGATCATTTTCGGTTTGGGGAGGCAGTGGTAGCGGAGGTAAGGGTCCATCCGGGCTGTTTCTATCTGGAACTGGATAACGTAACCATTTTGCCGGAAAATTCCTGCAACCGGGATATCCGGGAAATGCGGGCAAATAGTTTGTGTTTGAAATTGCAGGAGGGAGAAATTCTTTCTTTCGTCAGGGAAGCATATCGTATTTACGATGCTGATGGAAATCTGACGCAGGCGGAAGAAGATGAGCAGATTGATGTGAAACAGGATACCGGCGCATTGGGACGTTTGGAACATGCAACGGTTTATGAGATTTCGCAAGAGGGAGAGATCTATCGTATTGAACTGGATGTGGAAGAATATACGTACCGCATCGACGTGAAGGCGGCCCATGATATCGAGGAATGGGATCGTTTTCTAAATCCTGCCGAGATGTGAAAGGACTAAGTATACAAGGCAGGGCTAATGGCAATAAGAAAAAGCTGTTGTCTTGCATTCCATGGAATCTACCGTGAATAAGTTTTTCCCGCTTTGCATACCATAGCATCAAGCAGGTACGGGCAGGGCGGGCAATGAAACGAAAGTTATATGTTGTGGTAATAGGGGGCATTATTTTCCTATTTTTCGGATATCCTCAGGTGGTCAGTGCATCGGCAAAAGAGGGTTTACTTCTGTGGTTCCAGGTGGTTCTTCCGGCATTATTACCTTTTCTCATACTGTCATCCGTCATTTTGGGGCTGGGAATCGACAGCAGTATTAGCCGTCTGGCTGCACCGGTTCTAACCAGAGTATTTGGAATATCCAGAGCCGGCTGTTATCCGGTGGTTATTGGTATGCTGTCAGGCTATCCACTGGGGGCAGCGACTGTGGGGGAAATGTTGAGAAGGGAACGGATTTCTGTGGAGGAAGCACAGTATATTCTGCATTTTTGCAATAATGCCAGTCCGATGTTTCTATTACAATTTATCGGTGTCAATTGTCTGGGATTTCGCCAACCGCTTCTGGTATTAGGGATCATCTATCTGTCAGCTTGGACAAATTCCTTGGTGGAACGGTGTGTACATCGGAGAACGGTTTCCAAGAGGTCTATGCTATCCTGTCAGATGCAGGAAAAAACTTCCCTGATTCGATTATTAGATGAAAGTATTTTGCATGGCTTTACCGTGTTGGCGAAAGTCGGTGGTTATATTATCTTGTTTTCTATTCTGGCCGGGGTACTGGAGCAGGTTTTACCGGTGCCGAGACCTGTGTGTGCTGTGATGACTGGAATTCTGGAAATTACCACAGGGGCGGATCAGATCGTACATATGGCGGTTCCAGAGGAGTGGCGTATGATCTTACTGCTTGGATGTAGTGCGTTCGGCGGATTATCCAGTGTGGCACAGAGTGCAAGCGTCCTCACAGGGACGGAATTATCCATACGTAACTATATCGGTGCCAAGGGCCGGCAGGCAGTGATTGCCGCTGGATATATGGCACTTTTCATTTCACTTTTTGGAGTGGATGTGTTACACTGATATCATGAATATTAAATGGTATCTGATGTGATACTGTGATTGAGAAGAAAATGGAGGATTGGAGACAGAGATGGAACACAAAAATGCATGGAAAGAATATACAAAGAAAGAGCAGAAAGATTTGGAAAAAGTAAATGCTGCTTATCGTGATTTTTTATCGGTGGGAAAGACGGAACGAGAATGTGTCGTGGAAATTGTGAGGCAGGCAGAGGCTGCTGGTTACGTTTCTTTAGAATCGGTACAGAAGAATGACCGGAAAATAAAAAAAGGAGACCGTATCTATGCGGTATGTATGAATAAAAGTGTCGTTTTGTTCCAGATCGGGGAAGAACCGCTGGAGTCAGGTATGAATATCTTGGGTGCACACATTGATTCTCCTCGTTTGGACGTAAAACAGAATCCTCTATATGAGGAAGGGGACATGGCTTATCTGGATACTCACTATTATGGCGGTATTAAGAAATATCAGTGGGTTACTCTGCCGTTGGCAATTCACGGTGTTGTTGTGAAAAAGGATGGAGAGACCGTAACCATCAATATTGGTGAAAAAGAAGATGATCCTGTGTTTTGTGTAACGGATCTGTTGATCCATTTAGCAGGGACGCAGATGGAGAAAAAGGCATCCAAAGTGATCGAAGGGGAAAAACTGGATCTGCTGATTGGCAGTGTTCCCCTAGCGAAAGAGGAGAAAGATGCGGTTAAAGCAAATGTCCTGAAGCTCTTAAAAGATCAGTATGGAATCGAAGAAGAGGATTTTATTTCGGCAGAATTGGAAATTGTCCCGGCTGGGGCAGCACGTGAGCTGGGACTGGACCGCAGTATGATTATGTCCTATGGGCAGGATGACAGAGTATGTGCGTTCACATCATTATTCGCTATGTTGGATGTGGAA
>CANRZB010000010.1 GCA_947644195.1 uncultured Clostridium sp.
ACAAGTACACGTGAAATTGCAAGAAGAGCTGGTGTCAGTTCGGGCTTGTTATTTCATTATTTTAGCAATAAAGAAAGTATTTATCTTGAACTGGTGAAGATTGGTGTCGAAGAGATGAAAATCAATACAGAAGTAGCAATGAAAGCACCTTGCGAATACCTTTTTCAAACCATCAAGAATGTATTTGAACAGCTAGAAAACAATCCCTCATTTGGGAAGATGTTTGTGTTTATGGATAATGTGCAATATACAATTGTTAATGATAAGGAAATAGAGTTACTTTTGAAATCAATAGATATTTGTGGGCAGTGGATTCCAGTTATTTTAGAAGGGCAACAACGTGGCGAGTTTCGTGAGGGGAATCCTCATTCATTATGTGTCGCTGTTTTTGGTGGCATACAGGGAATTGCACAGGAAAAAGTCAGAATCCCCAACACGCCATTGCCAAAGATAGATTGGCTTATGGATATGATAGTTCGTCGTACCAAATAGCAAACGCATTTATCTTTAAGGAAGTATAAATTGAAAATATTACGGAAGGGTAAACGGAAAAAGATAACATGGTGATATTATGAGAACAAAAAGTTATGACAATTTATTTGATGAATATATTCAGACGAAAAAGATTTATGAGAGTGTAGTCTTAATTGAAAGAGGGAGTGGGGAAACTATATTCTCAAGGGCATACGGGGGGAAAACTATAGATAGTCCAATAATAGCAGCAAGCATAACAAAAATGTTTACTGCTGCATGTATTTTTATTCTCATTCAACGAGGTTATTTGACATGGAATGATAGTTTGTTAGAGTTTTACGAACCTGCTTATCTAAAAGGATTGCATGTTTATAAAGGTAAAGATTATTCTTGTGAATTGAAAATATCGGATCTACTCTATCAGACAAGTGGATTGGCAGATATATATGAGGAGGGAAAAAACAGCATCAAAAAACAAGCCATAATTTCGGATGCATTTCTTACTTTTGACGAAAACATAGCTTTAACGAAAGAAAAAAATGCTCATTTTCCACCTAATTATAAAAACAATGCCTACTATGCAGATATTAATTATAACATATTGGGCGATATTATTGAAAAAGTTACAAAATGCTCATTGGAAAGGGTGTTTGATAAATACATATTTTCAAGAATAAATATGACTAAAACGTATCTGCCTGTTTCGGAAAAAGAATACATACCTATGGTTTACTTTGCGGATAAACAGTTATATAGACCGCAATTTATAATGTGTAGTAAAGCGAGTGGCGGATGTATTACCTCTACAAGAGATTTGATGATATTTATACGGGCGTTTTTCCAGGGGGAACTTTTTGACAAAAAAATTCTTGATTCAAAACTCTATAGAAAATTGCAACTATCTATGTTTCCTATCTATTATGGAAGCGGCTATATGAGAATAAAAATGGGTGGATTTTCCACTTCCTTTTTGGGGCAAGGTGATTTGATAGGTCATAGCGGATCAACAGGCTCATTTGCATTTTATTATCCTAGCAAAGAGTTATTTTTTGTTGGGGATTTTAATCAAATGAAATGTCCTGCACTGCCTATCAGGTTTGTGATGCAACTTGCTATGTTTGCTCCATAAAAATAATGAGGTAATAACAAGGTAAGTGATTTTCGATCTGTGTTAGGAGGGAGAGATGGTGAAAAAATTGCTTGACATATTATTCCTACAAGTGTAATATTAAAAAAGTAGTTCAAATTTTTTTGCCATCAAATCCTACGTCTGTAATATTTAGAAGAGCAAAAGAAAAGGAGTGATTTCTAAATCCAGTGTGTTCTTTGGATGAATTTTGAATAATGCAAAATAACGGCTTAAATGCTTTCTACAGATGGCAATGATTTGCAAACAATAGTACAAAGAGAGGTTCCGTATGAAACATAAATTTAATAGAAGATCAAAAAAAAGATTTTCTCGGGTTTTTCTTATAACGATGTTCCTTTGTGTAGCAATTTTGTTATGTTTCATGTTAGTAGCAAGGGAAATTAGGAACAGGGAAATGAGAAAAAATCCAGAACAGATTTTACAGCAAAGTTTGCTTGTTTATATGAATTATATTTCTGAGCAAAGATATGATGACATGTATGAAATGTTGACTGAGGGAAGCAGAAAAACCATTAGTAAGAAAGAGTTTGTAAGCCGAAATTCTGCAATCTATAAAGGAATGGAAATGGAAAATATGATTGTAGATATTACTGGATATGATCAGGAAAAGTTAACGGTGAAGTACAATACCTCTTTTGATACCGTTGCAGGAAATATCAACTTTGAAAATGAAGCAAGTTTTTGGGAGGAAGATGGTGCCTACAAAATAATATGGAATGATTCTATGATTTTTCCAGAACTACGTTCCCAGGATAAGGTCAGAGTTTCTACCGTTCCGGCAGAGAGAGGGGAACTATTAGATCGAAATGGACGGGTGCTTGCGGGAAAGGGATTGGCGTCTTCGGTTGGAATCATTCCAGGTAAGCTGGGAAACCCAAAAAAGGCAATAAAAAGGATTGCAAAACTACTGGGAATGAAATCAAAAGAAATAGAAAAAGAATTATCTGCAAAGTGGGTGCGGGATGATTCTTTGGTGCCAATAAAAACGCTTCCCAAAGTACGAGAAACAGATTTGCGTGTTGCCAATCCGGATAAAGAGGTGTTAAAAGAACAGGATCGCCAGGATAAATTATTACATATAGCAGGCGTTATGATTTCCGATACGGAAATTCGAGAGTACCCCATGAAAGAGGCGGCTGCCCATTTGATTGGCTACGTACAGAATGTGACGGCAGAGGATTTGGAGGAACATGCAGGTGAGGGATATACAAGCAGTAGTGTCATAGGAAAGACCGGGATGGAAGGACTGTTTGAAAAGGAGTTAAAAGGAAGAAATGGGTGCAGAATCTATATTATCAATGCAGAAGGGAAAGAAACAGAAGAATTAGGCTGTATTCCTGTGCAAAATGGCAAAGATATTAAACTGACAATTGATGCGGATCTTCAATCCTGGCTGTACGATAGTTTCAAAACGGACAAAAGCTGCTCGGTTTCTATCAACCCTTTTACGGGAGAAGTATTAGCGTTAGTCAGTACCCCATCCTATGATAATAATGCTTTTATCATGGGGATGTCCGGGAAACAGTGGAAGTTATTAAATGAGGATGATAAGAAACCTCTATATAACCGTTTTCGGCAGGTATGGTGCCCCGGCTCCAGCTTCAAGCCGATCACAGCAGCGATTGGACTACAGTCCGGGGCAATTGACCCGATGGAAGATTTTGGAGGGGAAGGACATAGCTGGCAAAAGGACAAGTCGTGGGGAACATATCATGTTACGACGCTTCACACCTATCAGCCGGTAATCTTAGAAAATGCATTGATTTATTCGGATAATATTTATTTTGCAAAAGCAGCTTTGAAAATTGGCTCGGAAGAAATGGAACGGGCTTTATCCGAAATGGGCTTCCCTGGGGAACTGCCATTTGAAATAAAAATGGGAAAATCCAGTTATTCCAATACGGAGCATATAGAGAGCGAGATACAACTAGCGGATAGTGGGTACGGTCAGGGACAAATTTTAGTCAATCCATTGCATTTGGCATGTATTTATACTTCCTTTTGCAATCAAGGCAATATGATCAAACCTTATCTGCTCTATCAGGAGGATGCAAAAGCGAATAAATGGATATCCGGTGCGTTTTCCCAAGAGGTGGCAAAAAGAGTGTTAGATGGAATAACAAAAGTAGTAAATCAGCCGCATGGCACGGGATATGCAATACATCGGAAAGATGTTCTCTTGGCGGGAAAGACAGGAACGGCAGAAATAAAAGACTCAAAAGAAGATACCTCTGGAACGGAATTAGGATGGTTTACTGTTTTAACTCCCGATAGAAAGGAGAAGAAGGCAATTCTGGTGGTAAGTATGGTGGAAGATGTCAAGGAACGCGGAGGAAGTGGCTACGTTATCAGAAAAGACAAACCTGTTTTAGAAAAATGGTTTCGTGAAGATCCGTGACAAAAAAGGGACAGGTCCAGGAAGGGAGGTTTCGAATTATTATGAAGCGTTTGGCTTTTTGTATGATTATATGCAGTATGATTTTTTGTTCCTGCACAAAAGAAGAGAAAAGAACGGAAAGGAAAAAAGAGCCAGAAAAGGAAGTAATAGAAGAAAAAGCAGAAAATACAGTGAAAAATACAATAGATAATGCAATAGAAAATGCAATAGAAAATACCTTGGAAGATACAGAGCAGCCTATAGTAATGGAATCTGAGATGGAAAAAGGTTATGATCTTCCGATATCAGATCAGGACAGGAACGAAGCGGAACAGGAATCCGACGGGATCATGGGGCTGCTTACGGATATTTATAAACATGCAGAGAAAGGAAACTCTTCTAATGTTGTTTTGCATAGTAAAGTTATGGAGAAAATGACGAGGATCATCAAGAAACAGGGTTATCCGGTCATCCGTTCCGAGAGATACTCTAATATGGAAAATTATCAAAAAGTGGAACGGTTTTTATCAGATGCAGCATTAGGAAAGAAAAGCGCTATTGTTATTTATAGAGTACATACAGATGGCGGGATTGGCAGAGAAAAATATGTTTATGATGGCAAAGATATGTACCTTTTGGCGTCAAACATGATCTGGGACGATGATGATAAGCCCTGCATGTCATTTATATCCTATACAAGAATAAAAGAATGGAGGTATTCGAAGCGGGGATGGTTTTGTTATGAATTGTGCGTGCCGGAGTATCCAGAAGTGACGGAAATGGTAGATGGGTGTTGCTTAATCCGTATCAAGCCAAGGAGCGGAAAGAAACGCAGGCTTTCAAAACAATGTGTCCAGGGTTTGGGATATCAGGGAAATAATCTCTTATGTTCTAATTGGGATGAGAATCATATGGAAAAGTTAGATTATAATGGATTATATGAGTATTTTTATGAAATGAAATATAAGAAAAAATATAATAGTAAAAAATATTCGAATGGGATACCAAAAGATTCATTTGAAAGTCTGATGATGGAATATCTTGCTGTCACTCCTGAGATGATACAGAAGTACGCAGTATTTGATAAAAAGAAGGGAACCTATCTGTGGCAAAGGTTAGGATGTTTTAATTATGCCCCGGATTATTTTGGAACATCCATTCCAGAAGTGACCAGGATACAGGAAAACTCGGATGGAACAATGACCCTGACGGTAGATGCCGTATGTGAAATGGTACTGTGTGATGAGGCAGTTATTACGCATGAATTAACGGTACGATTTGCAGAAGATGGCAGTTTTCGGTATTTAGGCAATAAAATTTTGGATGAAGGCATGAAAGAAATCCCTCCGTATCAGCACCGACTGGAAGATCAATAACCACGGAAACGGGATTGATCCCAAAGTCCCATGTCCGATAAAATGGACAGGGAGATCTCTGTGGCAACGCTTCCGTTAGCGTTAGAAACACCTTGAATGTTAGTCGCAAAATAGTAGACATGGCCGGATTTTTCAATGTATCCGATAAACCAACCATTGGTATCCTGTCCATCTACTCTGCCAGTTCCGGTTTTGCCGGAAAGAGTGCCGTTTGGTGAACGGGATAAGAGAATGGAATCTTTGACGGCATTGATATTATCATAGGAAAATCCAAAATCATTATGATAAAATTTTTTCAATAATTCGACTTGTTCTAGCGGAGAAATCTTCAGAGAAAAATCGGTCCAGTATAAATCCATATCATTGCCGATTTGTTGATTCCCATAACCGATCTCTTGTAAAAATGATTTAACGTGCTTCCATCCTACTTTATGATCAATCGTCTGAAAATACCAGTTGACTGATGAACGCATGGCGGAACTTAAATCCTGATCAGCTTTCCAGGCATCGAAAGGATAATCTTCGCCATTCCAGGCCAGCTTAGAATGTTCCGGTGAAATAATACCAGATTCTAAGCCAAGCAGGGCATCGTATATTTTATAGGTGGAATTTGGCGTAATTTGCTCCAAGGCTGCTTCTTTATGATAGATGGTCCAAGCATTTTTGCCGCTATCGTATAAAACAAAGCTGCCTTGATATCCTTTAAATTGAGAACGGAAATCTTGATAAATGATCCTTTTGCCTTCTTCATGAAAGGAATATGTATTCTGTCCGGTTGCATAGGTTGGCAGAACGGGTATTAATACAAGAAAGATTGCTAAGATAAAAATACAGGCAAGACGGCTCTGCATTTTTTGGGGTCGAGTTTCTTTTTTGTAGTTTGCAATATTTAAAATTCTCCTTCTGATTTGTTTCCTGTTTCCGCCGATACCGGCGACAAAGGGAAAGGAAGAAACAGAGTGATTTTTTCTGGATATCTTTTCTGCAAAGTTAATCAGGGTATTACCATAATTTTCAAACTCTGTTTCCGGTAGCATTTGCAGAACCGAAGAATCACAGGCAAGTTCACGCTCACATTTCATTTCTTTCAAAGCATACCAGACAAAAGGGTTGAACCAGTACACGATCCCGGCAAGGATAATCAACTGATTTACAGCCATGTCTTTATGTTTCAAGTGCTGTAATTCATGGTATATCATAAGCCGTATACTGGCAGCATGCTCATCCGAGATTGTGTGGATTGGAAGAAAAATACGGGGTTTCAGGAAACCGACAATCGCAGGAGACTTTAGATAGGCGGTGCTATATACGGGAATGTCTACGTGGATTCCCGTTTCCCTTAAACATTCATAATATAGATTTCTGATTTTACGATTTTGCAGAGGAAGTGATGATTTGATGATTTTATGCAGATGCAATGAGGATCTTATCAGGAATACTATCATGATAAAGATTCCGATAAACCATAGGAGACACAATAGATTGCCCACTGCTGACGGTGCCCTATGACTGACAGATATGGCAAAATCATTGACTTGCTTTGAAGTGTCGGCAAGGTAGGAGGTGGACAGTTCCTGGGGGGTAGGGTTCGTTTCCTCTGTGAAAGTACCTGCTATAACATTAAGCCATGTAAATACGGGGAAAGAACGAATCGGAAGGAACGGAAGCATCAAAAGAGCAAATAAAAGAAAACTAAGATGATATTGCATCCGATGGGATATCTTGGTTTGAAGTGCTTTTTTGGTGGTAAAAAGGATGAAGATAATACCACTAATAAAGAGGTTGCAAATAAAAAAGTATATTACAAAATTAGTCATTCTATTTCCCTCATTTCTTACATACTTTTTTTCAGTGCTCTTTTTCCTTGTTATGAAAACGGTCGGAAAGCAGGGAACGTAAACTTTGGATTTCTGATTCAGACAGCCGATCATTTTCGATAAAAGAGGATAGCATAGCAGTGATGTTTCCACCATAAAAACGATCCAGAAAAGATTTGCTCTCCTGACCGATATAATCACATTCCTGTATCAAAGGAGTATATACAAACACCCGGCTTTCCTTTTCATAAGCCAGTACGCCTTTGTTTACCAGACGTTTGATTAAGGTTTGTATTGTTTTAGGGCTCCATGAGGATGTCGCTAAAAGTTTTTCTGTGATTTCGTTCGTGTTAATCGGTGCATATTTCCATACAATTTTCATTACTTCATATTCAGCTTCAGAAATCTGTGGCAAAGTAGGCATGATGGCACCTCCGCTCCTAATTCTTACGAGTGTAATATAGATAGTATAAGTCTCCAGCCGTAATATGTCAAAGCTAAAAATGCCATTCTTAAGAAATCTTAAGAAATTCCCTACCTGAATCTTAAAATTTTTTTTGTATTCTATTCCTGACGAAGGAAGTTAAAAGCTTTACCATAGAGAAGGAGGGGGCTTATGCAAAGAAAAGAGAAAACGAACGGGAAAAGAGCAGAGAGTGTGATACGGGGGTTGTTGATTCTGGCTATAGCAGCGGCACTGTGTCTGTGGAAAGGCAATGTGTGCCAGGCGGAGGCAGATGCACAAAATGCAGAGTTCTATTATACGTTTGACCAGACGACAGGAACACTGAGCTTTTATGGGACTGGCATGTTGGGGCAGGGAACAGGAATCGTTTCTGAGGATTCTAATTATCGGTATTATGCCTACGACAGTTTTTATGGTTTCGATCTAGTAGAAAAGGGCTGGCGTACAAAAATTAAAGCAGACCAGGTTCGCAAAGTTGTGATAGGGAATGGCATCACAGGCATTTATCGAAATTTTTTCCAGTCACTGCCGAATCTAGAAACGGTGGAACTTGGGTCCGGTGTCTGTGAAATTCAGGAGTATGCGTTTCTACTCTGTCCATCCATTCGGACCATTACTTTGGATTCTTCAAATTCCAGCCTTAAGGTTGTAGACCGGGGAATCTACAGTCAGGATGGCAAAAAACTTTATGCGTATCCGGTAGCGGACAGTAGTCCGGTCAAAATTGCTCCGGGAACGAAGACATGTAATCCCTGCGTGTTTGCTGACGGTAAAATGGAAGTAGTTACTATACCGGCATCTATGACAACCTTGAGTTCGGGGATGTTCCTGCGATGTGGAAACCTGAAGACCGTTCACTTTGAAAAAAATTCCCAGTGTAAAAAGACCGAGTACCAGGGAATGTGCTATGGCGCTTTTGAGAAGTGTGGAAATTTACAAAAGGTAAAATTTGGAGAGTGTTTGGAAACGCTAGCTCCAGCTACATTCAAGGATTGTTCGAGCTTAAAAGAAATCTATTTGGGTAAGGCATTTCGTGGATTTGATTCATGGTCTGTTGGTAAAGTTACGAAAAGATTTTTAAGTTACGAAAGTGAATATACTGACATAGCATTTCCAGCCTTGGAGAAGATTCGGATTGCGAAAGAAAATAAGGTGTATCAAACGAAAAACAATGTAGTTTTTTCCAAAGATGGTAAGAAATTGTATTGTTATCCAACTTGTCGAAAGGGGAAATTTTACCAGGTACCTCCATCTGTCACGGTAATAGAAGCTCATGCTTTTTCAAAAAATCAGACCTTGCGGTCTGTCCACACTGGTAAAAATACGACAAAAATTTTCTGGTATGCATTTTCCAGTTCTAAAAAACTATCAAAAGTGGTCTTTGGCAAAAAAATAAAAAGGTTAGAAAGATATGCCTTCGCTTTTTGCAAGAATCTAAAAACGGCAAAAAATCTGGAGTATGTTAAAGAAATTTATGATGGTGCGCTGCATCGGACTCAGATCTATTTAATTACCGCAGATATCAGGGATCTTACCTATGGTACCATTGGAATGAATATGACCCTGTACTTACCGGCGTCAAAGCAGAAGTTTCATTGGAAAATTTTGTCAGGAAAGGACAAGATAAAAGTGGTAAAGAGGTATCCAAATTCCAATCGGATCACCCTTCGGATAAAAAAGAAAGGGAAGGTTAAAATTCAAGCCGTGGCAGGGCGGAAAAAATGGACGTGCTTGTTATTAAATGACAGGTATCAATACGATTGATGCGTTTTACCATAGAGAAGGAGAGGGCTTATGCAAAGAAAAGAGAAAAAGAACGGGAAAAGAGCAGAGAGTGTGATACGGGGGTTGTTGTTTCTGGCTATAGCAGCGTCGCTGTGTCTATGGAAAGGCAATGTGTGTCAGGCGAAGTCAGATGCACAAAATGCAGAGTTCTTTTATACGTTTGACCAGGCGACAGGAACTCTGAGCTTTTATGGGACAGGCATGTTGGGTCAGAAGGCAGGAATCATTTATGGGGAAGAGGATTATTGGATTTATGATTACGAAGGTGCTTACTTTGAAAATGATCAAGAAGAAAAAGGTTGGCGTACAAAAATTGAAGCAGATCAGGTTCGTAAAGTTGTAATAGGGAATGGCATTACAGGCATTTATCGGTCTTTTTTTCAATTATTGCCAAATCTTGAAACAGTGGAACTTGGATCCGGTGTCCGTGAAATTCAGGAATATGCCTTTCTGCTCTGTCCATCGCTGCAAAGGATTATTTTGGATCCTGCCAATTCCAGCCTTAAGGAGGTAGACCAGGGAATCTACAGTCAGGATGGCAAAAAACTTTATGCGTATCCAGTGGCAGACAGTAATCCGGTCATAATTGCTCCCGGAACAGAGACATGCAATCCTTGTGTATTTGCTGATGGTAAAATGGAAGAAGTTACTATTCCGGCTTCCATGACAGCCTTGAGTTCGGGGATGTTTCTGCGATGCAGAAATCTGACATCCGTTCGTTTTGCAAAAGATTCCCAATGCAAAAGAACGGAGTATCAGGGAATGTATTATGGTGTTTTTGAAGAGTGCAGTAAATTACAGAAGATTATCTTTGGGGAACGCCTGGAAACTCTTTCTCCTGCTGTGTTCCAGGGATGTTCCAGCTTAAAAGAGATTTATTTGGGTAAGGCATTTCGAGGATTTACCAATTATTATCTCGATATAAAAATAAATAAAACATTTCTTAGCCGTGAAAGAGATCGCTATGAGATTGTATTTCCTGCATTGGAGAGAATTAAGATTTCAAAAAAAAATAAGGTGTATCAAACGAAAAAGGATGTAGTTTTTTCAAAAGATGGTAAGAAACTGTATTACTATCCAATTTGTCGAAAGGGAACGTCCTACCAGGTTCCTGCGACAGTCAGATCCATTGAAGAGTGTGCTTTTACGAAAAACAGGATATTACAGTCTATAGATACTGGAAAAAATACGGAAACAATTTCTTATTATGCATTTGCATACTCTAAAAAACTATCCAAAGTCATTTTGGGGGGGAAAATAAAAAACTTAAACGAGGGTTCCCTTGCTTATTGCAAGAATCTAAAAGTGGTAAAAAATCTTGAGAAGATAAAATATATGCATTATGATGCACTGCATCAAACTCAGATCTATTTGATTACCGCAGATATCAGAGATCTTACCTATGGAAATATTGGAAAAAACATGACCCTGTACTTGCCGGCATCAAAACAGAAGTTTCGTTGGAAAATATTGTCAGGAAAGGACAAGATAAAAGTGGTAAAAAGATATCCAAATTCCAATCGGATCACCCTTCGGATAAAAAAGAAAGGGAAGGTTAAAATTCAAGCCGTGGCAGGACGGAAAAAATGGACTTGCTGGTTAATAAATAAGAAATATACCAATGATGATTACAGTTTTTACAGTCTTTTTTAATGATGTTTCCATGAGAATAATGGTGTTTTTTCGCAATATAAAATATAGTTAAAAACAATCCTCCAGGCTGCCAGCTAGGAGGATTGTTGCATGCCAGGACAAATTCCATGCTTTCCAACTGTGGATAGGTGTGCTATAATCTATATGGATTAGAATGTAAATAGAATGGAGATAGAGTATGCGGGCAGCACTGGGGCAACTCGATATGGTGTGGGAAGATAAGGAAGCGTCCATGATCCGTGCCGAGAAAATGATCGGAGAGGCAGCGCGGGCAGGAGCAGATGTGATAATTTTTCCTGAGATGAGTTTTACGGGATTTTCTATGAACCTGGACCGGATCGGAGAACCGGCGGAACAATCGTTTACTGTAGAGAAAATGGGTACGTTAGCGAGAAAATACCAGATTGCGATTGGTTTTGGATGGGCAGCATTACCGAACTCGGGAGAAACCAAAGGAACCAACAGATTTACATTGGTAGATCAGCAGGGAGACCGGGTGACGGAATATATCAAGATTCATCCGTTTTCATTTGGAGGGGAAGCGGATCGTTTTCAGCGTGGGGAACAGATTGTCAGTGTCCCGTTTTTGGGACGGAATATCAGTTTATTTATCTGTTATGATCTTCGTTTTCCTGAGCTGTTTCAAATAGCAGCGGAGCAGTCGGACATCATTTTTGTGATTGCGAATTGGCCGGGGATTCGGAGCAGTCACTGGCAGACATTACTTCGTGCCAGAGCCATAGAAACACAATCTTATCTGGTTGGGGTAAATTGTTTTGGCAGTCGGGATGGTGACAGTTACAGCGGGGACAGCATGGCAGTAGATTCGATTGGAAATATTTTAGGAATGATATCTGGACGGGAAGGGGTTCTGATTTGTGATCTGGATGATCGGGCATGGAACCTGCGGAAGAAATTTGCAACCCGGTTGGACCGTCAGGAAGACTTATATAGAGATTATTTTCGTGGGAAACGCAGGGCAGCAGAAACGGCATGGAGGTTAAGATGAGACAGTATGAAATAGCGATCAGGATCGCACAGGTACATCATCTGGCAGATGAAAGGAAATATCGCAAAGCATTGACCGTAATTCAGACATTAGACATACGCCAGATCCGTAATGTCAGTGACCTGAAGGTATTTGCTGAAGTTTTTACCCGTACAGAGCAGTTGGCAGAGGCCAAGGCAACCTATCTGCGGATTTATAAAAAGTCCCGCACCAGAAAGATCTTATATCGTTTGATCTATCTGGCGATCCGCACAAATGATCTGGAAGAGGCGGAGAAGTATTATGAAGAATTTGTACGTATGAATCCGAGCAATCGGGATGCTTTAATCCTGCGCTATCGTCTGGATAAGGCGGCAGGGGTGCAGATTGGTCAGTTAATTGATACACTGCGTGATTTAAAGGAAGAGGAATATATCGAGGAGTGGGCGTATGAACTTGCGAAACTCTATCAGCAGGCAGGACGTTATGAGGAATGTCGCGAAGAATGTGCGGATATCCGTCTGTGGTTTGGCAGTGGTGAAATTGTAGAGCGCGCGAAACTATTATTGGAACACATCCAGGAAAATGATCCGATGCCTTTTCTGGATGATACAGATTTTACCGATCCGCTTCACCGGGAAAAGCCGAACCCGGATGATACCGGTTCCCTGCCGGATCTGAGCGAATATCTGGAAAGCGACAGTGAGCAGGAAATGAAACTGTTGAAAAAAGCGGATCCGGCCAAATTTGAAGAGATCATTTCCGAGAAAGTGTCAACGGATGAATTTGCAACAGGTACGGATAGCAGTGTGGACAAAAAACCGGAAGGACTGCAGAAATTGTCCGGTCTGTTATTTGGCAATAAATCTGCGAAAGCAGAGACTGAATTTGATCAAAATCCGGAAGAAGATCATTTTGAACTTGCAGGAGAGACAAACGTTTCCGAGGAGAGAGAGGATCCACCGGAGGAGATGCCGGAAACGATGCAAGACAGAAAGGATACTGCGGGGACAGCAGAGCATCAGGCAGTGGAATCTGCCGTAGTGGAGGGATATCAGGAAGACAAAGTTGCAACAATAGGAGATAGCGTACAGGAGGATGCGGTATCGACAAAGGATTCGGATTCTGTACAGGAAACTTTGGCTGTGGCAGAAGAATCCGAGCAGACTGCTGCGAAAATAGAGATAGATCCTTCGGGATTTCCACCGGTATCTCAGTCTGGAACTGGAATTACGCAGGATTTGGCGAAAGAAATCTCTGCAATCTATGAAGCCGAGCATCAGGCACAGCTAAAAGAAAAAACGGTAACCGTGATCCAGGAACTTCCGAATATTGCCAACGATGTAGTGGAGCGTATGACGGAAGCACTGGAACAGTCAGAAACCAGGCAGTATGTTCCGGTTTCCGTGGGGAAAGATTCTTCCTCCGAAGATTTATCCGGGCCAACCGTCGTGGTGCCGGATCTGGGAGGATCTGTGGTGGAGCAGATGGAGCGGATGGCAGAGAAGCTGCCGGATCCTTCGGCTGACACAAAGGAAAACCGAATTCAGGATATTGCCAGACAGTTGCAGGAAGCGGAGTTGTCTCAGGAAAGCCAGGAGGATAGTATTGAGAAACCGAAAGCGGAGAAAGCTTCCGAGTTGAATACCGAGTTACAATTGTTGCGGGCTTTGGAGAAAGAATTGCAGGAGGCGGAGGCCAAAATTGAGAGAACGGTTGCGATTGCAGGCGAAGAGATGGAAGCGGCTGCAGGCGGTGAGATTGCTGTAACAGCTACTGCCCAGGAGGTAATAGATGCAGTGGAGGCAAATCTGGAAAATCATGGTAATCAAACCGTTCCAGATGTGGATGCTGCAAAGAGTACCGCAGCTACTGTGGAACCTGCGGAAGCCAGACCGTTAGAAGCTGCGGGCCAGCAGGAAACGAAGACGAGTCAACCGGAGGAGGCAGCAAGGCAGCAGAATACGATGGCGGAAGTGAATTCAGGGCAGCCGCAGGAAGCAGTAGGACAGCAGAATACGGTAGCAGAAGCGATGACGGGACAGCCACAGGGAACCGAAGGGGTTACGCCG
The DNA here is from genome assembly GCA_947644195.1 of uncultured Clostridium sp. Lineage (GTDB taxonomy): Bacteria > Bacillota > Clostridia > Lachnospirales > Lachnospiraceae > Butyribacter. The sequence continues at coordinate 14,159 of CANRZB010000010.1, forward strand.
GAAACAGTGTCTGTGAAGGAATCTTCTGAGGAAGTTCCATCTGCTACGGGTGAGGTTCTGCCGGAAAAAGATCTGCCGACTACCAGAGCATTGCATCGTTCTTTTGACGATGTCTTGATTCTGATTGGCGGCGAGATGGATCCTTCCCATTTTGTGTTGATTGGAGATGGGAAAGACCGGATCCTGGGGATTTCCAAGCGGATTGCCGTGGTAATGCGAGAAACCGGTTATCTGAGTTCGGGACGAATTGCTCATATTACAGCGGAACAGTTAAACGTGATGGATTTATCGCAGTTTAAGAAGCAGCTCAAGGGAAATTGTCTGCTGATTACTCATGCGGCAGAGCTGCTATTTCCGACAATTACCAGGGTATTCGCGATTATGGATGAATTTTACGGAGATTTTACGGTAATTTTATCCGATGAAGGGGCGACGCTGGATCAGTTGTTCCGTTTTGTACCGGCGTTGGCCAGAAGATTTAAATATGTCATTGACATTACACAGTATACGGAAAAAGACTACAAATAAATATATTTGAATTTGATCAGGAGGTAACACGATGATGACACAGGAAAATGATACTGTCATTAACGTGATCGGTCATATTAATCCAGATACGGATTCCGTTTGTTCTGCCATTGCGTATGCCTATCTAAAGAATCAAGGGACGGGGGGGCATTATGTTCCAAGACGTGCGGGACAGATTAACTCGGAGACACAATTTGTACTGAGGCATTTTCATACGCCGGCTCCCGATTACATGGGTGACGTGAGAACCCAGGTCATGGATATAGAAGTACAGCGTGTGCCGGGTGTCAGTGCTGAAATTTCCCTGAAAAAGGCATGGGAGATCATGAAGACGGACTCGCTGCAGACGTTGCCAATCATTGAGAAAGATGAGACGTTGCTGGGACTGATTACGATTGAAGACATTGCCAAATCCTATATGGATGTTTATGACAGTAAGGTGATTGCTACGGCGCATACGCCGTTTCATAATATTGTAGAAACTCTCGATGGGGAGATGCTTAACGGCGATCTGGAGGAACAGATCATGTCCGGGAAATGCCTGATTGCTGCAGCGAATCCTGATTTGATGGAGAGTTACATTGAGAAAGACGATATCGTAATATTGGGTAACCGTTACGAATCCCAGCTATGTGCGATTGAAATGGGGGCAAAATGCATCATTGTGTGTGATGGCTCTACCGTATCTTTTACGATTAGCAGATTGGCAGAGAGTAAAGGCTGCTATATTATAAAGACACCGTATGACACTTTTACGGCGTCCCGTCTGATTAATCAGAGTATTCCGATCTGGTTTTTTATGAAAAGCGAGGGGTTAATTACTTTTGGGCTGGGGGAATATCTCGATGATATTCGGGATACTATGGCAAAGAAGCGATACCGGGATTTTCCAATTTTGGATTGGAATGGCAGATATTACGGAATGATATCAAGACGCAGTCTCTTAGGAGCCCGGCGTAAGAAATTGATTCTGGTAGACCATAATGAGATGACTCAGGCGGTGGACGGAATTGAAGAAGCGGAATTGCTTGAAATTATAGACCATCACCGGATCGGGAGTATTGAAACGATGGGACCGGTTTTCTTTCGAAACCAGCCGTTAGGATGTACGGCAACCATTGTTTACCAGATGTACCGGGAAAAGGAAGTAGAGCTGCCGTCGGATATCGCAGGGCTGTTGTGTTCTGCTATTTTATCCGATACACTGATATATCGGTCGCCGACCTGTACAGAGACAGACCGACAGGCAGCGGAAGAACTGGCGGAAATTGCAGGTTTGGATACACATACTTACGCGGCAGAGATGTTTGCTGCTGGGAGTAATTTATTATCTAAGTCACCGGAAGAGATCTTTTATCAGGATTTCAAGAAATTTGTGGTAGGCGAGGTAGTGTTTGGGGTGGGGCAGATTACCTCTATGAGCCGAAATGAATTGGAATCCATAAAAGACAAACTAGTACCATATATGGAAAAGGCTATGTCCGATCATGATGTTTCGATGATGTTTTTTATGCTGACAGATATTATGCAGGCACAGACAGAATTATTATACCATGGGAATGGTGCGTTGGAACTGGCAGTAAAAGCATTTCATCTACCGTCTGATACGGAGCAGATTGTACTGAAGAGTACGGTATCCCGTAAGAAACAAATTATTCCAGCAATGATGATTGCGCTTCAGGAATAATCCTACCGAGGGGAAGGGGCGGAAGAATATGTTAAAGATTGCTATTTGTGATGATAATGAAATCGAGCGTATGATTCTAAAAAAGATGTTACAGGGAGTTCTCCAGGAAATGCACCGCAATGCGATGCTGATTGAATTTTCCTCGGGAGAAAAATTACAGCGTAATTTTTCCAGGGGAGATTACGATATTATTTTTCTGGATATTCGTATGAAGGGATTAAATGGGATTGAGACCGGAAAAGCGATCCGGTCAAAGGATGCACAGGTGGAATTGGTCTTTGCCACTTGTAGCAATGAATATTTGCAGGAAGGGTACGACGTTCATGCATTGGCATATTTACTCAAACCGTATAACATCAAGAAAGTCCGTGAGACCTTTTCCTACTATTTTTCAAAAAATCAGACGGGAGAACCGGAAAATGATTATGAAATTCTGACCTTTTCCGTCCAACAGAAAGAAATCAGCCTGTTACAGCGGGAAATTAGTCTTATAGAGTCGGAGGGTAGGGTGGTTATGATCCACCACGGCGAAGAAGTTTACCGGGCATATGCCAGATTGTCTGAGATAGAGAAACAGTTGGATATGAGAATGTTTCTGCGCTGTAATCAGAGCTATCTTATTAACGTTTTGGCTGTGGATGGTGTGATTGACTACGATTTTTATATGCAGGATGGAAGTAAAATACCGATCCGGAAACGGGATAAAAAAGATATTGTCCAGAAATACTATCAAAAGAGAAGTGAACTAGCGGGGACTTAGCAGCTTGACAAATTCGATTGGCTGCGATACTATTACTGCGATGGGAAACCATCAGAAATAATTTGCTTTATGGCAAGATAGAGTTTAAAACGCAGATGAGGACAGTACATGGCGTGCGTGATGACAGAGAGAGATGGGTGCTGGGAACATCTTATCACTAAGCGATGGAAGACCACCTCGGAGTGACCTTAATCCGGTCCGGCCGACACCGTTACCGTCATTGGATAAAGCTGCAAAAACAGGCAGGGCAGGATGCAGGTTTGCATGCACTGTGGGTGTGTCTGTTTTTGAATAAGGGTGGAACCGCGTAATCGAATGGTATTGCGTCCCTTCTGGCAGAGATGCTGGGAGGGGCGTTTTTTACTTTTAAAATAGGAGTAGTCTGGGTAGACGATTCTCTATAAAGTAGCAGTCCCTTAGGGGAGGATACATTCAATTTGTAATCATAAGGAGGTAGAAGATGATGGAACAGTTAGAACAGGTAAAAAACATGACGGCTGCTTGGTATGATGGGGCGAAAGGAACAATGACCGATTATTTTGGGAAATCTCAGGTTCGCACCCGCTCGCAATGGATTACCATTGGATTGTTGTTATTTTTTGTGGGTATGGTTATTGGATTCCTGTGTGCACCAATCAAAGGGGGAATTTCCATTGCCAGCAACAATGTAGATTCTTTTCATGATGCAGAGGAGGAAGATTAATCTGTAAAGGCAAAGAAATGTGTTGATTGCGGATCTTAGCTTTGCAAGAGTAGTCATAGAAACGTAATATAGAAAAAGGAGACGACAGAGATGAAAGTAACATTAAAGGATGGTTCCTATAAGGAATATGACCAGCCGTTGGCGGTGATTGATATTGCGAAAGATATCAGTGAAGGTCTGGCAAGAGTGGCATGTGTGGCAGAGGTGGACGAACAGGTTGTGGATCTGCGTACAGTGATTGACCGGGATTGCACCTTAAATATTTTGACGTTTGATTCCGAGGCAGGAAAAAAGGCATACCGCCATACTTGTGCCCATGTCATGGCGCAGGCGGTTCAGAATTTATATCCTGACGCGAAACTGACGATCGGACCGGCGATTGACAATGGATTTTATTATGATTTTGATATGCCTAGCCTTACCAGGGAAGAGCTGGATGCGATTGAAAAAGAGATGAAGAAGATTATCAAAAAGGGAGATCGCTTAGAGTACTATACTTTAACAAAAGATGAGGCAATCCGATTAATGACGGAGCGGAAGGAGCCATATAAGGTAGAGATGATTCAGGAGCATGGAGAGGACGAAACGTTGTCTTTCTATCAGCAGGGAGATTTTGTGGAATTCTGTGCTGGCCCACATCTGATGAGTACGAAGCAGATCAAGGCGTTTAAGTTGACTTCTTCTTCCGGGGCTTATTGGAGAGGCGATGAAAAGAATAAGATGCTGACCCGAATTTATGGAACGGCATTTGCGAAAAAAGCGGATCTGGAGGAATACCTGGAGTATTTGGCGGATATCAAGAACCGGGACCACAATAAATTAGGCCGCGATATGGATTTGTTCACGACGGTGGATGTTATTGGACAGGGACTGCCGTTGTTTATGCCAAAGGGTACAAAGATGATCCAAAAATTACAGCGCTGGATTGAGGATCTGGAAGACAATGAGTGGGGTTATGTGAGAACCCGGACGCCGTTGATGGCGAAATCGGATCTCTACAAAATTTCCGGTCATTGGGGACATTACAAAGAGGGAATGTTTATTTTGGGGGAGGATGATGAGGATGAGAATGGCGTCAGTGCATCCGGGAATGAAATCTTGGCGCTCCGTCCCATGACTTGTCCATTCCAGTATTATGTCTATAAGGCGAGACAGAAATCATACCGTGACCTGCCATATCGTATGTCTGAGACATCTACTCTGTTTCGGAATGAGGATTCCGGCGAGATGCATGGCTTGACCCGTGTCCGTCAGTTTACAATTACGGAAGGGCACCTGGTGGTGCGCCCGGATCAGATGGTGGAAGAATTCAAAGGATGTTTGGCATTGGCGAAATATTGCCTGCAGACCCTGGGAGTGGAGGAAGATGTAACTTATCATTTGTCCAAATGGGATCCTGAGAAACGGGATAAGTATATCGGCGAGCCAGAGGTCTGGGAAGAGACGCAGCAGCATATGAGGGATATCATGAATGAATTGGATATCGCTTACGTAGAGGATGTGGGAGAGGCTGCATTCTATGGGCCGAAAATTGATATCAATGCAAAGAACGTGTACGGAAAAGAGGACACGATGATAACGATTCAGTGGGATGCCCTGTTAGCTGAACAGTTCGACATGTATTATATTGATAAGGATGGAGAGAAGAAACGTCCGTATATTATACACAGGACTTCCATGGGATGTTATGAGCGTACTCTGGCATGGCTGTTAGAGAAATATGCTGGAAAATTCCCGACATGGCTGTGTCCGGAACAGGTAAGGATTCTGCCGATTTCTGAAAAATTTGCCGATTATGCGGAGAAAGTTTTGGCAGAATTAAAGAAGAATGGAATTGATGCGACGGTGGATCTGCGTTCTGAAAAAATTGGCTATAAGATCCGAGAGGCACGTCTGGATAAGCTGCCGTATATGCTGATTGTGGGGGCGCAGGAAGAAGCGGAAGGCAAGGTATCTGTCCGCAGCCGTTTTGAAGGAGATGAGGGGCAGAAGTCCTTACAGGAATTTATTAATGCGATCTGCGAGGAGATCCGTACCAAAGAGATCCGAAAAGAAGTGGTGCAGGAAGAGAGCAAGAAAGAATAATTTTTTGAGGATTCGATGATATCATGGTTATTACAGATTGCTTTAGGGACAATGTGCCAATGGGTGCATTGTCCCATCTGTCAGGGGTTTGACAGGAGGGGGAGGAATGGCGCAGAATAAAGTTCTGATCGTGGAAGATGAAGTTTCCATCGCGAAGATGATTGCGATGAATCTTAAAGTTGCGGGATATGATACCACTATTTTTCACAATGGAAAAGAGGCAGCGGAAGCACTGGAAGAAAAACAAGATTATGATATTGCCCTGTTGGATGTGATGCTTCCGGGAATGGATGGATTTTCCTTATTTGAGATTGTAGATTCCTATGGAATTCCAGCCATTTTTTTGACGGCGAAGGATGATATCAATTCAAAGATCCAAGGTCTGCAGGGAGGCGCTGAGGATTATATTGTGAAACCTTTTGAGATGTTAGAACTCATGGTGCGGATGGAAAAGGTGCTGGAACGGACGAAAAAGTTGAGTGACAGTATCCGGGTATTGGATGTGGAAATCGACTTACAGAAACGGACGGTGCATAAAAATGGAGTGGAAATTCCACTCAAACCGATGGAGTTTGAGCTCCTGTGTGTGTTGGCACGCAATAAAAATATTGCGGTCTCCAGGGAAGACCTTCTTCGACGAGTATGGGGCATGGATTATGTAGGGGAAACCAGAACCGTGGATGTCCATATCGGACAGCTTAGAAAAAAGTTATCTCTGAGTGAAAACATAAAAACGGTATCTAAGATGGGATATCGGTTGGAGGAATAGAGATGCGTTTAAGAACAAAAATGATTCTGATTTGCTGTATCAGCATTTTGTGTTCTTCGGCAATTTGTAGCGCAGCAGTTTACAGCTTGGTAAAACGAATTTCCCTGGATGCGGCAGAGAGCCAGAGTTATCGGAATACCTACCTGTTATTTTCGGAAATCGAGGAAAGAATTACAACCCTGATGGATGGTAAGGAAGAGGAGATAGAACAAAAAGTGTTGGCATATCTCTTGAAGATGCAGGGTGATGAACTGCTTCTCGGCTTTATGGCCGGGGAACCAGGAGAAGAAATCTTTAACAACACGATTTTTCAGCAGAGAGAGTTGTCTGGTCTGTCTTATCATTCTTTGGAAGAATTGGATGGAAGAATTGATGTAGCAGAAATGAAATGGGAGGGCAGACATTTCCTGGTCTTTCGGCAAGAGTTAAACGGAACCTGTGTCTTATATAAATTAGAGGAAGTGACTTATGTATGGTCACGCATGAGAATGTTGGGATTGGGTTTGCTTCTGCTGACAGTTGTAATTGCGGCAGTAGTCTGTTTGATTCTATTTGTCATATTAAATCGAATGTTGCGTCCCTTACATCAATTAAACGAGAGTGCGAAACAGATTGCCAGAGGCCGGTATGAGGAACGGGTGGCTGTCGAGCAAACGGATGAAATCGGGGAACTCAGCGGCAACTTTAATGTGATGGCAGAGGCGGTACAATCCCACATTCAAAAACTAAAAGAGATTGAACAGAAACGAACATTATTTATGGGGAATTTAACCCATGAGTTAAAAACACCGATGACGGCAATTTCTGGTTATGCCAAGACCCTCCTAACGGTAAAACTGCCAGAGGAAGACCGGGAAGATGCGTTATCCTATATCTACCAGGAGAGCTGCCGTTTGGAGAGACTTTCCAAAAAGATGATGCATCTGTTACTGTTAGAGGAAGAGGATGATCCGATTAGCCTGACGGAAGTGTCGGCGGAACAACTATTTCACAATGCAGAGGAGGCATGCAGCCAAAGTTTGTTGGAAGCCGGAATCGACCTAGAATGTCACTCGGATGGCGCGCACTTTTTGGTGGATACCGATCTGATGACCGAGGTGTTGATCAATCTGATTGACAATGCCTGTAAAGCCAGTAACCGAGGGGATCGTATCATTTTATCAGCGGGAGAAAACGTGATTGTAGTACAAGATTTTGGCAGAGGAATCCCGGAAGAGGAGCAGGCAAAAATCCTGGAGCCATTCTACCGCATTGATCAGTCCAGGAGTCGGGAGAATGGTGGAGCCGGTCTGGGACTTGCGATAACGGTTATGATTCTGAAACGCCATCACTGTAGTATCCGGATGGAGAGCAGGATCGGAGAAGGGACCCGAATGATTTTACAATTTGTTTAAATAATGATGAATACTTGTTGCAAACATCCATGTTAGAATGACTCTGACATGGATGTTTTCGTCTGAAATATTTTGGAAACCAGAAGCAAACAGACGAAAGGGTTATAAATTTTTAGTAAGGAGGGGCTGTTTATGAGAAGATGTAAGATCGTTGGGATCCTTTCGGCTGTCCTGGTCTTTTCCCTGACAGGCTGTGCAGGAAATCCGGAGAAATCTGTAGTCCGGGAAAAGAATATGGATAAAATGCTGCAGGAGGCGAAGAAGAAAGAAGATACTAATTCCTATGAGCAAGTTAAGGAGGAAGTAAAACAATATGAGAGTTATCAGACAAAGATTCAGGATAAGGATCTGAAAGTAAATGTGGATGTAGATGCAAAAGTGGAGATTCCTGAGGTAGATCAACTTTCTGTCTATCGTGCCAGCCAGAAAAAAATAGATCAAAAGCTTCTGGATACGATTCGCAATGCGCTAACCCCGGATATCACCTACTATGATGGGGATAAGAGCAATGCCAGGACGAAATCGGTCATTGCGAAAGAAATCAGGGAGATTGAGCGACAGAAAGCAAACGAGAAAAGGGATGATCAGGTTGAGGAATCGGAATATGAGGAAATGCTTGCAGACTTGAAGAAGGAATATAAAACAGCGCCGGATAAGGTTACTCTGACAGATTATCCGACGGACCATAAGATTCAGGAGATCCGAAAACAGCATGAAGCCAATCCAGGAGATTCTTTTTTTGACTGGTTGTACGATTTGCATGGCAACGGAAAATTCTTCTATGGTGTCAGTGATGGGAAAGATGGGAATTATCATTCCCTATTTATGCAGAATTCCGCTGATTATGGCAACTGTATACGGTATTCCAGCAATCACAATGGATACGAAGCCAGAATGTACCATGCCAATGTGGAAGATGACCTTGACAACATTGTTCCTATAGAAAATGGAAAAGAGCCTGATTTTTCTAAAAAGAAAGCAGGACAAGTAATAGAAACGGATACTACGATCCAGTGTGCAGAGAATGAGCCTTTGACAATATCGGAAGAGGAGGCCAAGAGACGAGCAGATGCGATTATGGAGCAGACGGGTCTGTCAAATTATGCAATTTATGATCAAGGGTTGTATGCCCAAACGTTGGAAAAAGAGGAAGACACGGGTGATACGGCAGTCCGCTACCGGAAAATATATCGGTTTCTATATTTGCGGGAACTGGACGGCGTCCTGGTCGACAACCGGGCAGGTTATAAATTGCTAGACGAATGGCAGGGAAAAGATTATGTAAAAAAGATGTGGGGGAGCGAAGCAGTGGCTGTGGCTGTCAATGACAGCGGCATCGTGGGCTTTTATTATCTTTCTCCGCTGAAAATCAAAGAAACCGTGGTGGGGCAGAGCCGGATCAAATCGTTCCAGGAAATTAAAGAAACGTTTGAGCAGATGGTAGTAATCAAAAATACTGCAACAGACGTTGAAGGAATGGAGGATGCAAAAGTATCCATTAAAGTGACCGATGTCAGGCTGGTCTATACCAGGATCAGTGAAAAGGACAGTTTTGACACGGGATTGATTGTGCCTGTCTGGAATTTTGAGGGAAGCATTGTAGATGCCTATGGGGAGAAAACGACGGGTACGGTATTGTCGATCAATGCCATTGACGGTTCCGTCATTGATTACAGATTGGGGTATTAAGGATGAATAGCTTTGAAAGCGATATGAAACGGGCGTTTTGCAGTATTAATTTTTTCATCGCTTTACTCGTGGAGTGTGTGATTTTGTGCCGCGCTGGTTGGGAATCCGAGCTGTTTCGAATCAGTGTGCCGGTGCTGGCCTCTTTTCCTTACTCTACTGCATGGCTCAACGAATATCAGAGCGGATTTGTCAAGGAGTACCTTCCCCGGTGCGGGAGGAAGTCTTATATCTGGGGGAAGCTGCTTGCCTGTGGAATCAGCGGGGGAGCCCTGCCAGTCCTTGCTGGTTTGTTTGCCCAGTGTGTTGGGATCGAACCGAAAGGAGATCTGTTTCTCTTATTTTTCTCCGGGGTGTTTTGGGCAGTGGTGGCTGCTACGCTTGCAGCGGCAGCAAACAGCCGTTATGTGGCATATGGCGGAGCGTTTGTCCTATGTTATATGTTGGTGATCTTGTATCAGCGTTATTTCAAAGCTTTGTACTGTCTGTATCCCGTGGAATGGTATGCCCCGGAGCATACCTGGATTTTGGGGGACACGGGAATCCTGCTCATGGTAGGTGGATTCATCCTAATCGTTAGTATTCTCTTTTATGAGATTGTGGGGAGGTGCATAGAACATGTCTAAGATACGGCAGATCTTTTATATTGCCTGTTCTAATTTTCGGAAATGGCATAAAAATCCTCAGATTATTCTATGCTTCCTGCTTGCCTTTATTTTCTGTTTTTTGCTTTCCGATAAGGTAATGCAGTTTGCACTGGCGCATGGAACCCACCTACAGGGTTTGGAAGCTTTTATCTGGACATTTGGCGATTCCCAGTCGGTACTTGCGATTTCAATTTTATTGCTTCTGCTCTTTTCGGGAATTCCAGATTTATCCAATGAAGTACCCTATTTCATGATTCGGACGGATCGAAAAGTATGGATGATGGGGCAGATTATCTACCTGATCCTGGCAACCTTTTGCTTCATGTTGTTTATTCTAGCAGCAACAGTGTTTCTATCTTCCAGCCGTGCTTATCCTGCCAATCTGTGGAGTGATACCGCAGCGATTCTGGGATATTCGGAAGTCGGAGAAAGTCTGGCAGTACCTGCGTTTGTGAAAGTATTGGAATTGACCGATCCCTATCGCTGTACCTTGCATATTTTTTTGTTGATGACGGGCTACACAGTAACCATGGCAGGCATCATTCTGTTTTGGAATCTTTGCAGAAACAACGGAGGTATGGTTGGGGGGCTGGTCTACAGTGTGTTTGGTTTGTTAATGAATCCAGATATCGTGGCTAAATGGTTTGGGATTTCCATGGAACGGATGAGGATTGCCAATATTTTAAGCGGCTGGATTTCTCCGCTAAACCACGCTACTTACTACATGCATAGTTTTGGTTATGATAATCTGCCCAAACTCTGGCAGTCCTATCTGTTTTATTTATTCACCAGTATTTTGCTCTTTGTGGCTTCTCTCTACAAAATAAAAAATTATCCGTTTCAGTTTACGGGAACCTGATTCCGAGACCGGAAAGAACAAGGTAAGTGAAATATGATATGTAATGTGGGATGAAATTCAGAAAATGGAGGACGGCGATGGAAGAGAGCCAAGGAATTGTAGTAGATCATGTTTATAAATCTTTTGGAAAAGAGAGGGTGTTAAATGACATTAGTTTTACCATTCCTCCAGGCACAATCTATGGGGTGGTCGGTAATAATGGAAGTGGAAAGACGGTATTGATGAAATGCATCTGTGGTTTTATGAAATGTGACCAGGGAACCATTCTGGTAAACGGAAAACGGGTTGGCAAGGAAGTGGATTTTCCCGATCGTCTGGGTGTTATTATTGAGACACCAGGATTTATCCCGAATTTGACAGGATATAAGAATTTAAAAATACTTGCTGCGCTGAAAGGGAGAATCGGGAAAAAGGAAATCAGGGAGACTTTGGAAAAAGTGGGACTTGCGCCGGACATGAAAAAACCGGTGGCAAAATATTCCCTGGGAATGAGGCAAAGGCTGGGAATTGCCCAGGCAATCATGGAGGATCCTTCGGTACTGGTTCTGGATGAACCTTTTAATGGACTTGACCGCTATGGAGTTGTGGAAATTCGTTCCTTGCTAAAAGAGCTGAAGGCAGACGGAAAATCCATTCTGCTTGCCAGCCACAATGCGCAGGATATCGAAGAACTTTGTGACCAGGTCAAGGATTTGATGGATAGGACAGGGTACGAGGAGGATAGAAAATGATTTTTGTAAAAAGGTGGAAACGAAAATACTTTATGTTGCTACTGTGTCTGGTAAGCTGTTTGATGGTGGAGATGGGAAAGAGCAATATCCTAATCAGTAAAGCGAAACAGCAGACCCAGGAATCTACAGGAAAAGATACAGAGGGGAGTTCTGAAGATGGAGAGGGGATACCGGGGGGATCGGATGCAGGGAGCATGGGGGGATTTGTGATTGATAACCAGAACCGTTATGAGGACATGGACAAATCGTATTCTGGGGGATATCTTCCCAAGATCGAGGGAAAAAAAGCGGTGGTGGTGCTGCCATTATTGGCAAAGCGAAAGCTGTCCCAAAACCGGGTCAATGTTTCTCTGCGCTTTGGGGAATCGGAACATCTTCCGTTTGTGCAAAAAAATTATGAAAAAACGGTTGCTTATGGCTATCATAAAACAGGAAACCAGGGGAAACTGTCAGGATGTTATCTGATTACTTTTGCCCTGGAGTTAAAGAAAGAATATTATAATGGGAATTATCCGGTAAGTCTGTCCGTATCCGCTGAGGACGAATCCGGGGTAGAAATTAGCCAGGAATTTACGGTATCTGTAGCACTGACAAATGGAAAAGAGATGGATGGGGACAGCGCCCAGGGGACGGGAGAATCTGGCGGTGCATCTTATTTTTCTGTTGATAACCGCACGGTTTATCCGGGGATGAACAGATCGTATTCGAGAGGATATGTCCCAAAAGAGGGATCGGGAAAAGTTCATCTGCTACTTCCATTGCAGGCAAAGCGTTCGTTGTCGAAAAAGGAGCTGACTGCCAGCGTCCGGTTTGGGGAGTCTGAAAATCTACCATTTGTACACAAGAATTATGATAAGATGATCTGCTATGGAAATCATCAGACTGGAAAGAAGGGGAAGAAAGCAGGCTGCTATCTGGTGAATTTTGATTTGAGCCTGAAAGCGGATTATTATAATGGCAGCTATCCTGTGACCGTCGCTGTCACAGCACAGGACGAATCCGGGTTGGAAATCAGCCAGGAGTTTACCTTGTATGTTTCGCTAACAAGAGGGAAGCAACCGGAGGGAGACGCGGCACAGGCTGGTGCAGAAGAAAACCAGCCGCAGTTTGCACCGAAAGTCAGGGTGGCAGCTTGTCAGCTTTCCGATCATACCATTTTGTGCGGAAAGGAGTTTACAGCAAAGTTGACATTGCTCAATTCCAGCAAAACCAGCCCAGTCAAAAACATGTTGATTAAAATTGCTCCCGGGGAAAATGTGGAGTTGACGGAAGCCACGGGAAGCAGCTATGTGAATCATTTGGAAAGCGGAAAAACTTGCACGGTCTCTGTTCCGCTTCGGGTCAAAGCGGTCGCTCCGGGCGGACAGTATGAATTCGTAGTAACGATGGACTATGCCGATCAAAAGGGGAATCCGTATACGATGGAGGAAACGGTAAAAATATCGGCACAGCAGCAGGCAGAATTAGAAATTGCACCCCTGGGTATGCCGCGGGAAATTCAGATGGGAGAAACGATAGAACTACAGGCGCAGGCAATGAATCTGGGGAAGGGGAAGTTGTATAATGTCCGTGCATCCTTGGAAGCAGATGGTTTGGCGGCATCCGGCATGGCGTTTATCGGAGATATGGAGGCCGGGACTTCCATGAACGGCAGTATGGAATTGACGGTAGAGGGATTGTCAGGAGATTCCCTGTATGGCACGACGCAGGGAAAGGTCATATTTTATTATGAAGATGAGCAGGGGAAGGAAATGACACAGGAGCAGGAGTTTGAAACGACCATTTTATCTCCCTTAAAAGCAGAGCAAAATGATACCCCGGAAGATGATACGAAACAGTGGTGGATCATTATGGGGGTAATCGTATTTTGTCTGGTGCAGGCGGCAGTGATGGTTCTTTATCGTCGGAGAAAGGAAAAACTATGATCAATAGAATCAAAGATCTGATCAGGCTGCGGAAACAAAATGATGCAGTAAAAATAATGCTGCTTTTTCTCCTGGCAGGAATCACATCAGCCTTCAGCATCCTTTATTATGCCTGGGAAATTTATTATTTTGTCAATACTCCGGCGGAATATGTTCTTTCATCGAATCAGATCATTTCTGGGAAGCAGGTGCAGACTTTGCTGCAGATGAAAGATGTTGTCAGGATCAGCCGTCAATTGGATACCTCGCTTACGATAAAATATAGGGGGAAGGAAGCTGTCATCAATGCAGTTTTGCTATCGCAGGATTATATTGAGAAAATGTATGATACGACACTTCCGTCGGGTGCAAAAAGAATATTTTTGGATCCTGTCTCTTTTGAAAATCTACAGCAGGAGTGGTCGGAGGATGGGGTGGAGGGTGTCGGGATCGACAGCAGACAGGCGGAACACAATGAGGGGATGGATGTCCGCTATGCGATGATGGAGATGCTGCCGGATCAGACAGGGGAGACAGCGGAGGATATCTTAACCGATCAGCCGGCCCGCTTGATTGTGACAAAGCCGGAAAACCAGGAAGGGGAAGGACTGGTTTGTCTGGTTGGGTCGGAGAGCCAATTATTAAAAGGAGCAAACGGCCTGAGGATACAGTTTCGCAGTCATGACCTGGATGGACTTCAGGTGGATCGTCTGGAAAAGTTGGGATATCAGATTGAGAATGAGGAGAGGGTAATGGAGCAGGAGTTTGCAATGAAAATGAAGCTGCTGCATATTCGGTATGGGTTATTGATTCTGGGGGGATGCCTGGTTGCGGTATTTGCGATAAGGAAGTGGGGAGTGTTGATTGGCTGCGAGGGGTAGGAGGATTTTGGAGAGAATAGATAGTATTTATTACTTGAAATATATCAAGTAATAATATATAATATAAGTGCTGTTTGGTAAATATAGCGGTGGATACCGCTATATTTTTATGGTATAGGTTTTGATTTATTAATAATGCATAAAAGTAGTTATGTTTAATAAGTCTGGAGGAATGATATGGTAGGAAAGGAGAGGTTGATAAAATTTTGTTGTGCACTCATTATTAGTTTCTTACTATTAAGTTTAGATAGAATATATCAAATACAATATCAATCTATTTGGTCAGAGAGTGACTTGGAGCCTATGTGGAAATATGATACGGTACGTATATCTGAAGGAATGTGGGCTTCACAAGAACCATTGAATAGAGAAGATAAGATTAAATTGTATTTTGTATTAGGAAGTGCAAAGAAATATAGGGAGAATGAGAAAAAATATAAATTAGATGAAATTAGTTTTATGTCTTATCCCAGCATAGCATTTATAACGGATAGATGGGATGGCATAGATGATATTTCAATAGTATGGGAATATGAAGAAAATACACTTTTTGTGGGAGCGGATGATGATACAAAAACTCGATATTTTCTTGACGAAAAGCATGCAAAGGTCTTGTATGGTCTGTGTGAGAGATATCATTGCATACCCGCTGGTGCACAGTAAAAATTAAGTTAATTTTTATGGTTTTTTGTGTGATAATAGTAAAGCAATAGTGACAGAGGGGATTACATGCAATAATGTGGAGAAAGGAAATTATGAAAGATGAGATTCAACTTTTTGCTGAAAGATCAAGAAGAAAACTAGTTCATTTTTGTCAAATGTACTTGATTTTTATTTTATTTGGCATTGTGATCATCTGTTTGCTTTCCAATGGAAAGATAGAACAATACCAAGATTATTATATTGCACTTGGTAGTATTGCTGGTATTTTTGTTGTTGCCATCATTGTTATTTCCTTTTTGGCAGAAAGAGGATTAAAGAAACAGAGGAAGAAGTTTTCCAGTGAAGAGATCAGGAGAATTAATCGAGAGGCGTCTAAGGGACCAAAATTGGAGCATTTGTTAATTACGCAGGATGTCATTGCGTATGCAGCGGGACTACGTATTGTTTTGATTCCGGTGCGTGATATTATTTGGATTAAGAGGCGGCGTGTTATTCGGGCAAAAATGATGCACGGAGCGGGGATGTTTTTTCCAATGGCATCTTCGGAGCGTTTTATTGATATCCGAACAAGGGATAATAAGGTACATCATATTCCAAATGATGTGAAAGAGGAGTTGGAATCGGAAATTTATAATTATCTTGTTTTTACTGTCAGGATGAAAAGACCCTTCGTACTGCTCGGACGAGAAAAAGATTGGAATCGTATTAACAAGGATGAATTTCAGGAGATTGTAAAGAGAGTAGATGCGGTTGGAGAGGAGGATGCAGGTGAGATAGAGATGCTCTTCAACCGGGAACATCTTTATGAGCTTTGTCGTTCTGGTATTGGGGACAGTCGAGGATCTGAGGTAAAGCTGATGGCCACTGTAGTAATAAGTTATTTTGCTGTATTTTTCCTATTTAGAAATCCCAAATTATTATTTCATAGTGGTCATCAGTTAGAGATGGATTTATTTTCAAGAGTGTTTCAGACCTTTGGATTAGGTTTCGTTATGTTTTTACCGATTATTTTTGTGTTGGTTTGCTTTCTGAAAAATGTAGTACTAGACAGGGAGAGAGCAGTCACACAAGTGACCGGGGCAATCTATTTTGTATTTGCGATGATTTCGGTCGGCGGCTTTGCCGGGTATACACTTATGGCAAGTGAAAATGTACATGGTATTGAGGCGATAAGGGACTGGCAGGCATATACAGGTGGCAACCTTGAGACATACGAAGGAACTTTGCTAAGTACTCAGGCCCCTGTGATGAATCAAATTGCAATTCATACGGACAAAAGATATGAATATTTTCAGGGGGAAGGCATTGCTTTCCGATCTTATTCTGGATTCTGTATTGTGCCAAACTTGCTGCAACAGAGATACCGGGTTACCTATACTCCCAACTTGCATATTTTAGTTTCTCTCACGGATGAAAATGGCAATGAAAGGCTGGCATTAAGTGAAGCAGATCTTATAAAATGTCAGGATACTTTTGAAAAATATATTCAGAAAGAGAAGGGAAAATATGCAGATATTGGTGTATGGGAGATAGGTGATATTATGTATCCTAAAAACCCACATATATATGGATATGACCTGCTGACAGAGGAACAACAGAAAGACTTTGACTTGCTTTACAGCGATATCATGCAGAGAGAGGTAGAGAGTACAAGAGTATTTTATCTGCCTGTTCCATTGGAAAAAAAGGAATTTCAAGAGATCAATGCTTTGTATGACTGTAATCATAAGTTTGATTCCTTTCAACAATATACATATAGAACGGATGATAGAGAGGTTGTAGAAAAGGTATATGTGTCAAGAACCGTTTATTCTGAGGAGGCGTATAATTCCTATAGCGCCAAATATCAGAAAAAAGTTAAAAAGATTGTTGCGGGAATGTCCAAAGATCTTACGGGTAAGGAGAAAGTTACATGGATTTCTGATTACCTGTTAAAACATGTCGAGGTTTTGGATTCCATGGAATGGCTTGATCAAACCGATGGTGGGCAAAATACAGCAAGCCCGGAGTATAAGAAGGGAATTTTGGCGAATACAGGTTATGGCGCATTGTTTTGTGGTACGGCCTCTGGGAAAGGGTATATGGAGGCTTTTGGAATGATTGCAAAGGCAGTAGGAATTTATAGTATTGCGGCTATGGATGATAACGAGTGTAAATATTGGAATCTTGTGAGATTAGATGATCAATGGTATGCTGTAAATGTATATGCGATGGCAAAGGAGAAAAACAAAGATAAATATCTATTGATCTCTAATTCCGCTATGGAAAAATATATGGAGGCAAAGGCAACCTATGGAACGAGTAAGCACTTTGCCTGTCCTTAGTTATATGATTCACAATTTTTGTATTTGACAAAAAAGCTTAATGGTGCTAGTATAAAAAACAATTTTAGTAACCATTGTATGAAGGAGAGCATACATTATGAATCACAACTTATATTCCAGACGTTATATGTATTGGTATGAAAGACGTGTCTGTTTATAATTAGGCATAGGAGATGTGCTGATAATAAGCAGATAGGTCTTATTGTCTGGTGCATCGCTTTAGAATGTGAGTTGTTACTTTGACATAGCATCCTGGATAGAGAATCGCATCAGACAAAGAGTGTTTGATGCGATTTTTTATATGATAGGAAAGTAGTCCATACTGGACTATTCCTATCATATAAAAAACGCTCCGCGGGATGCGCACTCGCGCGTAATGAAGATGTCGTTTACACGACCGCGCTCTGCGCGAGAGTTTCAAAAGCGAACTGAGAGTTCGCTTTACGAAACTCTTTCTTATGCAAAAAGGAGGATTTTATGGAGAACAATATCATAATACGGTTTGCAAGAGCAGACGAATTGGAGCAAGTGAATCAAATCAGGAAATCGGTGCATGAGTTGCATGTCCGAGGCAGAGCAGATTTATTTCAGCCCGATGGTTGGAGAGAGATCAAAGAGGTTGTTAAGGAACGATTTGATTCTGAGAAGAGCAGTGTCATCGTGGCATGTTTTGACGACCTAATTGTGGGTTTTGCCATAGTTCAGTATATTCACAGGGCAGAAACTGCATTTCGTCCGGCGCAGGATTTTTGCCATATTGAGGAATTTGGTGTGGATCAGAAATTTAGGCGCCAGGGAATTGCATCAGCATTAATTGATTTTATTCGTGAGGATGCATCAAACCATGGATTTCAGAAGTTAGAGTTGAATATGTATGAATTCAATGACAGCGCCCTAAAATTTTATGAGAGTGTCGGATTTCACACATATCGGAGGGATCTGGAATTGCTGGTAGAAAAGTAATCCCGCTAAAGAGGAGAGTGTTTTCGATATAAAAGGAACCTGCCTATGGAAGATAATTCTATAGACAGGTTCTGAATAAAAAGAAATACTTATGTTACAGCTTAAAACCTGATTTCACTATTTTTTGGTGATAGGTTTTCTTTCTGGAAGCTGGCAATTTAAATTTTGCTTTTTTAGGTATCCCTTGAAATGCTTTAGTGCCGATCGTCTTTAGTTTTTTGCTTTTAATAGTAATTTGCTTTAAGTTTTTGCAGTGATAAAATGCTTTCTTCCCAATTTTGGTCAGAGAGGAACCTAGGCTAACTTTCGTCAGAGATTGATTGCCAGCAAAAACATTGGCAGAGATTTCTGTCACCGGGTAACTGGTTCCCTGATAGGTAATTTTTGCAGGAATGGATACGGTCTTAGCCTTTTTGTTCGTCAATCCTGCAAACTTTACGGATTTCTTTCCGCTGGCAGTAAGTTTGACCACATATTTCTGTTTCTTTACAGTGATTTTCTGTCCATTCCGAACAGTCGGTGCCGCCGTTATTTGCGGTGTATTGTTCTTAGGCGGTTGATTGGTTGCTGTCGGTGGCTTAGGACTTCCTGGTTCTGCGTGCACGGTAACTGTCAGCTCTGTCTGTATTACACTATAATGTGTCTGATCTGCCGGGGTAAATACTAGACTGTATTTTGTTTTTTGGCTATCTGCAGCAGATGGTTTGATGGTAGCATCTTTCCATGAAAAAGTGCCTTCCACATCCGCTTTCCCGCCGGTCAGGGTAGCATTTGCCAGAGTTTGTCCTGTTTGGATTGCTCCAACTGCCGGCCATTGAATAACTGGGACTCTTTTATTAATGGTAAAATCTGTTTCTGCGGTGGCCGCTTTATAACAAGCGGTATAATCACTGGTCACACGTAAAGTATATTCTCCTGGCTCGGTCGGAACAACATCGGTAAAAGTTTCTTGCCCCTTCCCTTTATATGTATATGTCAATTCACCCAGAGAGGGATTCAATACCTCCGGTTGAATCTCCGTACCATAGGACACATTTTCACAGGAGACTTTTAATGGATTATCAATTTTATTGATGGTAAAATATTGGGTAACGGATCCAAAATCAGCATATTCCTCTTTTCCCTTTACAGTTACAGTTCCCTGACCGGCAAGTACATTGCTGCCATAAGACAGGGAATAATCTACACCTTTCTGCAATACCTGATCTCCCTGTTTTACCGTAATCTCCGGTTTAATCCGTTTCCCCGTAAAATCATAGGATGCAATCTTTGAAATGCTCAGATTTTTCATTACATCACTACTCCACTGTATTTCGCCTTCGTTACCGGTATTTTTATAGTATGTAATTACCTGTTCGCCAGCATCGTAAATGGCAATCTCGGCGTCCGTTGTATCATTATACTCTAACAGATAATAGACATGATCCGTTTCTTTACATAAAGACAGGTAGTCAGAAAATTCAGCTTTACTCTTGTCAATTCGTCTGGTAAAGAAATCTAACATGTTACCATATGTTTTATTGGCTAAGATATCGCTCTTTGCACTGTTGAACATACCACAAGCCATCTGATCAGATTCCACACTCTGGAATGTGGTAGAATCATAACCACACATGTAAATATCCGGAAAAAAGAATAAGATCAATTCGGCTGGAATACTGGAGTCCACATCGGTCACTCCCAGTTCTTCCAAATCCTGCTGCTTCGATGGATATAATGCAGTTGGTGTCCCCGGATGCCCCTTATAATAATACTCATAGGAATCTCCATAATGTTTCTTGATCAATCTGACATAATCCTTAAAATCCGGTTCGTTATTCACTGTGCTTCCTAGAATTAACATAATTGGTTTCCCTGTTTCACTGGCACTGCCGAACATATCGGCATCAAAGTGATATAGCTGCTGGAATGATTTATCATATCCAGATGCTTGCACATTCGCCAGCATTTTAGAAACACCTTTTACCGTACAGTTACCAACCACTTTTGCAAGTAGTTCTTCATTTTTGATAGAAAAAGTACCGTTTGTCCGGGCTACCCACCAGTCCACATTTTCATCCTCTGCCGCTACCGCCGCATATTTCGGCAGGCAGGTCATGGATAAATTCGTGCTGCTGGCATATTTTGCCCAGCTAGGATCAAACTTGCCCTCTTCCCTGGACTTTTGTTTCAATGCTTCCCAGTCAGCGCGCATAGCGTCATACAAGGTGCCATTATCATTGCGGAATGTATCATTAAAATAGGCATAAGTTCCACTGCCATCGGATAGAAGAATAACATGATACTGTGACTCAGGAATCTGATTTGCCTCCAAGAGCCATAACATATTTTCTACAAAGTTATCTGTATAATATAGATTAAAAGTAGAATTCGGACTGATCTCGTATAAGTCTTTAATATAGGAAGACATTTTATTTCTACTGTCAATCCATGCCTGACCGCCCCATTTCACGCCTGTAAAATCGGAATCAGAAGCAGTTGGAAGTTTATATACATTCGCTGGTAGATTGTTCCAATCCCAGGAATCTGCTCTTTCAAAAACAGCAAACGTTGGAATTGGATTGCCCTCTGCATCTTCCGTAATATTATACTCACTTCCCTCCCATAGAGATAGTGAAAACAGAACAGCCGGAAAAGTTGCACTGATTGGTGCAAAATTATAAGCAGATGCCGCAATTCCTACCGTAAGTTCTTCGGAAGCTCCAACCACATCATTTCCCTTCAAATATTCCACAGATATCGTATACTTACCAAAATTTTTCAGGTCCATCGTATACTGTGATTGATCTTTACTTAAAGAGATTTTTTTTGTCTCATTCTGGGTGACCGTATCCTGATAGTACATTTTTGCGGTAATTCTAACATGATCCGCTCGTGATTCTGCCAAGATATCATTTACCCCGGGTATCGTTAAGGTCAAATTTGTTTCGTTCAGTTTTGTTTGTTCCAGGCTGATATCGCCAATGGAATTGCTTGCCGTAACAGCTGCCGCCGTACTTTTGGCAGACGCTTCTTTTTCGGTTGTCTGCTCTATTACCGCAGCTTTTGTGTCTGTACACGCCGCCGTCCATGGTAAGAAGGAAGACAGCATCGCCACTGATAATAAAATAGCGAGACATTTTTTCATTTTTACGAGCATAAAAACTCCTTTCTTTTGCATAAACAATTATTTCCTTATGTATCGTTACAAGTTGCAATGTATATTCTAGTTATTGCAAACAGATAACAAACATTATAATAACATAAATTGTATAGCTCGTAAACAATCTTATTTATGTAACATATTTCCTAAATGGTTTATTTGGGCATGTTGTTGGGGGAGCAATTAAAAGTTAGCAAAAAATGGTGATATGGGAGGAAAATAATTCAAAAGGACTACTAGATCAGGAAAAAGAAAGTTCATTCTTTAAAAAAATCTAAAAATATGTTAAACTTATTTTAATATTAAAATAAATTATAAGGTGATTATTTGTTTTACCAAATTAATGTTAGTAGTATAAATACGATTTAGGAAAGATTAAGGAACGCAGGATGAATAAATTGACCGAACAAGCAATAGAAGAGTTTTATAAATATAATAAAATTGATGATAAAATATATAGTTTGAATGGAAAAGATAGACTTTTCGGTTTTATTTTGGATAGAAATATTCCCCGTGAAATTTTAGAAACTAATCTTACTCACTGGTTAGACAATTTTGGTTTAGATGATCAAGAAACTTTTTTAGCGCTGTTTTCCCATTTTCGGTATATTCCGAAAAATATATTTGAATATATGGTTACCTGTTTTGTTGACAGGATGAAAAAAGAATTAAGTGAATATGATTTGAAAGAGACATTATTTGTTTTTGTTGAATCCCCAAAAGGATGTAAATCAGGAATTGATGATTTTGCAGTTGCACTATGGGAATGTCTAAAAGGTGAGATTTGGAAGGAGCAATTAATTACTCATTTTTCTATGTTAAACGAGAAAAAGATTTTAGAAAATCGAAATATTATCTTTGTCGATGATATCATTGCGACGGGGTTTTCAATGAATGAAAATATCAAAAAATTTTTTGAAAAGTTTCCTCAATGTAAAAATTCTAATATTAAATATTATGTAGCATCTCTGTTTTTGACAAGGAGAGGAAAAAAATTTATAGAAAAAAAGAGAAGCAATATGACTTTGATGGTAGAAAAAGGTTTGTTGAAGTCAGCATTTAGAGGTAATTATATTTTTTCAAGTGATGAATTGAAGAAAAAAGAAGAATGTGTTTTACCATATGAAGACAAGGCGGGGAAGGAATATGATGGGAAAAAATACGTGATGGGATTTTCGGAAAGTAAATTATTAATTGGATTTTACTATGAAATTCCCAATAATACATTATCAACTTTTTGGAGACATACAGAAGACTTTACCCCTTTATTTCCAAGGAGTTCAGAGCATGCCTTTTCGAGTAAGTTAACTTTAAAGGAAATTATTGAAAAGAAGAAAAAGATGGCGAACAGAGCGTATGTGATAAATAGCATGGGAGGATATGATGAAAGCGAATGAGAGGATACTATTAACTTATATTGGCAAATATAAGAAAGTTGATTTTGCATTTTTTGCAGATGAGTTTAACATTTCTCCCATGGTAATTTTAGACTTGGTTGTGCAATTAATTAATGATGAATTTATTAAGGTTTGTGAGGATGAACTTATTCTTACAGAAAAAGGAATGAAAGAAGTATATGAATCATTTAACAAGATTTTTCTGGAAGAAGAAAATATACCAAAATTTGATTGGACAGAACTATATATTCCTCAAAACTTTGGGGAAGTATTGTAATGATGGAAGATTATATGTTAATATAAAAAGAGAGTAACTGGATTGGAGTGTATTCGCTCCCTTGAAAAAGGGCACTAACATCACAATATATACGAGTTGTTCGCAGGTAAGGCGTTTGCTCACAACTCGAATATATTGTGAATTTTTGCAAGGTATTGATATTAAGCAGTTACTCTCTTTGAATGAGGAATTTGAAATGGATAAAACCGTTTATTTACATAGGTTAAAAGTAAATATGCAGGGCAAATATGAATCTGAGTATATTGACAGATGCGTTTTTTATGCAGAAAGTCTATTGGATCGAAATCTGCCTGTAATATTTGATATGAACCATATATATGCTATATTACAGCTGGGGTGTATCAATTTAGATTGGTATAACGATTTTGGAATCAAGCGGAGGAATGGAACGGTTCGAATTATTTCTGCACCGAGTCGGCCGCTAAAATATCGACAGCGATGGATCTTAGATGAAATTTTATCTAAGATAGAAATAATGCCCTGCTGTGAGGGATTTACGAAAGGACATTCTATTGTTACTAATGCAAGCAAGCATATTGGCTATGCTGAGACTCTGACGGTAGACATGAAGGACTTTTTCCCTAGTATAAAGGAGAAACAGATTGTTGATGTGTTTCGGGAAGTTGGTTATACGCAGGAAGTAGCCGTAACTTTATCTAGTCTATGTTGCCATGAGGGATGTCTGCCACAGGGAGCGCCTACCAGCCCGCAATTATCCAATATTATCTGCAAATCATTAGATAGGGATCTTATAGAGTTTTCGAAAAAATATGGTTTGGTTTATAGCAGATACGCAGATGACTTAACCTTTTCAGGTAATCAGGATTTAAATTGTACTGTTTCTCAAATAAAAGGAATCATACAAAATCATGGGTTTAGAATCAATGACAGAAAGACGAGATTATATACTGGAAAATACAGAAGAATTGTAACAGGTCTTATCGTTACGGAACATGGATTACGTGTTCCTCGTGAATATAAGAGAAAATTAAGGCAAGAAATATATTATTGTAAGAAATTTGGAGTAACGCAACATTTAAAGAATACGAATTCTTCTAAAGTAGTTAATTTTAAAGAATTCTTGTATGGAAAAGCATATTATATTAAAATGGTTGAACCAAAGACGGGGAAAAAGTTTTTGGAACAATTAGATGAAATAGAATGGTAATATCTCAAAAAGTTTCCGGTATTCATAGCACATTCCGTCGTAATCCCCCAGGAGATTCAAACCGTGTGATCTAGATACAGGATAATGTCAGCTTTGAATACCCCATTTTCTGTACGGAAGCTGGATTCGCCGTGATATTTTTCAATTACGGAATGAATATTTTTGAAGCCGTAGCCGTGTATCTTCTGATCCTTTTTGGTTGTCTGGAAATAATTATTTTGTCTGCAGAGGGTTCCCTGGAAGGTATTGTAAATGCTGATATAAAGAATGTTTCTGTCAAATTTCATTGCAATATTTAGATATTTGTGATCACATTGGGTGGTTGCTTCAATCGCGTTGGTAAGGAGATTGCTGATTAAGATATTTAGATCCAGGGCAGACATGAAAGTTTCGGATGGGATTTTAATAGAAGTATGAATTTCACAATTCATTTGATGGGCGAGTTCAAGCAGGTAATTTAACACGCAGTCGGTTTCTTCGTTACCAGAGTGGACATAGGTATTCATTGTGTTATGTGTCTGGGTAATGTCTTTGATATACTGTATGGCTGATTCGATTTTGTTGGATTCCAGATAGGTTTGAACTAATAACAGATGATTTTTCAGATCATGCCGTAGGGAGCGAAGATCTTCCTGGGATTGCTGCATGATCTGAAATTGATTTTGGTACATGATAACCCGTTGTTCCAGTGTTTTATTCTCAACTTCCCGTTGCTGCATCACACTCAACCGGGAATACATCAGCAGGGTTAGAATATTGATGAGGTAGATTACGGATACACAGATACATAGCGTAATAGGGGAGATCATCGTTACTGAAATTAGGATTCCGCATAGTGCGATGCTGCTTAGAGCAATGAAAATAATTTGGAAGTTGTAGACCGTACGGGGTGTCTCAGAACGTTCATAATCAAAAATGTGTTCCCAGATAAGAATCAGCGCGAGCGTCAGAACACAGGGGAGGAAAGGACAATAGATTTCATTTCTGGGAAGCAGGTCGGAATAACGATGCAGATACCATACAACACCTTGTGTGATGCCGGTTAAGCCAATCGAAATGGAGATAACAGACAGGCATTTTACGACAGTGGTCTCAAATTGATACATAGTAAAGAGAAACAACAGGAAAAAGAAGAGGATCATAAAAATTTTTCTGTTTTGAATTATGGAATGGGAGAGCCAGCTTGCAGAAGCCAGGATGCCGTAAAAGGGCAGGACAGAGAGGGGATTCCGTTCTTTTTTCGTTAAAAATATTCTGATTATCCTTATATTTAAATACACATATAATAAATGAATGAAATAAGAAAATAGTGTATCCATAGTCCTTTTCCTCCGAAATCGTTTCTAGCGGTTTTCTATCTGTTTTTTCATGATGAACTCTTTGACGGATTGCCGCCTGGCTTGGCTGATCGGTATGCGGCAGGAATTCATCATGATTAGTTCGTTTGCCTTATATACGTTTATATAATTGATGTTGACGATATAGGATTTATGTACAAGGATGAATATATTGCTATTTAGCTGCTCCATACAATCGGATAATTTTCCATAGTGTTGATATTCCCGTTCCGTCGTAAAGATCGTAATAATTTTTCCGGTGCTCTGCATACAGACGATGTTTCTTTGGTCGATACGATAGAAGGTTTTATTGATACGATATTCATAGAATGACCGAAGATGAATGAACAGGGAGCAGTAGGTATCAATTACCCTGGAAATCTCTTCATAGGAAATGGGCTTGATGAGAAAATCCAAAGGCCGTATTCTGAATAACTGCATGGCGTAATCATTTCGAATAGATACAAATACAATCTGCGTACTTTCGTTTGCTATATTCTGGCGTAGCTCTTTGCCAACGGTAATTCCGTCTGTAGTTTGTAATTCAATATCCAGAAAGAGCAAATCCAAGGAATCTCCGCTATGCCAATGTTCTAATAATTCTTCTCCTGAACTGAAAATCACAGTTTCGATTTCCCAATGTATTTTTTCGCAATAATCAAGAATCATACTCTCCGTTTCCCAGCAAAATAATTCGTTGTCATCACAAATACCAATTGTGTACATGATGTCATCCATCCTTTCGTATATCATATAGAATATAGTTTTCGGGATAATAATGCAAGTGCTATCCATCAGGTTTTTTGCGGGGATTTTTGGGAAAAATATATTGCAAGGACACCATTGTAGTGTATTGAGTTACAATAGTAATTTTGGGGAAGATTTCAATAATTTCTATAGATGTTAGAATAATAGAAATGAGGTGTGATTATGAAAAAAGAATTGGTACAGGGTCAATTCGATCAACGTTATATTGAGATCGGTTATAAAATTTCATATTGTAGAAAACATTTACAGCTTACACAGGAGCAATTAGCAGAAATTATGGGGATATCCAGAGAACATTTAGCTGCGCTGGAAGCGCCTAATTTAGTGAAGAAACCATCCTTAGACCTGATCTTTCTGTTAGCACAAATATCTGGCAGAAAACCCAGTTGGTTTCTGGAATGTGATGAATTAGAGGAAGGTAATTAAGCCCGATTAATATGGCTCTGTATCACAATGTGTTTTATGAAAATATTACTGCATACTCTTTTTAGGGATATACGTACTCGAAATTGGAGTATGCATTATTTTTGGATTTTTATTAGCACTCACTATTGACGAGTGCTAATAAAAGTGGTATAACATAGAAGAAAACTGGTACAGCGAATGACGGATTAGTATTCATTGTACTGGACAGGGGAAGTCTATCATTAGGCAATTAGGAATAGGAGTACGTGAGCAGGTAGTGAGCGTAGTCCAGTCAGGAGGTGGCATATGAATATTAGTAGATTTACTCAAAAATCACAGGAAGTAGTGCAGGGCTGTGAAAGGGTTGCAATGGATCATGGTCATCAGGAAATTGCGGAGGAGCATTTGCTGTTATCCATGATGACGGTGGAAGATAGTCTGATCCATAAACTGATTGATAAGATGGGAATAGAGCCTCCCGTATTTGAAGCGCAAATCGAAGGACTTTTACAGAAGCGGCCGAAAGTCAGCGGAGGAGACCTCCATATTGATAAATATTTGAATGAAACCCTGGTCTACGCAGAGGATGAGGCGAAACAGATGGGGGATGAATATGTTTCCGTGGAACATTTATTTCTCAGTCTGTTAGCACATCCGAGCCCAGAGATCAAGGAATTATTCCGCACCTGTCAGATTGATCGGGAACGGTTTTTGCAGGTACTATCGGAAGTGCGTGGAAATCAGCGTGTGACCAGTGACAATCCAGAGGCAACCTATGATACGTTGGAAAAATATGGTCAAGATCTGGTGGAGCGTGCCAGGAGTGGGAAGATGGATCCGGTTATCGGGCGGGATGCGGAGATCCGCAATGTCATTCGGATTCTTTCGCGCAAGACCAAGAATAATCCGGTGTTGATCGGGGAGCCGGGTGTCGGCAAGACGGCGGCGGTAGAAGGATTGGCGCAGCGTATTGTCCGCGGGGATGTCCCGGAGGGACTAAAGGATAAACAGATCTTTGCGTTGGATATGGGAGCTTTGCTGGCAGGGGCGAAATATCGTGGAGAGTTTGAGGAACGCCTCAAGGCGGTGCTCGAAGAAGTCAAAAAAAGTGATGGACAGATCATCTTATTTATTGATGAGCTGCATACCATTGTGGGCGCAGGCAAGACAGACGGGGCCCTGGATGCTGGCAATATGCTTAAACCAATGCTGGCGAGGGGAGAGCTGCACTGTATTGGTGCCACGACGCTGGATGAATATCGTATGTATATTGAGAAGGATGCAGCGTTAGAGAGACGGTTCCAACCGGTAATGGTAAATGAACCGACCGTGGAGGACACCATTTCAATCCTGCGTGGTCTCAAAGACCGTTATGAGGTCTATCATGGAGTTAAGATTACCGATGGATCTCTGGTAGCGGCGGCGACTTTGTCAAACCGCTATATCTCTGACCGGTTTTTGCCGGATAAGGCTATTGACCTGATTGATGAGGCGTGTGCGATGATAAAGACGGAGTTGGACAGCATGCCGTCTGAACTGGATGAGGTGCGCCGTCGGATCATGCAGATGGAGATTGAGGAGGCTGCTCTAAAAAAAGAAACGGATCATCTGTCTGCGGAGCGATTGGCAGAGCTACAGCAGGAGTTGGCAGAATTAAGAGATACCTTTAATGAGCAGAAGGCGCAGTGGGATAACGAGAAAGCTTCTGTGGATAAAGTGAATAAATTGAGAGAGCAGATTGATGAACTCCGTACTGCTATGGAAAGTGCACAGAGAAATTATGATTTGAACCGTGCCGCTGAAATTCAGTATGGTCAGCTGCCGGAACTGGAGAAACAACTGGCGGCTGAGGAAGAACGGGTAAAATCGGAAGAGCGCACTCTGGTGCAGGAAAGTGTGACAGACGAAGAAATCGCACGTATTATTTCCCGATGGACGGGAATTCCGGTCTCCAAATTGACCGAGGGAGAGCGAGAGAAAACTCTGCATTTGGAAGAGGAACTGCACCGGCGTGTCATTGGGCAGGAGGAAGGCGTCAAGATGGTGTCAGAGGCGATTCTGCGTTCTAAGGCGGGGATTAAAGATCCGACGAAACCGATTGGTTCCTTTCTGTTTCTGGGGCCGACCGGCGTGGGAAAAACGGAACTGGCAAAATCTCTGGCAGCCAGTATGTTTGATGATGAGACAAACATGGTGCGGATTGATATGAGCGAATATATGGAGAAGTATTCTGTATCTCGCCTGATTGGGGCGCCTCCGGGATATGTCGGCTATGAGGAAGGCGGTCAACTGACGGAAGCGGTGCGGCGGAAACCATATACCGTGGTGCTGTTTGATGAAATTGAGAAGGCGCATCCCGATGTCTTTAACGTACTGCTGCAGGTATTGGATGATGGGCGAATTACCGATTCGCAGGGGCGGACGGTAGATTTCAAAAATACCATCCTGATTATGACTTCCAACATCGGATCGCAGTATTTATTGGAGGGAATTGATGAATCCGGTGAAATCCGGGCAGAGGCAAAAGAAGCGGCTATGCAGGATCTGCGTGCCGGATTCCGGCCGGAATTTTTGAACCGTCTGGATGAAATAATTATGTTTAAGCCGTTGACGAAGCAAAATATCAGTGGTATCATAGATATTCTGATGAATGATCTCAATAAACGGTTGGCAGATAAGGAACTACAGGTATCTATGAGTGATACGGCGAAAAACTTCATTGCGGAACATGCCTACGAACCAGTGTTTGGCGCACGTCCGCTGAAACGTTATTTGCAAAAAAATGTAGAGACTTTGTTGGCGAGAAAGATTTTGGGTGGAGAAGTCCATCTGGGAGAAACCCTTACCCTGGATGTGAAGGATGATACCCTGATCTGTCGTTAATGCAAGGGATAACCGCTTGTTTTATCAGTCCTAAATAAAATGACAGAGAATGTACAGGTAGATTACAGATGACGGGATTTCATGAGAAGTTGGAATCCCGTTATTTTTATCGAACAAGGATGTAAAAGGGTCTGATCTTTATAGAAAAGCATAAAAAGATCTTCTGGTGGCAGACTATACGGCAGACACCGAGATATGCGATATGGCGCTTGGTGTTAGGAATGGAAGCTGCTCGTCGTGTGGTGGTATGTCAAAGAAATTCGCAGAATTTCTTGCCGTGTGGCATGCTGGCGTAGCGCTTAAAAGGGAGGTCTGGTGTGATAGATGTAATCGAGGAGATCCTGGTGGAAATTGTCAATGGCTCGATCCTGGTATTGGAATTTATGGGAGTTTGCGTGATTGTAGCTTCTGGACTTCGGGGGTTTTATGATTATGTGAGGCATGTGCCGAGTATGAAACTGACATTGGCAAAAGGACTGGCCGTAGGCTTGGAATTTAAGATGGGCAGCGAGATTCTCCGTACCGTCATTGTGCGGGAGTGGAAAGAAATCATCGTAGTCGCAGGGATTATTGGCCTGCGTGCTGCCTTGAATTTTTTGATCCATTGGGAGATTCATGAGGAAATGACAAATTAATACAGAAAATGTGTCATTGGGAATCAGAAGGAGATCTATTCCCGAAGGACAGTTGCGCAATAAATTGTGCAGGAAAGAGGTAAATTATGAATTTTGAAGAAATGTGTTTCGATCCCCGTATTATGCGTGCCATTACAGAAATGGGATTTGAGCAGGCAAGCCCGATCCAGGCGCAGTCGATTCCGATTGCCATGGAGGGAAGGGATATGATTGGCCAGGCGCAGACCGGTACAGGAAAGACTGCTGCTTTTGGGATTCCGTTGCTGCAGAGAGTAGATCCGCACAATCGAAAATTACAGGCGATTGTGTTATGCCCCACCAGAGAATTGGCGATCCAGACAGCGGGAGAAATTCGTCGTCTAGCAAAATTCCTTCATGGAATTAAAGTTTTGCCGATTTATGGAGGGCAGGAGATTTCCAAGCAGATCCGTTCCCTCAAAGGAGGGGTGCAGATCATCATTGGAACGCCGGGGCGAGTGATGGATCACATGCGCCGCCATACGCTGAAGTTGGAAGAAGTCGGTGCTGTCGTGTTAGATGAGGCAGACGAAATGCTGAACATGGGATTTCGCGATGACATCGAGATGATACTTAAAAAACTGCCGGAGGAGAGGCAGACGTTATTGTTCTCGGCAACCATGCCGAAGCCGATTATGGAGATTGCCAGAAATTACTTACAGGATCCTGAGATTGTGAAAGTGGTTAAAAAGGAATTGACGGTTCCGAAAATTGAGCAATATTATTATGAAGTCAATCCCCGCAGAAAAAATGAAGTGCTGTCCCGCTTGTTGGATATTTATGATCCCGAACTATCCCTGGTATTTTGCAATACCAAACGAAAGGTGGATGAACTCGTTGCAGATCTGAAAGGGCGTGGATATTTTGCCGAGGGATTGCACGGTGATATGAAGCAATCCCAGAGAGACCGTGTTATGAATGGATTCCGAAATGGCAGGACGGATATCCTGGTGGCAACCGATGTGGCGGCGCGGGGCATTGACGTAGATGATGTGGAAGCGGTATTTAACTATGATGTTCCACAGGATGACGAATACTATGTACATAGAATTGGCCGGACCGGACGTGCGGGCCGAACCGGGCGTGCCTTTACTCTGGTAGTGGGCAGGGAGATCTATAAGCTGAAGGATATCCAACGCTACTGCAAAACCAAAATCAAGCGGCAGCAAATTCCTTCCATGGATGATGTGACGGAAATCAAGGTGGGTAAACTTCTGGAGCAGGCAGGGGACTTGATCGAGCGGAACCGTCTGGACCAGACGATGGATCTGATCGAAGAATATCTGGACACGACGGAACATTCTACGTTAGAACTGGCAGCGGCGCTTCTTCAGTTACAGATGGGAGAGGATGGCAATTCTGCCGCTCAGGATGAGATCGAATTTGGGGATACCGGGGCCGAGCCAGGAATGGTGCGTCTCTTTATCAATATTGGCAAGAAGCAGCGCATCAAAATTGGCGATATCTTGGGCGCTGTCGTAGGAGAATCCGGGATTGGCGGAAACCTGGTCGGCGCGATTGATATGTATGATAATTTTACCTTCGTAGAAGTGCCGAGAGAGCATGCGGCGCAGGTTCTGGATGCTATGAAACATGCTAAAATCAAAGGAAAGTCCATTAATGTGGAGCCGGCGAAAGGGAAATAAAATGGAATATGTCGGTATTCCTTAAAGGCAGGGGCTGTACGCAGAGTAGCTGGGCGTGCAGCTTCTTTTTTGTCCCAAAAAATAAGTGCAGATGTCAGAGTTCATTACTCTCTAACAACTACATTTTGATAGTACTAAAAGAAGAAGTAACTCAATCATACCATAGGGAGAATGTTTGTAATTTATCAGATGGTTTTTTGAGAAAATATTTTTTTGTTTGACGATTTAACTCTATTCTGCTATAGTGAGTATGTAGAAATATTTTTGTTAAATTTAGTCGAAGTTAGAACAGGCAGGAGGTTCTTCATGAAAAAGAAACAAAAAGGGTGGATAAGCATCTAGATTATCGTTGCCATACTGGTATCGGTAATGTTTCCGGCGTCCAATAGTCTGGCAGACAGCCAGCAGCAAAGGAAAGGGTTTTATGAGGGAGAGGGCTTTCAGGTGCAGTTTGATGTGACAGAAGCCTGGGGTGGTGGCGCTGCTGCCGGAAATGAATGAGATGGACTATGCCTTTCGTAAGGATGATTGTTTGGGGTCGCTCAATAATCTGCAAAAGGCGATTACTATTCTGAAAAAAAATGGGGATAGTAAGGAGCTGCTTCATACCCTGCAGACAAATTTGCAAAATCATAGAAAGGAATGGAAGGGCGATATCGTCCGGCTGAGAGAAAAAGAAGATAAGATTGAAAAATATGGATATTGATTTCATGAAATATCAAGTATGTCAAATAACTACAATATAGTAAAAAGGAGAATGATCATTATGAAATGTAAGTTAATAATATTAACAATCTCTCTTTCCGTTTTTAGTATACTAGGCTCTGCCTGCGGAAAGGAAGTCGCTTCTGACAATATGGTAAAGAAAGAGAATGTGTCACAAAAAACAGTGCAAAAAAGTAAAGAGATTGCAGATATATTTGGAGAAAATCTGATACCAAAAGAACAAAAGAACTATTACAAAAAATATTTTACACAGGAATTTGCGGAGGGCAGGAATGATGACATTTCTGATTGGAAAGACAAAGAAGGAAATTGGTGCTACCCTGCTGGATACCAGATTACATGGATTCCATCTGATGATGAAAAGATGGCGGCACAGCAGTTCCCAGAAGAACTGTTGGCAGATATGAGTACGGATGAATTGTATCAGTTTATTATGAAGGCGCATGGTCAGTGGGCACAATTAGCTTTTGATACATATGCATACGCCTTGAGTTCGTATTATTCCTACTATAATTTCATTGCGGAGTTGATGCAGAGAGTGGATTGTGCAGAGGTTGTCCATAAATATTATGCTCAGACTACAGATGATGATGTGAAGCGTTATTCAAAGAAGTCTCGCGCTTCTTATTCAGATCCAAGTGATACAGAAAAGCAGGAATTATTTCAATTGATGGAAGGGATGGAGTGGTTCTTTCTGTATGAAGAAGGAAAATCGGTTCCTGATGAACGTGTTTTTGGATCAGCTCAACTAAAACCAGAGAATTAATATGGGGGATGCAAAGGAAAGACTCAATCAATTTGACTGCTTCTGTTGTATTAATACTAACGTCAAGAAATTCATGTTAATATTAATGTCAAAAAATCCCCCTCTTGACGGATACCAGGGATAGGTATAAGATAGAAAAGTAGACCGCAGAGAGATCAACATAAGTGGATCTGCAAAAGGCCGGAAGCCAGTGCTTCTCGGCTTCATTATGAAAAAGTTCACAATACTCTTATTCAGAGTGGTGGAGAGTGAAGGCTCTGTGAAACCACGGCAACCCCATTGCGGAAGGTGCCAATCTCAGCGAGGAATCGATCAATAAGAGGGTTTGAAGTCTATACGATGAAATTCAAGTCCATCTTTTGGTTAGGTGGACTTTTTCTATTGGTTTTGTTGTGTTATCCAGTGTCATGGCGAAAGATCTTGCAGGATAACGATGCAGCACAAAAGAATAGGGATCTGTCGGGAGGTACTCGTCGGCAGGCAGTAGAAATGGAGGAATCAATATGGAAAAAAGATTATTTACGTCAGAATCAGTTACGGAAGGGCATCCTGATAAGATCTGTGACAATATTTCAGATGCCATTCTGGATGCATTGATGGCACAGGATCCAATGAGCCGTGTGGCGTGTGAAACGGTAATTACCACGGATTATGTGATGATTATGGGTGAGATCAGTACGACGGCACAGGTGGATTATGAGAAAATCATTCGAGAAACTATTCGGGAGATCGGCTACGATGATGATTTGAAAGGATTTAACTGTGATAACTGTGAGGTCAGGATCTTGTTGGATAAGCAGTCGATCGACATTGCCATGGGAGTGGATCAGGCATTGGAGGCGAAAAACGGAGAGAAAGATATGTCCGAGGAAGAACTTGATGCGATTGGTGCGGGCGATCAGGGAATGATGTTTGGTTACGCCACCAATGAAACCGAGGACAGGATGCCTTATGCAATTTCGTTAGCCCATAAGCTGACCAGGAAATTAACTGAAGTCCGCAAGAACGGGACATTAGATTATCTGCGTGCGGATGGCAAGAGTCAGGTTACCGTAGAATATGACGAAAAGGGAACGCCGGTACATATTAATGCGGTAGTGATTTCTACGCAGCATGCTGCCGGGATTAAACAGGAGCAAATCCATCAGGATATCCGTACTCATGTGATTGATCCGGTATTACCGCAGAATCTGGTGGACGATCAGACCAAATTTTTTATCAATCCGACCGGAAGGTTTGTCATCGGTGGGCCAAACGGGGACAGTGGGTTGACCGGGCGTAAGATTATTGTGGATACCTATGGCGGATTTGCCCGTCATGGTGGCGGTGCTTTTTCAGGGAAGGATTGCACTAAGGTGGACCGTTCCGCGGCGTATGCAGCCCGCTATGTGGCTAAGAATATTGTCGAGGCGGGGCTGGCAGAACGTTGTGAGATCCAGCTTTCCTATGCAATTGGCGTGGCGCATCCAACTTCAATTATGGTGGATACTTTTGGGACAGGAAAATTGTCCGATAGCCGTCTGGTAGAAATTATCCGGGAGAATTTTGACTTGCGTCCAGCCGGGATCATTAAGATGCTCGATCTGCGTCGGCCAATCTATAAACAGACAGCAGCTTATGGACATTTTGGCAGAAATGATTTGAATCTACCATGGGAAAAAACCGATAAGGCAGAAGACTTGCGGAAATATGCCGTATAAGCTACAATAGTATATCAGGAGCAGTTGTCCGCAATGATGGATAGGGAAGTTTGCTATCTGTGATTGCGGACATTTTTTGAAATCGGAGGAGGATTTTGTGGTGAAGTATGATTATTTAATCGTAGGTGCTGGATTGTTTGGGGCTGTTTTTGCCCATGAGATGACGAGCCGTGGCAAAAAATGTCTGGTTATTGACAAGCGGGATCATGTTGCTGGAAATATTTACAGTGAAGAAGTGGAAGGGATCCATGTACACAAATATGGAGCCCATATTTTTCATACTTCAAACCCTAAAATTTGGGAATATATGAAGCAATTTGCTGATTTTAACCATTACATCAATTCCCCGGTGGCTGTTTACCGGGATGAATTGTACAACCTGCCGTTCAATATGAATACGTTCAGCAAAATGTGGGGAGTGCGGACGCCGCAGGAGGCAAAGGATAAAATTGCGGAACAGATTGCTTCATTAGAGATAAAAGATCCGAAAAATCTGGAAGAGCAGGCGTTGTCATTGGTAGGTTCTGACGTGTATGAAAAATTAGTCAAGGGTTATACGGAAAAGCAGTGGGGCAGGGATTGTAAAGAACTTCCGGCATTTATCATTAAACGTCTTCCATTGCGCTTCGTCTATGACAACAACTATTTTAACGATCGTTACCAGGGAATTCCAATGGGAGGTTATACTACTATTGTAGAAAAGATGTTAGAGGGATCGGATGTGCTGTTAAATACCGATTATTTTGAGTATCGCAAATTCCATACAAATATAGCAGACAAGACTGTATATACTGGCATGTTAGACCAATACTTTGAGTATCGTCTGGGCGTGTTGGAATATCGGTCTGTGCGGTTTGAACAGGAGACTCTGGATATGGAGAATTACCAGGGAAATGCTGTAGTGAATTATACAGAACGGGAGATTCCTTACACTAGAATTATAGAGCATAAGCATTTCGAATTCGGTACACAGCCAAAGACTGTAATTTCTCGTGAGTATCCGAGTGAATGGAAGCAGGGAGAGGAGCCGTATTATCCGGTCAATGACGCACGAAATGAAGAATTGGCGGCGAAATACCGGGAACTTGCAGCTTCGGAGCCGAATGTGATTTTTGGCGGCAGACTGGGAGAATACCGTTACTACGATATGGATAAAGTAGTGGATGCTGCATTGACAGCAGTACAAGAGCAGTTATGCTAATACAGCAAATACGTAATCACTGAAAATTCTAATTATCTTATGTTATATCCGCTGGTAACTGGCGTAACAGGATTTTTGAATAAAAATCGCCGAACACAGCGGAGAAATCTACAGACGACAGAAGGGAGTATTTCCGATGGAAAAGGAAGCAGGACAGAAGCCCAAGAAGCATATTTGTACAGGTCTTCTGGCCCATGTAGATGCGGGCAAGACGACATTATCGGAAGGGATATTGTATTCTGCTGGTGTGATCCAGGAAATTGGAAGGGTAGACAACCAGAATACCTTTCTGGACCATGACGCCGTGGAGCGGATGCGGGGAATTACCATTTATTCCAGTCAGGCGGTTTTCGATCAGGGGGATACTCGGATTACGTTGGTTGATACACCAGGTCATGTGGATTTTTCTGCGGAGATGGAACGGGTATTACAGGTTTTGGATTATGCGATTCTCATTATCAGCGGATCTGAGGGAATCCAGAGCCATACTGAAACATTATGGCAGCTTTTGGATCGCTATGATATTCCCGTTTTTCTATTTATCAACAAAATGGATCAGCCAGATACGGATCCACAGAAAATATTGCAGGAATTGCGCCAGAAATTATCGGATGCATGTACGGATTTTGGGACAGATCCAGTGATTCGGATGGAAGCAGCTGCGATGTGTGAAGAAACTTTGCTGGAAACTTTTCTGGAGACGGGAGCAGTGTCAGAGGATGAGATTCGGCGGCTGATCTGGGAGCGGAAATTGTTTCCATGTTATTTTGGATCTGCCCTGCGTATGGAGGGTGTTGTGGAATTTCTGCAGGGTTTTGCGGAATATACATCTGCACCTGAATACCCGGAAGATTTTGGGGCTGTGGTATATAAGATTACAAGAGATGAGCAGGGAAACCGTCTGACCCATTTGAAAATTACCGGAGGCACGTTGTGTACCAAGCAGGTATTACATGGCGTCCGAAAACAACAGGGAAACGACAGCGATGAGGAGGAAAACTGGTCAGAGAAGGTGCATCAGATTCGTATCTATTCCGGGGAACGCTATGAGACTGTCATGGAAGCGGCAGCCGGGACGATTTGTGCGGTGACCGGCTTAAGCAATACCTATCCCGGAGAAGGGCTTGGTGTGGAACAGGGGACAGAGCCTCCGGTATTAGAGCCGGTTCTAACCTACCAGATTCGTCTGCCAGAGGGATGGGATGCTAGCCGTGCGATGCCATTTCTGCGCCAATTGGAGGAGGAAGAGCCGGAACTGCATATTGTCTGGGAGGAGACCACAGGGGAGATCCATGCCAAGATCATGGGTGAAATGCAAATGGATATCATTAAGCGTCAGCTCTGGGAACGTTTTCGCATGGATGTGGAGTTGGATGCCGGGAGTATTGTATACAAGGAAACAATTGCGGAACCTGTGGTAGGAATCGGTCATTTTGAGCCACTGAGACACTATGCGGAGGTTCATTTGCTGCTTGAGCCGGGCGAACCGGGGAGCGGATTGCAATTTGAGACTAGTTGTAGTGAAGATATTCTTGCAAGAAATTGGCAAAGACTGGTACTGACCCATCTTGAGGAAAGAACGCATCGGGGAATACTGACGGGTTCCGCTATTACGGATATGAAAATTTCTGTGGTATCTGGTCGGGCCCATCCCAAACATACCGAGGGGGGAGATTTCCGGCAGGCAACATATCGTGCTGTTCGCCAGGGATTGCGCAGTGCGGAAAATGTTTTGCTGGAGCCATATTATTCCTTTCGACTGACAGTTCCATCGGACCGGATGGGACGTGCTATGACAGATGTGGAGCGAATGAGTGGCAGATTGGATGCCCCGGATACCCAGGGAGATATGGCGGTTCTTACCGGAATTGCCCCTGTGTCAGAGATGTGGGAATATCATCGGGACCTTTCCGCCTATACCGGGGGGACGGGACGACTATCCTGCCAGATTTTTGGGTATCTGCCCTGTCACAATGCAGAAGATGTCATTCGGGAGATCGGATATGACCCGGATCTGGACCTGGGCCAGCCAGCAGATTCCGTATTTTGTTCCCATGGATCCGGTTTTATCGTACCATGGAATGAGGTGCCGGAGCGGGCTCATGTGGAGAATGACTGCCTGATTGGGGAAGAGGTAACACAAAGGAGACAGGAGCAGGAAGTCTATGCAGCATTATCGGCAGCGGAGCGGCGCAGGCAAGGTTATGTGGAGGATTTTTCGATCGGAGAGGAGGAAATCCATTCCATTTTGGGGCGTATGAGTGCGACGAAACGTCAGGAAAAGCGTGGGTGGAAGAAACAGCGGCGGACGATTACGGCAGAGACCAGTCATTCTGCTAAGACAGCGTCAAAAATCCGGGAAAAGTATTTGCTTGTCGATGGATATAATATCGTGTTTGCCTGGGAGGAGTTAAAAACACTGGCAAAAGATAATATTGACGCTGCTAGGGATCGCCTGATGGATATTTTGTGTAATTACCAGGCGTATTGTGGTATGACCCTGATTTTGGTTTTCGACGCCTATAATGTCCGGGGCGGGATTGGCAGGATGATGGACTATCATAATATCCATGTGGTTTATACCAAAGAGGCGGAAACAGCAGATCAATATATTGAGAAGCTGGCGCACCGTATGGGTAGGGATTATGATGTAACCGTGGCGACTTCAGATAATGTAGTACAGTTAATTATTCTTGGGCAGGGGTGCAAATTATGGTCCGCCGGAGATTTCGAATTGGAGGTGCAACGGATTGAGGAGCGGATTGCGGAGGATACGAAACGGATGTATTAACACTGGCGTATATTGTTAGTCACAGGAGAGAGGACGGAATGGAATGAAACCAATTGCCCATATGGAAAATGATTTGGATACGAAATTTGGCATCCCCAGACAGAGTGGTTTGGTGGAGGAATTACTGGGTACGGTCGTGTTTGAGCCGGAATACCGGGATGAGCAGGCATTGCGTGGCCTGGAAGCATTTTCTCATATCTGGCTGCTGTGGGAATTTTCAGAGGCCAAACGGGATACCTGGTCCCCCACGGTTCGCCCGCCCCGCCTGGGAGGAAATACCCGCATGGGTGTTTTTGCTACCCGGTCTCCCTTCCGTCCCAATCCAATTGGATTATCCTGTGTCAAATTTATTGGGGTACAGAGGGATCCGCAGAAGGGAAATGTCTTGCGAGTGGGGGGCGTTGACCTGAAAAACGGTACGCCCATCTATGACATTAAACCATATCTGTCCTATACGGATTGCCATCCGGAAGCGACGGGAGGCTTTACGGACGAAACTGCCCGCCAGACATTAAGCGTGGTAATTCCATCGGATTTGGAGCAGAAAATTCCGCCGTTTCAGAGAAAGGCTTTATATGGAATTCTATCACAAGATCCCCGGCCTAGTTATCAGCAGGATCCGGAACGCATTTATGGGATGTCCTATGGAGGCAGTGATATTCGCTTTCGGGTGTCGAATGGACGAGTGATGGTCGTCGAGGTAGAGGCAGACTGATCTTCTGTATTTATGTACGCATCATCGCTTGACAGGAGGTTGTGGATTTGATAGCATTTTTATAGTTGACTGTAGGCGGAAGACCATAGAATCACGGATCAAAGATTATTTCAGCTGTGGGGTTTTGACAAACAGCTGTTCAGATACGATGGAGGTTATTATGAAAAAAACAATATTGACAGGAGACAGGCCAACCGGAAGATTGCACGTAGGCCATTATGCAGGCTCTCTGAAGCGCAGAGTTGAGTTGCAAAATTCAGGAAATTATGATAAAATATTTATCATGATTGCCGATGCACAGGCATTAACAGATAATTTTGAGAATCCGGAAAAAGTCCGGCAGAATATCATAGAAGTGGCGTTGGATTATTTATCCTGTGGGCTGGACCCACAGAAATCTACCCTGTTTATTCAATCTCAGATCCAGGAATTATGTGAATTGACTTTTTACTATATGAATCTGGTTACAGTATCCAGGCTACAGCGGAATCCTACCGTCAAATCCGAGATTAAAATGCGGGATTTTGAGACAAGTATTCCAGTTGGTTTCTTTAATTATCCAATTAGTCAGGCAGCAGATATTACCGCTTTTCGGGCAACTACAGTTCCTGTTGGGGAGGACCAGCTGCCAATGATTGAGCAGACCCGTGAAATTGTACGGAAGTTCAACAGCATTTATGAGGAAGTGTTAGTGGAGCCGGAAGTTTTACTACCAGATAATGAGGCTTGTTTGAGATTGCCTGGAATTGATGGGAAGCAGAAGATGAGCAAGTCTCTGGGTAATTGCATCTATTTGTCTGATACCGAGGAAGAGGTACGTGCCAAGGTTATGGAAATGTACACGGATCCTTTGCATATTAAAGTTACTGATCCAGGACATTTAGAGGGTAATACCGTATTTACCTATTTGGATGCCTTTAGTAAACCAGAGCATTTTGCGGAGTATCTTTCTGATTATGCGAATCTGGAGGAATTAAAAGATCATTATACCCGTGGTGGGCTGGGTGATATGAAAGTAAAGAGATTCTTGAATTCTGTATTACAGGAGGAGCTTTCTCCGATTCGTGCCAGAAGAGCGGAATATGAGAAAGACATTCCGGCAGTCTATGAGATTTTGCGGAAAGGCAGCGAGGCAGCGAGAGAGGTTGCAGCTGAAACGTTGTCTGACGTTAAGCGTGCAATGAAGATTAATTACTTTGAAGATGCAGAATTGATTCGGGCGCAGAGTGAAAAGTATCATTCCTAAGAAATAGATATGGGGGTTCTTTTTCTATCTTGCCAGACGTTAATTTTGGGGCTTATGACTAACAGCATGGTAACCGTTAGTTTGTTCGTCTGGGGAGATGGATTACTGGTACAGCAGATGAAATCAAAGAAAAGCATAACGCAAACAAACTTAGTGTCCGTTGTACTAGAACATAAACAGGGGAATTGATAAATTCTCTGCATGATGATTTAAGTGTGTGCGTTACCACACATAAATTATCATTTAGTAACAACTAGTAACGCAGAAACGGGGGAGGATATGCTTAAGATTCAAGATTTTTGTGACATGGAGAAGTTTGAGAGTATCATGGATAACTGGGCGAACAGTACCGGTCTTGCAACAGTGGCGGTGGGTGCGGATGGTAACTACATCAGTGAATGTTATAATTTTACGGATTTCTGCATTAAGCTGACGAGAGGCTGTGAGGAAGGCGCTAGACGTTGTGAGAAATGTGACCAGGAGGGGCAGGGCGTATATCCGTGCCATGCTGGCCTGGTGGATTTCGGAATTCCAATTACATTGACGGATGGAACGGTATTGGGAAGCGTCATCGGTGGACAGGTGCTGCCGGAGAATCCAGATGACGAAAAATTCCGCCAGACAGCTCGTGAGTTGGGGATTGATGAAGATGAGTATATTGAGGCGCTGCATCATGTCAATGTCAGAAGCAGGGAACAGATTGAAGCCTCAGCTAATTTATTGGGCGATGTCATCAATATGTATGTGCGTTCCTGTTATCAGGAATATGCCAACAAACGGCTCTTAGAGAAATTGCGCCATGGCATTACACAGGCAGCCAGTGAGATTGAAGAAGCCAATGTCAGTACAGCTAAAATTACTGGATTCAGCAAGAAACAGAATATGTTGGCGTTGAATGCATCCATTGAGGCAGCCAGAGCTGGTGAAATGGGAAAAGGTTTCGCTGTAGTTGCAACAGAAGTACGCAAACTGGCAGAAGGTATGGCGGTGGCGAGTAAAGAAATTACTTCCCGGCTGGCACAGCTGGAGGAAACCATCAACGATTTGAACGACAGCGAGTAGGGAATTAGACTATTTTTCAGGTAATTTACAATTTGCTGTAAAAAGAACATATGGTTTTAGGGAATAGTAAAATTAGAAAAGAGTAAGCGATAATAATAAGATTTTGTTTTAACGGTGTAAAATTTCTTAGTGCAGAAAAGAAATTTTACACCGTTTTTATAAATTTTATTAGTGAGAAATTCATTGACTACATAAGTAATTGAAATATGGCATTGATTTTAATCGTTACATATGTTAATGTATTGTTTGAGTGACTGTGTTCAAGGAGTGGTGAATCTCCCTTTGCGAGGGGAGGTGGTGTGATGAGTACATACGAGGTATTAACATTGTTATTTCTTGGAGGTACATTTTTCATTGCGCTGCTTGCCTATTTAGATAATAGGTATAAGCGAAAATAAAAATTACCCTATCCTTGCACTTTAGCCGAGTCTAGGATAGGGTATCACAAATTCTAGGGAGCTAAACCACACCTTGTGGGCGGTCACTCTTTTATAGTATAATAACTTATTTTTTTCCCTCTGTCAATTATTTATCCTTTTTTATCTCTTTTGTTTGAGGCCTTCCTGAATTGACTTGATATGGAATAGAGTGTTGACAAAAAGAGAGTAACTATACTATAATCGTGTGGATGGCGATGACGAAGAGAAGTAGCGCAGGTTATCGTTTCCAGTGAGCAGAGGCCAGTGTGAACTCTGTAAAGTGAACCTACGTGAAGAACACTTTACCAGCCGCAATCTGAACGTGATTTCGTTAAGGATCGGATTCATCAGTAGGTGAGCCGTTTGCCTGTACGATAACAGGAGAGGCTTTCGAGTGTATTTGAGAGATAGATTACTTTCTTTCTGTGGACATTGAAGTATGTCCGGTTGCACGAGAAGCTGTTGAGTGACTGAAAATTCAGTAATTCGGGTGGTACCGCGGACTTTATGTTCGTCCTGAACAATCGTTTAGGGCGAATTTTTTTTCGCACAGCAGCAGAAATTATTTTATAGAATTGGAGGAAAAGTATGAAAACAAATGTTGGAAACAAATACCGGGACAGAGTATTAAATCAGATTTCAGAGAGCGATGTGGGTCAGAAGTTGAGAGTGGCAGGCTGGGTAGAAAATATCCGTGACCATGGAGGCGTTTCTTTTATTGACCTGCGGGATATGTACGGCGTATTGCAGGTAGTAATGCGGGATACCTCTTTATTGGATGGGATCAGCAGGGAAGACTGTATTTCCATAGAGGGGGAGATGGAGCACCGGGATGAGGAAACATACAATCCAAAGATTCCAACCGGAACGATCGAATTGGAGGCACATCAGGTAACCGTTTTGGGAAAAGTATACCGTCAACTGCCCTTTGAGGTAACAACCTCCAAAGAAACCCGCGAGGATGTTCGGCTGAAATACCGTTATTTGGATCTGCGAAATACGAAAGTACGGGATACCATGATTTTCCGTTCCAATGTAATCCGTTTTCTGCGGGAAAAGATGGAGGAGCTGGGATTTTTAGAGATTCAGA
Organism: uncultured Clostridium sp.; assembly: GCA_947644195.1. GTDB lineage: Bacteria > Bacillota > Clostridia > Lachnospirales > Lachnospiraceae > Butyribacter. The sequence goes on from CANRZB010000010.1 coordinate 58,156, forward strand.
CTCCCATTTTATGTGCTTCCTCTCCAGAGGGTGCACGAGATTATATTGTGCCTTCCCGCAAATTTAAAGGACAGTTCTATGCGCTGCCACAGGCGCCACAGCAGTATAAGCAATTATTGATGGTGTCCGGTTTTGACAAGTATTTTCAGATTGCACCGTGTTTCCGTGATGAGGATGCCAGGGCAGATCGCTCTCCGGGAGAATTTTATCAGCTGGACTTTGAGATGAGCTTTGCAACGCAGGAAGATGTGTTCCGTGTCGGTGAAAATGTTTTGACAGAAACCTTTGCTAAATTTGCACCGGAGGGGTATGAAGTAACACAGGCTCCGTATCCGGTTATCAGTTATAAACAGGCGATGCTGGAATTTGGTACGGATAAACCGGATCTGAGAAATCCTTTGCGCATTGTGGATGTAACTGATTTCTTCCAGCAATGTTCTTTTAAGCCGTTCCATGGTAAGACGGTCCGGGCAATCAACGTACATGCGAAACTTTCCAAGGGCCAGCATGAGAAAATGTTGAAATTTGCGCAGTCCATTGGCATGGGTGGCCTGGGGTATCTGGAAGTGAAAGAAGATATGACCTACAAAGGGCCGATAGATAAATTTATTCCAGAGGATAAGAAGGCAGAAATTGCAGAAATTGCCGGACTGCAAAGCGGAGATACCATTTTCTTTATCGCTGACCGGGAAGAACTGGCAGCGTTGTATGCCGGACAGATTCGCAGTGAATTGGGAAGCCGCCTGGATCTGATCGAAAAGAAATCATTCCGCTTCTGTTATGTGAATGATTTTCCGATGTATGAATATGATAGAGAATTGAAACAGTATATATTTACGCACAATCCTTTCTCTATGCCACAGGGAGGAATGGAAGCCTTGGAGACAAAAGATCCATCAGAAATTCTGGCTTACCAGTATGACATTGTCTGCAACGGAATTGAATTATCTAGTGGTGCTGTCAGAAACCATGATATGAAGGTCATGGTGAAAGCGTTTGAGATAGCAGGATATACCGAAAAAGATCTCCAGGAGAAATTTGGTGCACTTTATAATGCATTTCAGTTTGGTGCACCGCCGCACGCAGGTATGGCGCCAGGAGTAGACCGCATGATCATGTTATTGCGGGAGGAAGAGAATATCCGGGAAGTGATTCCGTTCCCAATGAATGGAAATGCTCAGGATTTGATGTGTGGCGCGCCGGGACCGGTAACGGAACAGCAGCTTCGGGAGACACATATTAAGGTTAGAAGCTAATACAATGAAAATAAATAAGTTTGATATGGAGCGTTGGGGGATGAGTGGAAGTACGCTCAAACTGATCGCACTTGGCAGTATGTTTGTGGATCATTTGGCGGCATCTGGAGTGCTGTTGAAAATGTGTGGCAGTGAACCATTATACGAGTTTTGCAGGGCAGTGGGCAGGGTTGCATTTCCCCTGTTCTGCTTCCTGTTGGTAGAAGGATTTGTATATACCAAAAATCGGAAGGCGTATCTAATTAGATTGTTTTTGTTTGCATTGCTGTCAGAGGTACCCTTTGATCTGGCATTTTTTGGAACCCCATTTCTTCTCTCGTACCAAAATGTATTTTTTACCCTGTTTTTAGGATTCCTTACGCTATGTGGTGTGGAAGAGCTTAAAAACAGAGAACATATCGCATGGGTCTGGGTGCCGATGTTGTCAGGGATTATTGTAGCATTTCTGCTTCAGACGGATTACAGTGGTTTTGGGATCATTTTGATCTTGATTTTTTACTGGTTTCGGGAGGCGCCTCTACGGAGAAATCTGGTCGCCGGCTGTGCCTGCCTCGGAGAACCAACGGCAATATTATCCCTGCTGCCAATTCAGCTTTATAATGGAAAACGTGGTATCCCACTCAAATATGTATTTTATCTGTTTTATCCGCTGCATCTGCTGCTGTTTGTTCTGATTCGGGAGACGATTTAATTGGCAGTAGGAAGGTGGGATAGCAAGAAAGGACAGGAAGATGAAATATTATTATCCCGATTATTTTGACGCGTTCCAATGTGTTCCGGGCAAAGACTGTCCAGATAGCTGCTGTATCCGATGGCAGATTGTTGTGGATCCTGAGACTTTGCAGAAATATAAGCAGATCGGTGGAGAACTGGGCAGGCGTATGTCGGAAAAGATTGACGCAAAGACTGGAAAAATCGCTCCACATGGCTGTGACCACCGCTGTGAATTTCTCAATGAAGATAATCTTTGTGATATCGTGTTGGAACTGGGGGAGGAGTACCTGTGTGAGACTTGCCATACTCATCCCAGACATGAAGAAGTGTACCCGAATGTCCGGGAAAGATCACTTGCCCTCACTTGCCCGATCTTTTGCAGGCAGTTGTTGCTGCGTCAGGAGCCGGTTCAGATTTTGCAACGGGAGGAAAATAGTAAAAAGGAACATGACCGTTTCTTTGACTGGAAGTTGTTCCAGGTGTTGCTGCGCACCAGAGACAGTTTGCTACATGTGGCAGGCAACCGGAAATTATCTATTGCGGAGCGGATGATTACTGTGCTCGGCCTGGGACACGATGTGGAATCCCGTATCCGCAAACGTTCTCTGCGGAAACAGGGGGGATGGTGGCAGAATATTTTCCCCTCCTATCCAGATTTTACGGAACAGGAATTTTGGGAGCTACGGCAGATCCGCAGACAATATCGCAGTCATCATGTATTTTCCAGAGTGGAGCAGCGATTGGATGAAATTATCTACGATGAAAAATATTTTCGCCAGGAATCGGAAGAATCGGCACAGACCATTATGACAAATATGATTTTTGCCTTAAGTACAATGGAAGCTCTGCGTCCTGACTGGCCGGAATATTTACAGAGTGTGTTAAATATGCGGGAGGAGATGACCCGGGAGGAATCCGCCGATTGGATGGAGCAGTACCATGCCTGGGAAGATGAGATTCCGTTGGAGCAGATGCTGGTGTATTTCCTGTATGTCTACTGTTGCAGCAGTGTATATGATGGGCAGCTTTTGGCAAAATGTAAGATGGCAGTGGTCAATGTCATGCTGATTCGGGAATTATGGTTTATGAAGTGGTATGAAAATGACCAAAGTTTAACGATTGAGGAACAAGCGGAGATTGCGCACTGGTATGTGCGCGAGATTGAAAACTCTGATGAGAATATGGAGCAATGGGATAGTCTCATGCAGCGCAACCCAAGGTTTGCCTTAAAAAAACTACTCAAGATTTTGCGGTAAGAAAAGAGGAGAATGATGCAGACGAATGTACTGGAATATATAGAAGAAACTGTGCAGAGACTGCCGAATAAGGTAGCGTTTGCGGATGAGGAGACCGCATTGACGTTCCAAGAACTGTATGACAGGATTCGGGGGATTGGTTCTCGGTTAGCGGCTATGGGATCATTTCGGGAACCCGTCATTGTGTATATGAAAAAGTCTCCCGATACCATTTCTGCGTTTTTTGGGGTTATTGCCAGCGGTTGTTTCTATGTTCCGATTGATGAGGAAATGCCCCGAAGAAGAATCGAACTGATCCTGGAAAATACACAGGCAAACTATTTGATCTATGATGACAGCACACAGCAGAGAGCTGAGGAACTAGGATTTCCGGGAGCTATGATTTCCTATCAGGACTGCTTACAGACAGAAATTGACGATCAGGCATTGTCGTGGATCCGAGAGCAGGCGTTGGACGTAGATCCGATCTATGTATTGTTTACCTCCGGTTCTACAGGGGTTCCCAAAGGAGTTGTGGGGCATCATCGTGGGGTAATTGATTATATAGAGAGTTTATCGGAAACATTGGGCTTTGGGGAAGAGACAATTTTTGGAAACCAGACGCCACTGTATTTGGATGCCTGTATGAAAGAGATATATCCAACCATGAAATTTGGCGCTACGACCTGGTTGATTCCGCGGGAATATTTTATGTTCCCGGTTAAATTAGTGGAATATCTGAACCAAAATAAAATAAATACCATTTGCTGGGTTGTTTCAGCATTGACAATGATCTCTGCATTTGGTACTTTTGATACGATAATACCGAAATATCTGCACACAATTGCCTTTGGCAGCGAAGTATTTCCGGTCAGACAGTTTAACCTGTGGAAAACTACATTACCGCAGGCAGAGTTCTATAATTTGTATGGACCTACTGAGGCTACGGGGATGAGCTGCTATTACCATGCGGATCGGTTGTTTGAAGATCGGGAAGCCATTCCGGCAGGAAAACCTTTCCGTAATACACAGATTTTGCTGTTGGATGCTGAGGGGCAGCAGATCGCAGAGGGAGAGACCGGGGAAATCTGTATCCGGGGAACCTGTCTGGCACATGGATATTATCGCAATCCAGAAAAGACAGCGGAGGTATTTACACAGAATCCTTGTATGCCAGGCTGTTCGGACCGAATCTATCATACGGGAGATCTGGGGCGTTTGGATGAACACGGAGACCTGGTTTTTGTGTCCAGACAGGATCATCAGATCAAACATATGGGACATCGGATTGAACTGGGCGAGATTGAAGCAGATGTATCTTTGATTGATGGTGTAAAAAGTTGTTGCTGTATCTTTATCCAAGAGAGCAAAAAAATGGTTTTGTTTTATGTCGGGGATGTCGATAAGCGTAGTGTGACACAGCAGCTCAAGGAGCGGCTGCCAAGATATATGGTGCCCAATGCAATTTTGCAGATGGAGAGTTTGCCACTGACGGCAAATGGCAAAATGGACCGTTTCGCCATGCAGACAATATATGAAAATAGAAAAAAAGGATCCAGGCGGAAGAGCGCTTCCGTTTCAATACAATAAGGAAAGAGAGGACAAAATAATGGATGTAGAAGAAATCAGAGAAATTATCCTGGGGATTTTACAGGAGCTTCATGAGGACATTGATTTTGAAGCAGAGGAAAAGATGGTGGATGACAAGATCCTGGATTCCTTTGATTTGGTTACATTAGTTACTGAATTGGGGGAAGAATTCGATGTAGAAATTACTGCCAAGGATTTTGTGGCGGAGAATTTTAATTCCCTGGATACACTGTCCAGTATGATTGCACGTTTGTTGGATGAATAACGAAACGTTCCTGGATACAAATGAGATTAGGAGGAGGGGTACGTGTTTGTTTCATACGGATTTATAGCGTTTTTATGCATTTTGTTCGTGCTGTATTATCTGTTGCCGGGGAAGTGCCAGTGGATATTGCTTTTATGTGCCAATTTTCTGTTTTATTTTTCAGCGGGAAGATGGTATCCTTTGTTTATTTTAGTCACGTCCCTGACGGTATACTGGACTGGCAGGATGCTTGGACGTCTGGACGGACAATGGGATGCCTATCTTGGGGATATTCGATCTGGAAGAACAGAAAAGCCTTCCAGAGAACAGAAAAAAGCTTTGAAAGCAACAGTCAATCGCAGGAAGAAAGGTTGGATGCTACTATGCCTCTTTCTGAACCTGGGGATTCTGGCAGTTCTCAAATATACGAATTTTGTGGTGGATAATATCAATACGGTACGATCCTCCCTGCATATTCAGGGGGAGGCATTGCCGTATCTGCAATTGGTGGTACCGCTGGGGATCTCGTTCTATACGTTTCAAGCCGTCAGCTATCTCTTAGATGTTTATTGGAACAAAATAGAACCACAGCGTAATGTCTTGAAATTTACGCTGTATGTGAGTTTTTTTCCACAGCTGATCCAGGGGCCGATCAGCCGTTACCAGGATATGGCGCCGAGCCTGTATGCCAGCCATGCGTTTGACTGGAAACAGGTGCGTTTTGGCTTGGAGCGGATTCTGTGGGGATATTTCAAAAAATTAGTGATTGCAGACCGTATCAGTGTTGCCGTCAGTATGTTGATGAGTGATCCTGAGTATTATACCGGGGTGTATGTCTTGATTGGCATGTTGTTCTATGCGGCACAGCTCTATGCGGATTTTACCGGGGGTATTGATATCACGATAGGAATAGCACAGGTGTTTGGAGTCCATTTGCAAGAGAATTTTATTCGACCGTTCTTCTCCAAAAATATCATTGAATATTGGAGAAGGTGGCATATCAGTATGGGGACCTGGTTTCGGGATTATGTTTTCTACCCATGTAGTATTAGCAAGCCGATGAAAGCAGTGACCTCCTGGACGAAAAAACATTTTGGAATGGGGGGCGCCAGAAGGGTTGCCATTTATATAGCAACGTTCCTAACCTGGTTTGCTACGGGAATCTGGCATGGTGCAGACTGGCATTTCATTGTCTGGGGAATCGCAAATGGTGTTATTATTATGATAACCGGAGAGCTGGAACCACTGTATGCGAAATTCCATGACCATTTTCCCAGACTGGTAAATACCTGGGCTTACCGTGCTTTTCAGATTATCCGTACCTTTTTACTATTGTGCTGTCTGCGGCTATTGGATACCTATGCCAGCGTGAGGCTTGCGGCACGACAGTTTCTACATATGTTTACAGAGTTTTGGAAAACCCCGGTCAATTTTCAGGAATTGACGGATCTTGGCTTGACAGGAGCAGACTACCTGGTCTTGCTGTTTGGAGTGCTTTTATTGTTTAGCGTCAGTATGTACGGCAGGGATGGCAGTGTCCGGGAAAAGATATCACGCAAGCCGTATTTCGTGCGTTACGCAGTCTTTGTTCTCCTGTTTTTTGCCGTACTGCTTCTGGGCAGTTATGGTGTAGGATTCGATGCACAGCAGTTTATCTACAATCAGTTTTAGGGATTTAGCTATTATGGAGGATAAAAATTTGTCCCGAATTGATAGAAATATACTGTACCGGTAAAGCGTTACGATAGACGAATAGGAGACAATGATGAAACGATGGAGGAAAATAGGAATTCCGTTTATTTCAGTTCTTTGTGTGCTGCTTCTTTTTCTGGGATTCCAGCGTCTGGTGGAGCCGAAATACGATGGCAGGGATGAGATGCCACTGGAGGGGAATTTCACAGCAGAGTATTATCAGGAAACGACAGAGCATGATGTCATTATGGTAGGGGACTGTGAGGTATATGAGAATATTGACCCGATGGTTTTGTGGAAGGAGTATGGCATAACCAGCTATATCCGTGGCAATGCGCAGCAGTTGACATGGCAGTCCTATTATCTGTTAGAAGATACGCTCAAGCGGGAAAAACCAAAGGCTGTGATTTATAATGTGCAGGCGTTGGTGCATGCAGAACCAGAACGAGAAACTTATAACCGGATGACGTTAGATGGATTAAAATGGTCCAAAACCAAATGGGATGCGATTCGTGCCTCTATGTGTGAGGGTGAAAAAATGGTAGATTATATTTTCCCACTGCTTCGCTATCATTCTCGGATTTTGTCATTAAACCGCAGTGATTTGAAATATTACTGGCGGCCAAAAAAAGTAGCGCATAACGGTTACTATATGCGGATAGACGTTTTGCCTGCCAGCGAATCCGATGTGGCAGATCCGTCATGGCTGTTGGGAGAGGATACAGAGCCAGAAGAAACCGATGGAGCAGGAGAAACCGAAGAAGACGGAGACCTCTGGGAAATGATGGAGGAGGAAGAAGCCGTTTTGGAGGAGGATGCAGAGCCAGGAGAAACCGATGGAACAGGAGAAACCGAAGAAGACGGAGACCTCTGGGAAATGATGGAGGAGGAAGAAGCCGTTTCGGAGGAAGATGCAGAGCCTGAGAGTTCAAATCGTTCTGAGGGAACGGAGAGTGCTGGAAAAGGAAAGGATGCCGGAAAAACGTTTGGCAGTGATCCAATGAAGTATCTGGATAAAATGAGAGAGCTCTGCGAGGAGCGGGGTATTTCATTGATTCTGATGAAAGCGCCAAGTTTGTCGCCGATCTGGTATGACTCTGAAAATCAGCAAGTGTTGGATTATGCAGCAAAATATCATTTGCCATATATCAATTTTTATGATTTACTAAAAGAGACCGATATTAATTATGAAACCGATACTTACGATGGCGGATTACATATGAACCGCAATGGAGCCGGGAAACTATCCAGATATCTGGGTAAGGTTCTGACGGATCAATATGGTATCAAGGATCACAGGAAGGATGCCGGGCTTGCAGAAATATATCGACAGAAGTATCAATTCTATGAGGAAATGATACAGGCGCAGCAGGCTGAACTGGACCGCTATGGTGAGATTCGGAGTTATTAAATAAGGAGGAATAGGATGAAAACGGGATTCAAAAGAATGATGGCAGTAGTCATGACAACCGCAGTTGTGGTCACAGGTCTGGCCGTTCCACGGGAGACACAGGCCAAATCAGCGGGTTATCTCTTTAAGTATAAGGGGGTATCGGTGTCAGCAGACAGTGCGGCTAAGAAACTGATCAGTAAAGCGGGGAAACCGCAGAAGAAACAGGTTAAAAAGAGTTGTGCCTATGATGGAAAAGACCGTATCTATCAGTATAAGGATTTTTGGCTCTCCACGTATTCTAAGACGAATGATGGCCCGGAATATGTACAGCAGATCAAATTCCGCAATGCCAAGGTCAAAACCAAAGAGGGGATCAAGATTGGGAGCAAAGAGGCTAACATCGTCAAGAAATATGGCAAAGGTTATGATCAAACGGACAAGTTAATTAGTAATGCTTATGTATACAAAAAAGGAAATTGTACCTTAAAATTATCTGTCAAAAATGGTAAGGTTTCCGGGATTGTCTATTTGCAGACTAAGGTTAAGAAATAAAATACGGGAGATGAGTTAAGAATGAAGAAAACAGGCAGTGTTTGGTTGGTATTACTGGCTGCAGTTCTCTTTTCCTGTACAGGAAATTGTACACGGACCGCAGAAGCCAAGACCGTCAAGGCATCTATTCCGGTGAAACAGATCGCTGTTGGAAAACAGATTGTTATCCGTTCTGGAACAGAGCAGGTTCGTTACCAAAGCAGCGATTCTACGATCGCTTCTGTCAGCGCCCAGGGAGTCGTTACCGGAAAACGGCCGGGGCAGGTCAAAATTATTGTGAAACGCCAGGGATATGAGTCCAGGGAACTTTCTCTAAAAGTGCGGGCCGCCAAGGGAAAACCGTCATTAGAGGTGGCATTGGATGAGGTGCGCCTGCAGGCAGTAAAAATGAAGAAGACGGGGGATCATCGTTATCAATATTCGGCCGTGGTTCACAATACTGCAAAAAAAGGGAAAATTGTCAAGATTGAGTATTATTACCGGATTCGGGTGCAGGAACCGCTATCCGTGTCCGGGCAGGGGAAAACGGCGATCCATTCCAACAAAACTGGGATAACTAAAAATACGGAATCGCTGAAAAAGACGGGAGATCCAACGGGAAAGCCGACTTCGGGAGTGACAGCTTCGCCGTTACCAGTTGCTACCGCAACACCACCCTCTGTTCCTGTAACGCCGAAACCAACAGCAAAGCAGGAACCCAAGGTGGTATGGGCAACAAAGGATAAAACGGTGGTGTTGTCAGCCAAAAATATTAAGGCGAAGAAAAAATCTGCCCGGATCCGTTGCGAGGGCGATGCATCCGGAAAAATCAGTGCAATGCAGCTGACACAGATTAAACTGTATACAAAAGAAGCCGTATACACGTATCAAGTGTCTCAGAAAAAGGGGACATTGCGATGGAGTGACATGGATCTGACCGGGCCGGTTATCTCAGGCTGGGTAGGAAAGAAAAGCTGTTACCAGGGTGAGCCGATCTGGTTATGTTATTCCGATCAGAAAAACACGTATCATTTCAAGGACCATGTCAAGGCAGTCGATGCCAGAGATGGTAAAGTGCCAGTATCGGTTGATACCAGTCGAATCCGCTGGAATAAAGAGGGGATCTATAAGGTATACTATACCGCCAAAGATAAGGCTGGCAATAAGACCAAGGCTTGGGCTAAAGTACAGCTCTTGAAACCGGGTGCGGCGGAGCAGTTTGCCGATATTATTCTGGAAAACAAGATCCAGTCAGGGTCTGACGAGAAGAAGTTGAGGAAAATTTATCAGTATGTGCAGGGAAACTGTTCTTATACAGGCACGGGTGGACACAAGGATTGGCGTGTCGAGGCTGCCAATGGAATTCGTAACCACAGCGGGGATTGTTTTACTTATTATTCCGTTGCAAAGCTATTGATAACCCGGGCGGGTATTCCGCATATTATGGTTCGGCGGTATCCAGAACGCGCCGGCAACAATCACTGGTGGAATCTGGTGTATGTCAGGGGGGGATGGTATCATTTTGATACAACGCCAAGAACCAGAAAAGGCAATTTCTGTCTAATGACAGACGAGCAGCTGCATATGTATAGCACCGGATCTACGTTCCGTTTCCAGGAAGAATTATATCCGAAACGGGCGAAAAAGAAGATTAGTCCGAATCCGGTCTGATGAATTCATCTGGTAGCGATTGCAAATTATTTTGCTGGACGGGGAGTACGAATCTAATATTTTAGTAACACGCAACGAGGCGGTGTACAGAAAGGGCATCATGCATGCATTGAATCTGTCATCGCCTTGTTCTGCTTGAAAGGAATCAACCATCAGAGAAAGGAGACAACGATGAAGACAATTGGAGTAATTGGAGGGCTGGGGCCGATGGCTACGGCCTATTATCTGGAGCTGATTGCCCGTATGACGGATGCAGCTCGGGATCAGGAGCATCCCAGGATCTATATGCTCAGTCTGCCGGATATCCCTGACAGGACAGCATATATTTTAGGGAAGTCTAAGGAAAATCCTTCTCCGGTACTTTCCGGGGTGGCGCAGGAATTGCAGGAATTGGGAGCTCAGCTCATAACGATTCCATGTATTACAGCGCATTATTATTATCATGATCTGGCAGAAACATTAGCGGTTCCAGTGATTCATCTGCCCCGTGTTCTTGCGCGGGATGTGGCGGAGAAAGGAATACGCCGGGTTGGGCTGCTGGCTACCACAGGGACGATTCAGAGCCGGGTACTGGAGAGAGAGTTTGAGGCAGCCGGGGTACAGGTTTTGGCGCCGGATGCGGCCAGACAGGAAAAAGTGATGCAGATCATTTACGAGCAGCTTAAAAAGGGAATTCCGGTACATTGGGAAATGTTTTATGAAGTTGCGGCTTCCCTGCAGGAACAAGGGGCGGAACGTTTGATACTGGGATGTACGGAGTTGCCTTTGCTGAAACGGGATATGGGACAAGTAGCGCATCGGAAAGTAGGACATATCCTGATGCGGGATTGTGTCGATGTGCTTGAGGTATTGGCACAGCATGCGATAGTAGAAGCAGAGGCGCCGTTAAAAGAGGAATATACAGATGTAATTTACAAGTAATGGTAAATGGAGTATACTGTTTTTAGTAGGAGAAGATAGAGAAAGACGCAGGAGGTAGCGGATGAAAGGAAAGACATGGAAATTATGGGGTGTGCTCTGTGTGGCAGTTTTGTTTGGATTGGGGATTGCACCGGGAGCGAAGGCAGTGGACCAGGATCGTATTTATGAGGTGACGGGGGAAGAACATTTTATATTTGACAAAGAAACCCAGATGATTACGGGATATCAGGATCTGGGACCCGGGGAGAACGGAGAGGGAACAGGCGATGTTTCGGTGGTGGAGGAGCAGAAGCCAGAGACAGTGGTCGTGGTTCCCAGACAGATACAAGGGGTTGAGGTCAAGGGATTGACCGGAACTTTTCAGGGAAATAGTAACCTGCAGAAAGTGATACTGCCGGATACGGTTGTATCGCTGGGGGATGATGTTTTTTGTGGCTGTACCAATTTATCTGCGGTTTGTGTCTATCAGACGGACAAGTCCTATCAGGAAGAGCAGGTAACGGAAAATCAGGAACAGGACTGGAGACTAAGCTATGTGAAAATGGATTCCACAAGTGAGGATATCGACGGTAACCGTCCGGGAGTGTCAGAGGAAGTGTCGGAGGGAGAAAATACGGTGATTTCGAATCCATCTATGCAGCCTGGTAATCGTCCGGCAGGAGAGAATGTTTATTTTGAAGTGACCGACCGTGGAAGCTGTGCGGTCATACCGGCGTCGTTACAGTCGATCGGACAGCGGGCTTTCAATTCCTGTGCGATTGCCAGTTTTGATGTTATGGAAGGCAGCGAGTATTTTAAGGATAGCGGGGAGGGAGGCGCCAACCTGCAAGAGGGAGTGGGTGCCTGCCTGACTTCATTCGACGGTAAGAAGCTATACCGTCTGGCACCTAGATTCCGCGATCAGAATAACAGCCTGCAGTATACGATTCCTGAGGGGATTGAAGAAATTCTACCCTATGCGGGACAGGCATTGGGATGGCAGCATGTTGCAGTCGCAAGTACCGTCAAGAGTATTGACAGCTATGGATTCTATGAGAGTGGACTGCTGGGGATTACGTTTACGGAAGTTGCACAGTTGGAAACGGTAGGTGACTGGGCATTTGCCTACAATGACAATTTAGATATCTCCCTGCCAGCATCCGTTAAGACCATTGGAAAATACAGTTTTGCCTATATTGCAAACCGGACGCCCGATTTGTCTAAGACGCAGATTACCGTGTTGCCAGAGTATACGTTTGCAGGTTGTCCAAACTTGCATACGATAACAATGCCTGCTTCGTTACAGACGATTGAAAATTATGCCTTTGCCGGGAATCCGAATCTCAATGAGGTAGTATTTACCGGCAGTACCTTGACAAGTATAGGAACAGGGGCATTTCAGAATTGTACCAATATGCACAAAATCAATATTCCTTCCGGGGTGACCACCATTGAACCAGGTACGTTTTCTGGATGTTCCAATCTCAATGAGGTAATTTTACCGGAAGGGTTACAGAATATCAAAGATGAAGCATTTTCCGGTTGTCAGAATATTCATACGATGGTGATTCCGTCCACGGTGACTTACATTGCGGGCAACAGTTTTTCTGGCTGTAATACCAGAGAGATAGATACCTCCAAAAATGCTTATGCCCGTTCTGCCATTGGAGGTGCGACGTATGTGCCATCTCCAGCGCCAAAGCCACAAATGCCAGGAGTAGGGTATCAGAAGACGATCGGTAAGTTGGTCTATAAAGTGACGGGTTCTGGAACGGTAACTTTAGTAAAACCAACGTCTAAATCCATTCAAAAAGTAACGATACCAGCTTCGGTGCGGATGGATGGTTTTGCCTTTCGGGTAACGGCTATCTCTGCCAAGGCATTTGTCCGGTGCCAGAAACTAAAATCCGTGGTGATTGGTGTAAATGTCAGAACCATTGGAAAACAGGCGTTTCAGAAGTGCAAGAAATTGGCAAAAATTACAATTAAGACGAAAAAGCTGACCAAGGGAACGGTAGGAGCCGGATCATTCAAAGGTATTGCAGGAAAAGCTACGGTCAAAGTTCCTAAGAAAAAATATAAGGCATATAAGAAGTTTTTACGTAAGAAGGGCGTTGGGAAAAAGGCTAAGATTAAAAAGTAAAGATTGACAAACACTGTTACTGAGATATAATAACTATTAGCACTCGTTATGTTAGAGTGCTAATAGTTGTTTTCGTTTGTCAAATGAAGTGGGGGTAATGTGATGATTGCTATTCCGTTTTATAATTTAATCGTGATTCCAGGGGTACATTTTTATTTTAACCAGGAATATTATCATAATCTAACGAATGAGGAACCGATGGTAGGGGAAAATGTGGTCTTTTTGTTGACCCGTGATGGCCAGGACAGAAAGAATTTGACGGAGGAATCTTTTTATCCGATTGGCGTTACCGGAGAGATCGACCAGATTGACGATGACGGGAATGTCAGTATCATCACACATGATTGTGTCGATCTTTTGAATTTGCGGATTGAAGATGGCAATATTTTATTAGAAATGCGGGAACGGACGGAAATTGATGATGTCGATCTGTCCCAGCGCCAAGAACGTTTTACCACACTGCGGGCGGCTCTTTTGGAATTTGTACAGAAATATCCCTGGGGCATGGTGGCTAGAACCTATATCATGCATTGGAAGACGTTAGAAGATATGGCAGTGGGAATGGGCGCTTATCTGAGTGTTTCTGTGGAAGAAAAATATGAATTATTGGAAGCGAACAAGAGATCGGAACGTCTAAAGATTCTGGAGCGCTTTATCTATGAATTTTTGGAGCAGCAGAGAGTCAGTGAGGAAGCGGCAGAAGCACAAAAGGAATCAAATGAAAAGCGGTTTCGGGAGGATGCGCTGCAGAAACAGATTTCTTATTTACAGAAACAGCTGGATGAGCTGCATCCAGAGAGTGGTTCTGATCTCGACCGTTTTGAAAAGCAGATCGCCGAGTCAGGTATGAATGAAGTGGCAGAAAAAGAAGCGAAAAAAGTGCTTCTTCGGATGAAACAGGAGGGGGAGCATGGCCACGAATACGGTATGCTGTACGATTATCTGGACTTCGTTACAGGATTAGTATGGAAAAAAGAGGATATTGTGCCGGTTGATCTTACCGAGGCCAGAGAGATTTTAGAAGCAGACCACTATGGGTTGTCTAAGGTCAAGGAACGGATCATACAACAGCTTGCCGTGATGACATTACAGAAAAAACAATCCGGTTCGATTCTGTTGTTTACCGGAGCGCCGGGAACCGGGAAAACCAGTATCGGAAAGAGTATTGCCGAGGCGCTGCACAGGAAGTATACCAGGATCAGCCTTGGAGGTGTGCGGGATGAGGCAGAAATCCGGGGACACCGCCGTACTTACGTGGGGGCGATGCCTGGGCGAATAATGGAGGGAATTCGAAGGAGTGGTGCTTCTAATCCGGTGGTAGTGTTAGATGAGATTGACAAATTGTCCAAAGACTATGCCGGAGATCCGTCCAGTGCTTTGCTGGAAGTGTTGGATCCAGAGCAAAATAATTCCTTTACAGACCACTATATGAATGTTCCGTATGATTTGTCGGATGTATTGTTTATCTGCACTGCCAATACTACGGACCATATCCCGGAACCGTTGCTAAACCGGATGGAAATTATTTCATTTCAGGGATATACGGCGATAGAAAAGTTTGAGATTGCCAAAAGACACTTGCTGCCTGCGGCAATGAAAGAGACTGGAATCCGCAGCAGACAGCTAAAGATTACAGACGAAACGATTAGGGCAATTATTTCGGAATATACTTCGGAAGCGGGTGTGCGCAGCCTGCGGAAACATCTCAATACCCTGTGTCGTGCAGCAGCGGTAAAACTGGTGCAGGGTGAACGAAAATCCGTCACGGTCAGTCCGAAACGTCTGAGAGAGTTCTTAGACCAGAAACCGATTCATCATGATGAGGTCACAGCACCAAAACGGCCGGGGGTTGTGAATGGATTGGCATGGACGGCAGGAGGTGGAGACACCTTGTTTATAGAAGCCCTGTTTGTCCAGGGAAGTGGTAAAACAATCATTACCGGAAAATTAGGGGATGTGATGAAAGAATCTGTGCAGATTGCGGTCAGCCTAGTGAAATCAATGTATCCAGAACATGCGGAGCAGTTTGAAAAACAGGATCTGCATATCCATGTACCATCTGGGGCTGTGCCAAAAGATGGACCGTCCGCAGGAATTACACTGGCAGCAGCGATCGCCTCTCTTGTTACCGGAAAGTCCGTAGATTCTTTGGTGGCAATGACTGGAGAAATCTCGCTGCAAGGCAGGATTATGCCGGTGGGTGGCCTGCCGGAAAAACTGATGGCCGCGATGCGTGCGGGAATACAGACGGTGTTTATTCCACAGGAAAATGAGGAGGATTTGCGGGATGTGGCACCAGAGATCAGGCAGGCGTTGCGGATTATTCCAGTAACAGAATTTACAGACCAGTTTCTGCAGAAAATAAAACAATAGGATCGAGCAGAAGGACGGAATTAACCCTTGCCGTATCCCAGGTAGACGTGGTATTCTATTATATAAGGTATATAGGGAGTCGAGTGAGTTACCAGTTGTTTAGAAAAATAGAAAAGAGGACAAAATGAAAAAGAAGACAAAGAAAACTGGTTTTTTACATTCCATTCGATTTACGATTACCATCCTGGTAATGATTTCGGTTTGTGTTGCAACGATATTGAACCTTCTGATTGTAGTACCATCTACAAAAGACCAAATTAGGATGTCTGTACAGAACAATATGTTGGGACTGGCGAAAGCGTATGGCGATATTGTGCAAAATGCAGTTGATGCAAACGTAAATTTGACTTATGAAGTGTTTAAGAATCTGGTAGGAGAAGCAAAAGTGCAGGGTGTGGAAAGCTCTTATGTCTATGTTGTTTCTGAGAATGGGACCATGCTTTTCCATCCTACGCAGGAAAAGGTTGGAGAACCGGTTGAGAATGTTGTAGTGAAGGGTTTAGTTGAAGAAATCGGGGAGGGGAAGCACCCTGAGGATGCTGTTGTAGGATATGAGTTTAAAGGGGCTATGAAATATGCCAGCTATCATGTCCTGAGTGATAATACTATTTTGGTGGTGTCTGCGGATGAAGCAGAGATTTTACAGCCGATGGATGATATTCAGAACCGTGCAATGATCGGTTCTGTTCTCGTCTTTATCTGTATGTGTATCTTTGCGTTTATTGTCGCTGTATATATTTCCAGACCGATTTTGAGAATGTCCAATGTCATTGAGAGGATCGCACAGTTTAATTTTACGGAATCTACAGATTTAGCCGGAGTATTGAAGCGCAAAGATGAGACTGGCGTCATGGGGCAGTCAGTAAACCACATGTGTGAGAGTATGCGTAGCATGGTCAGTCGGATGGAAGAGGCTTCTGAAAATATTAACCAACAGGCGGGGGAACTGACTTCCATCAGCCAGTCGATCAATACGAACTGTACTGATAATTCAGCAACTACGGAACAGCTTGCAGCAGGGATGCAGGAGACATCGGCGACTACACAGAATATTACGGCAAATATTGAAACGATGCGGGGCGGTGTGGAGGATATCTGTGCCCTGACATCCCAAGGAGATAAACTTTCCCAGGAGATTACTTCTCGTGCAGAAGATATGCGGCAGCGTACCAGACAGGCGACCGAGCATACCTTAAACATATATCAGAATATGAAGGACAGTACGAAGGAAGCATTGCAGCAGGCACAGGCAGTGGAAAAGATCCATACGCTGACGGATTCGATTATGGAAATTTCGTCACAGACAAACCTGTTGGCGTTGAATGCGAGTATTGAGGCTGCCAGAGCAGGTGAGGCGGGAAAAGGTTTTGCAGTAGTTGCCTCAGAGATTGGAAATCTTGCAAATGAATCTTCCAATACGGTAATCAGTATTAATGAAATTATGACCGAGATCAGTCAGGCGGTCCAGAATATGACGGAAAATCTGAGCAGTACGGTTGATTTTCTGGAAAATGTGGTTCTCAAGGACTACGAACAGTTTGAAGCGGTAGGCGTACAATATAATCAGGATGCTGATACCGTCAGCAGTAGTATGGGAACGATTGAGGAAGCGGTCAATCGCCTGTCGGTTACCATTGGGGAAATTGCAGACGCATTGATGGGCATTACGGCTACCGTGACACAATCGGCAACTGGTGTAGGAGAGATTGCAGAAAAGACGTCAGATATCGTATCGGATACCATGCAGAATATGAATTTGGTAGATTCCTGCCAGGAAGCGATTGATCAATTGCAGAGTATTATTGATCAGTTTGAGTTATAATATCGGCATGGATTGCCAAGAGCGATGAGCGTATCGGTAGATATCGTTTATGCTGTCCGGCAGTTTCAATACTATTTATAATATAAGAGGTGTAGCATGGAAAAATCGGGACTGGTCATTGAAGGCGGTGGAATGAGGGGGATCTACGCTGCCGGGGTGTTGGATGTCATGATGGAGCAGGGATTTACCTTTGATGGTGTGATCGGTGTTTCTGCTGGAGCGATCCATGGTTGCACGATGGTAGCTGGACAGGTCGGAAGAAGTATCCGATATTACAAAAAATACTGTAATGATAAGAGATTTATGAGTTTTCGAAGTTGGATTACTACGGGGGAGCTGGTGGGAAGGGACTTCTGCTATCGGGAACTGCCGGAAGTTTTAGATCCCTTTGACTATGACGCATATGCAAAATCGAAAACCAGGTTTTATGCTACCTGTAGTAATTTGGAAACTGGCAAGGCCGAATACCTGGAGGTAACGGATCTGCGCCAGCAGATGGATTTGATCCGGGCATCAGCTTCCTTGCCATATGTATCCCATATTGTTACTGTCGATGGCAAAAAACTGTTGGACGGGGGATGTACGGACAGTATTCCGGTTAAGGCGTTTCGGGAAATGGGATATACCAGGACGGTGGTGATATTGACTAGGGATAAGACCTATCGCAAGAAACCGGCGCGGGTCTTTCCGGCGAAGATGATTTATCGCAGATACCCCAAATTTATCAGGGCGTTGGAAAGCCGTCATCAGGTGTATAACCAGACGCGGCAGGAATTAGCCAGGATGGAGCAGGAGGGCACAGTATTTGTCATTCGGCCCAGTGAGGTTCTGGAGATCGGTAGGATGTGCCATGATCCTGAGAAAATACAGGAGGTATATGAGACTGGACGGAGAGATATGGAAGTTGCGGTTTCTTCGCTGCGGAAATGGTTGCAGCGGTAATATGGGCCACAGAGGAAAAGAGATCCGTTCTGTGCCTGAGGAATACAGATCGTATGGTGGAAGAATCATAGATTCTCTGTGTTAGGATTCAAATGATGGGAGGAATAAATATGGGGCTGAAGGAAAAGGTGGCAGACGCCTTGATTGCTGACACCGATGAATTTATCGTGTACTGGGATTACCAAAAAGGCTGGAGTTGTTCGGAAACGGGGTGTGAATCTCTGGTGCGGGAACCGATTCGAGAAAAAGGAATGTTGGGTCTGTTGGATATTGTTAAGGATAGCGATCGGGAATTGTGTTCTCTGTTTTTGAATATCATGCAGCAGGGAAGCAGGGACGCCAATGAATTTCATCCACTTTCGGGGAAGCGCAAAGAAGTCAGTCTCCATTTGCGCAATGTTGATAATACCTATCAGTATTACCGGATTGAATGTCATATTCAAAAAGAGCAGAAAACGGGTGTTATGGATCGGGGTTGGGTGGAGATCATGCCGCTGTCCCAGGAGGAAATCTATCGTTTGAATCTGGCAGAATCAATTACCAATGACAAAAACCCTACCTATTTCGCGGAAAGTGCCAGGGAGATTATGGAATCACAGTTGGATAAACGATTCGCTCTGGTGCAGTTTGATGTGGCAAAATTTAAAGTGATTAATGAGCAGTATGGGGAAGATATGGGGGATGAGATTCTCCGTTTCTTTATCCACACGCTCAAGGTCATTCTGGGGAAAGATCAGCTATATACCAGATTGACCGCGGATGTTTTTATGATATTAACTGCGTTTGAAGAGGAAGAAGATCTTCACGCCCTGATTGCGCTGATCAGAGAAAATTTACAGGGATACAAGGGGATTCCGTATACATTGTATTTTGGTGTCTGCGAGGTAAAAGACCGCACGAGGAACCTGCGTAAATATGGGGATGGAGCTGCGTTTGCCAGACAGAGTATCAAAGGGGATGCGTTAAACCATGTGATGTTCTATCGGGATGATATGAAGGAGCAGGCAAAGATTCAGAAACTTGTCGAGGATGAGATGGAACAGGCATTAGAGAAGCAGGAATTCGTTATGTTCCTGCAGCCAAAATACAGCATTTCCCAAAACTGTATTGTCGGAGCGGAGGCTCTGGTTCGGTGGATTCATCCGGTGCGGGGGCTGATACCGCCGGGAGATTTCATTCCTCTGTTTGAGAAGAACGGCTTTATCATTAAAATGGATCAGTACATATGGGAAGAGGCTTGCAAGACGGTGCGTGCCTGGATTGACGCTGGCATCCAACCGATTCCGATTTCCGTCAATGTTTCGAGGCGGCATATGAAGGATGGACGTTTTGTACAGGTGCTGGATCGTTTGATTGAGAAATATGGAATTGAGCGTAAGTACCTGGAGATTGAAATAACGGAGACAGTAGACCAGGAACAGACCAGTGTTGGCATAGAGCTGTTGAAACAGCATGGATATATGTTGCTGATGGATGATTTCGGATCGGGTTATTCCTCTCTGAATACTTTGAAGGATACCCAGTTTGATATTATCAAAATCGACCGTGAATTCCTACAGGATTTTGTGCGCTCTGAGCGTGGACAGAAGATCGTGGAGCATACGATTCGCATGACACAGGAAATTGGTTTGGAATTGGTGGCAGAGGGTGTGGAGAGCCATGAACAGGCATTGTTTTTGAGCCAGTGTGGTTGTGATACTGCGCAGGGGTATTATTATGCAAAGCCGATGCCAGTGGAACAGTTTAACCAGCATTTATAAATTTGCCCATTTTGACACTATCCTCATAAAATGATATAATCATTCAGTTAAGTTATTTTTACGACTGAAGCCGCAAAACATTTGCGGCATGGGGGGATATTATGAGACAGGATATTAAATTGCGTGGAAGACTGCGCACCTACCTGAGCTGGCCAATCTTTCTGAGCCTGCTTCTGGTCGTGATGGTGGTGCAGCTTTTTATAGAGAACCGCAAGGCCGGCATGATCGGTTTCGGTTATTTTCTGGTATTTTTTCTGCTGTCCATGATCTTACGGTTTACGGGGCATCGAAAATTGCGCCGTGATCTGGTTCATTTTGCCAGTACCTACGGCGAAATGCAGATGAAAGTGATGACGGAACTGACGGTTCCTTTTGCGATTTTGAGTGAGGAAGGCCAGTTGCTCTGGGGGAATGATGCCTTTATTGAAGTGGCAGTCAACAAAAAGGCAGCACGCAGAAATATTGCAAATGTATTTCCAGAGATTACAGAAGAGCGGTTTCCAGAGAAAGGGCAGGATGCCGTGATTCATGTGCGCACAGAAGACCACTATTACCGTGCTATTTTGAATGTGGTAACGGATGAAGGCGGAGAAACGGAAGAACATCTGATGCCGATGGATTTGATTCTGGATACGAAACGTTTGCTTACCATGTTTCTGTATGACGAGACAGAAGTGATTCAGGCAGAGGAGAAGCGGGAAGCGGAGAATCTGATTGTCGGTCTTCTGTATATTGATAACTATGATGAAATGCTGGATAATATTGACGAGGTACGTCAATCGCTGATGACGGCGTTGATTGACCGAAAGGTCAATAAATATATGCAGGGAATTGACGCTATCTCCAAAAAGATGGAAAAGGATAAGTTCCTGTTTGTATTTAAGCAGAGTTATCTAGAGGAGATCATTGACAGCCGTTTCACGATTCTGGAAGATATTCGGAATATCAATCTGGGGAATGACCAGGGTGGCGCATCCATCAGTATTGGAATCGGTGTGGGGAATGGTACGTTTCTGGAGCGCTATGAGTGGGCCCGTGCCGCAATAGATCTGGCATTAGGGCGTGGTGGTGACCAGGCAGTTATTAAATGTGGAGAACAGGAGCAGTTCTTTGGCGGGAAACGGGTGCAGTTAGAGCGGAATACCCGTGTGAAAGCCCGTGTGAAAGCACATGCGTTAAAAGAATTGATTGAGGGAAAAGAGCGTGTGATCGTGATGGGACATTCCATCGGCGACGCGGATTCCTTTGGGGCGTCTGTGGGGATCTACCGCATTGCCAAGACCCTGAACCGCAAGGCGCATATTGTAGTTGATGAAGTCAATGCATCGGTACGTCCCATCAAAGAACGTTTCTATTCTAGTGAATATGACAATGATATGTTAATCAATGGGGATGAAGCACAGAAACGGATGGATGACAGTACGTTGTTAGTTATCGTGGATGTGGGGATTGCAGATCACACGGAATGTCCAGAATTAATTACTATGGCACAGTCGGTTGTGGTGATTGACCATCATCGTCAGGCCGGGGATGCGATCGACAATGCGGTATTGTTCTATGTGGAGCCTTATGCGTCTTCTTCCAGTGAGATGGTTGCGGAAATATCTCAGTATATCGGAGGCGGTTTGAAACTGCGTCCGCCGGAGGCGGAAGCGATGTATGCCGGTGTCATGATAGATACGAACTGTTTTACCGATAAATGTGGAGTCCGCACGTTTGAAGCTATGGCGTATTTGCGTCGGAATGGTGCGGATGCCGTGCGTGTCCGTAAGATGTTTCGGGATAATCTGGAAGAATATAAGATCAAGGCGGCGACGATTCAGGATACGGAATTGTATCTTGATCAGTTTGCCATTGCTGAGTGTCCGTCCCGTGGCATTGATTCGCCGACTGTGTTAGGCGCTAAAATCGCAAATTCTCTCTTGAATATAAATAAAGTCAAGGCATCCTTTGTATTGACGAAGTTTAATGGAAAAGTGTACATCAGTGCACGTTCCATTGATGAAGTGAATGTACAGGTGCTGATGGAGAGATTGGGTGGCGGTGGCCATATTAATATGGCGGGAACGCAGATTCCTGGTCTGGATATCGAAGGTGTGAAGGAACGGTTAATGCAGGAGATTGACCAAATGATTGCAGAGGGTGAAATATAGCGAGAAAGAAAAAGAAACAGAGAGCTGTGGAAATTAATAAAATAGAAAGAGAGGTTCCGTATGGAGGTAATCTTATTAGAGGATGTAAAATCCCTGGGGAAAAAGGGAGAAGTTGTTAAAGTCAGTGAAGGATATGCCAGAAATTTTATTATCAAGAAGAATCTCGGTGTGGAAGCGAATGCTAAGAACATGAATGAGCTGAAATTACAAAAGAAACATCAGGAAAAATTGGCGCAGGAAAAATTGGATGCGGCCAGGGCATTTGCGGAGGAACTCAAGGACAAGTCTATCACTGTAGCGATCAAGACCGGTTCCGGTGGCAGGAGTTTTGGTTCGGTATCGACCAAAGAACTGGCGGCGGCAGCCAAAGAGCAGTTGGGATATGAGCTGGATAAAAAGAAAATGGTATTGGATGTACCGATCAAGAGTCCGGGAACGTTCCAGTTACAGATTAAGCTGCATCCAAAAGTGACGGGAGAATTGCAGGTACTGGTCAGAGAGGCGTAATGTGACTGATTTGGCAATCTGCCGTCAGTAAGGCGAAACACAATGTAGGCGGGCATGTCCTGCCTTATTGTTTGATGCGGGAAGACCCGGAGCAGAAGCGATACTACATGGAGGATAAGTATGGAAGAGGCGGCGATTAAGCGGATACCACCGCATAATATTGAGGCGGAGCGTGCCGTGATCGGTTCCATGATTATGGACAGGGATGCCATTTTAACGGCGTCTGAAACCGTTACGTCAGAAGACTTTTACCAGGGACAGTATGGTGTGATCTTTGATGCTCTGGTGGAACTGTATCGGAGTGGAGTAGGGACAGACCTGGTAACGCTGCAGAATAAATTGCGGGAATTAGAGGTTCCACCGGAACTGAGTTCCGTGGAATATATAGGCGGGCTCTTAAATAGTGTTCCAACTTCCACCCACATTAAGCATTATGCAACGATTGTGCATGAGAAAGCAGTACTGCGCCGTCTGATCCAGGTAACAGAACGGATTGCCGGTGACTGCTATATGGACCGTCAGGCGCTGGAAGATGTGTTGGAGGATGCGGAGAAAAGTATCTTCCAGGTGATACAGCAGCGAGGGGGAAGTGAATTTGAACCGATCCGGGATGTGGTTCTGCGCACGCTCGACAGCATTGAGAGGGCAGCGAAGCAAAAAGGACATATTACCGGGTTGGAAACGGGATTCCGGGATCTGGATTATAAAACAGCTGGGTTACAGAATTCAGATTTGATTTTGATTGCAGCCAGACCTGCGATGGGTAAGACGGCATTTGTATTAAACTTGGCGGAATATATTGCATTACACAGTCAGAGTACCATTGCGATGTTCAGCTTGGAGATGAGCAAGGAACAGTTGGTCAAGCGTATGCTGTCTATGAATTCCCGGGTGGATTCCCAGAAAATCCGTACCGGAAATCTGGAGGATGAGGATTGGGACCGCCTGGTGGGAAGTGTACGGCGAATTGGAAATTCTCATCTGGTCATTGACGATACATCAGGAATTACGGCGTCGGAGCTTCGCTCCAAATGTCGGAAACTTAAGATTGAACAGGGATTAGATCTGGTTATTATTGACTATTTGCAGTTGATGTCCGGCGGAGGCAGACGGAGGAGTGAGAACCGGCAGCAGGAGATCTCTGAGATTTCCCGTTCTCTCAAGGTTATGGCAAGGGAGCTGAATGTACCGGTCATTGCGTTGTCCCAGCTATCCCGTGCAGTCGAGCAGAGACCGGATAAGAAGCCGATGCTGTCAGATCTGCGTGAGTCGGGAGCAATCGAGCAGGATGCGGATATGGTAATGTTTCTGTACCGGGATGAATATTATAATCCGGACAGTGAGGAAAAGGGTGTGGCAGAGGTTATTATTGCCAAGCAGCGAAGCGGTCCTACCGGTTCGGTCAAGCTGGCATGGCTGTCCAACTACACCAAATTTGGGAATTTGGAACCGGATCGGGAATGATGGAATAAATGACGGATCGCAGAGATTGATCCATCTGGCGGTTACGGTAAATGGCAACAAATCGTTGCTGCAACGTGGAAAATATGCAGTTGGGGCTTGATTTAGTAAGTAGAATTGATTAAAATGGTAAAGTATGGTTTTTGGTAAACGAAATTGATAGAAGTCTGCCAGAATGGAATCATAGTAGGAAAGAAATATGTCATCATGACAGATAGGAGGACGATCATGGCAAATAAAGTAACATTTGATTATGCATTGACAAAAGATGTCATTTCATCAGAAGAAATCAAGGCGATGGAGAAGATTGCCGGTGATGCCAGGGAGGTGTTGTTGAGCAAGGAGGGAGCCGGAAGTGATTTCCTGGGATGGATTGATCTGCCGATCGATTATGACAAGGAGGAGTTTGCCCGGATCCAGAAAGCAGCAGAGAAGATTCAGTCAGATTCCGAGGTACTGCTGGTCATTGGTATTGGAGGCTCCTATCTGGGGGCAAGAGCAGCGATTGAATTTTTAAGACATGGATTCTATAACAGTGTGTCCAAGGAGATTCGTAAGACACCGGAAATTTATTATTGTGGAAATAATTTGAGCGGCACCTATCTAACACAGTTGAAAGATGTCATCGGAGACCGAGATTTTTCTGTCAATATTATCAGCAAATCAGGTACGACGACAGAGCCGGCGGTAGCGTTCCGTATCTTTAAGAAAATGTTAGAGGACAAGTATGGCAAGGAAGAGGCTGCTGCCAGGATCTACGCTACGACAGACCGGGAAAAGGGTGCATTGAAGAATTTGGCAACTGAGGAAGGTTATGAGAGTTTTGTCGTGCCGGATGATGTCGGAGGACGTTTCTCTGTGTTGACTGCGGTTGGGTTATTGCCGATTGCAGTGAGTGGCGCAGATATCACGAAGCTGATGGAAGGTGCAGCAGCAATGCGTGAGGTTTGTCTGGACAAAGATTTTGCAGATAACGATGCTATGAAGTATGCGGCTGTACGGAATATTTTACACCGCAAAGGCAAGGCAGTTGAGATTTTATGTAACTATGAGCCTTTCCTGCATTACGTGTCTGAATGGTGGAAACAGTTGTATGGGGAGAGTGAAGGAAAAGATCAGAAGGGAATTTTCCCAGCTTCCGTTGATCTGACTACAGATTTACATTCTATGGGACAGTTTATCCAGGACGGTAGCCGTGTGATGTTCGAGACAGTCATCGAACTGGAAGATGTGAGTGCAGATATCACGTTGGAAGAAGAGCCAGTTGATCTAGATGGTTTGAACTATCTGGCCGGAAAGACATTGGATTTCATCAATAAAAATGCCATGAAGGGAACCCAGCTTGCACATGTGGATGGCAATGTACCTAATCTGTTGGTTAAAATGCCGGCGCAAAATGAGTATTATCTGGGGCAGTTGTTCTATTTCTTTGAATTTGCTTGCGGTGTGAGTGGATATATCTCAGGCGTAAATCCATTTAACCAGCCTGGTGTGGAAGATTACAAGAAGAATATGTTCGCCCTGTTAGGAAAACCGGGATTCGAAGAGAAACGTGCGGAACTGATGAAACGTTTATAAATTGCAATAGGACCCCCTCTGCAACAGAGTGATGCAGAGGGGGTTTTTCCGTTACCCGGACGTTGTAATTATTTTGGAAAATACTTTAAGAGTTCCCGGTCAATCTCTGCAATGGTTTCGTCTTTCCCAAGATGATGAAATAGGGCGAGTTTACCGATTTCATCCCGGTCCTGACGCTGTTTTTCGATGGTCTGCATGTCTTCCGTCTGTAGCCGGATGCCATATAATCCGCCGTATTCCTTACGGTATTCCGTGGAAAAATAATCGGGAACCATATTAAAGTGCATCAAACCGAGATATTCAAATGGGATATGAGAGATTCCGATTTCTTCCTGACATTCCCGTGTGATACATTCCCGCATGGTTTCGCCTTCCTGCAGGCATCCGCCAAAGATTTCCCAGTCTTTTCTCCAATGATTCCATCCGAGCAGATAATCATTTTCCACCAAGACGACAGCCAGACAATGGGTAATGGGAGCATAACCCTCCAGAGCAACTGTTTCGTCTACCTCTATCAGTTCTACAAATTCATTCCCTCTGTGATCTTTCAGTATCATATGGAACCTCTTTTCTAAGCGATTGATCGTGAGAACGACACGAGAAAGTTGAGGAGTTTCCGTGTCATAATATAGTCATTTATTTTCGTTTATTCGTTATTTTGTCCAGAAAATAGGCAGATCAGACTTTTGTCAACAATTTGGAAAATAATTCCAGCAAATTTATGTAGGCAGGATGAAAACTTTTTTTTAACGGATAACAAAAATTATCCTAGCTTCAAAAACTTTAACTAGCAACAAGTATATGTTGTTGCCCTGGGAATGACTGGCACTTTTCTTGATTAAAGAACGACAATGGTATATCCTGTATTTGGTGTATTGAAACAAAGGAAAATACAAGATTTTGAGGGAGAGGGATCGTATGAAAATATTATTGGTGGAGGATGATCGGGAAATAAGTGATATGTTAAAGAATTTCCTGATTACGGAAAATTATGAGGTAACGGCTGCCTATGATGGAGAGAGCGCTTGTCAGCTGTTTTTTGCGGAGGAATTCAGTCTGGTATTGTTGGATCTGATGATACCGAAAGT
This sequence comes from uncultured Clostridium sp., assembly GCA_947644195.1. GTDB lineage: Bacteria > Bacillota > Clostridia > Lachnospirales > Lachnospiraceae > Butyribacter. The sequence goes on from CANRZB010000010.1 coordinate 85,209, forward strand.
CAGTGGCATGGAAGTGATGAAAGTAATTCGGGAAAAGAATACGGTGCCCATCATCATCATTTCGGCAAAAGACAGTGATTCAGATAAGACATTAGGTCTGGGTCTAGGGGCCGACGATTATATTACCAAGCCATTTTCTGTGGCGGAGGTGCTGGCGAGGATCAAGGCAAATATCAGAAGAAGCACCCAATATGTCGCAGGAATGGCTAGAGAAATACGGCCTATGTGGAGATTGCAGTGAAAGATATCAGGAAAGCGTCGTATCTGCTTTCGGATCAGTTGGGATTCAAGAATTTTAAGGTGGCTGATGATCAGACGATCCGTCTGTACGATCCGACTGCGGCAAATGAGATAGCAAAAGCGTTTGCGTTACATGATGTAGAGCTTATTTCGATAGGGAAGCAGTCCGAAACACTGGAAGACTATTTTATTGCATTGTTTGTCGGAATGTCCATGAAGTCATCCAAGGCAACGCTGATTACTGCTTTTTTGCTGATCTTTCTGACCCAGGCAAACATTGGAGATCTATCACTGGCCGGAAATGCAGTGTTTCCGGTAATGTTGACGGCGCTCTCGCTGATTTTTGCAGTGCTTACCATTCGTAATGCGGAAACTAGGGATTTGATGTAAGCGGAGAGTATATTCCGGGCAACAGCATTTACTTGTTGCCCGGAATATATTAACTGTTACTTGACAAGGAACATGTCAAGTGATATATTGGCTGCTAAATATCCTGGAAACAGATACAAATAGGATCTTATTAAGGAAGGAGAGTGTATATGAAACACTGTGGAACACAAAGGATAGAGACAGAACGATTGCTTTTAAGAAGATTTGTCAGTGAAGATGCCGAGGCTATGTACAAAAACTGGGCATCCGATGATGAGGTAACGAAATATTTAACATGGCCCACACATCCTAATGTCGATGTCAGTAAATTTGTCTTGGAGGATTGGGTAGCCTCCTATTCCGATGAAACAAGCTATCAGTGGGCGATCGTGTTCAAAGAAAACGGTGATGAACCGATTGGCAGTATCAGCGTGGTTCATAGGAATGAGGATGTTTCTATGGTTCAAATCGGCTATTGTATCGGAAGATCCTGGTGGCACCAGGGGATTACTACGGAAGCATTGAAAGCAGTGATGGATTTCTTCTATGATGTGGTAGGAGCCAATCGGATAGAAGCAAAGCATGACCCGAGAAACCCCAACTCCGGGAAAGTGATGGAGAAATGCGGCATGAAATATGAGGGGACTTTGCGGAGTGCGGATCGCAACAATCAGGGAATCTGTGATACCAGTTATTATGCATTGTTAAGATCGGAGCGTTAAATAGTAAAATATCCTGCCTGAGATATTGGTATCACAGGCAGGTAGTTTCAAGATCCCTAATAAAATATAAAATGCGTTACTTACAAGCAATATAAACGTCCATACTCTCCCCATCGGTTTCAAAGCAGGGAATAACATCCTTGTCCGTGTGTTCCAGACCGTTTACGCGCATATACTCCATAAGCGTTTTATAGGCGTTGGGAATGGTCACAAAAGGATTTTCAAATGGGCTTTTAATGTGGATTGCTGCATATCTGTGGGCTTCCTGCTCGTGTATTTCAACGTCAGGAGGGACGACCCCGTCAGGCAGTATCCATGCCGCTTCGTAGCCGTGCATATTGAAAACATTGATCTGCTCCTGTGACACATTTGGAAAATCCCAGCCAATGACACGAGGCTTATCCACGCCGCAGCTACGGGCAATGGAAAATACTCTGTCGATCGCGTCTCCCTCTGGTTCGGAGCTTATAACGGCATGTTTGATATAGCGGAAAGCGGGGACGGTCTCGACACGCAAATTTGTATACGCTTCGCCACAAGTGACCATTTCATCGCGGAACAGGTTGTCCAGAGAGCAATTGAAAAGCCTGCAAAGTTCTATAGCTTTGTCCATTTCGGGCTGCACTGTATCCAGCTCCCATTTTGATACGGTTTGACGGCTGATATTCATTTTTTCAGCCAAATCCTCTTGCGTCATATTTCCTCTCAGATGTCTTAAAAACTGTAAATTTTTTCCAAAGCTCATAAATTATTCTCCTTTTCTGTTTTTTTGCGCCGCGTCGCATTATTAGTATAGTATTTTCCTCAACAAGCAGCAACCAATCCATATGCGCTATTTTTTTGATTCGCGCAACTTCAAAGTGCGGGGTTAGTGTCTCCATCCTTAAATCACTCGGATCGTAAATATATTGATGAATTCAGTACACCAAGTGAAATAGAATCATATGTTATCATATGGACTTCTTTGGAATTTGGCACAGAGGCATTGTATCTCAAATTGCCAAAAGGAGTTTTTGTTATACAAAACACAAGGTGTCACAAATAATGATTTCAAAATGTACACGGTACAGATGAAGTCATCAATAAAGAAAGCGAGGATGGAGAATGAAAAAAGGACATGATATTCGAATTGACCGTAGTCTTTTACACCCCAGGTTAAATTTTTTACTGGATAAGTTATTGAAGCAATGTGCCAAGAAAAATATCTATCTGATCATTACAGAGGGATATCGCACGAAAGCGTACCAGGATGCTTTGTATGCCAAGGGAAGGACAAAACCAGGAAAAATTGTAACCAATGCCCAAGGAAGCGGTTACAATAGCCAGCATCAATGGGGCATTGCGTTTGATATCGCAATCAATGATAAAAAGCTGTCTTATGATGAGAAAATACTGAAAAAAGTTGTTAAGATTGCGAAAGAACTTGGTCTTGGATGGGGCGGAGACTGGGTATCATTTGTGGATACTCCACATTTTTATCTAAAGAAATGGGGCGATACTACAGTAAAATTAAAGCGGTTGTATGGTAAGCCAGAGAAATTCAAAAAAACATGGTATATGAAAACTACTTACAGTAAGAATGGCGGTCTTCCACTATGGAAGAGCAAGAAGAATATTGACAAGAAAAAGCCCGGCCGGATACCAAAAGGGAAAAAGGTAGGGATCCTGTTAGACAAAGCGATCAAAGTGCGATCCAGAGAGTATCAAAAGGTGTCATACAAAGGGAAATATGGATATGTGAACAAAGCATATTTAAAATAATACAAATGAGAAATACATTTTATCTGTGAAAGTTATGGTAGAATTAAGATACGGAAAAGAAGATCCTAAGATAGATGATTTATGCTAAATGCATAGGTCATCTATTTTTTGCTTGATAGAAAAGTTTTGAAGCACGGATGCCTATAAAATTACAACAGGGGGATATTTTCATGGAATTACAGTTACAGAATTTAACCAAACAGTATGGAACAAAATGTGCAGTCAACCAGGTAAATGTCAGTTTTGTGCCAGGGGTCTATGGACTGCTTGGAGCAAATGGGGCAGGAAAAACGACATTGATGCGAATGATATGTGGTGTATTAAAACCAACTTCGGGCAACATTCGTTTCCGTGGAAAAGGAATGGATGAGTTGGGAGAACAGTATTATAGCCATTTGGGTTATATGCCGCAGGATTTCGGTTTTTATCCGGAATTTACCGCCCGTGAGTTTATGTTATACATGGCTGCGGTAAAGTTGAAAAAATTAGAAGATTTTAAAGGGTGGTAGAATTTACTTCTGCACTAGAACTTACTTTTGCAATTGAGCCATCTCATAAAAATACAAAAAAGTAAATCCTATATTAAAATTCTCGTTTTTATATGAAATTAGCATACAATCAGATTTCTCAATGATATTATAATATATTACAAATTTGATGTGTTTTTCTTAGCATGATATAATACTAAACTATATTAAATTATATAAAATAAGGAGGAAACATTTGATGAAGGACAAAAAGAAAGGGAAACTAAAATGGGTTATCATAGCGATTATTGCAATAGCTATGATAGGAATAGCGGTAGGGGGCGGAAACGACAGTGACAAAGCTAGTGATAAGAATCCTAAAAAAGTAAATTCATCATCCAGTTCCGAAAATAACAAAGACAAGCAAGAAGTGAAAGAAGAAAAAAAGGAAAACAAGAATGAACAACAGGGAGAGGATGAAAAAATATTTGCACCTGGAGATGTAGTTGAGGCATCTGATCTTCAAATTTCCTTTGTTTCTGCAAAAAAGTATAAGTCAGACAATGAGTTTTTACAACCCAAAAAGGGAAATATATTCTATAAGATGGAATTTGAATTTGAAAATATCTCTGATTCAGACAAAACTTTATCGACTGTGATGGATTGGACTTGTTATGCTGATTCGTACAAGGTGGATCAAAATCATCTTGAAGATGATAATGGGTTAGATGCGACATTGTCCCCAGGGAAAAAGGCAAAGGGATCGGTTTATTTTGAAATACCGAAAGATTCCAAGGAGATTACGCTTGAATATAGTCCAAGTTTTTGGTCTGATAATAAGATAGTCTTCAAAGCGAAGTAATGGTATACATAACGAGATCACACAAAAGCTATAAAGAAAGAAGATTTCATTTGGGCGTGAAGATACAGCCCACCAAAATGCTGTTTTTTATTTGGTGAGAGTTTGAAATTTTTTCTGTAAATTCAGTTCTTCTATGATAATGATTGGAAAG